>NZ_JBHUKS010000003.1:285328-396115 GCF_042684085.1 Amycolatopsis silviterrae
GGGTCCGTGAAGGACTCCTTGAGGGAATCAGGTTCCCTCAAGGAGTCCTTCACGGACGACCAGCCCGCTCCCGCCGACCTGCCAAGAGCGGCACCGCACTGGCCCTGGTCAGCCCCTTCGGCCTGAGCTGACGAACCTCAACGGGCACCCACGGCGCCGCCTTAAGGCCCCGGCGTTGGAGTCTGGGTCTGTGAAGGGGGCCCTCACGGACGGGCGGGGCGGGCGAAGGGCCGTGAGGGGAACCCTGAGGGAATCTGGGGCTGTGAGGGTTCCCCTCACGGACCGCTGAAGAGGTGGAAGCACGGCGAAGGCCGCTTTGAGGGAGTCGGGGGTCCTCAAAGCGGCCTTCGGCGGGCGTCAGAACGCGAGCGGACTTATCGGCCGGGCAAGCGCTCGGCGGGGGCCTCGGTGACGACTGGCCACGAGGTGCGGCCTGCGGTGGCCTCGCTGTGGTCCCTGGTCCCGGGGATCATCGGGGCTCGGCGTCCGGACAGATCGGCTAGTTGTGTCTCCACCTCATCGAGGAACTGGTCGACCTCTCGTTCGTCGTACCCGCGCTTGCCGATCAACGGCTTGGAGAACAGCACGTGGTGGACCTCGGCCGCGGTGAGGTCGTCCTCATCGGCGATCGTCTTGGCGATGCGGCGCACGAAGTCGTCGACCTCTTGCTTGGCGTAGCCGCGGCGGCCAATCGGGGCGTTACCGAAAGCGACCTCAGCGAGATCCTCGGCGGTAAACGACATGGATCATTCTCCGATTCAGGGTCGGGGTGTGCGAACTCCTGAACTCCGTCCTAACTGGTCCCGGCCACGCCCGGAAGCCCGCACCGGGCCGGACGACTCGATTAGGGCCTCAGAAGCCGCCCATCGAGTGAGAATTCCATCACGCACCGCGATCGCGGCTCACCCACACGCACAACCGTTGCAGAGACCGCCAATCGTGCGGAATCGGGCAAAAGCCTCAGGCTGCGTGGAACGTATTCTGCGCGGCGGCGAGGCCCTGCGAGAGGAGCGCCTCGGTGGCGTCCGCGCATCGGTCGATCTCGAACGGGAGTTCTTTGCGCTCGACCGTCGAGAAGTCTTTCAGCACGAAATCGGCCGGATCCTGCCGACCGGGCGGGCGGCCGATGCCGAAGCGCACGCGGTAGTAGTCACGCGTGCCGAGAGATTTGGTGATGGACCGGAGGCCGTTGTGGCCGTTGTCGCCGCCGCCGAGTTTGAGCTTCAGTGCGCCGAAATCGACGTCCAGCTCGTCGTGCACCACCACGACGCCGGACGGCGGCACCTTGAAAAACCGGGCCGCGCCGACCACCGGGCCGCCGGAAAGGTTCATGAACGACCGCGGCTTCACCAGCACCACGCGGGAGCCCGACAGCCTGCCCTCGAGTACCTCGGCTCCGCTGCGGTGCGCCTTGAACTTCCCGCCGATCCGGCGGGCCAGCTCGTCGAGCACCATGAACCCGACGTTGTGCCGGTTTCCGGCGTACTGCGGCCCGGGATTGCCGAGGCCGGCGAGCAGAATCAGCTCGCCGGCCCCGGGCAGGTCTTCACTCACGGAAGAGAGTTTATTCGGCGGCTTCGGTGGTGGCCGCTTCGGCTTCGGCGTCCTCGTCGGCGCTGCCGCGCGGGGCCTCGTTGACGGCCACGACGAGCGCCTCGGCGTCGGTGACCAGCTCGGCACCGGCGGGCAGGGTGACCTGGCCCGCGGTGATCTGGGTACCGGCCTCGATGCCCTCGACCGAAACCTCGAACTGCTCGGGGATGTGCAGCGCCTCGACCTCGACCTGCAGCGTGTCGAGGTCCTGGGCGACCAGGGTGCCCGGGCCCGCGGTGCCGGTGACGACGACCGGGACGTCGACGGTGACCTTCTCGCCGCGCTTGACGACCAGCAGGTCGACGTGCTCGATGTAGTTCTTGAGCGGGTGGACCACGATGGTCTTGGTCAGCGCCAGCTCGCTGGAACCCTGCAGGTCGAGCGTGATGACGGCGTTGGTGCCGTTCTCGCGGACGACGCGGGCGAACTC
Source organism: Amycolatopsis silviterrae (assembly GCF_042684085.1). NCBI lineage: Bacteria > Bacillati > Actinomycetota > Actinomycetes > Pseudonocardiales > Pseudonocardiaceae > Amycolatopsis > Amycolatopsis silviterrae. Next base: position 287,352 of record NZ_JBHUKS010000003.1, read on the forward strand.
GATGGCCGGCAGCGCGAAGTGCCGCGGGTCCGAGCCGTGCCCGTAGAGCACCGCGGGGATTTTGCCGGCGCGACGGGTGCGGCGAGCGGCACCCTTTCCGAACTCGGTGCGCGGTTCGACGGAAAGACGTACCTCGGACACGGTGTAGCACTCCTTCAATCACACGACGTGCGGCAGGGGGCGGCGGGGATCGTCGATCTCTGCTCGGGGGCGGTTGTGCACGGCGGCGAGATTGCGGGCGTGAGCTGACCACGGGGCTTCTCGAGCCGCCGCGTCGATCACGCCGGGCACCTACAGGCGCACCCGCCTCGCCGAGACAACCCAGGAAGTGTAAACCAGCCGGTCCGCGCGGGCACGCACCGGGTCGCCCTGCTCTCCCCCGCGCGGGTGGGTGACGACACAATTCCCGTGCCGCCCGTCAATCTCTTGGGGGTGGCATGATTCCCGCGAAAGAGGGGCGGCTGACATGCGAGCTAGGTGGACTGCGACAGCACTGGTGCTGCTGGGTGGGCTTCTCGCTGGCTGTCAGGTCGCGGTGAACGGCACGGCGGGGCTGTCCGACGCCGACCGGCAGCTGGCCGCGCAGCGCGCACAGCAGCAGACAGCGGTGGACGCCGCGCTGAAGGCGCTGGAGCAGGCACCGGCGCTGCAATACGACGCGACGCTGAAGGACGGGGCCGGCAACCCGGCGACGCTGACGTACCGCGTCGCGCGCGACGGCAACGGCTTCGGAGCGCTGCCGCTGGAAGGCAAGTCGGTGCGGATCACCGAGCCGGACGGGCAGCTGTACCTCGCGGCCGACGCCGACTACTGGAAGGCGCACGGGCTGGAGGAGAACAGCACCCAGTTCGGCGCCGGATGGGTGCACACCGTCGGGAGCGAACTGCCGCTCGACCCGGCCGCGCGGCTGGCCCCGCCGAAACTCGCCGCCGAACTGCGCAAGTCGCTCGGCGGACTCGGCACGGGCGCGCCGCGGAAGCAGAAGCTGCCGGACGGCACCGAGGTGTACGACCTCGGCGGCGCGCTGCAGGTGACTACCGCCGAACCGCACCGGGTCACCGGGTTCGCGCCCGCGCTGCTCGATCCGCGCGGCGGTCCGAAGCTGGGGGCGGCGTTCCGTGTCCGGCCGCTGGCCGAGGCGGAGATAAAGCAGTTCCACAATGATTTCAACGCCGCGGTCGACGCGATCGGGCAGCCGTTCGACGGGCTCGCTCAGGCGAGTGTCACGGTGCTCAACGACAAACTCGATTGCCAGGATTACGTCGGTTCCTGCAAGACGACGGTGGACGTTTCGAATAGCGTCGTCGGCAATCAGCCGGGGTCGAAACCGAGCGTGCACATCAAGCTTTCGGTGGAAATCAGCGCGGACTCGCTTGGGTCGCAAAGCTGTGCCACGGAGGGCGACGCGGCCGCGGACGCGACCATCACGATGTCCTGCTCGGTCAAGTTCACCCTGCCCAACCGCACCGCGAGCTACCAGGTGCTGGCGAAGCCGACGGCGGTCGCCGAGGTGCGGTCGCCGGTCGACGCGAACGCCGTGAAGGCGAAGCTGACCACCGCGTTCGCCGCGCTCGGCGGCTGACCTGCACGCTCACCTCGGGGTGCGTTTCTTCCGTTGAAGTAGCCGAAGATCGGTCCTTACCATCGGCGGGCGTAGAGACGATTTCTTTTTCGAGGAGCGGCAATGAGCAAGCTTGTGGTGTTCGGCGCGACGGGATTCGCCGGCAGCCGGATCACCGACGAGGCGCTGCGGCGCGGGCACTCCGTGACCGGGGTCGCGCGCAAGGCCGAGGGGTTGCCCTCCGGCGTCGAGGCGCGGTCGGGGTCGATGCATGACGCGGAGTTCGTCGCTTCGGTGGCCAAGGGCGCGGACGTGCTCGTGGTCGCGACGCCGGGCCGCGCGGACGACGAGGGCCGCCGTCTAGTGGACGCCCTGCCGACGCTGGTGGACGCTGCCCGCGCGAACGGCGCGCGGCTGGCGATCGTCGGCGGCGCCGGTTCGCTGCGGGTCAGCGAGGACGGGCCGCGCGTGATCGACACCCCGGACTTCCCGGAGGAGTACAAGCCGGAGGCGGGCAGCCACGTCCTCGTCCTGGAGGCCCTGCGCGAACTGCCCGCGGACGTCGACTGGTTCTACGTCAGCCCGGCCGCCGAGTTCGGCTCCTGGATCCCCGGCGAGCGCACCGGCAAGTTCCGCCTCGGCGGCGACGTGCTGGTCAGCGACGCCGACGGCCGGTCGCACATCAGCGGCGCGGACCTGGCGATCGCGTTCGTGGACGAGATCGAGGAGCCGAAGCACTCGCGCGCCCGGTTCACGCTGGCGTACTGAGCCCGGCTCAGCCGGGAGAGCCGGCGGTGCAGACGAATTTCGTGGCGTGGGCTGGGTCGAGCGCGTTCGTGACCAGGTTCCAGACGTTGAGGTCGTAGGCCTCGCCGATGTGCCCGACGGGGTCGAACGGGCAGGTGTCCTGGACGTACTCGTTCGTGACGCCCGGCTCACGCACGAAAGAAGTCTCGGTCGGCGTGACCAATTCGTCGAACCGGGACGTGAGCACCGTGTAGCGCACGCCGGGCTGCGCGATGGGACCGTTCGTGAGGGTCTGCACCGCGCTGCCGTCGGTGATCAGGTTGTCGCACGCCGGGCAGCCGAACGCGGTGAGCGCCTTGCCGACCTCCTCGCGCACTCCCAGCAGGTACGCCAGCTTCGTCAGCCCGGCGAACGTGGTGCCGTGCGTGGGCGGCGCGATGGCCACGACGGAGCCGATCCGGTCCGCGATGCCCTGGGTCTTCGTGACGTACAGGGATTGGAAGCCGCCCTCGGAGTGGCCGACGAGATCCACTTGTGCCGCACCGGTTTCCGCTAGCACCTCGCCGACGAACTGCTTGATTTCCGTTGCGGAGTCAGCGATCGGGCGCAGTCCGCCGACGACCGGGAACTGCGGATATGCTCCGTAGGTCCGGCTGAACGTGCAGTATCCCTTGGCGGCAACGTGATCCTGCAGGAAGTTCAAGTCCTCATAGGACGTTGCGCCGAGCCCGTGCAGGAACACCACCGGACGTGGATGCGCCGAACTCGGCTGGCACGCTGGATCGTTGACGCCGCCGGTCGTAGCGGCAGTGGCGGGGGCAGCGAGCGCGGCGGTCAGCAGTGCCGCGGCGGCCAGGACTATGCGCAACCTCATCGGGGCGGTCCTTCCCTGTCATCCTTGACAGCGTCCTTGACACTGGATACCCGTGGGTATTGGATACCTGAAGGTATTGAGCGGGCTGAGGCAGTGTCAACCCCCTGGATGAGGGAGAAGCCGATGACCGGCCGGACGCGGCCGACGCGGGCGGAGACCCGGCGGCGCATCCTCGACGCGGCGTTCGCCGTGTTCGGGGAACAGGGCATCGCCGCGACGAAGCTGACCGAGGTGGCCGCCGCGGCTGGGTTGACGAAAGGCGCGGTCTACTCGAGTTTCGCGTCGAAAGACGAGCTGGTGCTGGCGCTGATGGAGGAGCACGCCGCGCACCGGCTTGAGGCAAGCCTGGCGAGCTTCGCCGAAGCGGACGACGGCGGCGCGGGGCTGGCGAACGTCGCCGCGGTGCTGATGTACGAAATGCGCACCGACGCGGTGTGGCACCGGCTGCTGGCCGAATTTTTCGCGATGGCGCACCACGACGACCGGCGGCGCGACGCGTTGCGCCGGCGCCGCCGGGAGGTCCGCGACACCATCGCGCGTGCCTTGAACCGGCTCGCCGAGGGGCTGGACCTCGAACTTCCGTTGCCTGCTGAGGAATTCGCCGTCGTGCTGCTCGCGTTGAGCAACGGATTGGCCGTGGAGGCCGACATCGACGACGAAGCTGTCCCAGACGGTCTCCTCGGCCGGGTGCTCACGCTGATCGCCGGCGACGCGGTCGCGAAGGTGCAGGCGGCGGCTAGCGACCCCGCAGCTCAGCCACCACCGGGGCGAACGTCTCCATCATCCCCTCGAACACGGTGAAGTAGGAGAAGCCGTACCGTTCGCGCTGTGCGATGAGCTGCTGCACCATTTCGTCCACTGTGCCGAAGAGAAGCTGTGGTGCGCTCAGCAGCTCGTCGACGTTCGCCGCGCTGCGTTCCTCTGTCTCGGCGTGCCATTCCGCGGCAGCCTCGCGCCGGTCGTCGGTGACTATTACGCGCTGGATCAGCATGTTGTAGTTGATCTCGCGATTCCCTGCCAGGGAACGGAAATACTTGACCCGCTCGTCCATCGCGACGTCATTGTCGAGCACGAACGTGCCCGGCGGACGCCCGCGATCCTGGCGAAGACCAGCGAATCCGACGATGTCCGCCTGCTCCGCCGCGAGCTTCAGCACGCCGTCGCTGTTGCCCGCGATCAACAGCTTCGGCATGCCGCCCTCGTCCTCGACGCGCGTGCGCAGCTCAGCGAGACCTTCGGTGAGATAGGCGATCCGGTCGGCCGCTTTGCGCCACGGCAGCCCGGCGTCGTCGAACTCGTGCTTCATGTGGCCTGAGCCGAGACCGAGTTCGAAGCGGCCGTTGGTGAGTTTGTTGGTGGTGGCGACGTCGCGGGCGAAGAGCGCCAGGTTGTAGAACGGCACGTTGGACACCAGCGTGCCGACCCGCACCCGCTCGGTCACCGCCGCGGCGGCGGTAAGCGCGGGAAACGGCGACAGCCGCCCCGCCCCGAGATGATCGGGCACGGTCAGGTGGTCGTAGCCGAGTTCCTCGGCGCGCCTGCTTTTTTCGGTCCACTCGGTGCCGTCGGCCGTGAGCCGCAGGCTGACGCCGAATTCGAATTTCCCCATGTCGGTGACGCTAGTCAGTCCCGGATGGGTGACGCATCGGTTTTCGCCCCCGGCGGAACCCGGTTTTTGTCGTACCCCGTCGTTAGCTTCGGAGGCATGGTGTTGTCGATCGAAGAACGGGAACAGTTTCTGGCGGAGCCGCACATCGGCGCGCTCTCGGTGGTCGAGCGGCCGGACCGAGCGCCGCTCACCGTGCCGATTTGGTACCAGTACGAGCCGGGCGGCGAGCTGTGGGTGATCACGCAACCGGACTCGCGCAAGGCGAAGGCGATCGAGGCGGCCGGCCGGTTCAGCCTGATGGTGCAACGGGTCGAGCCGACGGTGCGGTACGTCTCGGTGGAGGGCCCGGTGGTGCGCACCCGGCCGGGCAGCCGCGAGCTGACGTGGGAGATGGCCTCGCGGTACCTGCCCGCCGACAAGGTGGCCGGGTATGTCGAGTTCGAGCGGACGCAGTTGGGGGAGCACATGGCGATCCACCTGCGGCCGGAGAGGTGGCTGTCTGGGGATATGGGAGCGGTGTGACGGCGGTGCGGTGAAGTGGCGAGGCTTGGTGGGTGAGGGGCTCGTAGCGAGAGAGGGAGTGAGGTGAGAGGCGAAGGGCGAGGGGTCCTGGGTGAGAAGCGTCGGCTGACGAGCGTGGGGTGAGCCCACGGCAAAAGGTGTTGAGCGAGCGTGGCGACTTAGGCAGGAGGTGGTGTTTGGATCGTTGCGGTGCCGTCGAGGCGGTAGCTGTCAGGGCGTAGCTGGCAGGTCCTCGTGGGTGCCGCTGAAATGAGGCGTCGCGGCCGGAATCGGCGCGACTTCCTGGGCTTGGCCGACCCGCCGGGCCCGAACGTACCGCCGTGGTCGCGAGGTCGCTCCCGGGTTACCGGAACTAACCGGAACGCTGCCGGGCCTCGACACGGCACGGGCCCCTCACGTGACGCTAGGCCCTGACACGACACGGGCACTGACGCGACACCGGGCCCCTGACACGACGCCGAGGCCCTGACATGACACGGCCCTGATACGACGCCGGGCCCCGACATGACGCCGGGCCCCGACATGACACCGGGCCCCGACACGACGCCGGGCCCCGACACGACGCCGGGCCCCCGGCGTTTCCGCCAAGGGCCCGGGGTGCCACTGCTTCAGTCAGGCAGCCAGCGTCACGCGTTGCCGTCGAACAGCGAGGTGACCGAGCCGTCCTCGAAGACCTGCTGGATGGCCTCCGCGAGCATCGGCGCGATGGACAGCACCGTCAGGCCCGGGAAGCGCTTCTCCTCCGGGATCGGCAGCGAGTTCGTCACGATGACCTCGCGGGCCTTGCACTGGGACAGCCGCTCGGTGGCCGGGTCGGAGAGGATGCCGTGCGTGGTCGCGATGACCACGTCCGCCGCACCCTCCTCCAGCAGGGCCTCGGTGGCCTTCACGATCGTGCCGCCGGTGTCGATCATGTCGTCGATCAGCACGCAGAGTTTGCCCTCGACCTTGCCGACCACGCGGTTGGCCACGGCCTGGTTCGGCTTGTCCGGGTCGCGCGTCTTGTGGATGAACGCGATCGGCCGGTCGCCGAGCTGCTGGGCCCACTTCTCGGCCAGCCGCACGCGGCCCGAGTCCGGCGAGACGACCGTGATGTCGGCGTTGCCGTAGGTCGACTTGATGTGGTCGGCGAGGACCGACTGGGCCATCAGGTGGTCGACCGGGCCGTCGAAGAAGCCCTGGATCTGGGCGGTGTGCAGGTCGACCGTCATGATCCGGTCCGCGCCCGCGGTCTTGAACAGGTCCGCGATGAGCCGCGCCGAGATCGGCTCGCGGCCCTTGTGCTTCTTGTCCTGGCGCGCGTACGGGTAGAACGGCATGACCACGGTGATCCGCTTGGCGCTCGCGCGCTTCAGCGCGTCCACCATGATCAGCTGCTCCATCACGTACTCGTTGATGGGCGTGGTGTGCGCCTGGATCACAAACGCGTCGGTACCGCGCACCGACTCCTCGAACCGCACGAACAGCTCGCCGTTGGCGAACGTGTGCGCGGTCTGCGGGGTGATCGTCACGTTGAGGTGCTTGGCGACCTCTTCCGCGAGCTCGTGGTGCGCACGGCCGGAGAAGAGCATCAGATTCTTCTTCGGCGTACCTGACTTCGGACTCATGCTGGCGACTCCCCGTCGGTTCCTGCTGCTGACTCGGACACAACGGTGTCCTGCTGCTGGGCGGCGAGAGCAGCTTCCGCTGCCTCCGCCGCGGGCGTGCCCGGCCTGCGCCGGACCGCCCAGCCTTCGATGGTGCGCTGCGGACCGGCCGACAGCGCCAGTGAGCCAGGCGGGACGTCGTCGCGGATCACCGCACCGGCTCCACTGTAAGCGCCGTCTCCGATCCGCACCGGCGCGACCAGCGTGTTGTCCGCCCCAAGCCGGACATGCGAGCCGACAACGGTCTGGTGTTTGGCCACCCCGTCGTAGTTCACGAACACACTGGAACAGCCGATGTTGCTGTGGTCGCCGACGATCGCGTCGCCTACATAAGTGAGATGCGGCACCTTGGTTCCGGTGCCGATTTGCGCGTTCTTCGTTTCGACGAACGCGCCCAGCTTGCCCTTCGCGCCGAGCTTCGTGCCCGGCCGCAGGTACGTGTACGGGCCGACGTTGACGCCGTCGCCCAGCTCAGAGCCCGAACCGTGCACACGCACGACCGAAGCGCCCGAGCCGATCTGCACGTCGGTGAGCGTCGTGTCCGGACCCACAACGGAGCCCTCGCCGACCGAGCAACGGCCCTTGAGCTGGGTGTTCGGCTCGATCAGCACGTCGCGCGAGAGCGTGACGTCCGCCTCGATCCAGGTGGTGTTCGGGTCCGTGACCGTGACGCCTTCGCGCTGCCAGCGGCGCACGATGCGGCGGTTGTACTCGGCGCCGAGCACCGAAAGCTGCACGCGGTCGTTCACGCCTTCGGTCACCCACGGGTCTTCGACGACCAGCGCGCCGACGCCCTTGCCATCCTCGCGGGCGATGCCGAGGACGTCGGTGAGGTAAAGCTCACCCTGCGCGTTGTCGGTGGACAGCCGCGTCAGGCCGTCGATGAGCACGGCCGCGTCGAAGGCGTAGACACCGGAGTTGATCTCGGTGATCGCCCGCTGCTCCGGCGTCGCGTCCTTGTGCTCGACGATCGCGCTGACCGAACCGTCGGAGCCGCGCACGATGCGGCCGTAGCCGGTCGGGTCGGCGACGTCGGCGGTGAGCACGGTGACCGCGTTGCCCGTCTTGGCGTGCTCGGCCCGCAGCGATTCCAGGGTTTCGGTGTCCAGCAGCGGAACGTCGCCGTAGCTGACGACCACGGTGCCGGTGAGTCCTTCCGGCAGCTCCGCCAGCGCGCACGAAACGGCGTGCCCGGTGCCCTTCTGCTCTTCCTGCACGGCGGTGGCGACCTCGCGGCCGAGCACCTCGCCGACCCGGTCGAGTTCGGCGCGCACGGCGTCGCGGCCGTGTCCGATCACGACCACCAGATGCTGCGGCGCGAGGCCGGCGGCGGCGCGCACAGCGTGTTCCACCAGCGGCCTTCCGGCGATCGGGTGCAACACCTTAGGAGTGGAGGAACGCATGCGGGTGCCCTCACCCGCAGCGAGGATCAGCGTGCTCAGCGGGCCGCTCACGAGTCTCCCAACGATTCACCGGTGCGTTGACGAGCACCAACGATCCTACGTGGGGTCCTCAGCGCTCCACGCGGGGTCGGTCGGAGCGGTTTCCCCAGGCCAGCCGCCCATGCCGTCGCCGGCCATCGAATTGGCCGACGCCACCTGGTTGCCCCCGCCGCGTTTCGCTTCGTACATCGCCGCATCTGCGCGCGCGAGAACCTGTTCGGCCCGCTCCTGCGGACGCAGCGACACCAGGCCAATGGACAACGTCACACCGTGCGACAGGTGATGCGGCAGTGTCGCGACCGATTTGGCCGCGCGGCCGAGCGCCATCTTCGCCGCCGACGCCGGCGCGCCGGGCAGCAGCACGATGAACTCGTCGCCGCCGTAGCGGGCCACCACGTCGTCGCCGCGCAAAGCGTCGCGCAGAGTGCTTGCCACAACACGCAAAACGTTGTCGCCCTCGGCGTGCGACTGCTTGTCGTTGACGCCCTTGAACCCGTCGAGGTCGACCAGCGCGACCGCGAGCGGCTGCGCGTCCGCCGACGACGCCAGCGAGCGCAGCCGTTCGTCGAGCGCGCGGCGGTTCGGCAGGCCGGTGAGCGGATCCTGCAGTGCCTGCTGGGTGATCGCGCCGTGCTCGGCGGAAAGCCGTTCATGCTCGCGGCGCGCGTTCAGCGTGGCGATCTGCGATTCGCGCAGCGCCCACATTTCGGTTTCCAGCGCGGTCGCGTAGTCGATCAGCGACTGGCTCGCGGCCTCCGGGTCGAGCCGGGCGAGTTCGCGGGAGAGGGTGAGCCGCATCGACGGCTGCGAGACGTCTTCGGCCAGCACGTCGCGAGCCTCGTACAGCACCTGCAGCGCGTCGCTGCGGCGGCCGGCTTGGTCGAGGCAGCGGGCCAGCGCGATCGCGACCAGCTCCTGCTCGTGCGGATAGTGGTGGCCGAGATGCATGCCCTGCAGGCGTTCGACGTGCTCGGCGGACGGATCGTGCAGCGCGAGCGCCGCGGCCAGCACGCCGACCTGGTCGACCGCGGACACCCCGATCTTGCGCGGGAACAGCGATTCGGCGAACGGGCCTTCCGCGGCCACCGCCATCGACGCGGCGGTGCGGAACTTCTCCGCCGACTCGTCGTACTGCTCGATCCGCTCGAGCCGAAGGCCCCAGCCGAGCAGCATCTTGACCCGGTTCATCAGCTGCAGCGTGATCTCGTGCGGGCTGGCGCTTTCCCGGATCGCCTGGTGCGCGCGGCCGATCACCTCTTCGGCGGCCTCGTAGACGCCGAGCTGGTTGAGCACGATCCAGCAGTCGATGAGCGCCATCGACTGCATGCGGTTCCAGTTGCGGACGCCGACCTGGCGGTCCGGAATCGTGGAGTCGTCGAGGATCGCGAGCGCGCGGGCGATCTCGGTGAGCGCGGCGTCCTCCTGCGCGGCGAGCACGAGACGGCGTCCGCGCAGCGCGTGCGCGTCCGCGCGCAGCAGGGACAAGCCGTGCCGCCGGGTGTGCGCGAGCATCTCGTCGAGCCGGGGCTCGGCCTCGGCGGCGAGGCCGCGGGTGACGAGCCGGGAGAAAGCGGAGGCGCGCAGCAGCTGGGCGACGAGGGTGGGTTCCCCCCGGCGGAGGGTTTCGTCGAGCAGCTCGTCCATGATCTTGACGATCTCGAGCTGATTCTCGTGCTCCTGGCGCTGTACGGCCGCGATGAGTTCCCGCGCACGCCCGACCAGCCACGCGTCCGACATCTCGACCAGGGTCGGGCGACGGGCGCCCGCGGGGTCGCTCGGTTCCTCGCTCAGCCGCCCCCACTCCCATCGCCCTCGCCGGATGTGCAGCTCCGCCGCCAGGATTCGAACCTGAACTGTCAGAACCAAAATCTGAAGTGCTGCCGATTACACTACGGCGGATCGGTCCTGGTCAGGATAGCGATGATCGGGGACGGGGGCGCCAGGAGGGGGAGGCGTGGGCCACAGCGTCGCGGCGGGCACCGGGGAATCGGACTTTTCGGGCCTCCACAGTGCCGGAAACCTCCTGTACCGTAACTTACGACACCGTAGGTTAGGGCACCCTTCACAAGGGGTTGTGAGAGGAAAGAAGTGAGCGCATGACGGCCACCCTCGATCGTTCTCAGTCAGCGGGCGACCCGCCGAAGGGCCCGAAGCCGATCATCGAAGGACAGCGGTCGATCGGGGTCCAGTTCTCGGTGTACTTCGGCGTGCTGCTGCCGATCGTGGCGCTGCTGGTCGCGGTTCCGTTCGCCTGGGGCTGGGGGCTGACCTGGCTGGACGTCGCGCTCTTCGTCGTGTTCTACGGGATCAGCGGGCTGGGCATCACGGTCGCCTACCACCGCTACTTCACCCACGGCTCGTTCAAGGCGAAACCGTGGCTGCGGGTCGTGATGGCGATCGCGGGCAGCATCGCGTTGCAGGGACCGGTGATCACCTGGGTGGCCGACCACCGGCGCCACCACGCGTTCTCCGACCGCGACGGCGACCCGCACTCGCCGTGGGCGTACGGCACCTCGCCGCTGGCCATCGCCAAGGGTTTCTGGCACGCGCACATGGGCTGGCTGTTCGAGCGCGACAAGAGCAACCAGGGCCGGTTCGCGCCGGATCTGGTGAAGGACAAGGCGATCAGCAAGGTCGACGACCTGTTCTGGCTGTGGTCGCTGGTGAGCCTGTTCCTGCCGGCGCTGCTCGGCGGGCTGATCTCGTGGTCGCTGTGGGGCGCGGTGACGGCCTTCTTCTGGGCGGGCCTGGTCCGGATTTGCGTGCTGCACCACGTGACCTGGTCGGTCAACTCGATCTGCCACATGATCGGCGAGCGCCCGTTCGCCGCGCGCGACCGTTCGGCGAACTTCTGGCCGCTGGCGATCTTCTCCTTCGGCGAGTCCTGGCACAACCTGCACCACGCCGACCCGACCTCGGCCCGGCACGGCGTGAAGCGCGGCCAGATCGACATGTCGGCGCGGCTGATCTGGATGTTCGAGAAGTTCGGCTGGGTGCACGACGTGCGGTGGCCGACTCCGCAGCGGCTGGCCCGGATCGCGACCGAAAGCAAATAACGTCGTGAGTGGTAATCCCGGTTAGAACCGGGATTACCACGCACGACTACCCTGCTGCGAATGGCGGGGAGACGACGGGCGAAACGAGAAGCGGCGGCGGTCACCGGGGCGCGGCCGGCCGCACCGGTCGCGCGGGTGCGCATGACGGGCACCGAGCGCAGACAGCAATTGCTCAACGTGGCACGCGCGTTGTTCGCCGAGAAGGGTTTTGACGGCACCTCCATCGAGGAGATCGCCGCGCGGGCGAACGTGTCCAAGCCGGTCGTCTACGAGCACTTCGGTGGCAAGGAAGGCATTTACGCCGTCGTCGTCGACCGCGAAACGCAGCTGCTGCTCGATCGGATGGTTTCGACGCTCCATGGTGGACACCCGCGGGTGATGTTGGAGCAGGCCGCCGTCGCGTTGCTGAGTTACGTCGAGGATTCCCACGACGGGTTCCGCATTCTGGTCCGTGATTCCCCGGTCGCCAGTTCGACCGGCACCTTTTCGACGGTCCTCAACGACATCGCCAGCCAGGTCGAGCACATCCTCGCCCAGCAGTTCGCCGCGCGCGGGTATGAGGAGAAGCTGTCCGCGCTCTACGCGCAGGCGCTGGTCGGGATGGTCGCGCTCACCGGGCAGTGGTGGCTGGACGCGCGCAAGCCGAAGCGGGACGAGGTCGCCGCGCATCTGGTGAACCTCGCCTGGAACGGGTTGTCCCACTTGGAAAACAAGCCCCGGCTGCTCGGCTGAATCCTTAGCCGCCGGACGGCGCGTTGCTCAGATCCACGACGCAGAACAGGTTGCCGTCCGGGTCGGCCAGGACCACGAAGTCCGGTTTGGGCGGGTAAAGCTCCCAGTCGACCCGCTGTGCGCCGAGCCCGAGAAGCCGTTCGACCTCGGCGCGCTGTTCGTCCGCGGTGTCGGTATAGAGGTCAAGGTGCAGCCGCGGCCGCAGTTCGGCGGGCGATTCGCTGCGCATCAAACCCAGCGCGTGCGCGCCGCCGGGATGGGCCAGCGTCCGCCACGTTCCGCTCGCCCATTCCGGGTCCTCGACGAGCCCGAGCGCCTCGGACCAGAACCGCAGCGCCCGTTCGACGTCGGCGACTCCGAGCACCGTGATCCCGAGGCGCAGCATCAGACCAGTTTTCCTTGTGCGTGCAGGTCGTCGAGGATCAGCTGGACCGTCGCTGACACCTGGTCGCGGTCAGCGTGCGCGAGCCAGCCGAACGATTCGATCTCGCTGCTCGGCTTCAGCTCGCCGGTGTAATCCGCGGTGTAGCAGGTCATCCGCACCACGACACCGTCCGCTTTGCCGTGCGCCTGCGCTTCCCATACCCCAGCTGGCTGCGCGGAAGCCGGGTCCAGCTGCACGCTCAGCTCCTCGGCGATCTCCCGGACCAGCGTTTCGACATCCGTCTCGCCCGCTTCGCGTTTCCCGCCGGGCAGGTACCAGGTGTCCTTGCCCGCCGAGCGCGCGGCGAGCAGCTTGCCGTCGACCAGGTGCAGCCAGGCGACTTTGTCGATTGAGGACATGTCCGCCATCCTACCTCCGCGCCCGCCGGTCCAGGTCCGCGAGCAGAACGCGCAGGAGACCGGCCAGCTGGTCGCGTTCTGCCGGGGACAGGGCGGACACCAAGGTTTCCTCGTGCTCCAGCAGATCCCCGACGGTTCGTTCGATCAGCTCGTGCCCGGCCTCGGTCAGCTCGACATAGACCCCGCGACGGTCCGAAGTGGACTTGACCCGGCGGACGTGGCCGTCGCGTTCGGCGCGGGCGGTTTGCTGCGAGATCGCGCCAGGGCTGACCCGGCACTGCTTCGCGAGTTCGCCCGCGCTGAGCCGGTACGGCGGCCCGGCCCGGCGCAGCGTGCTGAGCAGGGTGCGGGTGGACGCGTCCATACCGAGTTCCAGCATGGTCGCGCGCCGGTCGTCCTCCAGCAGCTTCGCGATGTGCCAGATCCGCGTGATCACGCCGATCGACGACACCGGCGTGCCCGGCTGCTCCCTCAGCCACGCTCGCTGGATCTCGTCCACTTCGTCGCTTGACGGGTTTTCCCCGCCGCCGGTACCGTCGTTCACGAGAGGTACTTTAGCAATAAAGGACGTGGGGATGAAACGGGAAGCAGTAGTGACCGGGGGCAGCACTGGAATCGGGTACGCGATCGCGGCGGCGTTTGTCCGGGCCGGGGATCGGGTCACCATCACCGGGCGGCGAGAGGACGTGCTCACCGAGGCGGCGACGCTGCTCGGCGCGCGTGCGGTGAGCTTCGACGCGAGCGATCCCGAGGCGGTCGAAGCGGCGCGCGATCAGCTGCCGGAGCGGGTCGATGTGCTGGTGAACAACGCTGGTGGCAACACGGATTTCCTGCGCGAGGACAGCGGCGATCTGAAGGCGCTCGACGCGGCCTGGACGGCCAACATCCGGGCGAATCTGTTCTCCGCCGCGTTCATGACGTCGGCGCTGCGGGAGCGGCTGGCTGACAATGGCCGCATCGTCACGATCGGTTCGATCGCGGGGCACACCGGCGCCGAGTCGTATGGCTGGGCGAAAGCCGCCGTGGAGGTGTGGAATACCGAAACCGCCCGGCAATTCGGTCCGCGCGGGATCACCGCGAACATTGTCGCGCCGGGCCTGATCGTGGACACGGAATTCTTCCGCGGCAAACTCTCCGCGGAGCGGCGGGAATGGCTGGTCGAGAACACGATGACGAAGCGGGCGGGCAAGCCGGACGACGTCGCCGAGGTGGTGCGGTTCCTGGCCTCCCCGGAAGCGGGACACGTCACCGGCCAGGTGGTGCACGTGAACGGCGGAGCGTACGTCGGCTGACCTCAGCTGGGGGTCACGCGCAGCACTTTGTCGTTGCTGCCGTTGGAGGTCGTCACGTACAGCGAGCCGTCCGGTCCGCTCCGGACGGCTCGCAACCGGCCGAATTTGTCGTTGAATTCCGCGGGCAGCGTGACGCTGGTGACCTTCCCGGCGGCGTCCAGGTGCAGCAGCAGGAGTTTCTGGCCCTTCAACGCCACCACCGCCAGCGCGCCTTCGTTCGTGCCCCATTGTTTGCCGGCGAGGAACGCGTCGCCGCTGATCGCCTCGGTGGTCGAGCCGCTGGTCCACAGTGGACGGACCGCGTCCGGGAACCGGGTGGTGTCGGTCATCGGCACGCTCTCGTCGTAGTCGGCGTCGGTGCCGCCCTTCGACGGATCCCAGCCGTAGTTTCCGCCTGCCCGCAGGAGATTCACCTCGTCGTCGAAGGCGGGGCCGTGCTCGGCGGTGAGCACCTGTCCGGTGCCCGGCCGGATCGCGACGCCCTGCACGTTGCGGTGGCCGTAGGTGTAGATCCGGCGTTCGTTCGGGTCCGCGGAAGCGAAAAACGGGTTGCCCGGCAACGGTTCCCCGGTCTTCGGGTCGATTCGCAGCACTTTGCCGCCGAGGAGGTGCCGGTCTTGCGCCACGGTGGACCGTGCGCTGTCGCCGGTGCCAACCAGCAGCGCGCCGTCGGGAGCGAGCGTCGGGCGGCAGCCGGAGTGCCGTCCGCTCGGGTTCACCGGCAGGCCGGTCAGCAGGTCCCGTGCCTTGGCCGCGCTCGCGCCGTCGTCGGCGAGCCGCCAGGTGACGAGCCGGACGTCCTCCGCGCGGCCGTTTTCCTGGTGGGTCTGGCAGGTGGTGAACTCGCGCGACCTCGCGAAATCCGCCGCCAGGACCAGGCCCATCAGACCGCCTTCGCCCTGCACAAGGACGTCGGAGAAATCGGCCCGCACGTCGGTCTTCCGGCCGTCGCGGATCAGCGCGAGCTTGCCGGGGCGCTGCGGGACGAGCAGCGAACCGTCGGGAAGGAAGGCGACGTCCCAGCCGTGTTCGAGGCCGTCCGCGACCTGCTGCACGGCGAATCGGCCCGGCTCCTGCTTCGCCGGCGCGCTCGCGGGCGCGGCCGAGCAGGCGGCGAGCAGCAGGACGGCGGCGGACAACGCGACGAGACGCATGGGTCCAGCATGCCCCGATTCAGCCGCCGGGACGTACCAATCCGGACTCGTACGCGAACACGACCGCGTGCACCCGATCCCGCAGCCCGAGCTTGCTCAGCAGCCGTCCGACGTGCGTCTTCACCGTCGTCTCGCCGATGAACAGCGTCCCGGCGATCTCGGTGTTCGACAGGCCGCGCGCGATCAGGCCGAGCACGTCCTTCTCGCGTTCGGTCAGCGTCTCGAGTTTCTGCTCGTCCAGCGGCGTCCGGTGGGCGCTGAGATAGCGGTCGAGCAGGCGTTTCGTGACCGACGGCGACACCATCGCGTCGCCGCGCAGCACGCCGCGGATCGCCACCAGCATCTCGTCCGACGGCGCGTCCTTGACCAGGAATCCGCTGGCGCCGGCGCGAAGCGCGGAGTAGGCGTACTCGTCGAGGTCGAACGTCGTGATCACCAGTACCGAGGTGTCCGGCAGTTCGGCGCAGATCTGCGCGGTGGCCGCGACGCCGTCGAGCACCGGCATGCGCACGTCCATCAGCACGAGGTCCGGCCGCCGCGCGCGGGCGAGTTCGACGGCCTCCGCGCCGTCGCCCGCTTCGGCGATCACCTCCAGGTCGGGCTGGCTGTCCACGATCATCCGCAGCCCGACGCGCACGAGTTCCTGGTCGTCGCAGATCAGCACGGACGTCATGCGGCGTCCGTCCGCAGCGTGGCCGCCACCCGGTAGCCGCCGTCCGGCAGCGCGCCGGTTTCGAGCTTGCCGTGGTACATCGCGACGCGCTGGGCCATGCCGGTGAGCCCGCGTCCGGATCCGGGCAGCCCCGCCGCGGCCGGCTCCCGTCCGCCGGAGTTGGTGACCTCGACGCGGATTTCCGGGCCGGTGAACGTGACCTGGACCCGGCCGCTCGCGTCGGGCGGCGCGTGTTTGAGCATGTTGGTCAGTGCCTCCTGGACGATGCGGTACGCCTGCAGCGCGACGCCGGCGGGCAGGTCGGCGATGTCGCCGTCGACTTCTAGCGTTATATCGCGACCGGACTGCGCGACGAGCGTGCGCAGCTGGTCGAGGGTCGGCTGCGGAGCGCGTGCGGGTTCGCCAGCGTGCATGACTTCCAACAGCCGTCGCAGCTCAGCGAGCGCGGAACGGCCGGTTTTGCTGATGGTGTCGAGCGTACGGTCGACAGCGTCGGGGTCCTGGTGGCGTGCGAGCTTCGCGCCTTCGGCGTTCAGGACGATCACGCTCATGCTGTGTGCGAGTACGTCGTGAAGCTCGCGCGCGATCCGCGTGCGCTCTTCGGCGACTGAAGCGCGGCTACGGGCTTGTTCCTCGGACGCTGCCAGCTCGGCTCTTAGCCGTTCTTCTTCGGCGAGTTGCTCTCTCGCGCGGAAGAACGCGCCGAGCGCCCAGGCCGCTAGGTACAGCGGCAGTGCGCCGAAGACGGTGAGTGTGGGGTTCAGGGTGTTAACCCCCCAGGTGAACCCCCACAGCGTGTCGAGCCCCGCGACGGCTACGGCGAAGGCGATGAACCATCTGTCGCCGGCTTTGACGAGCGTGTACAGAACGACTGCCATCGCGAGGTCGCTACGGCCACGGTCATGCGCCCACACCTCGTTCGTGTAGACGATCAGCACCCCGATGAGGATCAGGACCGCGACCGTGCGTGGGTAGCGGCGACGCAGCAACAGCGGCAGCAGAAACAGCGTCGGGAACATCTTCAGCAGCCACGTGTCCTGCTCCATGATGTTCGGCCCGAGGGTGACGAAGACGGCGTACAGCGGCAAGTCCCGCAACCAGCGCTGCTTGCGCACCCACGTAACCAGTCCACGCACAAGACGAACGTAACGCGGGATCGTCGTCGCGTGCGTCGTTCCGGAGGATGGCCGTGGTCCTCCGAGCGGACGACTTTTCCCGCCGACCGAGCCGATCCGCGACGACCGAGGTGCTTCCTACCGTCGAAAACATGTCGATTACCAGGGAGTTCTTCCGGCATCCGATGCGCACCGGCGCGATCGCCGCCAGTTCGGAGCGGCTGGCCGGGGTGATGACTGCGGGGCTAGGCGTCGAGAGCGCGCACAGCGTGGTGGAGTTAGGGCCGGGAACGGGCGTGTTCACCGAGGTGCTGCTTCGGATGCTTCAGCGCGACGCGCACTTCACCGCGGTGGAGATCAACGCGCATCTCGTACAGGAGCTACGCGAGCGCTTTCCGTCGCTGCACGTCGCAGAAGGCTCTGCAGAGCACGTCGCTGCGTACGTGACGATGCCGGTCGACGTGGTGGTCTCCGGTCTGCCGTGGACAGCCATGCACGCCGCGCTCCAGAGGGCAGTACTGAACTCCGTCTGCGAGGTGCTTTCGCCGCAAGGCCGCTTCACCACCTTCGCGTACGCGCACACCGCGTGGACGCCGCCAGCGCGTCGGTTCGCACGGTTGCTGCGAAGCCGCTTCGCGGTGGTCGAACGCACCAGCGTGGTCTGGCGGAACCTGCCGCCTGCGTACGTGTACCGCGCGGCTTTGCCGGTGCGGTCGGGACTGGACCGCTATGGGCAGCCTGCTTCAGCCACTTCTTGACGCTCCCGCGCCGCTCGTCTACTGCGTCTGCGCGCTGGTGATCATGGCCGAGACAGCGCTGTTGCCGGGCATCGTGCTGCCGACGCTGTCCACTTTGCTGCTCATGGGTTTTCTTGTGCAGCGCGGCACTTTACAGCTGTGGCTCGCCCTCACGGTCTGCGTCGCGGCGGCGCTCGCGGGGGACCAGCTCGCGTACTGGGAGGGCCGACTGCTGGGGCCGAAGCTGCGTCGGTCTCGCGTAGGACTGCGGATCGGCGAAGCGAAGTGGGACAAGGCCGAAGCGACCGTCGCGCGTTATGGCGTGCCAGCAGTCGTCCTAGGACGGTGCCTCGCCGGCGTACGCACTCTCGTGCCGCGCGTCGCCGGTTCCGCTGGACTGTCGTACCGACGCTTCTTCGTCGGAAGCCTCTGCGCTGCGGTGCTGTGGGCAGGTGTGGAGCTGACGATAGGGCAGGTCACCGGCTGGGTTGCGCCTTGAGCAGATCCGCCGTCGAAGCGTCGGCGGGCAGGAAGGTTTCGAGGCTCAGCTCCGCGACCGTCACGTCGACTGCGGTGGCGAACTGCGTGATCGCGGTGAGCAGCCGCAGTTCACCCGCTGAACTGGACAGCTGCAACGGCACGGCGAAGCCGAGGTGGTCGCCTGACGGTTCTCCCGGCGATGGCAGGTAGCCCGTGAGTTCGTCCAGCAGCGCCTGATGCCGTGGATCGGGTCCGTTCGCCAGACCTCGGCGAGGGCGTTCGAGCACGTGCTGCGCCCAATCGGCGAAGTTCTGGATCCGCGGGGCCATCCCGCGCGGGTGCAACGCCAGCCGCAGCACGTTGATCGGCGGTTCGAGCAGCTCCGCCGCGACGCCCTCGGTGAGCAGGTCGAAACCGTCGTTCGCCGCGACGAGATCGCCGTAGCGGTTCACCACCAGCGCCGGATACGGCTCGTGCCCGGTGAGCAGCGCACGCAGCGATTCCAGCACCGGCGTGAGCGCGGGGTCGTCCAGCCGCGTTTCGGGGTAGACCGGCGCGTATCCGGCGGTCAGCAACAGGGCGTTGCGCTCGCGCAGCGGCAGGCCGAGCGCCTCGGCGACGCGCACCACCATGCCGCGGCCGGGCAGCGAACGGCCGCGTTCCATGAAGCTGACGTGGCGCTGCGTCGTCCCGGCTTTCAGCGCGAGGTCGAGCTGGCTGAGCCGACGGCGGGAACGGGCGTCGCGCAGGGCGTCGGCGAACGAAGTGGGCACCTGCGCGATTCTTGCCGAGTCCGCTGACGCCGGGCCATTCCCCGCAGGGAATTGCCGGGACACCGGGCCGCGCTGGATCGTCGGCGACGTGGAATTCGGACTTCTTCTTCCCGCCGGACAGGCGCAGCTCGAAGCTGGCGGCACCCCGCGTGCCCTCGTCGAAGTGGCCCGCGAAGCCGAACGGCTCGGGTTCGCGTCGATCTGGGCCGGTGACTCGCTTTCCCGGCCCCGGATCGAACCGCTCACCCTGCTCACCGCGGTCGCGCAGGCGACCGAACGCGTCACCGTCGGGACCGCGGTGCTGCTGCCCGCGCACCGCAATCCGGTGCAGACCGCGATGACGCTCGCGTCGGTCGATCTCATCTCCGAAGGACGGCTGGCGGTCGGCGTCGGCGCGGGCTTCCCCGGGTTCAGCGAGCGGGAGTTCGAGCTGGCCGGGGTCGATTTCCGGACCCGGTTCTCGCAGCTGGACGACGTGGTCGCGCTCTGGCGCGAGCTGTGGACCGGGCAACCGCGCTCGTTCCACGGCAAGGTGCTGCACTACGACTGGCTGCCGCCCGCGGTCCGGCCCGCGCGCCCCGGCGGCCCGCCGATCTGGCTGGGCGGCGCGACCCCGGCCGCGCTCCGCCGCACCGCGCTGCGTTACGACGGCTGGCTCCCGTATCCGCCGGATCCCGCGGATTACGCGGCCGGCCTGGCGACGATCCGCGCCGCCACGGACCGCCCAGTCACCCCGTCGCTGTTCCTGACCGTCTACGTCGACCCCGATCCGCGCCGCGGCCGGCGGGTACTGGAGGACTACGCGCAGGCGACTTATCAGCGGTCGCTGGCGCAGATCAGCACCATTCAGGCGACGGTGACCGGTCCGGTCGCGGAAGTCGCGGCGACCGTGCGCCGATACGCCGAGGCTGGGGCCGAACACGTGCTGTTGCGGGTCGGCTCCCTGGAGCCTGGTGCGGTGGAGCGGCAACTGCCCCTGTTGGCGGAGGTGATCGCCGGGGAGCGGAAACCTGTCGGTGCCGCGACGTAGGCTGGGACGGTGACCGACGCTGTACTGTCCGGACTCCTCCAAGCCATCCTTCCCGACCCGGCGCTGCGCGGTGTTGTCGAGCGCGCCGGAGCCCCGTTGCTCGAACTGCAAGGCGCTGTCGCCGTACGGCAGCTCGTGGCCGCCGCGCTGGCCGAAGACCCCGATCGCGGCGGCGCGGGCCGTCCGGTGCTGGCCGTCACCGCCACCGGGCGCGAGGCCGACGAGCTGACCGCGTCGCTCGGCGCGCTGCTCGGCCGCGAGCGCGTGGCCGACTTCCCGTCCTGGGAGACGCTGCCGCACGAGCGTCTTTCGCCGCGCGCGGACACCGTCGGGCGGCGGCTGGAAGTGCTGCACCGCCTGCACGTCGGCGACGAACAGCTGCGGGTCGTGGTCGCCACCGTGCGCAGCCTCATCCAGCCGATGGCCCCCGGGCTCGGCTCGCTCGCGCCGATCGACCTGGTCGTCGGCGAGGAACAGAGCTTCGAGGACCTGCTCGAACGGCTTGTCGAGCTGGCTTACACGCGCGTGGACATGGTCGAGAAGCGCGGCGAGTTCGCGGTCCGCGGCGGCATCCTCGACCTGTTCGGGCCCACCGCGCAGCATCCGGTCCGCGTCGAGTTCTGGGGCGACGAGGTCAGCGAGATCCGCGCGTTCGCGGTGGCCGACCAGCGATCGCTCCCCGGCGAGATCCAGCGGGTCACCGCGCCGCCGTGCCGGGAGCTGCTGCTCACGGCGGACGTGAAGGCGCGCGCCGCCGAGCTGGCCACCACGTACGAGGCCGACGCGCACCTGGCCGAAATGCTCACCAAGCTCTCCGGCGGTATCCCGGTCGAGGGCATGGAGGCGCTCATCCCGGTGCTCTGCGAGGGCGAACTCGCGCTGCTCACCGATGCCCTGCCTCAGGGCAGTCACGTGCTGCTGGCCGATCCGGAGAAGATCCGCGCCCGCGCGGCCGACCTCGTCCGTACCGGCCAGGAGTTCCTCGAAGCGTCCTGGACGACTGCCGCGGCGGGCGGGCAGGCCCCGATCGACCTCGGTGCGTCGGCGTACCGCGATCTGGCCGAGATCGCCGCGCACGCGCAGGAGACGAAGCGCCCGTGGTGGACGCTCACCCAGCTGACCAGCGAAGACCCGGATGTGTACCGCGTCGCCATCGAGCCGGCTCCCGCGTACCGGGGCGAGCTGGAGCGCGCGATGACCGACCTGCGCGCGCACCTGGCGTCCGGCGGCACCGGCGTGCTCGTCGTCGCCGGGCAGGGCACCGCCAGCCGCGCGGTGGAACAGCTGATGGCGGCCGAGGTCCCGGCGAAGCACGTCGAGGAGCTGGCCGACGTACCGGCGGCCGGCGTCGTCACGGTCACCTGCGGCGGGCTCGCCGAGGGCTTCGTCTCGCCGGAGCGCGCGCTCGTGGTGCTGTCCGAGGCGGATCTGACCGGCCGCGGTGCCACGGCCGGATCGTCCACAAAGGACTTGAACACGAAGATGCCGTCGCGCCGCCGCGGCGCGGTCGACCCGCTGGCGCTCAAGGCGGGCGACTACGTGGTGCACGACCAGCATGGCATCGGCCGGTTCGTGGAGATGGTGCAGCGCACGGTCGCCGGCGCGACCCGCGAGTACCTGCTGCTGGAGTACGCGTCGTCCAAGCGCGGCCAGCCGGGAGACCGGCTGTTCGTGCCCACCGACCAGCTCGACGAGGTGTCCCGCTACGTCGGCGGCGAACTGCCCACGCTCAACAAGCTCGGCGGCTCGGACTGGAAGAACACCAAGGCCCGCGCCAAAAAAGCGGTCAAGGAGATCGCCGCCGAACTGGTGCAGCTCTACGCCGCCCGCCAGGCCGCGCCCGGCCACGCGTTCGGCGCGGACACGCCGTGGCAGAGCGAGCTGGAAGACGCCTTCCCCTTCACCGAGACCAACGATCAGCTCGCGGCCATCGACGAGGTCAAGTCGGACATGGAACGCGGCGTCCCGATGGACCGGGTGATCTGCGGCGACGTCGGCTACGGCAAGACCGAGATCGCGGTGCGCGCGGCGTTCAAGGCGGTGCAGGACGGCAAGCAGGTGGCCGTGCTCGTGCCCACCACGCTGCTCGCGCAGCAGCACCTGAACACGTTCACCGAGCGGATGCGGTCGTTCCCGGTCACCATCAAGGGCCTTTCGCGGTTCACGCACAAGGCCGAATCGGACCGGATCCTCGAACAGCTCGCCGACGGCGAGGTCGACATCGTCATCGGCACGCACCGGCTGCTGCAGACCGGCATCCGCTACAAGGACCTCGGCCTCGTGATCGTCGACGAGGAACAGCGGTTCGGCGTGGAGCACAAGGAACACGTCAAGGCGCTGCGCACGCACGTCGACGTGCTCACCATGTCGGCGACGCCGATCCCGCGCACGCTGGAGATGTCGCTGGCGGGCATCCGCGAGATGTCGACCATCCTCACTCCGCCGGAAGACCGGCACCCGATCTTGACGTATGTCGGCGCGTACGACGACAAACAGGTCGGTGCCGCGGTCCGGCGGGAGCTGCTGCGCGACGGCCAGGTGTTCTACGTGCACAACCGGGTGTCGTCGATCGAGAAGGCGGCGAAACGGATCCGCGAGCTGGTGCCGGAGGCGCGCGTCGTCACCGCGCACGGGCAGATGAACGAGGACAAGCTCGAAAAGATCATCCAGGGCTTCTGGGAGAACGAGTACGATGTCCTCGTCTGCACCACGATCGTCGAGACCGGGCTGGACATCTCCAATGCCAACACGCTGATCGTGGAACGCGGCGACATGCTCGGCCTCGCCCAGCTGCACCAGTTGCGCGGCCGCGTCGGACGTGGCCGTGAACGCGGGTACGCGTACTTCCTGTACCCGCCGGAAGCGCCGCTCACCGAGACCGCGCACGACCGGCTCGCCACCATCGCGCAGAACACCGAACTCGGCGCGGGCATGGCGGTCGCGATGAAGGACCTGGAAATCCGCGGCGCGGGCAACATCCTCGGCGCGGAACAGTCCGGGCACATCGCGGGCGTCGGGTTCGACCTGTACGTCCGGCTCGTCGGCGAAGCGGTCGAGGCCTTCCGGCGGCACGCGGGCGCGGAGCCGGCGGAGGACGAGGAACTGGCCGAAGTCCGCGTCGACCTGCCGGTGGACGCGCACATCCCGCACGACTACGTGCCTGGCGAACGGCTGCGGCTGGAGGCGTACCGCAAGATCGCGTCCGCCCCGGACACCGAAGCGCTCGACGCGGTGCGCGAGGAACTGATCGACCGCTACGGCCAGCCGCCCGCCCCGGTCACCCGGCTGCTCGCGGTCGCGGCGTTCCGGCACGCCTGCCGCGCGGCCGGCGTCACCGAGGTCGCGGTGCAGGGCAACACGATCCGGTTCGCGCCGCTGCCGTTGCTGGACTCGCAGCTGGTGCGGCTGAAACGCTTGTACCCCAAGGCGTTGTACAAGGCGGTTACCAACACCGTGTCGGTGCCGAAGCCGACCGAGGGCCCGGCGGGCGGCCGGATGGGCGCGCCGGTGCTGCGGGACCAGGAACTGCTCGACTGGTGCACGAAGCTGTTGGCGCAGTTGACGAAAACTCCGGCGGCGGTGTGATCGTCGCTAGTCCTGGAGGTGCTGCGGCACTAGGTCGATGAACGCCTTGGCGGCGGCCCCGGCGGTGCGGCCCGCCGGGGTGGCCAGGGAAATAGGCCAGTTCAGGTCGGCGTCGGTGATCGGAAGTGCGATGAGGTCGGCGTCGGGCAGGAGGATCGCCCGGGGCAGCAGCGCCACGCCAAGACGCTGCCGGACGAAATCGGTGCCCGCGGCGAGGTCGGTGATTTCGATGGCGAGGTGCCGTCGTACCCCGGCCACGGCGAACGCGCGATCGGTCACGGCACGGTTTCCGTAGCCGAGCGGGAAATCGATGAACGGTTCGTCCGCCAGATCAGTCAGAGTCAGGTCGTTTCGGTGGGCGAACGGGTGATCGCGGGGAACCACGAGATCCAGCGGCGTGGTGGTCAGCGTCCGCAGGTGCACGGTGGCGGGCGGGTGGCCGGGAAGCGAGACGAAGGCGAGATCGAGCCGCCCTTCGGCGATCGCCGTGACCAGTCCGGGAGATCCGCCTTCGGACGACGCGGTCGCGAGGTGCACTGACACCCGAGGATGTTCGCGGTGGAAGCCGCCTAGCAACGCGGGCAAGTCGATCAATCCGAGGGAACTCATGGTCCCGATGCGCAGCGTGCCGCGCAGCCCGCCCCGGACGGCGTGCACGGTGTCGCGGGCATCGCGGGCGGCATCGAGCGCGGCGCGCGCTTTCGGCAGAAGCGCGAGACCGGCGTCAGTGAGGCTGACTCGCCTGGTCGTGCGCAACAACAACGGCGCGTCCAGCTCTCGTTCCAGGGAAGCGATCGTCGCCGACACCGTGGCCTGCACGAGGTGCAGCCGGGTCGCGGCGCGGGTGAAGCTGGCCTCCTCCGCGACCGCGACGAAGCATTCCAGCTGCCGCAACTCCATGCGGGATTCATAGCACTGCTCGATCAATGTGACCAGTATTCTTTGTTGGACTCGATCAGCGGGCGCGGGAAAAGTGGGGCACAGGACCGAATTCCCGCGGAGGTACCCCTTGACGATCTTGATCACCGGCGCTCGTGGCGGCATCGGCGCGAGCCTGCTGCACCGCCTGCCCGGCGTCCGAGCTGCCAGCCGCGCTCCGGAACAGCTCGATTTCCCGGCCGTCGAACTGGACCTTGCCAACCCAGCGACGTTCGCTCCCGCGCTGGCGGGGGTCACCGGCATGTTCCTCTACGCCGAGCCGACCGGTATCGAAGAGCTGCTTGACGCTGCCGTCTCGGCCGGAGTCCGCCGGGTAGTGCTGCTGTCCTCGGACTCGGTGACCTTGCCCGACGCCGAGCACAATGCGTTGGCCCGCCACCACTTGCTGGTAGAACAGGCGCTCCGGTCCGCGCCGTTGACCTCGACCGTTCTGCGCCCCGGCGGTTTCGCCACGATGACCCTGCGGTGGGCCGATTTCGTTCGCGCCAGCAGGCCGGTCGAGCAGGCGTACCCGGACGCCCGGCTCGACGTCATCCACCCCGAGGACATCACCGACGTCGCCGAACTCGCGCTGTCCACCGGCACACTGGACGGCGAGACGATCAGTCTGGGCGGGCCGGAGCTACTCAGTTTCCGGGACCAGGCAAAGATCTTGGCAGAAGTGCTCGGCCGGGAGATCAAGCTGCGCGAACCGACCCGGCACGAGGCGGTCCAGCAGTTGCCGACGCCGTTGGCCGAGGCGATCTTGGACTATTGGGCGCAACTGCCCGGCGAGTCCGCCCGCGGCGTCGAGCGGATCACCGGTCGTCCCGGCCGCACTTTCCGTCAGTGGGCAACGGAGAACCTCGCGGCGTTCCGGTGATCGCGTTCAGCTCGCAGGGCAGATCTCGATGCCCGGCGGTTCCGCCGTGGCCAGCCGCAGCGACACGTCCTCCTGCGGCGTCGGCAGCGCACCGCAGCCGGACATCGGCAACGGCCGGGGACGCCGCGGTACCCGGGACCCCGAACCGCCGCCGCGGCCGGGATACACCAGCAGGCCGTGTTCGGGGTCCGGCACCGCGTCGAGCGCGGCGGTCACAGCGGGCAGGCCCCGGAAGCGATCCCGTTTCTCCTCCGACGAAAACTCGATCTCCAGTGTCACGCCCCAGCGATGGACATGCCAGGTCCACTGCTCGGCGCCGTGGGTCAGCGCGGCCTCGGTCAGGCGGTCGCCGTGAGCACGTTGCCACGCGCTCGCCGCGAAGGCCCCGTCAAGGACTTCGATCGACAACCAAGAGTCCATATGTCGACAATAGCCCGCTGAATGCCTCGATGGTGTTGCGTTTCGAGGGCATGTGAGAGGGTAGGGCCTGTGATGCGGATCATGGGGCGCCGCCGTGCGCTGGGCGCCGTTCTCGCCGGAGCTTTCCTCCTCGCCGGATGCGGTACCGGTCCCAGTCAGGTGGGCACTGCCGCGGTCGTCGACGGTCAGGTCACCACCATTGACCAGGTTCAGGCGCTGCTCGACCGCGCCGTGCAGGAGCATCCGTACGCCCGGCAGCTCGCTTCGCGGCATCAGCTCGACCTCGTCGGGCGCGAGATCGTCCGGCAGGAACTGCTGCACGAGGTCGTCGCGAAGGCCGCGCAGAAGGAAGGCATCGCGGTCGACCAGGCCACTGTCAGCGAGGCCATGCAACAGGATCCGCTCGTGTCGCCGGTGCCCGAGGCCGTCACGCAGGACCAGTCGGCGGCGGTCACCCAGCTCGTCTGGCGGCTGCGCGATCACCGCGAGGCCATCACCGACCAGTACTTGCAGCAGCGGATCGCGCTGAAGTACCTGCCGACGTTGTCGGTGAACTTCGACTACACCAGCATCGGCGCGCCGACCTCGGAGAGCCAGGCCCCGTCGATCGACCCGAAGGCCGCGCGCAGCCAGGCCATCGCCAAGGCCGAGGAATACGCGGGCAATCCGGGCAAGCTCCAGGCCGACCTCCAGAGCGGCGCGCAGGGCAATGTCGGCCAGCAGGCTCCCGCGTTGTCGTCGCCGCAGGACGCCGCGACCGTGCTGTTCGGCGTGCCCGCGAACACCGCGATCGCCTTCCAGCCGAACCCGGCGAGCGCGCCGACCTGGTGGGTCACCGCCGTGGTGCGGAAGCGGACGACGGACTCGAAGGTCGCCACCGACCAGGTCCAGCAGCCGACCGCGGCTCAGCTGGGCGCGATCGGCGTGCGGATGCTGCAGCCGTATGTTGGCGATGTGGACTTCAAGATCAACCCGCGTTATGGCGTGTGGGACCCGGTCGGCATGAACCTCGCTCCCAGTGCGGCCGAGGTCACGGGCGTGGCCGTGCCGGTGCGCGGCGGTGCCCCGGCGCAGCAGTGACCGGCACCGTCGTCCTGGTCCGCGGCGAGACGCTGCCCGCGGCCGCGCTGCCTCTCCTGCGCAATGGCGCGGTCTACGCCGGAACCGACCTTGATGCCGCGCAGTTCGGCGTCCCGCCGGTAGGCCAGTACTCCGGGAACATCGTGCTGCTCGCTGCTTCCCGCACCGAACCGACCGCCGCCGCGATGCTCGCCGCCGGCGCACAGCTCATCGAAACGCCCGTGCCGCCGCTGGTCGAGGCGGTCGAGGTCATGGACCGGCTCCGCTCCCCGGGCGGCTGCCCGTGGGACGCCCGGCAAACGCACGAATCCCTGCGGCAGTACCTGGTCGAGGAAACGTACGAACTGCTGGAAGCCATCGAGGACAACGACCGCGCGGCCCTGCGCGAGGAGTTGGGCGACGTCCTGCTGCAGGTGCTTTTTCACGCCCGCGTGGCCGCCGAGCACGGCCGCGCCCCCTTCACCATCGACGACGTCGCCGGTGATCTCGTGGACAAACTGGTCAGCCGCCACCCCAACGTGTTCGCCGACGCGGCCCGGATCGCCACCGCTGAGCATCAGGAACTCAGGTGGGAAGAGCTGAAGCAGGCCGAGAAACAGCGCAAGTCCATTGTGGACGGTGTGGCGCTCGGCCAGCCCGCGGTCGCGCTGGCCGGGAAACTGGGCCAGCGCAGCGGCCGGGCCGGGATCCCGCTCGACCTGTTCCCGCAGGATTCCTCCGCCCCCGCCCAGCTGTTCCGGACGGCGGCGACCGCGCGCCGGGGCGGGTTGGATCCGGAGGGCGAGCTGCGGGCGGTGGCGAAGCAGTTCGCCCGCGACATCCGGGCGGCTGAGGCGGCGGCGCGGAAGGCCGGGGTGGAACCGGCGACGCTGGAGGCCGAGGGCTGGCGGAAGTTCTGGCCTTCGGCTTGAGTCAGCAGCCGAGGGTTGGCGGGAGCTGAGCGTGTCGGCCGTGAGGGGACCCCTGGGGGAATCAGATTCCGTCAGGGTTCCCCTCACAGACCTGCAGAAACGGTCATTCTGTAGTTAATCGGGTATTTCACCGGCCTGGGTGTCCTTTGTGGGCGGTCGGCAGGCTGACTCTGCCCGGCTTAAGTCCCTGACATTGCTTCCCGCCCCGCTGTCGGGCCGCCCGTCCTCACCCGAACGACGGAGCCCTCTCCCGTCCACCCGCACCTCCATCCGTCGCCGGGCACGATGGCCCTCGGCGGCCGGATAACCCCGGCTCAGTAACTGTGATCCAGATCACTTGAATCTGAGAACCGGAAGCGCGGAGGTGGCGTCTTGCCGGGTGTGAAGCACAAGCCACCCAGGGAGCCGGACGAGGAGCACCTCCTCCGGCGTATCGCCCGCGGCGACCGTGCGGCGTTCGAGGAGTTGTACCGCCGCACGTCGCCGTGGCTCGCGATTCGCCTGCGTCACCGCTGCTCCGATGACCAGATCGTCATGGAGGTGATGCAGGAGACGTACCTCGCCGTGTGGCGTGCCGCGAGTTCGTTCGCGGGCGTCGTCGCCGGCGGCTCCGCCGTGGGCTGGGTCTGGACGATCGCGGCGAGGCGGCTCATCGACGCGTTCCGGCGGCGGGCGCATCACGCGCAGCCGCCTCCCGAAGCGCGGCAGTCGCTGGTGGCTCCGGCCGCCGAGGAGGAGGCGCTGGCGGGCACGGTCGGCGATTCGGTGGGCGACGCGTTGCGTGCCCTCGCGCCGGAGTTGCGCGAGGTCTTGCAGGCGATGGTGCTCGACGGATTGTCGGTGCGCGAGACCGCGATCCTGCTGGACCTGCCGGAGGGCACGGTCAAGACCCGGGCCCGCCGCGCCCGGATCGCGATGCGGGAGGCGCTGTCGTGAACGTCGAGGAACCAGGTCCGGCTGAAGGAGGGCACGCCATGAATCACCTGTCCGATCGGATGCTCGCCGGTTACGTCGAGGGGCGCGAACTGCCGGGAGACGAGGCATGGGCGGTCGAGGGGCACCTGGAGACATGCGCGCAGTGCCGGGCCCGGCTCTCCGGCGCGGCCCCTGCCGAGGTGTCCGATCTGCTCGGCGCCGTGTGGGCCGGGCTGGAACAGGAACTCGCCGAAGCGCCGGAGCCGGCGCCGCGCCGGGCCATGGCGTGGCTGCGCTGCTGGGCGACGCCGGTGATGGTGCCGTGGCTGCTGATGGTCCTCGTGGTCGGCGCGCTGTCGATCTACCTCGACCAGTCACTCCACTATGGACTGTCGTTCGTGCAGGTGCTTTCCCCAGTGCTGCCGGTATTCGGGGTGGCGGCGGCGTGGTCGCGGGGGCTGGACCCGGCGTACGAACTCACCATGGCCACCCCGCGTGCCGGGCTGGAGCTGATCCTGCGGCGGACCACGGCGGTCGTGGTGCCGGTGCTGGCGGTGCTGCTGTTCGCGGGCTGGCTGGTCGGCGCGGAGCTGGGGTTGTCGCTGCTGCCGAGTCTCGCGTTCACCACGGGGACGCTCGCGCTCGGCACGTTCATCGGCGTCGCCTGGGCGGCCTCGATCCTGGTCGGCCTGTGGCTTGGCGCGCTGGTGGTGCCGAGCGTCGCGTTCGGCGGCTCGGTGTTGCTGGACGCGGTCGCCTGGCCGGGCTGGCTGGTGGCCGCCGTCGTCGCGGCCGTGTTCGTCGCGCTTCGCCGGAACACCTTCACGCGGCTCGCCGCCCAACACTGACGGAAACGAGAGGGGAAACCAATGCGGGCTGTGGAAGCCGCCGAGGTCGCTCCGGCGACCTACGCCTGGGAAGTCCAGGCAGAGGGATTGAAAGTGCGGGTCGGCCGCAAGCGGATGGCGGTCGACGGGCTCGACCTCGCGCTCGGCACGGGGGTGCACGGGCTGCTCGGGCCGAACGGTGCGGGCAAGACCACCTTGATCCGCGCGCTGGCCACGGTGCTGCGGCCGGCCGAGGGCAAGCTGGCGCTGCTCGGAGCGCCGGTCGGGGCGCGCTTCGACCAGCGCGGCCTGCGCCGCCGGATCGGGTATCTGCCGCAGTCTTTCGGGTACTACAAGCGGTTCACCATCCGTGAGTTCGTCGAATACATGGCGTGGCTCAAGGAAATGCCCAAAACGGAGGTGCCGGGCGCGGTGCAGCGCGCGATCGAGCGGGTCGGTCTCGCCGACCGCGCCGACGACAAGATGAAGACGCTGTCCGGCGGCATGGTCCGGCGGGTCGGCATCGCGCAGGCGATCGTCAACGACCCGGTGCTCCTGCTGCTCGACGAGCCCACCGCCGGGCTCGACCCGGCGCAGCGGGTGCGGTTCCGGGAGCTGCTGCAGGAAATCGGCAGGGACGCGTGCGTCATCGTGTCCACCCACCTGGTCGAAGACGTGGCCGCGGCGTGCTCGGACGTTGTCCTCTTCGCCGCCGGGAAGCTGGTTTTCCAAGGCACGCCAGGCGATCTGGCCGCGGCGGGCAGCGAGGCGGACGTCGGCGACAGTCCCATCGAGCGCGGTTATTCGGCGCTGCTCGGCCACGCGCAGGGGAAGGGGGCGTGGTGATGAGCGCGTTCCGGATCGAACTCCGGCGCACCATCGCACCGTGGGTGCCGGTCGCGATGCTGGTGGTGAGCCTAGGGATGCTCCTGATCTCGCGCGGGCCGTGGGCCCACGGTTCCGCGGCCTGGAACGCGACGTGGCTGACCGCGGTGCGATGGCCGCGCTATCTGCTGGTGCTGATGTGGCCGATCATCGTCGGCGCCTCGGCGATCCAGGGCATGCGGGACACCCGCGCCGGGGTCGGCGAACTGTTCGGTTCCACGCCCCGGCCCGCCGGGCACCGAGCCATGACGCTCAGCCTGGCTCTCGGGATCGCCGCGGTGGTGGGCTATCTGGTGCTCGTCGCCGCTGGGGTCGGGCAGGTCGTGGCGCACGGCGGGCTGTTCACCACGGCGTGGGTCATGCAGCTGGTCCTCGGTGTGCTGTCCGTGCTCGCCGGGGTGGCACTGGGGCTCGGTCTCGGGCGGCTGCTGCCGTATCCGATCACCGCTCCGGCGCTGGCCGTGCTCGCGCTGGCCGCCGGGCTTTTCGCGCAGATGTCGGGCGTGAACGGCGACGGACCGAACGCGGTGGTGCTGCTGGGGATCGGGCAGGTGGAGCCGCGCGGTCCGTTCGATCTGCCGAGGCCCGCGGTGGAGATCGGGCAGTTGAGCTGGTTGCTCGGGCTCACTGTCGCCGGAATCCTGTTGCTGCTGGCGAGGTCGGCGCGGACCAAGGTGCTCGCGCTGCTGCCGGTGGCGGCCGGGCTGGCGGTGGCTTTGCCGCTCTTCCCCGCCTCGTCGACGGACAACCACGCCCCGGACCAGACGGCGGCCGCGCTCGTCTGCGACGGCCCGGTGTGCGTGACCCGGCTGCACGAGGACTGGATGTCCACTGTGGCCGGTCCGGGCAAGGAAGCCTTGCAACGGCTGGAGAAGCTGCCCCAGCATCCGACCAAGGTCGAGGAGTCAACGGCGCCGTACCGGAGCAACAAGACCGGTCCGCGAGATCCGTCCCGCGTGTTGATCCAGCAGGACGACTATGCGCTACAGGAGAAAAGCGGCCCGAGCCTCACCGTCGCGCTGCTGAGTGGTGCTGGGACGATAGCCTGTCATCCCACCTCCTACAGCGGCGAGAAGAACGACCGGGAGGACGCCGCGCGCTGGGTGATGGCGCGGTGGCTGGTGGGCTCGTACACGCCACCGACTTCCTACGCCCAGCCTCCGCTGCAGACTCGGACGGATCCAGCGTGGGCAGCGCTGAAGGCCGCGCCCGAAGCGGAGCAGACCGCCCGGGTCGCCGCGGCCCGGCAGATGGAGCTGACCTGCACCGGCGACCCGTTGAAGGTCCTCATGGAGGGCGCGCGCTAATGCGTTGGATAGCGCTGTACGCGCGTTCGCGGCACCTCACCGCGTCGTTGGTGGCGTTGCTGGTCTGCGCCGTCGCCTTCCCGCCGCTGCTGGGCGACAACTGGTCGGCGTTCTTCGCGACAATCGCACTCGGTTCCGCGATAGCGGTGGCGGGCGTGGGCCTCGGCGGACAGGATCTCGACCTCGACCGCACGGCCTCCTTCCGCTGGCCGCCCCGGCGACTGGTGCACCTTCTGCTGATCGGTGCGCTAGCCGGTGGAGTAATGCTTGCCGCACAAGGACTTGTCGAATCCCCGATGGACACCGGCTGGGTTCTCCGCAACGCGGCCGGACTCCTCGGCCTGACCGGTCTGGCGGCCACGCTGTTCGGCGGCCAGTTCGGCTGGACGCTGCCGTTGGGCTGGGCGATGGTGGCGGCGTTCGTGCCCAAGCTCGCTGACGAGGTCTACGACATCGTGGCCTGGCCGATGGCAACGGCGGACGCTGAGGCGGCGTGGTGGATGGCCGGGCTGTTGTTCGTGGTGGGCACGGCGGCGTATGCGGGTGCGGGTGCACGTCGTTGAGAACAGGCGCAGTCCCGTCCCTCCCCCAGGCAGGGGCGGGACTGCGAACCGGCGCGATCTCAGACGTTCCGGTTGTTCGTTTTCGTTTCCAGCGGTTCGTGGTCGGGGTCGTCGATGCCAAAGCTGATGATGCGTCGCGGATAGACGCGGATCACGGCTCCGTCGAGGTGGCCGTCCGAGGCGAAGGCATCCGGCACGGCTTCCCCGCGGCCTCGGATTTCCAGGCAGCGAACGCGCATCGGCGTGGTCGACGGCACGTCGTCGATCACGATGGCGACGTGGCCGTTGGCCTCGACGTTGCGGTATTTCCGGCTCTTCGCCAGGTTGTAGCCGGACACGTCGATGGTCTGCGTCTCCGCGTTCCAGGTGAACGCGACCGGGCTGACCTGCAGGGTGCCGTCCGGATGCTGGGTCGCTACCCGGCCGAGCGTCTGGTCGGCCAGGTAGCTGAGTTCTGCTTCGGTGAACATGCACCTACCGTGCAAGTTCAAGCTTGCTTGAAGTCAAGCGCACGCGGGGAATTACGTGTTCGGCGAACCGCCGCATCTCCGCTTCGAAGGGCTGAAATTGCAGCATAAACGTCTCGATGCCCAGGTCAGCCCACTCGCGGATCCGCTGTGCGACGGTGTCGTAACTGCCCACCAGACCGGCCGCGGTGCCGCCGTTCGTGCCGATGTGCGGGTACTTCGCGAACGTCTGGAACATCACCGCCTTCGGATCGGCGTCCGCGACCAGCGCCTCCCACCGCGCCTTGCCCGCCTCGGCCAGTTCCCACAGCGCCGCCAGTTCGGCCTCCGCCTCGGCGTCGGTCTCGCGGGCCACCACGAAGGCGGACAGTCCAAACCGGACCGGCGGACCGGTGCGCGGGCGGGCCTCGACATCCTCGATCAGCCGGGCGACGTTCTCCTTCGGCTGCCCGTTGATGAACCACACGTCGGCCTTGTCCGCGACCAGCGCTCGCGCCGGGTCCGACTCCCCGCCGACGTACACAGTCGGCGGCGAACCGGCCGGGCGTAGCTGGTACCCGTCGACCTGGAAGTGCTTGCCCCCGAACGAAACCCGCTCGCCTGCCAGCAGCCCGCGCACGACACTGATCCATTCACGGCCGTAGGCATACCGTTCGTCGTGCTCGGCGAACGGAATGCCCGCCCGTGCCAATTCCGGCTTGTACCAGGCGTTGACCAGGTTCAGCCCGAACCGGCCGCCGCTGATCTCCTGGATCTGCAGCGCCTGCTTCGCCAGCACCACCGGGTGCACGAGATACGGCTTGATCGCCGCGATGATCTCGATCCGTTCGGTGAGCGCGGCGAGCGCGGCCGCGGACGTCCACGTCTCCAGCTGGTCCAGCTCGTCGCCGAACGGGTTCACCACGTGCTGCGCGATGAGCGTCGAATCGAAACCCAGCCGGTCGGCCTCGACGATCAGCCGCCGGTTGCGTTCCCAGCTCGCGTCCACCGGATCGTCCGGATGATCGAACGGGCCCCACGACCCGTAGACGACCGCCCACACCCCGAACCGCGGCTGTGCCACAGCGACCACGACCGAACTCCTCACCTCGCGCGGATGAACGCGGTCACCGTCGCTTGCCCGGAAGGCACCGGCAACCGGTCCCACGCAGTGGCGGGGCGGGGAGGTTTGTACTGGTCAGGCGAAGAGCCCGTCGCCCCAGTTGCTGGTCGGAGTGAGGCCGGGCGGGATCGCGAAGTGCGCGGAACCGGTGTGCTGCAGGTACTCCATCATCGCGTCCTTCGACGACAGCGCCTGCTGCATCGGGACGTACTGCGAGCGCGTGTCCCGGTTGAACGCGAGGAAGAACAGCCCGGCCTCGAGGTGGCCGACACCGTCGGAACCGTCGACGAAGTTGTAGCCGCGGCGCAGGATCTGCACGCCCTTGCGCGTCTGGCGCGAGGCCAGCCGGATGTGCGCGTCCTCGGCGATCAGCGGGGTCCCGCCCTCGCCGCCGACCTGCAGGTCGACCTGGTCGAACTCGCCGGTCTGCCCGAGCGGCGCACCAGTTCCCTTGGTGCGCCCGACAATCTGCTCCTGCCCGGCGAGCGTCTCGCGGTCCCAGGTCTCGATGTGCATCCGGATCCGGCGCGCCACCAGGTAGGTGCCGCCCGCCATCCAGGCCTGCCCGTCGCCTGCCCGCGCCCACACCTGGTCGCGGAGCACGTCGGTGTCCTCGGCCTTGACGTTGTTGGTGCCGTCCTTGAAGCCGAACAGGTTGCGCGGCGTCTGCTGCGAGCGCGAGGTCGACGAACTGCGGCCGAACCCGAGCTGCGACCAGCGCACCTCGGTCACGCCGAAGCCCAGCCGCACCAGGTTGCGCACCGCGTGCACCGCCACCTGCGGATCGTTCGCGCAGGCCTGGATGCACAGGTCGCCGCCGCTGCGCGCCGGGTCGAGCTTGTCCTTCGGGAACAGCGGCAGGTCGATCAGCTGCGGCGGGCGTTTCGCGGCGAGGCCGAACCGGTCGTCGAACAGCGAGGGGCCGAAGCCGATCGTCAGCGTCAGATCGGCGGCGGGCAGGTCGAGCGCCTCGCCGGTGTCGTCCGGCGGGGACTGCGCGGATCCGCCGAGCGCACCGTCCGGGCCGACGTCCTGGCCCGCCGTCATCCGCCGGGCCGCGGCCGTCCAGGTGCGCAGCAGTTCGCGCAGTTTGGCGGCGTCCTTCGTGGTCACGTCGAGCGCGGCGAAGTGCAGGTTCTGCTGCGTCGGCGTGACGATCCCAGCCTGGTGCTCGCCGTGGAAGTCCACAGTGGACACCGCGGCCGCGGCGGGGGTGCCGCCGCCGAGCCGGTCGATGCCGACCCCGGCCGCCGCGCCCGCACCGGCCAGCGCGACTCCCGCGCCGGCCAGTCCGAACAGCCTCCGGCGGGAAACCTGGGCCCCCTCTTCGGATTCCGCTCGCGCGGTCACTTGGCCACGACCTCGGCGACCTTGCTGAGCGGTTCGCTCAGCGCGTCCACGGCGGAGGCGAATGCCTTGATCTGCTCCTGGGAAAGCTCGTTGTAGTACTTGAAGCCGTCGCCGGAGCGGGTCTTGTCCAGCAGTGCCTGCACGTTCGCGAACTGCTTGTCCAAAGTGGACACAAGGGCCGCGTCGCGCTCCTGCAGGATCGGCCGCAGTGCGGCGATCGCGCCCTTGGAACCGTCCAGGTTGGCCTGGAAGTCCCACAGGTCGGTGTGCGAGAACGTCTCCTCCTCGCCGGTGATCTTGCCGGTGGCGACCTCGTCGAGCAGGCCCTTCGCGCCGTTGGCCAGGTCCAGCACGCTCAGCTGCAGCGTCTTCGCCTTGGCGACGAGTGACTTCACGTCGGTGAGCAGCTTGTCGGCGATCTGCGGGCTGTCCGGCTTCAGCCCGGTGCTCCACAGGTCCTTCTCCAGCCGGTGGAACCCGGTGAACTGCTGGCCGGGTTCGAGGTCGGCCTCGCGCGCGTCGATGGCCGGGTCGAGGTCGCCAAACTTCTCCGCGACCGGCTCGATCCGCTCGTAGAACACCCGGGTGCGCGCGTATTCGGCCTTCGCCTCGTCGGTCTTGCCCGCCTTGACCGCGGTTACGAACTTCGCGGTTTCGGTCTCCAGCGCCGAGCTGTTGTTCTCGACGTAGGTCGCGTAACTCTTGGTGGCGGCGGCTTTCTGCGCGCTGGCGTCGTTCGCGCTCTGCGCGCCGCCGGTGACGGTGAAGTCACCGCGGATGCCGTTGCCGACCATGCCCGGCTTGCACGCGGTCTGGTACTTGCCCGCCTGCGGGACCTCGACGATGAGCCGCCGGTTCAGTCCTGGCGCGATGTTCTCGACCTCGCCCATGATCCGGTCGCCCTCGGCGTAGAGGTAGAACTCGGTGACCTTGCTGCCCTTGTTGGCGATCTCGAAGGTCAGATTGCCCGCGGCCGCGGTCGTCGCGGACACCGAGCAGGCGGTGTCGGACGCCTCGACCTTGATCGGCCCGCCCGAGGCCGCGCCGGAGGGACCGGACGCGGAGTTCGTGCTGTCACAGGCGGTCAGCGCGACGAGCGCGCCGAGGCCGGTGAGCACAGCCGTCGAGGTTTTGCGGAACTGGGGCACGGTCACTCCTTGGCAGCGGCCGGTGCGGCAGGAGCCGCTTCGGTCTTGTTCTTGCGGGCGGGCTTGAGGAAAAGCGGCAGCACGATCGCCACGTAGGCGACCCACGCGATCGCTTGCAGCACAGTGGTTTGCTGCGAATAGTTGAAGATCCCCTTGAGCAGCGCGCCGTACCAGGAGGTTTCCGGCAGCGTGCTCGACGCGTCGAAGGCGAGCGTGGTCAGTCCCGGGATGAATCCGGCTTCCTGCAGGTCATGCAGGCCGTAGCCGAGCACGCCGGCGGCGACGAACACCAGCAGCACGCCGGTGATCGTGAAAAACTTCGCCAGGTTGAACCGGACCGCGCCGCGGTAGAGCAGGTAGGCGAGCACGATCGCGGCGGCGATCCCGATCACGAACCCGATCAGCGGCTGCAAGGTGTCGGACTGCGCGGTCTGCACGGCCGAGTAGAAGAAAACGGCGGTTTCGAGCCCTTCGCGGCCCACCGCGAGGAACGACAGCAGCAGCACCGCCGCCGGACCGACCTTGAGCGCGTCCTCCATTTTGCCGCGCAATTCGGCCGCGATGTGCCGGGAAGCCTTGCGCATCCAGAAGATCATCGCGGTGACGAAGACGACCGCGACGATGGAAAGACTGCCGCCGAGCAGTTCCTGATGCTCGAAACTCAGCTGCGCGGTGCTGTAGGTGAGGACCGCGCCGACCGCGACCGACAGCAGCACCGCCGCGCCGACCCCGGGCCACACGAACCGCAGCGCGTGCCGCCGGTCGGTCTTGACCAGAAAGGCGACCAGGATGCTCACCACAAGCGCGGCTTCGAGGCCTTCGCGCAGCCCGATGAGCGCGCTGGAAAACACCACTGTTCAGCCCTCCTTCGACTACCTGACCTGATGTTTTAGGTAAGGCTTGCCTGTAAGTCCAGAGGGAGGTTCCCCGGCCGGGTGCGGCAAAATACGCAAAACGACGTTTCTTGCCGGGTTAGGTTAGGGTAACCGCAGGTCAGAGCGTCGCCGACAGGTCACGTAACGAATTGTGTGACCTGGGCGGCTTGGCCGGAGAGTTAACCATCCGCTTGCCATTCGCCCAGTCCAGCGTCCCACTGCCGGGTTCATCAGTAACCTGTCCGGGTGGCCGATACCACTCAGCCGACTAGTACCCCGTCCCCGGCGTACCCGCCGCGCCGCTACCCGAGCCGAATCGCGATGTCGCTGGGTCTGGTGCTGACCGGGGTCGTGCTGGTGGTGACCATCGGGATCGAGAACCCGGACCCGCCGGCCCCGCCCGCCGCGGCCGCTCCGCCCCCGGCCGCCGCGAAGAAGGAGCCGCGCCCGCAACCCGGCTCCGAAGCCCCGCGAGTCGGCTTGGCCGCACCGCCGGACCGCCCGCTCGTGTCCGACCAAGCGGAACTGGACGCGTGGGCGAACCGGGTCGCCGACAAGACGCACCTGGACGCGCGAGTGCTCGCCGCGTACGGGCGCGCGGAAATGTGGATGCAGCGGCAAAAACCGTCGTGCCACCTGTCGTGGGCGACGCTCGCGGCGATCGGAAACCTGGCCTTCGGGGCGGAAAAACCCGGCCCCGACGGCACCATGACGGTGAAGCCTGACAGGGCGGAAGCCCCGGATACCGACACCGGAAAACTCGACGGCGACCGCACCGCGGATCACCGCATCGGCCCGCTGCGCATCCTGCCGGACGCCTGGCACAAGCACGCCCAGCGAGCCAACGGCGACGGCAAACCCGCCGACCCCCGCAACCTCGACGACGCGGCTTTCACCGCCGCCCGCTACCTCTGCTCCGGCAACGACGACCTGGGCACCCCGGCAGGCTGGTGGAAAGCGATGCTGTTCTACAACCCGGCGGTCAACTACGTGCAGGATGTTTTCACGGCGGCGGATTCTTATGCAGCGGCGAGTGTTGCGCCTTGAGTCCGGCGGCCTGATCTGGCCGCGGTGAATGGCCTGGCCGCCTGATCCGCTTGCGGGTGGGTGGCTTGACCGGGGCGGTGGCTGGGTGTGGTCGGCGAGTCGAGGGCGTGGCCTGGTTTCGGTGGCGTGACGGCCTGACTTGGTTCCTGCACGGGCGGTTTGACCGGGGGCGGTGGCTGGGCCTGGTCGGCGAGCGGACGGCTTGGCCGGGTTCGGTCGGCGGCCAGCCGGTGGGGCGGTTCGAACCGGTGGGATGGGTTGCCCGCAATGCCTCAGCCGGTCCTACTGCTGCATCAGGCTCGGGGAGCGGCCTAATCCGCGGCTCGCTCCGGCCAGATCAACGGTTCGGCAGTCAGTGGGTCGTCAGCGCGGCGCTCACCCGCACCGGCTTCGGCGGCAGGGCCTCGGCGCGCGCGGGCTGTTTGCGGGGCTGGACCGGGTGGCGTTCGTTCAGTTCCACGAGCGCCGGCGCCAGCGCCATCAGCACCAGCACGAGCAGCCCGGCGGTCGCTCCGATCACGGTCAGCGCGGTCATGTCGGCCTCCTCTAATCGCTCTCTGTGATGACACCAAGGATCGCGCTTCGGCCGGTCCGTCCGGATCGGCCGACTGGCCGAGCCGCGTCGCCGGATGGCTGGGCTTCCCCGTTGCCCTTTCACTTCAGAAGACGCGCTGAAGCCGGGCTGGATCCTTCGGTTGCACGTGTGTGCTTCCGCGGCTGCACGTTCGGGACGTGCGGCTCAGTGGTCGCTGAGCGTGATCCTCGCCCTGACCTCGCTGATCGCTTCGAGATACTCCGGCACCGGGTTCATCGCCGACGCCATCCGCAGTTGTGCGAGCGCCTCGGCCAAACGGCCGAGGCGCTGGAGGGTGCGGCCGAGCACGAACCGGGCGTAATGGTCGGTCGGGTCCAGCTCCAGCACGCGGGTGAAGGCGCGTTCGGCGCGGCGCAGCTGGGCGGAGTGGAAGTACGCGCGCCCGGCGAGCAGCTGGACGCTCGGCTTGTCCTGTTCGTCGTCGAGCAGGGGTTCCAGCTCTTTGAGCGCGTCGAGCGGGCGACGCCGCGCGACCAGGTGCTCGGCGTTGCGGAACCTGCGGAAGCGCGATTCGCCGTCGGGTTCGGGGGCTGCTGCGGCGTCCGTCATGGTCGCCTCACGATACCGGCGCGGAGGGCGTTGCACGACCGGCAGAGGAGTCGTGATGGACTGTTCCGCCATGAGCAGCGATCAGGAACCCGGCTACGTGGGACTGGCGCCGTACCTCTACTACAGCGACGCGACGGCCGCGCTCGCGTGGCTGACCAGGGTGTTCGGCTTCACCGAGGAAGTCCGCTTCGAGGACGGGGCAGGCGAGGTCTTCCAGGCGACGCTCCGCGCCGGTGACGCGCGTCTCCAGCTGGCCGGGGTCGGTCCCGAATACTGGGAGGCCAAAGGGGTCGAAGGGCCGGTCGGACAGCTGAACGTCGTGTACGTGACCGACGTCGACGCGCAGCACGAGCGCGTGTCCGCGGCGCTCGGGGAGGACGCCGCGCCGGAGCCGCCGCAGGACCAGCCTTACGGTGCGCGGATTTTCACCGTGGCCGATCCGGGCGGCAACAGCTGGACGTTCTGGCAGCAGGTGACCGACCAGGTCGAACTGCCGTCGGGGTGGCGCGAAGTACGGCCGGAGGACCCGCCCGCCGACGAGACCGGTGAAGTGCCCGACTGAGCTGGAGAACACGCAGCGGAACGGCTCGGCACCGGCCTGGCCTCCAACGGGTGAACACGCTGGGCAGTTACTCTGGGCGGCGTCACCGCAGGCACGACCCACCAAGGAGCAGAGCGTGGCTCTCATCGAGCAGGTAGGCGCGCGCGAGATTCTCGATTCGCGCGGGAACCCGACCGTCGAGGTGGAGGTGGCGCTCGACGACGGCACCCTGGCTCGGGCGGCGGTGCCGTCCGGGGCGTCGACCGGTGAACACGAAGCGGTCGAACTGCGCGACGGGGACACCGGCCGCTACAACGGCAAGGGCGTGGAGCGCGCGGTCGCCGCGGTGCTCGACGAGATCGGGCCGGACCTGGTCGGCGTCGACGCGGTCGACCAGCGGATCGTCGACCAGAAGCTGGTGGACCTCGACGCCACGCCGGCGAAGTCGCGGCTCGGCGCGAACGCCATCCTCGGCGTTTCGCTCGCCGTCGCGAAGGCCGCCGCGGAATCGGCCGAGCTGGAGCTGTTCCGGTACCTCGGCGGGCCGAACGCGCACGTGCTCCCGGTGCCGATGCTGAACATCCTCAACGGCGGCGCGCACGCCGACACCGACGTCGACATCCAGGAATTCATGATCGCGCCGATCGGCGCGGAGTCCTTCCGCGAGGCGCTGCGCTGGGGCACCGAGGTGTACCACGCGCTGAAGTCCGTGCTGAAGAGCCGCGGCCTGGCCACCGGACTCGGCGACGAGGGCGGCTTCGCGCCGAGCCTCGCCAA
This sequence comes from Amycolatopsis silviterrae, assembly GCF_042684085.1. Classification (NCBI taxonomy): domain Bacteria; kingdom Bacillati; phylum Actinomycetota; class Actinomycetes; order Pseudonocardiales; family Pseudonocardiaceae; genus Amycolatopsis; species Amycolatopsis silviterrae. Next base: position 328,323 of record NZ_JBHUKS010000003.1, read on the forward strand.
CAACCGTGAAGCGCTCGACCTGATCCTCGCCGCGATCGAGAAGGCGGGCTACGTGCCGGGCCGCGACGTCGCGCTCGCGCTGGACGTCGCCGCGACCGAGTTCTACTCCGACGGCGCCTACACCTTCGAGGGCACGAAGCGCAGCGCGGAGCAGATGTCCGCCTACTACGGCGAACTGCTGCGCGACTACCCGCTGGTCTCCATCGAGGACCCGCTGAGCGAGGACGACTGGGACGGCTGGGTCCAGCTGACCTCCGAGATCGGCGACAAGGTCCAGCTCGTCGGCGACGACCTGTTCGTCACCAACCCGGACCGCCTCGAAGAAGGCATCACCCGCCGCGCGGCGAACGCGCTGCTGGTGAAGGTCAACCAGATCGGCACCCTCTCGGAGACGCTGGACGCGGTGTCGCTGGCCACCTCCTACGGCTACAAGTCGATGATGAGCCACCGGTCCGGCGAGACCGAGGACACCTTCATCGCCGACCTCGCGGTCGCCACCGGCGTCGGCCAGATCAAGACCGGGGCCCCGGCGCGCGGCGAGCGGATCGCGAAGTACAACCAGCTCCTGCGCATCGAGGAAACCCTCGCGGACGCCGCGCGCTATGCCGGCGACCTCGCCTTCCCGCGGTTCAGCGCGGAGGCCTGAGGGGCACATGGCCGACCGGGGGAGGGCGCGCAGCCGCCGCGGCGGCCGGGCTTCGGGAAGCGGGTCCACCAGGGCCCGCCGTCCCGCGTCGGCCCGGCGCCGCACCGGCGCGGACGCGACGGAGACGACCAGGGCCCGGCTTCGCCGCGGCCTGGCGGCGAAACGCGCCTCCGGTGCGGCCAAGGTGCTCGGCATGTCGACCACCCGGCGCGCCGCCGTGGTGGCGATCGTGGTGTGCGCGCTGGCGTTCACCGTCGCGGTCCCGTTGCGCACCTACCTTTCCCAGCGCTCCGAGGTCCGGGACCAGGAAGCGCAGCTCGCCCAGCTCCAGCACGAGGTCGCCCAGTTGCGCGACCGCAAAGCCCAGCTGAGCGACCCGGCCCAGATCGAGGCGGAAGCCCGCCGCCGGCTCCGGTACGTGAAGCCCGGCGAGACCCCGTGGATGGTCCAGCTGCCCGAGGACCAGCCCGGTTCGCCGACGGCCGCGCAGCCTGGGCAGTCGCCCGCCCCGCAGGCGCCTTGGTACGAGAACCTGTGGGCGCAGGTGGCCGGCGGCTGAGGTGTCCGGCTGGCTTTTCGCCGGTTGGTTTTCGGTTCGTTAGGCGCGCTCCTTACCTGGCGTGGGTGCTGGTCGTTTTCTCGCGGCGGGGTTTTGCTGGCGTAGGCTGACTTCTCTTGATTTCGTGGCGAAGCTTCGACTGCCTTCCACGTTAACCACACCGGAAGAGCCGCGGAGCCGGATGCGGCGAGTTGTCCACACGGTGTGCGGGTTGTGGACAACTCGGCCGTTTCGGCGGAGGTCGAGAGGGGCCGGGCGGATGGCGGCATTAGCCTGGAGAGCGTGAACAGCAGCACGGAGACACCCCGATTCGAGCCCGTCACCGATGCCGACCGGGAGGTCATCGCGCAGCAGCTCGGACGGCCGCCGCGGGCCTTGCGGGCGGTGGCCGCGCGGTGTCCGAGCGGGCATCCCTCGGTGGTCCAGACCAGTCCGCGACTGGAGAACGGGACGCCGTTCCCGACGTTGTATTACCTGACCTGCCCGCGGTTGTCGTCGATGGTGGGCACGCTGGAGGCGTCCGGCGTGATGAAGGAGATGACCGAACGGCTCACCACGGATCCCGAACTCGCGGCGGCGTACCAGCGCACGCACGAGACGTACCTGGCTGAGCGGGACGCCATCGAGTCGCTCGGCACGCAGGTCACCGCGGGCGGAATGCCCGGGCGGGTGAAATGCCTGCACGTCCACCTCGCGCACACGCTCGCGGCAGGCCCGGGGGTGAACCCGTTCGGCGACGAGACCCTCGCCTGGGTCCGCGAGCAGGGCTGGCCGGCGGGCGACTGCGCCGGGTAACGCTCCGGTCTCGGGCACGGATAGGCACAGCAGAGGCGGTGCCTGCCTGGGTGGGAATGCTTCGTGGCGAGCACCGGAGCTTCACACCGAGCAGGCGAGCCTGGGTGCACCGCCGGGCGCGCCGGGGAGGGGCGGACAGTGCGGGTGCCACGCGGATTCCGGCGTTCGGTGCGGACTTCCGGCGCGGAGGGGCGGGCTGAGTCGGCGGCGGGTGGTGCGGTTGCCGGGGCTGCCGACGGTGCTGCTGGTGGTGCGGGGAGCGCTGGCGGCGGAGGTGACTCGGTTGGCGGCGGGGCCATTGGCGAGGCTGGTGCTGACGATGGGGTTGCCGAAGCGATCGGTGGAGCGGGTGACGGGGCTGGTGGCGAGGAAGTCGGTGAACGTGGAGTTGCCGAGGTAGCCGCTGGCGGGGCGGCTGAAGGGGCTGCGGCTGGCGGCGAGGAGAGCGGTGGCGGTGGCTTCGAAAGCGAAACCGCCACTGGAGCGACAGCCGACGGGGACCGCGCCAACGATGAGGCGGCGGATACCGAAGCGACTGGCGGTCGAGCCAACCGCAGGGAGTCGGACGCGGCAAGCGCCGAAGACGACGCCGCTGGTGCTCAAGTAGCGGGCGAGGAAACCACCTCCGGTTCCGCGGATACCAGCTCAGCAAGAACCAAGAAGCGCGCGCTAATCGCCCCACCACCGGAAAAGCCGAGATGGATCGGCCGCGCGAGGGTTCGGGCGCGGCGGGGGCGTTATCGGGCCCGGAGTGTGGTCTCTCGGCATCGGACGGTCGTCGCGCTGCTCGCGGGGGTGCTGGGAGTGCTTCCGGCGTCCCTTGGGGCGGGATTGATCGTCGGGTGGGCGGGGCGGATGCCGGTGGTGCATACCGCGGACGTGCTGCCTGATCAGGGGTATGACCCGGGCATTCGCGGCGTCGCGGTCGACGGGCGGTTGCCTAATGCGCCGGCGCTGGTTCCCCTGCCTGCGGATGACCTTCCGGACGGGCCGCTCGGGATTCCGGCTACCGCGCTCGTCGCGTATCGGCATGCGGCTGATGTGCTGGGGAAAGAGCAGCCGGGCTGTCATATCGACTGGGCGCTTATAGCGAGCATCGGGCGGATCGAGTCGGATCACGCGCGGGGCGGGTATGTCGACGCGGCTGGGACGACGCTTCAGCCGATCCTCGGGCCTCAGCTCAACGGGACGGGCCAGTACGCGGCGATTCCGGACACTGACCACGGGGTGCTTGATCAGGATCCGGTCTGGGATCGTGCGGTCGGGCCGTTCCAGTTCATCCCTGCGACCTGGCGGAGTTACGCGGCGGACGGCAACGGTGACGGCAAGGCTGACCCCGGCAATCTGTTCGACTCCTCGCTCGCGGCGGCGCGTTATCTGTGCTCCGGTGGGCTCGATCTGGCTAATCCGGATCAGTTGCGGACGGCCATTTACCGCTACAACAACTCCGACGCTTACGTCACCACGGTCATCCTCTGGGCTGAGGCGTACCGCAAGGGCTTCGTGCAGGTGCCGAACAGTTCGGTTCCCGCGCCGGCGACGTCCAGTGCGGTGCCCTCGGCTCGTCCGGGGAACAGGCCGCCGCCGGGGGTGTCGTTGCCGCCGGTTTCCAGTGGTGGGCCCTCGGTGACGCCTACTGGGATGCCGACGCCGACGTCCGGCGGGCCGACAAGCTTGCCGACCACCGGGTCGAGTGTTCCGACGTGTGGTTCCAGCAGTTCGGCGACGTCGACCTCGGCATCGACGACGCCGACAACGTCGACCTGCGTTTCGTCGAGCAGTGCTGGGCCGAGTAGCAGTGGGGCGGCTGACGGCTGAGACGGGTTCGATCCGGGTAGCCTCGCTTACATCATTACTACCGTCGCGACCTGCAGGAGAACCGATGAGCCTTCGTCAGTTCGAGTACGCCTTGGCGGTCGCGGAGGCGGGCTCGGTGACCGCGGCGGCCGAGTTGCTGCACGTTGCCCAGCCGTCGGTTTCGCAGCAGATTCGGGGGCTTGAGCGGGAACTCGGCGTGCAGCTGTTTTCCCGGACGCCGACCGGGTTGGTGCCGACGGTGGTCGGGCGGGCGTTTCTCCAGGACGCCGAGGTCGCGGTCCGGGCGGCGCGGCGGGCGCGGGCTACGGCTCGGGCGGGGGCGGACGAGCTGGTCGGCGAGTTGCGGGTCGCGGCGCAGATGGGGCTGGGGACGCGGCAGCTGCCGGGCGCGCTGGCGGCGTTGCGGGAGCGGTTTCCCCGGCTGGCGGTGACGGTTTTCGAGGAGCCGAATCCGGCGGAGCTGGAGCAGCTCGCCCGGCATGGGGTGCTGGACTTCGCGCTGCTGGGATCGGCGTGTGACGAGGGGCTGTACGAGGGGCATCACCTCGGGGACGAGGAGTTCGTGGTCGTCCTCGGCGCGGGGCACCGGTTGCTCAAGAAGGACCGGATCGAGTTGCGGGAGCTGGAACAAGAACACTGGATCAGGTTCGATCAGGACAGCGCGCTCGACGGGTTCCTCACCGAAGTGTTGCGCGACAACGGGTTGACGCCCACCGCGGTCGCGCGGGTGTCGCAGACCTCGACGGCGGTGCGGTGGGCCGCGCACGGGCTGGGAGTGACGCTCGTTCCGGCGTCGGCGGTGCCGGAGGGGCACGAGCAGCTTGTCCGGCCGGTGTTTCCGGTCGTGTCCCAGCCCGTCGTCGCGGCAGTTCGGCCTGGTGCGGGGCCCGCGGAGATGGCGTTGCTGGAGTTTCTGCGGCACGAGAGCTGGTACCAGCCGGCGGCCGCCTAACCGTCAGAGTTGCGTGTCGCCGCCGTCCACGACCAGTTCGATGCCGGTGGTGAAGGTGGCGTCGAAGGCAAGGAAGGCGACGGCGCGGGCGATCTCTTCGGGGGTGCCCAGCCGCTTCATCGGGTTGGCGGCGGCTCGTTCCGCCTTGAACTGCGCGGCTTCCTCGTCGGTCATCCCGGCTTCGAGGATCTCGGTGTCGATCGGGCCGGGGCTGATCGCGTTGACCCGGACGCCGCGCGGGAGCAGTTCGGCGGCGAGGGTGCGGGCCATCGATCGCAGTGCGGCCTTGCCCGCCGAGTAGACGCTGCTGGTCGGCATGCCCATGACGTTCGCGGTCGAGGTGGTGAGCACGACGCCTGCCCCGGAGCGCAGCTTCGGTGCGAGCTTCTGCACGGTGAAGTACGCGCCCTTGACGTTGATCGCGAACTGCTCGTCGTACTGCTGCTCGGTGACCGACTCGAACGGTTCGGTCCGGGCGATCCCGGCGTTGACGAACAGGGCGTCGATCGGGCCGGGCGCCTGGCCGGCCAGCGTGTCCAGGTCGGAGAGCGACGCCACATCGCCGCGGATAGCCGTCGCCTGCGGGCCGAGTTGGGCCAGGGCCGTGTCCAGGCGAGATTGAGAACGGCCGGTGATGATTACCTTGGCACCGCCGTCGGCGAACAATTTCGCGGTGGCGAAACCCATTCCGGTGCTGCCGCCGGTAATTACGGCGGTCTTGCCCTGATAAGCGTTCATCGCGGGAATTCGCCTCCGTCGACGGACAGCCCGCTTCCGGTCAGCCAGCTCGCTTGGTCGGACAGCAGGAACAGCACCGCGTTGGCGATGTCGTCGGGTTCGCCGTCGCGGCCGAGCGGGACCTCCGGGAGAGCGAAGCCGGGCGACTGGCTCGCCCATTGTTCCCGCGTCGCCACGCCGCCGGGGGTGGCGGTTCGGCCGGGTGACACGGCGTTGACGCGGACTCCGGCCGGGGCCAGTTCGGCGGCCAGGCCCTGGCTGTACGCCTCCAGCGCCGTTTTCGCCGTCACGTAGTGCAGGAACGGCGGGAACGGCGGACGGGTCGCGGCCGTGGAGATGTGCACGATCGCGCCCGATCGGCGGTCCCGCATGCCCGGCGCCAGCAGCGCGTCCAGGCGGACCGCGGCCAGGAAGTTCACCGCCAGCGCGTCCTGCCATTCGTCGTCCGGAATGGCCAGCGCGCCGGGGTGCGGGCGCGCGCCGCCCGCGTTGTGGACCAGCAGGTCGACGCCGCCGAGGACCTCCTGCGCGGCGGAGGCGATCGTCTGGGCCCCGTCCTGCGTGCGGACGTCGGCCTCGACGAACGACGCCCCCTCCGGCACCGGGCCGGCCGATCGGGCGGTGGTGAGCACCGACGCGCCCGCGGCCAGCAACTGGCGCACGATTGCCGCGCCGATTCCGCGGGAACCGCCGGTGACGACCGCTCGTTTTCCGGCTATTCCGTATTCGATCGTGGGCATGCCACTGAAACCTCTCGATAAAGGGAGAAAGAACCGCCGCGAGAAGAAACGCGGCGAACACGGAAACCGTACGTCGGGAAAAGATCGGAAAGCAAAGACCAAATGTCGGCGAAGGGGCATAGGGCCTGCCTATGCCCGCCTGCCCCGCGAACCGCCCGCGACCAAGTAAAGTCGGAGCCATGCCTCGGGTAGCTGCGATCGACTGTGGGACCAACTCCATCCGTCTGCTCGTCGCCGAGTTGACGCCGCGCCACGACGGCACGGTCGACCTGCGCGACCTGCACCGTGAGATGCGCATCGTGCGGCTCGGCCAGGGTGTCGACGCCACCGGCAGGCTCGCGCCGGAAGCGCTCGAGCGCACCCGCGCCGCGCTCGCCGACTACACCGTCGCCGCGCGGCGCAAGGGCGTCGAGAAGGTGCGCATGGTCGCCACCTCGGCGACCCGCGACGCGAGCAACCGCGACGAGTTCTTCGCGATGACCCGCGAAACGCTCGGCGTCGAAGCCGAGGTGATCAGCGGCGACGAGGAGGCCCGGCTCTCCTTCACCGGCGCGGTCGGCGAGCAGGACCCGGACGACGGGCCGTTCGTGGTCGTCGACGTCGGCGGCGGCTCCACCGAACTCGTCCTCGGCACCTGGAACGGCCGCGAGGCCGAGGTGCTCGCCGCGAAGTCCGTCGACATCGGCTGCGTCCGGATCACCGAGCGCGCGCTGAAGGGCGACCCGCCGACCGCCGACGAGATCGCCGCGGCTCGCGAACTGGCCCGCGGCATCCTCACCGAGGCGTTCGACGTCGTGGACGTCGCGAAGGCCCGCACCTGGATCGGCGTCGCCGGCACGGTGACCACGTTGTCGGCGGTTTCGCTGGAGCTGCCCGAGTACGACTCGGAACGCGTCCACCTGTCGAAGCTGAGCCACGGCGAGATCGACCGGCTCGCCGGGCACCTCCTTGCGGCCGACCGCGCGACCCGCGCCGGGAACCCGGTGATCCACCCCGGCCGGGTCGACGTGATCGGCGGCGGCGCGGTCGTCGTCCAGGTGCTCGCGGAGGAACTCGCCGCGCGCGGTGGTCCGGACCAGTTGGTCGTCAGCGAGCACGACATCCTGGACGGCATCGCTTTGTCGCTCGCCTGAACGCTCCGCAGCCCCGCGGTGACCGGGCGCGCACCCCGGGTCCGGACCCGTACCAAAATGACCGAAAGTCATCAACCGCAGTTCGTCGTGAGCTGTCCGGGTGACGGTCGGCGTCGTTATTCATGTGCAACCCGGTGATCCGGTTACGAAGGGCCGATCACGCTAGCCTCCATGTCGCTATTCGGACGCTAGAAACGGAGGGGACATGCGGGGTTCATCCAGGCTCTGGAGCGCGGCCGCTGTCGTGACAACCTTGTCACTGCTCCTGACTGCCTGTGGGGGCGGCGGATCCGGCAGTGGGTCGTCAGGCGAGGCAGACCCGAACGGGACTTTCACCGTCTACGGCACGGAACCGCAGAACACGCTGGTCCCCACGAACACCAACGAGCTGGGCGGCTCCAAGGCCGTCGACCCGATGTTCGCCGGGCTCGTCGCGTACAAGGGCGAGAACGGCGAGCCGTACAACGAGATGGCGGAGTCGATCAACACGACCGATTCCAAGGTCTTCGACATCAAGATCAAGCACGGCTGGAAGTTCCACGACGGCACCGAGGTCAAGGCGAAGAACTTCGTCGACGCCTGGAACTACGGGGCCAACTCGGCGAACGGCCAGATCAACAGCACGTTCTTCGAGAACATCCAGGGCTACTCCGACGTCCACCCGGCCGACAAGAACGCGAAGCCGGCCAAGGACAAGATGTCCGGGCTGGTCGTGAAGGGCGACTACGAATTCCAGGTCACGCTGGACGCGCCGTTCTCCGTGTTCACCACCAAGATCGGCTACACCGCGTTCTCGCCGCTGCCGGACTCCTTCTTCAAGGACCCCGCGGCCTTCGCGAAGCATCCGATCGGCAACGGCCCGATGAAGTTCGTCAGCCGCACGCCGAACGTCGAGATCAAGCTGACCCGGTTCGACGACTACCAGGGGCAGGACAAGGTCAAGTTCAAGGACCTCGACGTCAAGATCTACGCCAGCCAGGAAACCGCGTACCAGGACCTGCTGAGCAACAAGCTCGACTTCATCGAGACGCTGCCGCCGTCCGCGCTCACCGCGGAGAAGTACAAGACCGACCTCAAGGACAACCTGGTCACCGGGCACCTGCTCGGCATCAGCACGATCGCGGTGCCGTACTACGTTCCCGGCTACAACAACCTCGACCTGCGCCGGGCGATCTCGATGGCGATCGACCGCCCGCAGATCACCAAGACGGTCATGCACGACACCTACGTCCCGGCCGACGGCTATATCTCGCAGGGCATTCCGGGCTACCGGCCGGGCGTGTGCGGCGAGTACTGCAAGTACAACCCGGCGAAGGCGAAGGAACTCTTCGCGAAGTCCGGGTTCAAGGGCAAGCTCACCATCGCCTCGAACGCCGACGGCGGACGCAAGGAACCGCTCGTGGCCGCGTGCAACAGCATCAAGAACACGCTCGGCGTCGAATGCGATTTCGTTCCGGCGACCGACTTCGGCCAGTGGCGCAGCATCGTGACCGGGCACAAGCTGACCGGCATGGGCCGCTCCGACTGGTCGGCGGACTATCCGTCCATTGAGGACTTCCTCAACCCGCTTTACCGGACCGGGGCGTCGTCGAACGATTCGACGTACTCCAACCCGCAGGTCGACGCTCTGCTGAAGCAGGCCGACTCGACCGCGGACAAGGACGCCGCGCTGAAGCTGTACCAGCAGGCCGAGGACCTGATCGCGAAGGACCTGCCCTCGATCCCGGTGTGGGACGAGAAGGGCGTCGCGGCCAAGTCGAAGCACACCAAGACCGTGGTCCTCGACTTCCGCCGCCGCGCGGACTACTCGTCGGTCGAGGTCCTCAAGAAGTGACGCGCTGACTCGTCCGTTCCCACCACGCGGCTCGTGAGTGTTCATTCCGGTTAGAACCGGCGTGAACACTCACGAGCCCGGCGCGCACTCTTAGGAACCACGCATGATTCGTTACGTCCTGCGTCGCCTGCTCCAGCTGATCCCGGTGTTCTTCGGCACCACCTTCCTGATCTACGCACTGGTGTGGGCCGTACCCGGGGATCCGTTCTCCGGCAAATGCGGTCAGCAGGCCTGTCCACAGGCCTACATCGACCTGATGACCGAGAAGTTCCACCTCAACGACAATCTGTTCGTCCAGTACTTCAAATACCTCGGAAGCCTGTTCAGCGGCGACTGGGGCGAGACTTTCAACGGCTCCGCGGTCGGCGAGCTGATCTCCACCTCCTACCCGATCACGCTGCGCCTCGCGCTCGTCGCGGTGCTCATCGAAGCGGTCATCGGCCTCAGCGCCGGCGTGCTGACCGGCTTGCGCGGCAAGGGTTTCCTCGACAACCTGGTACTGGTCTCGACCACGTTCCTGATCTCGCTTCCGGTGTTCGTCACCGCGATCGTGCTGCAGATCGTGCTCGGCGTGAACCTGGGCATCATCGACGCGAGCGTCTCGGACGACCCGAGTTTCGGCGAATTGATCGTGCCGGGGATCGCGCTGGGCAGCCTTTCGATGGCTTACGTCGCGCGGTTGACGAGAACGTCGATCGCGGAGAACCGGCACGCCGACTACATCCGCACCGCCATCGCCAAGGGACAGCCCAACAGCCGGGTCATCGGCATTCACTTGCTGCGCAATTCGGTGATCCCGGTGCTGACCTTCCTCGGCACCGACCTCGGCGCGCTCATGGGCGGGGCGATCGTGACCGAGGGCGTGTTCAACATCAACGGTCTCGGCGGGCTGATCTTCCGCGGCCTCCAGAACCGGGAAAGCGCGACCGTCGTCGGCGTCGTCGTGCTGCTGGTGCTGGTGTATCTGCTGATGAGCCTGATCGTCGACCTGCTCTACGCCGTTCTCGACCCGAGGATCCGTTATGACTGACCCGAATCTCGTCGGCGGCGGGGGACTCGACGCGGCACAGCTGTCGCATGTGGACAGCTCGGCCGACGCCGGTCCGAAGAAACCGCGCAGCCTGTGGGGCGACGCGTGGCGGCAGCTGCGCCGCAAGCCGACCTTCGTGATTTCCGCGCTGATCATCCTGCTGGTCGTGCTGATCGCGATCGCGCCGGGGCTGTTCTCGCACCGCGACGCCGGCTACAGCGATTTGACCCACGCCAACGAAGGACCGTCCGGGGACGCGTGGTTCGGCTACGACAACCAGGGCTACGACGTGTACGCGCGCACCATTTACGGTGCCAGGGCATCCTTGCTGGTCGGGGTTTTCGCGACGCTGCTCACTGTCCTTTTCGGATCGCTGATCGGCATCGTCTCGGGGTACTACGGCCGGATCATCGACAGCCTGCTGTCCCGGCTCGGCGACATCTTCGCCGGCCTTCCGTTCGTGCTCGGCGCGATCGTCATCCTCACCACGTTCAACGCGCCGGGAACGAACCCCGGGCAGTTCACCATCATCGTGCAGGTGGTGTGCTCGATCGCGGTGCTGACCTGGCCGGTGGCGATGCGCATCATGCGGTCCGCGACGCTGGTGGCCAAGCAGCTGGACTACGTGAAAGCGGCCCGCGCGCTCGGCGCGAGCACGCCGCGGATCGTGTTCCGGCACCTGTTGCCGAACACGCTCGCGCCGGTCCTCGTGTACGCCACGATCGCGCTCGGCGCGGCGATCGGGGCCGAGGCGACGCTGGCGTATCTCGGCATCGGAGTGCGGCCGCCGGTGGTGTCGTGGGGCGTCATGATCAGCGACGCGCGCGACTATTTCCGCGCGGTGCCGCACATGCTCCTGTTCCCTGGTGCGTTCGTCACCGTCACCGTGCTCGCGTTCGTGATGCTCGGTGACGGTATCCGCGACGCGCTCGACCCGAAGTCGAGGTAGCCGCGATGTCCACAGTGTCCACTGAATCCGGTCCGACTGCCGAGGGCGAGCTGCTGCTCGAAGTCGAAGACCTGCGGGTGGAGTTTCGTACTTCCGACGGCGTGGCCAACGTGCTCAACGGCGTCGGCTATTCGGTGCATGCCGGGGAAACCCTTGCCGTGCTTGGCGAATCGGGCTCCGGCAAGAGTGTCACCGCGCAGACCATCATGGGAATTCTCGACACGCCGCCGGGCGTGATCACCGGCGGGTCGATCCGCTATCGCGGCGAGGACCTGCTGACCGCGTCGGCGGACCGGCGGCGGCAGATCCGCGGCGCGGAGATCGCGATGATCTTCCAGGACGCGCTTTCGGCGCTGAACCCGGTGTTCACCATTGGGTTCCAGATCGAAGAGCAGCTGCGGGTCCGGCTTGGCATGTCTAAAAAGGACGCGCGCAAGCGGGCGATCGAACTGCTCGACCTGGTGCGCATCCCGGCGGCGCAGCGGCGAGTGAAGGACTATCCGCACCAGTTCTCCGGCGGGATGCGGCAGCGCGCGATGATCGCGATGTCCCTTGCCCTCGACCCGGATCTGCTCATCGCGGACGAGCCAACGACCGCGCTGGACGTGACTGTGCAGGCGCAGATCATGGACCTGCTCGCGGACATCCAGCGGGAGCGGCGGATGGGGCTCGTGCTGATCACGCACGACCTCGGCGTGGTGGCGGAGGTCGCGGACCGGATCGCGGTGATGTATGCCGGGCGGATCGTGGAGCAGGCCGACGTGCGGGAATTGTTCAGTTCGCCAGGGCATCCGTATACCGCAGCGCTGATGGATTCGCTGCCGCGGCTGGACCTCAAAGGACAGACCCTGGAGACGATCAAGGGCCTGCCGCCGAGCCTGCTCGACATTCCGTCCGGATGCCCGTTCCACCCGCGCTGCAAGCGGGCCGAGCAGCGGTGCCGCGACGAGCGGCCGTCCTCGCACGCGCTCGGGTTCGGCCGGGTCAGTGCGTGTCACTTCGCCGAGGAGGTGGTGGAAAGCCATGGGTGAGCCGATTCTCAGCGTGCGCGACCTGGTCAAGCACTTCCCGGTGCGCGACGGCGTGCTGTTCAAGCGGACCATCGCGCAGGTCAAGGCCGTCGACGGCGTGTCTTTTGACCTGCAGCCGGGCGAAACCCTCGGCGTGGTCGGCGAATCCGGCTGCGGCAAGTCGACGCTCGCCCAGGTGCTGATGCGCCTGGAGGAGCCGACCAGCGGCAGCGCGACGTTCGAGGGCCGCGATCTGTTCAAGCTGCGCGGCGCGGAACTGCGGCGGATGCGGCGGGAGATCCAAATTGTGCTGCAGGACCCGTATACGTCGCTGAATCCGCGGATGACCGTCGGCGATATCGTCGGCGAGCCGTTCGAGATCCACACCGACGTCGCGCCGAAGGGTTCGCGGGCGAAGAAGGTGCAGGAATTGCTGGAGGTGGTCGGGCTCAATCCCGAGCACGTGAACCGGTATCCGCACCAGTTCTCCGGCGGGCAGCGGCAGCGCATCGGGATCGCGCGGGCGCTGGCGTTGCGGCCCAAGGTGATCATCTGCGACGAGCCGGTGTCCGCTTTGGACGTCTCGATCCAGGCGCAGGTGATGAACCTGCTCGGCGAACTGCAGGGCGAGTTCGGACTGTCCTATGTGTTCATCGCGCACGACCTGTCGGTGGTGCGGCATCTGTCCACCCGGGTCGCGGTGATGTATCTCGGGAAGATCGTCGAAATCGGGACTGAGGACGAGATTTACGAGCGACCGTCCCATCCGTACACGCAGGCGCTGCTGTCCGCGGTGCCGGTCGCGGACCCGGCGGTGCGCGGGCAGCGGCAGGTGATCCGGCTGGAGGGCGACGTGCCGAGCCCGATCGACCCGCCGTCGGGATGCCGTTTTCGCACGCGGTGCTGGAAAGCCTCGGACATTTGCGCATCGGAGGTGCCGAAGCTGGAACCGCGGACGAACGGGCATCTGTCGGCTTGTCACTTCGCGGAGGTACAGTCGGTGGTTCCGTAACGAGGCAATTCCTCCGGTTCGCCGATTGCCGCACGCAGTGTCCGCTATGTACGTTGCATTGTCGGTTTTCGTGAGGAGGACTCGTGAAAAGACCAAGACTGCTCGCTGTGGCACTCGCGGTGCCACTGTTCGGCGCGGTGTCCGGCGTCGCCCTTCCGGCGGCGTCGGCCCAGCCGGCCGGGCCAGTAACGGAATTCAGCGTCCTGGCGCGGGATGGCCAGAGCGTCGCCGCCGCGCAGCAGGCGGTGCGCGCTGCCGGCGGCACGGTCGTCGCGACCAACGCTGCGGTTGGGCTCATCACCGCCACCGCGCCCGCTGTGGGCTTCACTGAGCGGGTTTCGGCCAACCGTGCGGTATTCGGCGCGGCCAAGGCGAAAGCGATCGGCAGCGCGCCCAAGGCCGGCAAGAAGGAGAAGCCGGACGCGGTCGAGAAGGAAGGCCGCGGCAGTGTGTCGCGCAAGGCCGCGGCGAACAAGGCGGTCGGCACCGACCCGCTGGACGACCAGCTCTGGGGCCTCAAGTCGACCCGCTCCGACCTCGCGCGCACCAAGCAGGCGGGCGACAAGCGGGTGAAGGTCGGCATCATCGACACCGGGGTGGACGGCAGTCACCCGGACATCGCGCCGAACTTCGACAAGGCCGATTCGCGCAACTTCACCAAGGACATTGTCGCGGACGTCAACGGCACCGTGGTCGACGGGCCGTGCGAATATCGCGGCTGCGTCGACCCGGTCGACCACGACGACAACGGCCACGGCACACACGTCGCCGGCACGATCGCCGCCGCGGCCGACGGATTCGGGGTGTCCGGGGTCGCGCCGAACGTGACGCTGGTGAACATCCGCGCCGGACAGGACGCCGGGTTCTTCTTCCTGCAGCCGACCGTCGACGCGCTGACGTATTCCGGCGACGCGGGGATCGACGTCGTCAACATGAGCTTCTACGTGGACCCGTGGCTGTACAACTGCCGTTCGAACCCGGCGGATTCCGCCGCGGAACAGGCCGAACAGCGCACGATCATCGAGGCGACCACGCGGGCGTTGAATTACGCGCACCGCAAGGGCGTGACGATGGTGGTCGCGCTCGGCAACCAGCACGACGAACTGGCCGCGCCGCACGACGACGTCACGAGCCCGGACTACCCGGCCAACGGACCGCACCCGCGCAAGATCGACAACACTTCGTGCTTCTCGCTGCCGATCGAAGGACCGCACACCATCGGTGTTGGTTCGTTCGGTCCGACGCAGGCGAAAGCGGACTACTCCAACTACGGAACCGAGCAGATTTCCGTTTCCGCGCCGGGTGGGTTCTTCCGTGACGGCTACGGCACGCCGTGGTACCGGACGGTCGAGAACGAGATCTTGTCCTCGTACCCGCGCAATGTCGGGGTGGTGGCCGGAAACATCGACGCCGCAGGCAATCTGACGCCTGCTGGGGTCGCGCTCGGGGTGCAAAAGGCGACCGCGAGCGACGGCCGGGTCGGTTATTACCAGTGGCTGCAAGGGACTTCGATGGCGGCTCCCCATGCGACTGGGGTCGCGGCGCTGATCGTTTCCCAGTACGGCAAGAAGACCGGCCATTCGGTGTCGATGGATCCGGACGCGGTGCAGCGGGTGCTGGAAGGCACGGCGGCGCCGATCGCGTGCCCGGTGCCGCGGACGGTCGATTACCTCAAGGAAGGCCGGGACGCTTCGTTTACCGCGACCTGCTTGGGTGACGCGTCGTTCAACGGGTTCTACGGGCATGGTTCGGTGGACGCTTATTCCGCGGTGACGCGGGGTTCGGCGTTCCTGCGCTGAGCCGATAGGCGGTGGGGCGGCATTCTCCCGCCCCACCGCCTAGTTCAGTACTGTCGCAGCCGGTCCAGGAGCTGCTGTTGCTGTGGGGTAGGTGCGGCGTTCGCTTCCGCGGCGCAGAATTTGTCGGTGGCCGGACGGGTTCCGGTCGCCAGGTAGTCGACGACGGCGTTGAAGCCGCAGCTGTTGAGGGACGGCAGCCCGACTCCGTGCCCGCCCTGGTCCACTGTGACCATCCGGGCCCGCTCGCCGAACGCTTCGCGGGTTTCCAGCGCGCCGACCAAGGGGGTGGCTGGGTCCCGGGTGTTCTGGACCAGCAACAGGTTCGACGGACCCTGGTCGCTGAACTCCACGGGCGGTTCGATCGGTCTCGTCGGCCAGGACGCGCACGGCCAGACGTTCGCGGTCGCACCGCCGAGCAGCGGGTACGCGGCCCGGTCCTGTACGACATTCCGCTGGTAGGTGGAAATCAGCCGGGGCCACGCGTGATCCCCGCACACCACCGAGAGCATCGTGGCGATCTGACTCTGAATCGGGCCGCCGGTGCTCGGCAGCGAATCAGCCGGGGGTTCCTGGTTCGCGAGGAACGTTTGCCACAGCTGGGCCAGCCGGGGGAACGCCGAGGTTTGGTAGATCAGGCTGTGCGTGGCCGACCGGAAGAGCGAACCGTCGAATCCTCCGGCCGGATGCCGGTCGAGTTTGTCCGCGAGCTGGAAGTAATTCGCGGTGACCTCGGCCGGAGTGGCCCCGAGACCGTAGGAAGAATTACGAGCGGCGGACCACTTGGCGAAATCCGGGAAGCGGTCCTGCATTCCTTCGGCGAAGCGACGTGACGCGGTGATGTCGTATCCGTCCGGGCCGAGAACGCTGTCGAGCACTATTCGGTCGGTCCGGTCTGGGAACAGCGTCGCGTACACCCCGCCGAGGTAGGTGCCGTAGGACAGGCCGAAGTAGGAGATCTTCGGCTCGCCGAGCGCGGCCCGGATCCGGTCCATGTCCCGTGCGGTGTTCGCGGTGGAAATGTAGGGCAGGACCGCCGAGGACGCCGCGGACGCGCATTGTCGCGAAATCTGCTTGCCGGATTCCGCGGCCTTGGTGACTTCGGCGGGGTTGTGTGCGTATTTCGGCACGATGGTGTAGAACTGTTCCGGTTTCAGTTCGCAGCTCACCGGGCTGCTGTGGTCGACGCCGCGCGGGTCGAAGCCGATCAGGTCGTACTCGGCGAGCAGGTTCGCGGGCAGACCGGCCTGAGCCAGTTCCAACGGGAACGTGAGGCCGAGACCGCCGGGGCCACCGGGGTTGAACAGCAGGACTCCGCGCCGTTTCGCCGGTTCGGTGCTGGGGACGCGGGAGACCTCGATGCTGATCTTCTTGCCGTCCGGATGCTGGTAGTCGAGCGGGACTTCGACCGCCGCGCACTGCAGGAAGGCGGTGGGGATGTCGTTCGGGCACTGTCCCCAGTCCACTGTGGACTTTGCGGAGGCGGCCGGTGCCGGAATGACGATCGCCGCCAAGGCCATGGCGGCGAGTACGGCTAGCAATTGTCTTCGCACTTTCTTCCTTTCTTTGTCGATTAGCCGGGCGCGCGAAAACGGCGGTGGGGCGAAAGCTCGCCCCACCGCCGGTTCATCGTCCCACCCATCGTCGGTTCAGTGCTGCCGCAGCTGCTCCATCAGCTTGCTGGCGGCCTGCTGCTGTTGCGGGGTAGGCGCGGCGTTCGTTTCCGCACCGCAGAACTTGTCGGTCGCTGGACGGGTTCCGTTGACCAGGTAGTCGGCGACGGCGCCGAAACCGCAGCTGTTCAGGTGCGGCAGCCCGACACCGTGGCCGCCCTGGTCGACTGTGACCATCCGGGCCCGGTCGCCGAACGCCTCGCGCGTCTCCAGCGCGCCGGACAGCGGCGTCGCGGGGTCACGAGTGTTCTGGACCAGCAGGAGGTTCGACGGTCCCTGGTCGCTGAACTGCACTGGCGGTTCGATCGGCTGGTAGGGCCAGTGCGCGCACGGCCAGACGTTGGCCGTCGCGCCGCCGATCATCGGGTACGCGGCCCGGTCTTCCACGACATTCCGTTGGTAGGTTGAAATCGACCGGGGCCAGGCGTTGTCGCCGCACACGACCGAAAGCATCGTCGCGCGCTGGCTTTGCTCCGGGCCAGTGGCGCGCGGCTGGAAGACGCCGGCCGGCGGGGCCTGGTTGCCGAGGAGCGCTTGCCACGCCTGCGCCAGCACGGGGAACGTCTGCGTCTGGTAGGTCAGGCTGTGCGTGCCCAGCCGGAAGATCGAACCGTCGACGCCCCAAGCCGGGTGCTGGTCGAGTTTGTCCGCGATCCTCGAGAAATTCGCGGTGACTTCGGCGGGAGTGGCTCCGAGACCGTAGATCCCGTTGCGCACGGCGGCCCATTTCGCGAAGTCCGGGAACCGATCCTGCATTCCCTCGGCGAACCGCCGTGCTGTGGTGAGGTCGACCCCGGTCGGGCCGACGACACTGTCGAGCACGAACCGGTCGGTTTGGTCCGGGAACAGCGAGGCGTAGACCGCTCCCAGGTAAGTGCCGTAGGAGAGGCCGAAGTAGGAGATCTTCGCTTCGCCGAGCGCCGTGCGGATCTGGTCCATGTCCCGCGCGGTGTTCGCGGTGGTGAGGTACGGCAGGACCGCTGCCGAGGCGGAAGCGGCGCATTGCCGCGCGATCTGCTTCGCGGCCGCTGAGGCCTGGACGACTTCTTCGCGGTTATGCGCGTACCTCGGGGTGAACGACATCTGGTCCGGTTTCAGATCGCAGTTCACCGGGCTGCTGTGGTCGATGCCGCGTGGGTCGAAGCCGATCAGGTCGTACTCGGCGAGCAGGCTCGCCGGCACTCCGAGCTGGGCCAAGGTGAACGGCAGAGCGAGCCCGAGGCCGCCGGGGCCGCCCGGGTTGAGCAGCAGCACGCCGCGCCGTTTGGCCGGTTCGGTGCTGGGCAGCCGGGAGATCTCGACGCTGATCTTCTTGCCGTCCGGGTTCCGGTAGTCCAGCGGAACCTCGACGGACGCGCACTGCAGCGACGCCGGGACGTCGGCCGGGCACGCGCCCCAGTTCACCGCCGATTTCGTGGGGCTCGCGTACGCCGGAACAGCGGTTGCCGTCAGCGCGGCGGCCGCCAGAGCGACGAGTAATTGTTTTCGCACGGATTTCCGTCCTTTGCCGAGGTCAATCGAACTCAGGAAGCTGAAGGGAAAGTGCACGAAACAGAAGCTGTGCCCGCGGACCTGCCGCAGGCACGTCGACGATCTAGAGCATCGCCGACGTTACTACGATCTCCTCGGTGCCGGAAGAGGTTTCAGCGGCGCGGTTCCCAGCGGAATAGTCGGGTCGCCATGGTGACGCTGAGAATCAGCCACGCCGCGATCGGGCCGAGCAGGACGAGTGAGTCGGCCGCCGATGTTCCGCCATTCCAGGAATTCAGCACGAGTTCGGTGGCCGCGCCGCCGGGCAGGAGGCGTTTCAGCAAGGAAAGCTGGTCCGTCCCGGTGATTCCGATCCAGCTCGCCACCGCGAGCACCAGGACGGTGATCGGCAGCGTGGTGACCTGTGCGTGCTCGGGGGAGTTCGTGAGACCTGCGGTGGCGAGGCCG
Source organism: Amycolatopsis silviterrae (assembly GCF_042684085.1). NCBI lineage: Bacteria > Bacillati > Actinomycetota > Actinomycetes > Pseudonocardiales > Pseudonocardiaceae > Amycolatopsis > Amycolatopsis silviterrae. The sequence goes on from NZ_JBHUKS010000003.1 coordinate 346,946, forward strand.
AGCGCGAGCATCATGGCGACGGTCGCGACGACCGCCACGACGAGGAGCAGCGGGTTCTTCGGCAGGCCGGTGACCGCGCCGAGCACGGCGAGGATCACGCCGACCTGGATCGTGGCGATCGCGGTGATCGGCAGGAGCAGGCCGACGAGGATGCCGGAGTCGCTCGCCGCGGTGGAACGCAGCCGCTTGAGGAACAGGTTCTGCCGCCGCGCGGCGAGCGTGGTGACGGTGGTGGTGTACAAGCCGATCGCGGTGATGAAGAAAAGCGTCAGTGCGGCGATATAGCCGAGGCTGCCGATTTTCGCGAAGGTTTCGTGCCGGGCGATGAAGAACGCGCTGAACGCGACGGGAAGAATCAACGACGTCACCAGAACCAGGCGATTCCGGAATAGCTGGATCAGTTCGCCGCGGGCGATCGAGAACATGGGAAAGCCTTTCGAAGAAGTGGGTTACGCGTTGCCGATGGCGCGGAAGACGTCGTCGAGCCGGGTCGGTCCGGCTTCCAGTTCGGCCAGTTCCACCGCGTGGTCCTGTGCCCAGCCGAGGAGGGTGTGCAGGTCTTTCTGGAGGCCGAAGGTTTCGATGAGGAAGCGGCCGTCCTCCTCGCGGGTCGCTTGCAGCGGCGGTGCCGGGGCGCGCGGCGGAAGTCCAAAGCGGATAGTCGCGGGCAGGGTCCGGGTGAGTTCGGCGACGGTGCCTTCGCGGTTGAGGACGCCCTGGTGCATCAGGCCGATCCGGTCGGCGCGTTGCTGGGCTTCCTCGAGGTAGTGCGTGGTGAGGACGATGGTGGTGCCGTCCTCGCGGAGCCGGTCCACCGCGGTCCACAGCGCGTCTCGCGACTGGATGTCCAGACCAGTGGTCGGCTCGTCGAGGAAGACCAGGTCCGGGGTCCCGTATACGGCCGTGGCGAAATCCAGCCGGCGCTTCTCGCCGCCGGAGAGCTGCGAGACCCTTGTCGTGGCTTTGCGGGTGAGGTCGGTGATGCCGAGCAGTCGCTCGACGTTGTCGTTACGCTGGGTCAGGCTTCCGATCAGCCGGATCGACTCGCGTACGGTCAGGTCCGGGGAGAAGCCGCTTTCCTGCAGCATGATCCCCATCCGGGGACGCACGGCGGCGCGGTCTCGCGGGTCCTTTCCGAACACGCGCACGGTGCCGGAACTGGGTGCGCGGTGGCCTTCGACGGTCTCCAGCGTGGAGGTCTTCCCGGCCCCGTTGGTGCCGAGCAGCGCGTACAGTTCGCCGCGGCCGACCTGGAACGACAGGTCGCGCACGGCCTGGAAATCGCCGTAGGTGAGGTTCAGGTGGTCGACGTCGATGACTGGGGTCGTGGACATGCTCCGATTCCAGCCGGATCCGGCGGCCGCGAGTAGTGCGGCCGCGTCAGCCGAAGACATGACGCTGCGTCACTGGTGGGCACCGCGCGGCTGCGGCATGCTGGGGTCGAATTCCGTGGCCGAAGCTGGAGCACCATGATCGAGATCCGTCCCCTGTGGACTCGCCGGACGGCCTGGACCAGCAGCGCGGTCCAGGACCGGCTGCGGCGGCTCAACCTGATCACGGTGATGCCGCCGCTGGTGCTCGTCGGGTTGATTCTGGTGATCTTCACCTCGAAGACGTGGTGGCACGTCGTCATCCAGGTGATCGGGCTGCTGGCCACGGTGGCGACCGCGGAGCGCTGGACCGCCGGCGACTTCATCCGGGTCGCGCGCCCGTGCCTGGTGCTCACCGCGTTTGTCTGGCTGGCCGGTGCGCTGAGCGACAAGAGCGCGGCGTTCTACGGGCTGGCCATGGTTGGCTCGTTCCTGATCCCGCCGCTGGTGCGGCACCGGTTCGCCGCGCTGGTCGGTCTCGCCGTGCTGATCGGGGCGATCGGCGCGACGAATCTGCTGGTGCACGACGACAAGGTCGCGGAGCGGCTGGTCGCTTACGTCGTGTCTCCGGCTCTCGGGGCGGTGCTGTCGACGGTGTTCATGTTCGCCAGCCAGAAGTTTTACGACCTGGTCGCGGAGCTGGAGGAGTCGCGGGAGAAGGACGCAGAGCTGGCGGTGGCCAGGGAACGTGTGCGGTTCGCCAGCGAGCTGCACGACATCCAGGGCCACACCCTGCACGTGGTGAAGCTGAAGGTCGCACTCGCGGAGAAGCTGCTGCACCGGGATCTCGACCGGGCGCAAGAGGAATTGCGCGAGGTGCACGAGCTGGTCGGCGAAACCATTGTGCAGACCAAGGAACTCGCTTACGCACAGCGGCGGCTCAATCTGTCCGCGGAGCTGGAGAACGCGAAGAATCTCTTCGAGGCGGCTGGGATTCATGTGCGGGTCGAGCGGCTCGCCGAGGCCGGCGCGGGTGTCGACGAGCTGCTCGGACAGGTGCTGCGCGAGACCACGACGAACATCCTCCGGCACGCACAAGCACGGCAGGTGCGGATCACCTTGACGGAAGCGGGGATCAGCATTGTCAACGACGGTGCCCCGGACGCGGACACTCCAGTGCTGAGTGGACTGTCCACATTGCGCACCAGGCTGGCGGATCAGGGCGGAGAATTGACGGTGGAGCAGAAGGACGGCCGATTCGTTACGGCCGCGGCCTTCCCGGAGAAGGGGTCGCGATGACGACGGTGGTGCTTGCCGACGACGAGGCCCTGCTCCGCAAGGCGATGGCCGCGCTGTTGCCGATGGAGGGCGAGATCACCGTGCTGGCCGAGGCCGAAGACGGCGAGGAGGCGGTACGGGCCACTGTGGAGCATCGGCCGGACGTGCTGGTGATCGACCTGGAGATGCCCAATGTGGACGGTCTGGGCGCGGTCGCGCGGATCCGGCGGGAAAGGCCGGAGCAGGTGATTCTGATGCTGACCCGGCACGCACGGCCGGGAGTGCTGCGCAAGGCTCTGAAGCTCGGCGTGCAGGGATTTGTCAGCAAATCGGCGGAACCGGCGCACATCGCGTCGGTGATCCGGACGCTGGACGAGGGCAAACGCTGGATTGACCCGGATGTCTCAGCACTCGCGGTGGTGGACGACTGTCCGTTGACCGTGCGGGAGATCGACGTGCTGCGGGCGACCCGGGAGGGGTACTCGGTCGCGGACATCGCGGCGCAGCTGCACTTGGCGGAGGGGACGGTGCGGAACTACCTGTCGAACGCGATGCAGAAAACGCAGACGCGGACGCGGCACGAGGCGGCGCGGTACGCCCGGGAGCATGACTGGTTGTGAGTGCCTATGCCGGTTAGAACCGGCATAGGCACTCACGAGGTCAGCGGTTGGACGCCTTCTTCACGAACTTGCCGAGGTCCTTCGACTGCTGCACCCGCGACGGTTCGTGCACGTACATCATGTGCCCGGCCGGGTAGTAAGCGGTGTCGAGGTTTTCCCGCAGTTCCTCGGGAATCTTCAGCTGCGACAGCACGTACTCGGACGCATAGTACGCCGTCGCGCCGTCGTAGTGCCCGAAGGCGACGTGGACCTGCAGGTGCGGGTTGGCCCGCATCGCCGCGCTCAGGGTGTCCACAACGGACACCGACCGGCCCTCGAACTCCTTGTAGGACCAGGCCTTGAACACGTCGGTGGACAGGATCTCGTACGGCAGGTCGTTCTCGTAGCCGAGTTCGGCGCGCACGTAGTGGTTGAACCCGGCCGAGTAGGCCCCGATGATCCGCGAGACCGAGGGGTCGTCGCTCATGTGCTCGACGCCGCCGTCCGGCTCCCAGGTGGTGAACCGGCCGTCCATCCGGCCGACCGTCTTGCCCTGGTCGCGCAGCAGTTCGGTGAAGAACCGGATGTGCTCGATCCGCAGGTTCACCCGGTCCACATAGGACTCGCTGAGCCCGGTGAGCGACGCGAGCGTCTGCACCGCCTCCGTACGGTCCTGAGTGGACAGCCGGGCGCCGCGGGAAAGCACCCACGGCAGTTCCTTCGAGGCGAAGTCCTCGGCGTCGGCGAGCACGTCGTCGAGCGGACGGTCGCCATGGTGGCCGTGGTAGTGCGCGATCGCCGCGTACGTGGGCAGGAACAGCGAGTACGGCAGGTCGTTGCCCTCGTGGAAGCGCAGCGTGCCGAGGTCCAGAACGGACGAGATGAGCATCAAGCCGTTGAGGTACAGGCCGTAGCGCTCCTGCAGATGCCCGGCCAGCGCGGCGGCGCGCAGCGTGCCGTACGACTCACCGGCGAGGAACTTCGGCGACAGCCAGCGCTGGTTGCGCGAAACCCACAGCCGGATGATCTCCGCGACCGACTCGACGTCGCCCTGGAATCCGGTGTACGGCTGGGATTCGCCGCCCTCGGTCACCCGCGAGTAGCCGGTCTGGACCGGGTCGATGAACACCAGGTCGCTGTGTGCGAGGAGGCTTTCCGGGTTGTCCTCGAGCCCGTACGGCGGCGGCACCGGGTCGTTGACGTCGCCGGACAGCACCCGGCGCGGCCCGAGCAGGCCCATGTGGAGCCAGATGCTGGAGGAACCGGGGCCGCCGTTGAAGGCGAAGGTGACCGGGCGCGTGCCGGGGTCGGCGTCGTCGAGGGTGTACGCGGTGAGGAAGACCTCGGCCTTCGGCTGGTGGCCCTCGGATTTGCCGTCCTTCTTGACCTCCTGGCGGAGCACGATCCGGCCGGTCTGGGCGGTGTAGGCGAGCTTGCGCCGCTTGACGGTGAGGGTGTGCTGCGTCGTGACGAGGTCGTCGACGGGCTCCGCCGCCTTCGTCTCCTCGTCCTTGGTCTTCTCGGCGGTCTCGTCCGCGGTGGTGTCGGCCATGGCCCCAACCTATCCCGCGTTACCGTGGCAGCACACCAGAGCGGAGGAGATCGATGCGCACTTTCGCTGGCCTCGACGCGGAACTGGTGCAGTGCCGGGCGTGCCCGCGCCTGGTCGAATGGCGCGAAGGCGTGGCCGGGACGAAGGCGGCCTTCGCTGGCGAGCGCTACTGGGCGCGGCCGGTTCCCGGGTTCGGGGCGGAGGACGCCGCGCTCGCCGTGGTCGGGCTCGCGCCGTCCGCGCACGGGGCCAACCGCACCGGCCGGATGTTCACCGGCGACCCGTCCGGCGACTTCCTCTTTCGCGTGCTGTACGAGGTCGGTCTGGCGTCCCAGCCGGACTCGACGGCCATCGGCGACGGCCTCACGCTGCGCGGCACCCGGCTCGTCTCGCCGGTCCGCTGCGCGCCGCCGGAGAACCGGCCCACCCCCGCTGAGCGGGACACCTGCCGGCACTGGCTGGCCGGCGAACTGGACCTGCTGCGGCCGACTCTGCGCGCGATCGTCGTGCTCGGCGCGTTCGGCTGGCAGGCACTGCTGCCGGTGCTCGCCGCCGCGGGCTGGCCGGTGCCGAAACCGCGACCAGCGTTCGCGCACGGCGCCCGCGTGCAGTTCGGCGACCTTGCTGTGTTCGGCTGTTATCACGTGTCGCCGCGAAATGTCCAGACCGGTCGTGTGACACAGCCCATGGTGGTGACCGCGTTCACCTCCGCTGCCTCGGCGGCGGGCCTCATCTGAATCGTGACAACCAGCGTGGCGATGCTGGTCACAGCGGGGTGGGGTACCCGAGCGGAGCCGCTTCGGAAGTGCGACTATAGGTACATGGCTGCTGCGAAGTCGGAACCGACTCGGATCCTCGTCCTCGGTGGTGGATACGTCGGCCTGTACACCGCGTACGGGCTTCAGAAGATGCTGCGTGCCAACGAGGCCTCCGTGACCGTCGTTGACCCGCAGCCGCACATGACCTATGCCCCGTTCCTGCCCGAGGCGGCGGCCGGCGCGATCGAGCCGCGGCACGTGGTCGTGCCGCTGCGCCGCGTGCTGAAGCGCTGCCACGTGCTGACCGCGCGGGTCACGAAGATCGAGAACGAGCGCAAGGCCGTCACGGTCGAAGCGGCCGACGGCCACATCGAGACGCTGAACTACGACGTGCTCGTGGTCGCGCTCGGCGCCGTCGCGCGGATCCTGCCGATCCCCGGCCTCGCCGAGCAGGGCATCGCCTTCAAGACCATCGGCGAAGCGATCTACCTGCGCAACCACATCATGACCAAGCTGGACGAGGCGGCCAGCACGCTCGACCCCGAGCTGCGCAAGCGCCTGCTCACGTTCACCGTGGTCGGCGGCGGCTTCGCGGGCATCGAGGCGCTGGCCGAACTCGAGGACATGACCCGCTTCGCGGTCGAGAACTACTACCCGAACATCAAGCCGGCGGACATCCGCTGGGTGATGGTCGAGGCGGCCGGGCGGATCCTGCCCGAGGTGCGCGAGACGCTGGGTGTGTACACGGTGCAGCAGCTGGAGAAGCGCGGCATCGAGGTGTACCTGTCGACGGCGGCGAAGTCGTTCGAAGACGGCCACGTGGTGCTGTCGGACGGCACCGAGTTCGACACCGACACGATCATCTGGACCGCGGGCGTGAAGGCCAACCCGGTCCTCGCCGGCTCGGACCTGCCGCTCGACAAGCGCGGCCGCGTCGAGGCCACTGCGGCGATGCAGGTCGTCGGCCACCCGGATGTCTGGACCGCGGGCGACAACGCGGCCATCCCGGACCTGTCGCGCACCGAGGCGGACCCGACGGCGACCTGCCCGCCGAACGCTCAGCACGCGGTCCGCCAGGCCCGGCTGCTGGCGAAGAACATCATCAAGGTGATCCGCGGCGGGCAGCCGAAGGACTACTACCACAAGAACCTGGGCGCGGTCGCGAGCCTCGGCCTGCACAAGGGCGTGGCGGATGCGCTGAACCTGAAGATCAAGGGCTTCCCGGCCTGGCTCTTCCACCGCGCGTACCACCTCAAGGCGATGCCGACGTGGAACCGCAAGATCCGCATCCTGTTCGACTGGATGCTGGGCGGGCTGTTCCGGCGGGAGGTCATCTCGCTGGGGCAGATCAACAACCCGAAGGAAGAGTTCGATCGGGCTAGCAAGGGCTGAGTCTCTTTCTGGGGAAGCCGGGCTGCTTGGTGGCGGCCCGGCTTTGTCGTGTGCGGGGTGGGATGCCCGGGGTTAAGGCCTCGGCTGGGGTGCTTCTGCCCAGGTCGGAGGGGGCGGCCCGGCTCTTGCCGGTGCCGGGAGCGGGCTTGTCGTCTGTGAGGGCCTCCTGCTGACCGTCCACAAAGGACGACCAGGTCAGTGAAATGCCCGATCGATGCCAGTATGACCGTTTCCCGAAGGCCGTGAGGGCCACCCTGGGGGAATCTGATTCCCTCAGGGTGGCCCTCACGGACGGCGCGCCAGCTCCCGCCGCCTGTGGCAGCCCGGCGCAAGCCAGCGGTCCGCCGGCGGCTTCGGCCTGGGCGGGCGCGCCTCAGTCACACTCGAAATGCCGTCTTAAGGCTTCGCCGTGGGGATCAGATTCCCTCCAGGGGGTCCTCGCGACCTGCGAATACGGTCACCTGGGCATCAATTGGGCGCTTCGGCGGTTGTGGCGTCCTTTGTGGATGGTCGGCGGGCGGGTGGCCACGCAGCTTAGGTCCCGGGCATGGGGTTCGCTAGGGTGGAAGGGCCCCCGTAGCCCAATTGGCAGAGGCAGTCGACTTAAAATCGACCCAGTGCGGGTTCGAACCCCGTCGGGGGCACTGGTGACCTCTCCGGCAGACGAGCGCCGGGTCAGTTGGAGTAGCCCACGTCGCAGTCCGGGTCCGGTTTGGCGGTTACCAGCAGCATCGCGTCCACCCGGTTGTCGTGGTCGACGAAGAACCGGTACGCCGCCTGCGGATTGCCCGGGACCGGAGCGCGGTAGTGGTCGTCCATCTGGATCTGGCCGTTCCCCATGTCAGCCTCGGTTTCCGCCTTGACGTCGGGGTAGGCCTTGCGCAGGTCATCCAGGCTCGCACCGAGGCCGATGCCTTCAGGGGTGCGCACCCCGGTGTAGCTCGCGATCTTGACGACGCCGCGCGAAGCGGAGATGGACACCGCGCCGTCGGGGGTTTTTCCGGTTTCCGTGGCTATTGTGCAGCCGGACAGGCCGGCTAGGTCGTTCACGCGGATTTGCCCGGTGGCCGTTGCTTCAGCGACGCTCATGCCGAGAGTGATCTTGCCGAAACCGTGCGGGCCCAGTCGGTACTGCTTGGCCAGGTCGGCGGCTTTCTCGGTGACTGGGCCGGTGTCGGGGCGGTGGGTGTCGGAGAACCGGCCACCGCAGGCGGACAGGACGAGAAGCAGGGCCATGGCCGCCGGCGCGAGGTGCCGGCGGCCATGGGTGTTGCTAGTCATCGGGGGAGGTGCCTTCCAGGTGATCAGCGGTGCGGGCGGAGGTATGCGGGTTCCTCGTTGGTGCTTTGCCGGAAGACGTTCCGGTTGTCTCTGATCACCTGGAGGATGACGTTCGGGTCCCGCAGGTCGGCGGAGTTCGGGTGGGACTGGAAGAGCCGGGCGCCCGCGCGGATCGCTGCTTCCTTGCTGGGGCCCCAGTGGTTGCCCGGCGACAGATAGTGGAACGCTTTGGCGCCGCCGACGAGGTCGCCCTCGGAGAAGCCGCAGGTCGCGCCGACGTATCCGTAGTGCAGGTTCGACCAGAAATCATAGTTCAGGTCCTCGTTCGTCCCCGGGATCGGGAAATAGTATCCGCCGGTGGTCGAGTCCAGGATGGCCTTCAACCGTCCCTTGTGATCCCACGGGCCGCCGGTTTTCACCTGCAGGCCGAACATCACGATGCCGGCGTTGATCTGGTTCGGGTCGTAGCCGATGCAGCCGAGGCCATGGCACGGGGAGAGCAGGTACCGGATCGATTTCGCGATGTCGCTGTTGGGGTTGTTGGACATTTCGCTGGTCATCAGGGCCACTGCCTGGTCCCAAGCGGAGTTGTCGGGGAGGCGCTGCCCGGGCGGGATGCAGTTGGGCGGGCAGTCGAAGCCGCCGTCGGCCCCGGTGACCGGGCCGGCGTTGCGGCGGGCGTTTTCCTCGTTTTGCAGTGCGATGACGGCTGACTTCCACGCCTCCGCGGCCGCCTGTGCTGCTTCCTCCGCTGACTTGTGCGCGGCGATCGCGTCCGCGCGGGCTTGTTCCGCGGAGGCGCGGGCTGCTGCGGCGTAGCCGGCGGCGCGGGAGGCGGAGTCGCGGGCGGCGGCTGCTGAGCGGGCTGCGTCGTTGGCCGCGTTTTGGGCGTTTCGGGCGGCGTCTCGGGCCTGTTGCGCGGAGTGTGCGGCCTGGTCAGCGGAATCCTGTGCGTCGTCGGCGGACTTCTTCGCGTCGGTCGCGGCTTTCGACGCGTCGTCGGCTGCCTTTTGTGCTGCCGCGGCCGCTGCTGCGGCGGCGTTGGCGTCGTTGCGTGCGTTGGCGGCGTAGAGGGCGGCGTTCGCGGCGTCGGCGCGGGCTTGGGCCGCTGATTTGGCTGCGTCGGCCAGGTAGCCGTCGATCTGGGCGTTGTGCATCGCGGTGTCGGCGTCGCGCATCGCGGCCTTGTACTGGTCCACGCGCACGAACTGCTTGACGAAGGACCACGGGCCGGACAGCGCGGCGTTGGCGGCGGCGCGGACTTCGGGGCCGCCGGTGTTGAGGACCTGTTGTGCGGCAACGCGGTCGTCGTCCTCGGCCGCGCGGTACTGGCCGGTGGCGAGGAACTCCCGGACGTCGTCGATGGTGCCGGACAGCGCCTTGTTCGCGGCGACCTTCGTGGCCGGGCCGCCGGTGTTCAGGATCTTCTGGACCGCGACCCGGTCGTCGTCGTTCTTGCCCGGGTAGTAGCGGGTGCGCAGGAATTCCTTGACCTGGTCGTAGGTTCCGGCGAGCGCGGCGTTGGCGGCGGTGCGCTGGGCCGGGATCGTGGTGGTGTCGGCGATCGAGGCGACGCTCGCGCGGTCGTCCTGTTCGGTGGCGGTCGCTAGTCCACTGTGGACGAACGAGGTGACGTCCGTCGGCGAGCCGGCGAGGGCGTCCCGGGCGGCGGATTTCACCCAGGGGCCGCCGGTGTGCCACAGGCGGGCGGCGACCTTGCGGCCGTCGGCTACGACGGTTTCGGCGGGCGTCGTCGGCGACTGTGCTTCGGCGAGCAGCCGCTGTGCTTCGGCGTCGAGTTTCGCGGCTTCCCCGGCTTTCCAGTCGGTGCTCGCCTGCTGGTCCTGCTCGGCCTGCTTCGCGGCCTCAGCGTCGCGGACGCCCTGGTTCTGCTGGGCGGTGAGCCGTTCCGCGTCGGCCTTGCGCGCGGTCGCGGCGGTGGCCGTGGCCTGGTCGGACGCGGTCTGCGCGGCAGCGGCTTCGAGCTTGGCGGCGTCCGCGGCCTCCTGCGCCTGTCCTGCGGCGCGCTCGGCGTCGTAGGCCGCGTTCGCCGCGTCCTGGGCGGCTTGCGCGGCGGCGTCGGCGTGGGCGGCGGCTGAGTTCGCGGCGTCGCGGGCCTGGTTCGCGTTGGCTTGGGCTTCGTTGGCGATGGACTGGGCGGCGGCTGCGGCCCGGGTCGCTTCTCCGGCGTAGGCGCGAGCTTTGTTGGCGGCGCGCTGCGCGGTTGCGGCGCTGGCTCCGGCACGTTTCGCCCATTCGCCGGCGTCGGCGGCCGCGGCTGCTGCTGCGGCGGCGTCGTTCGCGGTGGCGGCGGCACCGATGGCGGCCTGGATCGCGGCACCCAGTGCGGCGAGGGCGTCGCCGATCGCTGCTACCGCTGAGCGGGCGCCGTTCGCAGCATCACGGGCATTCGCCGCTGCGGCGCGGGCGGCGTCTCGGATGGAGGCGGTGTTGGCGGCGTCCAGGCGTGCTGCCGCAGCGGCGTTGCGGGCCCTGGCTGCGGCTTGTCCGGCCATCGAAGCTGCCCAGGCTGCCTGCTGGGCTGCAGCCGAAGCGGTTCGCGCGGCCGACGTTGCGGCTTCCGCCGCCTCGATCGCGGTCCGGGCGGTGTCCGCGGCGCGGTTGGCCGCGTCTGCTGCCCGGTTGGCGGCGTCGGCGGCTTGACCAGCGGATTTCTGGGCTTCCTGTGCTTCCTGCGCCGCACGTTCCGCCGCGTCCTTGGCGGCCTTAGCGGCGGCTGCGGCTCGGTCCGCTGCTTCTTTGGCGTTCTGGGTTTGGGTGGCCGCGCGTTGTGCCGCGGAGTGCGCGAGGTCGGCCAGCTGCGAGATGCTCAGCGTCTCCTGATCCCGCTGCGCGGCGACCTGCCAGCCGGTTTCCAGGAAATAGCGGACATCGTCCGGGGTGCCGTTCAGCGCCTGGTTCGCGGCCTTGCGCACCTCCGGGCCGCCGGAGTTCAGCAGTTGCTGCGCGGCGATCCGGTCGTCGTCGTCCTGCGCCTTGCGCACGCCAGGGCCGAGAAACGTTTCGAGGTCGGTGATCGTGCCGTTCAACGCCGTGTTGGCGGCCGCTTTGACGGCCGGGCCGGTCGCCGCCTGCAGCAGCTGGGTGGCCTTGATGCGCTGGTCGTCCTTCCACGGCTGGACCCAGCCGTTGTCCAGGAACGACTTCACCGCGTCCGGGGTGCTCGACAGCGCCTGGTTCGCCGCGAACCGGGTCGCGGGTCCACCGGCGGAAAGCCTGCGCTGCGCGCTGATCCGGTCGTCGGTGATCTGGCACTGCGTCAGCGCGGTGGTCAGAAACGCGTGCACGTCCGCGTCGGTGCCGGTCAACGCGGTTTCCGCGGCGGCGGCTACCGCCGGGCCACCCGAAGCGAGCAGCTGGACGGCTTGCGCCCGCTCGTCCTGCGCGGGATCCGCGGCGGCGGGCGTGACTGAGACGCCGGTGGCGAGCAGCGCCGCGGTCAGCACCGAAACCGCGGCGCGGACTCTGTTTCTGCGAAGAAAGCTCATCCCGTTTCTCCCCCTCTGACCGGCACGCGCAGCGAGATCGCGGCCTGTCGCGGGCAGGGTGGAACCGGAGCCGGGCACCGCGCGACAGAACCGCAGCCCCCGTGCTGCGAGACCGGACATCGTCCGGATTTCCCCCGAAGAAATGCAGGAATATCAGGTGGCGGACCGGTAATGGTCCGTACCATCTTCGATCAAGTCTGCCGGTGGCCGAACGCGGCGACAAGCAGCCGATCAGGGTAATCGGAGCGCGGCGGCCCGGTGGCCGGGATAGCGGGCGGCGGCCGGGGCGGGCAGACGGTTACGGAATGCCGGGAAAACTGTGGTCGCCGAGTGCGCCGGGAGCGCCGTCCGGAACTGCGGGCTGTCGTGGGGCCACCGCTTCGACGCGCTCGTACGGCGCGCCGAGCGGGGGTCGAGGGTCGGTTTCGCCGCGGTTGGGCCACAGGGACATCGCCCGTTCGGCCTGTGCGGTGATCGTCAGGGACGGGTTGACGCCGAGGTTCGCCGAGATCGCGGAGCCGTCGACGACGTGCAGGCCGGGGTAGCCGTGCACGCGCTGGTACGGGTCGAGGACGCCGCGTGCGGGATCGTCGGAAATGGCGCATCCGCCGATGAAATGGGCGGTCATCGGGATGTTCAGGATCTCGCCGGTGGTGCCGCCGGCGATCCCGTCGATTTTCTCCGCCACCCGGCGGGCCGCGTCGTTTCCGGCGGGGATCCAGGTGGGGTTCGGTTCGCCGTGGCCGGGCGCGGACGTCAGTTTTCGCCGTCCGGTGCGGGTGCGTTTGCTGGCGACGGTGATGGAATTGTCCAGCGTTTGCATTACCAGCAGGATAATGGTGCGCTCGGACCAGCGGCGCGGCGAGAACCAGGTGAAATTGCGCGGGTTCCTGGCGAACGCGCCCAGCCAGGTCAGCCAGCGCGGGACGGGCTTGCCGCCGTCGGTGAGCGCGGTTTGCAGCAGTGACATCGCATTGCTGCCCTTGCCGTAGCGGCACGGTTCGATGTGCGTGTGCGCGTCGGGATGAATGGACGACGTGATGGCGACGCCGCGGGTGAAGTCGACGTCCTTGCGTTTCGACTTCGCGCCGAGGATGGATTCCGAGTTGGTTCGGGTCAGCCGGCCGAGGCTGACGGAAATCCGGGGCAGCGCACCGGTTTCGCGGGCTTGGTGGAGCAGCTTTTGCGTGTTGTAGGTGCCGGCGCTGAAGATGACGTCGCGGGCGAAGAAGGTACGCAGGTTTTTGCGGCGGCGAGGCGATTTGCCGGTGCGGACCGCGGTGACGAGGTAGCCGCCGTCCGCCGGGCGCACGTCCAGCACCGTGGTCATGGGGACGACGTTCGCGCCGCGTTGTTCGGCTAGGTAGAGGTAGTTGCGGTCCAAGGTGTTCTTGGCCCCGACCCGGCAGCCGGTCATGCAGGAGCCGCATTCGGTACAGGTGCGGCGCGCCGGTCCGGCACCGCCGAAGAACGGGTCTGGCACGACGGTTCCAGCGGGAGTTTCCTTGTCGCCGAAGAAAACGCCGACCGGGGTGAGCCGGAAGGACGAGCCGACGCCAAGGTCGTCGGCGACCTCGCGGAGCACCTGGTCCGCGGCGGTGACGGTGGGGTTCTGGGTGACGCCCAGCATCCGGCGGGCCTGGTCGTAGTGCGGTTTCAGCTCGGCTTGCCAGTCGGTGACGTGTGCCCATTGCGGGTCTTCGAAGAACGGTGCGGGCGGTTCGTAGAGGGTGTTGGCGTAGTTGAGGGAACCGCCGCCTACTCCGGCGCCGCCGAGGATGACGACGTCGCGGAGCAGGTGGATGCGTTGGATTCCGTAGCAGCCAAGACGCGGGGCCCAGAGAAAATTCCGGACGTCCCACGAGGTTTTGGGCAGAGTCTCTTCAGTACGGCGCGGGCCGGCTTCCAGCACGGTGACGCGGTAGCCCTTTTCAGCAAGACGGAGCGCACTCACCGAACCGCCGAAGCCGGAGCCGATCACGAGGACGTCGGTCTCGCCACGGGTGGTGTCGTTCATCGTTGTCCTCGCAGGAGTCTGGGGACGCCGCCGGACGGCGATTGGGCACCGTCCGGCGACGTTCCGCGGAGTCTCCCCGCGCGGCCGGGGCGTGAGCATCGGTCTGTGGACCGGGACGGCGGGACCCGTTTGGTCCCGCGGCACAAAACGTCAGTCCACCGGCCGGAGCACCGCCGGGCCGAGCAGCCGGCACGCCAGTAGCGCCACCTCGACGTCGATCCGGCCCTCCGAGAGCGGACGGCCGCGTTCCTGCTCGGCCTTGCGGAGCCGGTACTGGATGGTGTTCTTGTGCAGGTGCAACTCCTGCGCGGCGACCATCAGGCTGCTCCCGCTGGACAGGTACGCCCACACCGTCTCGCGCATCCGGTGGTGCCCCTCGTCGTCGTCGGCCAGCGTGCCGAGCACCGACTGGACCCAGCCCGCGACCGCCGCCGGATCGGCCGCGACCAGTGCTAACGGCCCGAGCTGCGCGGCGGCGGTCACTGGCCGCGGCTGGGTCCGTTCGGTCATCTGCGCGACCGCCTCGGCCTGGCGGGCCTGCTGGTGGGTGGTGCGGAAGCCGGCCAGTCCGCTCGCCGGGTCGCCCAGCGCGACGCGCACCGGATCGGGTGAACTCGCGAGCGCGGCGGACACCGCGTCGAGGTCGAGCGCCGAGGCCGGGAACCAGGCCCAGACGGTCGAGGCGTCCGGAGCGACGACCAGCGGCGTGGCGCCGAGGGCGTTCGCGAGCAGGGCCGCGTGCTGTTCGAGGGTGGTCAGGCGGTCGCTTTCGTCCAGCTCCGGGCCACACCACAGGACCGCGCCGACGTGCCGGTCCGACAGCGCATAGCCGAGGGTTTTCTCGACGTCGGCGGTGTCCACGGGCTTGCCGGACAGCGCGGCCTGCACCTTCGCGAGCCGGGCCGCGTTGCGATGCCGCAGCCAGGTGTCGCGTTCCAGCTGGTAGGCCTCGACGACCTCCTCGGAGATCTTGTCGATGTAGTTGAAGGCCACCTGGGACAGTTCGGTGGCGGCGACCGCGACGTCCGCGGCCTCCACCGGCTCGACCGCGATCCGCGCGATCATCTCCTGCTGGAAAGCCGCCTGGCCGAGACGGTACGCGCGCAGCATCGCGGTGATCGGCACCCGCCGCTGGGCCAGCCGCCGCGCGAACTCCAGCGCGACCGGCGGCGCCCCGACGTCCACCGGCTCCGTCGCGCCGCCCAGCACGCCCAGCGCGGCGACCAGGTTTTCCTGGACCGTGCTGTCCAGCAGCTCAGCGGCCTGCGCGTCGGGCGCGAGTGAGGGCAGTTCGGCGGCGACTTCTGCCACGATCCGCGCGCGGAGCAGCGCGATCTCGGCCAGGACCGAGTCCGCGACCTTGGCCAGTGTGGCGGCAGCCGTCGACGTCACAGGCAGCACCGTACGCCCGGTTCGTGCCCGGGACCCAACGCAGCCGGACGTTTCGGTTTCGCGCACAGTGCTCCGCCGCACGCGGATTCCTACCTTCGGGGAAACGACAGGAGGCCGCCATGAAGAAGTACCGCCTCGCCGGCGCGAACGGCGAAACCGCCTGGCACGACCGCAAGCGCCACCTGTGGCTGCTCGGGCTGGTGGTGCCGCTGCTTCCGTTCGGTGCGATCGGGCTGCACGCCGCGACCGGATCCGACGCCGTGCTGTGGCTGGGCCCGCTTGTGGTGCTGGTCCTCGTCCCGCTGATCGACCTCGTCGCGGGCTACGACCACACCAATCCGCCGGACGAGGTGATGGAGGCGCTGGAGGAGGACCGCTACTACCGCTGGATCACCTACCTGTTCCTGCCGTTGCAGTACGCCGGATTCGTGGCGGGCGCGTGGATGCTGGCGCGCGGCGATCTTTCCGTCGGCGGCAAGATCGGCCTCGCGGTCACGCTGGGCACGGTCGCCGGCATCGCGATCAACACCGCGCACGAACTCGGCCACAAACGGGAAAGCACCGAGCGCTGGGCCGCGAAAATCGCGCTGGCGCAGTGTTTCTACGGGCATTTCTACATCGAGCACAACCGCGGGCATCACGTCCGCGTCGCGACTCCGGAGGACCCGGCGTCGAGCCGGCTTGGCGAGAGCTTCTACCGGTTCTGGCCGCGTACGGTCTTCGGCTCGCTGCGCAGTGCCTGGGGCGTCGAGCGGAAACGCTATGCCCGCAAGGGAAGTCACCCGTTCCACCTCGGCAACGACGTGCTCAACGCGTGGCTGATGAGCGTGGTGCTGTGGGGCGGGCTGATCGCCTGGCTCGGTGCCGGGATCCTGCCGTATCTGGTGGTGCAGGCCGTTTTCGGGTTCTCGCTGCTGGAGATCGTGAACTACATGGAGCACTACGGGATGCTGCGCAAGCAGGTCACCACCGGTGCCAAGACCCGGTATGAGCGGGTCACTCCGGCGCATTCCTGGAACTCCAACAATGTCGCGACGAACGTGCTGCTGTACCACCTGCAGCGACACAGCGATCACCACGCGAACCCGACGCGCCGGTTCCAGACCCTGCGCGATTTCAAGGAAAGCCCCGTCCTGCCGACCGGCTACACCGGGATGATGGTCGTCGCGCTGGTCCCGGCCTGGTTCCGGAAGGTGATGGATCCGCGGGTCTACCGGCACTTCGACGGCGATCTCCGGCAGGCGAACGTCCAGCCGGGCAAATTGCCGTCGCTGCTGAAGAAGTACCCGGTCGTCACTGCCGCCGCGGAGGAGCCCGCCGCGGACCGCCGGGCGAAGCTGGCCGACGACGTGGACGCCGCGCGGTGCCCCGGCTGCGGCTACGTCTACCGCGTCGCGGAGGGCAACGAACTGGAGGGCTTCGCCGCCGGAACCGCCTGGTCGGAGATCCCGGACGACTGGACCTGCCCGGACTGCGGCGTGCGGGACAAGGTCGACTTCGTGCCCGTGGTGCGGGAGGCGGCGTGATGAAGATCGTCGCGGACACCGGCAAGTGTGAAGGCCTCGGGATGTGCGAGGCGATGGCCGACCAGTTCTTCGAGGTCGGGGACGAGGGCGTGGTGCAGGTCCTCGACGAAACTCCACCCGAGACGGACCGGCAGTTCGTCGACGCGGCGGTGCGCGCGTGCCCGGTCGCGGCGCTGCGGCTGCAGGACTGAGGCCCGGTGGAGACGGAGCTGCTGGGACGGGCGCGGTCGGGTGATCAGGCCGCGTTCGCCGTCATCTACCAGGAACACGCGTCGCCGGTCTTCCGGTACCTGCGGATGCGCGTGCCGACGGCGACGGTGGCCGAGGACCTGACGAGCGAGGCGTTCCTGCGTGCGTGGCGGAAGCTGCCGGACTTCCGCCCGGACGTCGGCTCGTTCACCGGCTGGCTGTACACGATCGCCGACAACCTGCTGCGCGACCACCGAAAATCGGCCCGCTACCGGCGGGAACTGCTCGACGGCAAGGACCACGACGGCCCGGACGTCCGGGGCGGGGCCGACCGGCTCGCACTGGCCCGGATCGAAGCCGCCGGGCTCCGGCGCTGCCTGTCCGGCCTGAGCGAACCGCAGCGCGAATGCCTGCGGCTGCGGTTTTTCGCCGGGCTGTCCGTCGCCGAGGTGGCCGAAACGATGCACAAGAACCCCAACAGCGTCCGGGCACTGCAGCACCGTGCGGTGCGCGCGCTCGCGACGCTGCTGGCCGAGAACGAGAAGGCGGACCGCTGAAATGCACGGATTTTTGGAGATTTTCAAGATCATGGGGCCGCTGCTGGTGCTGATGCTGTGCCCGATCTGGCTTCCGTTGCTGGGGATGCTGATCGGGAAGCTCGCGGAGATCCTTTCCGGCGGGGGCAAGCGGGCCGAGCCAGTGCGCGCGTCCCGGGCGGTGCGTGCTGAACCGGCGGAGGGCGGGGAGCCGCGTTACCCGGTGAGGGTCCGTGAAGGGAACCCTGAGGGAATCAGATTCCGTGAAGGTGCCCCTCACGACCATCGCTGCCCACGCCAAGCGCTGAAACTGCCCGGCTAAGCTATGCCGACCGTCCACAAAGGATGGTGAGGCTGCCGAAATGCTCGTTTCGTGCCCGCCTGACCTGGTCGTCATGTCCGTGAGGGGAACCCTGAGGGAATCAGAGTCCCTCAGGGTTCCCCTCACGGACCGCGGCGGGAGCGGAGAGTCGCGCGGTGAGGTATAGCCGGGCAAGCATGTCTCGGGTGGTAAAGAGCATTGGCCAGGCATTCCGGACTTTCTTAGCCTGACTGCGGGTCGACGGCGGTCTCCGGGCTGGCGTCGGACGCACGCTCAAAGGAGAGCCGAGATGCCCGAGCGCCAGCCTGTCACTGCCCATCCGCCGTCCGGTCCCGACGGTGTCCTGCGTTTCCCCGGGGTGCGCTACGGCACCGCTGAGCGGTTCCAGCCGCCGCGACCAGCCGCGCATTCCTCCGACTCAATGCGGCCGGGCCCGATCTGTCCGCAGCTCGGCTCGCGGTTGGAGGCCGCGATGGGGCCGCCGCGAGAGGAACCGCCGCAGTCCGAGGACTGTCTCTACCTCGCGGTCGCCACTCCCGCGCTGACCGGGGCGCGTCCGGTGCTCGTGTGGCTGCACGGGGGCGGTTTCCTGAGCGGCGGCGGCACTCTGCCCTGGTACGACGGCGGACGGCTCGCGGCGGACGGCGACGTCGTCGTGGTGTCGGTCAACTACCGGCTGGGGGTGTTCGGCTACCTGGTCCACGAGGGCGTCAGCGAGGGCAATCTCGGACTGGCGGACCAGACCCTCGCGCTCGAATGGGTGCGCGACAACATCGCGGCGTTCGGCGGCGATCCGGGGAACGTCACCGTCTTCGGGCAGTCCGCGGGGGCGCTTTCGACGCTCGCCCTGGCGTCCAAGCCGGAAAGCCGTCCGCTCTTCCAGCGGGCGATCGTCCAGAGTTCCCCGGACCCCGCGATCATCCAGAAGCGCGAGAAAGCGCTGGAGATCGGCCGGTATTTCGCCGACACGCTTGGCGAGGACCCGGTGACCGCGTCAGTCGAGCAGTTGCTTTCCGCGCAGCGGAGCACGCTTCGGTGGAACGCCGCGAAGGATCCGACGTCGACCCGGCCGCCGTTCGGGCTCGTTGACCTCGATGTGCGGCTGTCCGATCCGTTGCCGGACTTGATGATCGGGTACACGACGCAGGAGTGTTCGGCGTTCGCGATCGGGGTTCAGGACGCCGAGATCCGGCAGGCGATCGTGGACCAGACTGAGCCGCTGTTCGGCCGTCCGTCTCGTGCGTTGGCTCAGCAGTATGGCGGGGCGGCGTACTCCTACGAGTTCGCCTGGACCCCGGAACACGGCGGATACGGCGCGATCCATTGCCTCGAACTGCCGTTCCTGCTGGGCACTCGCGAATCCTGGCGCGACAGCCCGATGCTCGGCGACACGAGCTGGGCGGACGTCGAACGCCTCGGTGCCCAGATGCGCTTGTGGTGGACCGAATTCGCGCGGTCCGGTTCGCCGGGCACCCAACCCAGCTTCCGGATCACGCACGCACTGGAGAACACGCCATGAGCAAGCCCGGTATCCACTGGCCAGTCGTTGTGCTCTGCTTCCTCGCGGTCCTCCTCGACGGCTTCGACACCGCCGCACTGTCGTTCACGATCCCGACGCTGTCCCACGAATGGGGTGCCGCGCCCGCCGCCTTCACCCTGCCGCTGGTGCTGACCAACATCGGGGTCGTCGCGGGATATCTGGCCGCGGGTTACGTCGGAGCCCGGATGAAGGCGCGGTCAGTGGTGCTCACCGGCGTGCTGATCTTCGCGGGCGCGACCGTACTGACTGCCGTGATCCTGCACCTGAAGTCCATGCCGGTCTTCGCCGCGACCCGCCTCGTGACTGGTCTTGGCCTCGGGTTGGTGCTGCCGGCCGGGGTGGCCCTCGCGACGAAACACAGCGCGGAGGGCCGCCGCGAGCTGGTCTCCGTGGCGGTGACGCTCGGTCTTGCGTCCGGGAGCAGTCTCGGCGGGTTCTTCGGCGGCAAGCTGCTGCACAGCGTGGGCTCCGCCGGGGTCTTCTACGTCGCGGGGCTGGCTCCGTTGCTGCTAGCCGCGGTCATGGCGATGGTGCTGCCCGCTCGCGAGCCCGCCGGGACAGCTGCGAGCGGCGCGAAGGAGGAGGCCAAGGTGAGCAGGCTGTTCGGGCCGGGGCTGCGCCTGCCGACGTCGCTCATCTGGGCGTTCTCGTTCCTCATCTTCATCACCGCGTACGTCCTGATCTCCTGGGTTCCCACGCTGCTCACCGGATATGGCTTCGCCGCCGGGAAGGCCCCGCTGGGGCTCGCGTTCCTGACCCTCGGCGGGATCGCGGGCGGCCTGGTGCTCATCCCGCTGGCCGCGCGGATCGGGATTGCCCGCGCGCTGATCCTGATGCCCGCCATCGGCGCGGTGTGCATGGTGCTCGTCGCGACGGTCCCGGTCGGCGAGGTGCTGCTGTTCGTGTTGCTGGCCGGGGCCGGGTTCGGCGTCACGGCCGGGCAGATCGGCCAGCTGACCCTCGCGGTCTCGATCTATCCGGTTCGCACTCGCACCACCGGGGTCGGCTGGGCGGCCGCGCTCGGGCGCATCGGGTCGATCGTCGGGCCGGGCGTCGCGGGTGTCCTGCTCGCGCTGGCGTTGTCGGCCCAGACCATTGTCCTGGTGACCGCCGTTCCCGTGCTCGTCGCGATCGCGTGCGCGGTGGGGCTGAGCCGGGTGCGCTCGGCCACGAGGAAGGAGCGAGATGGCGCACTGGTTCGATCTCGGTGACGTCGCGGTCGTTCCGCTGATCGAGGACGACCGGCTGCTGATCGAGCCCGGGGAGTTCTTCCCGGGACTAGAGCCGGACCTGGCCGATTGGTACGCCCAGGAGCCGTGGTTCGACCGTGCGACGGGGAAGCTGGTCTTCGTCATCCAGTCGTTTCTCGTCTGCTCGGCGGACGAGGTGCTGGTGGTCGACGCGTGCGTCGGGGCGGGGAAGGACCGTCAGCGCGCGGAGTTCGACCAGCTGCCGGACCGGTGGATGCGGCAGTTCCGCGCGACCGGGGTCCGGGATGTTGACGCTGTCGTGTTCACACATCTGCACACCGATCACGTCGGTGCCGCGACTGATCAGCGGGAGCTGGTTTTCCCGGACGCGCCGCACTACGTGGTCGAGGAGGAGTTCCGCTATTGGTCGAGTGAAGCCGGTGCGGCGGCCATGCGCCGGACTGGCGATTACCTGGCCGACAGCGTCCTGCCGATCGAGCAGGCCGGGCAGTTGAGCTTTGTCGCTCCGGATGCGGTGGTGGGCAAGCACGCGGAGCTTGTTCCCGCGGCCGGGCATACGCCGGGGAATGTCTGCGTGCGGGTTCGCGGCAGTGCGGGGACTGTTCTGCTGGCGGGGGACACGCTGCACCACGGGGTGCAGGTTCGGCATCCGGAGTTGAGTACCCGGTATTGCGTGGATCCAGGAGCGGCGGCGGAGGTGCGGAGGCGGTTGCTGACGGAGGAGAGCGGGGCGGTTTTGCTTCCGTCGCATTTCCCGGCGCCGTCGGCTGGGCGGGTGCGGCGGAGTGGGTTCGAGTTTGCTGACGAGCTGGTGCGGGGTGGGCAGTTTCGGTATCGGGAGTGGGTGGGGTCGTGAGTGCTAATCCCGGTTAGAACCGGGATTAGCACTCACGACCCCCACCCGCCGCCGGAGGAGACAAAACACGTTCCCCTCCGGGTCCGCCAGCACGTGCCACGACTCCTCGCCGGTCTGCCCCACATCGGCGGCCCGGGCCCCGGCCGCGAGCAGGCGTTCCAGTTCCGCGTCCTGGTCCCGGTCGGTCGGGTTCACGTCCAGGTGCAGCGGCAGTTTCGCGGGTTTCGGGTCGGTGCTGCGGCTGAGGATCAGCGTCGGCTGCGGGCCGCCGAAACCGGCTCCGGGCGGGCCGATTTCCAGGTCGTCGCCGTCCCAGCCGAGTTCGACGTAGCCGAGGACTTCGCACCAGAAATCACCCATCCGTTGCGGGTCGGCGCAGTCGAGGACGAGTTCGGTGATCCGGCAGGCCATGTGCGCAGCTTAGGGCCGCCGGGGAGCCTGGCCCAGCGGATTCCGATTTGTGCGCGCGGATAGATCTGCCGCCCCGGATTCGTCCGCGCGTACGAACGGACTGTCCGGGAAACCTCCTAGGGTCGCCAGCAGCGAGGCGAGGAGGCAAGCATGCGGACACTGCTGCGTGGCGGTCGCGTGATCGACCCGGCTACGGGCTTCGACGGCACAGCTGACGTGCTGGTAGCCGACGGCGAGGTGATCGCGGTCGGACCAGGGCTGCCGAGTGCGGACGACCAGGTCGAGATCGACGTCGCCGGGTACATCGTCGGTCCGGGGTTCATCGATCTGCACAGTCACGTGCACACGATCGCCGGACAGCGGCTGCAGGCGATGGACGGCGTCACGACGGCGCTCGACCTGGAGGCCGGGCTGATGCCGGTCGAACGGGCGTACGCCGAGGCAGCCGCGGCGGGTCGTCCGCTGCACTACGGGTTCTCGGCTTCGTGGGGGTCCGCGCGGGCGAAGGTGCTCGCCGGCATCGAGCCGGACGCGAACATCAACACCGGGCTCTCCGTGCTCGGCATTCCGGAATGGCAGCGGTCGTCGTCGAAGACCGAGCTGGCCGCCTGGCTGTCCCTTGTGGAGGGTGAGCTGGCGGCGGGCGCGCTCGGCGTCGGCGTGCTGCTCGGGTACGCGCCGGCCAGCGATCCGGCTGAGTTCCTGGCACTGGCGAAGCTGGCCAAGCAGGCCGAAGCGCCGACGTACACGCACGTCCGCGAGCTGGTCGAGGTCGATCCGGGCACGCCGGCCGACGGATCCGAGGAGATCGCGATCGTCGCCGCCGAGACCGGTGCGGCGATGCACCACTGCCACGTCAACAGCACTTCCGGACGGCACATCGACCGCGTGCTCGGCGCGCTGGAGTCGGGCCGTTCCGCCGGGTCGCGGGTGACGGTCGAGGCCTATCCGTACGGTGCGGGCAGTACCGCGGTCGGCGCGGCCTTCATTTCGCCGGAGCGGCTGAAGATGAAGGGCCTCAACCCGTCCCGGGTGATCCTGCTGGAGACCGGCGAGCGGATCGCCGACGAGGGACGGTTGCTGCAGGTCCGGGCCGAGACGCCGGGAGCGCCGTGCATCCTCGAGTTCCTCAACGAGGACGACCCGGCCGACCGCACCCTGCTGCACCAGGCGCTCGCCTTCCCGGACTCGATCGTCGCGAGCGACGCGATGCCGGTGTACTGGCAGAACGGGGCCAACGAATCCACCGAATGGCCGCTGCCGCCGGGTGGCGCGACGCATCCGCGCACGGCGGGGACGTTCTCCAAGTCGCTGCGGCTGATGGTGCGCGAGGCCGGGGTCTGGACCTGGCTGGAGGCGTTCCGGCGCTGCTCCTACCTGCCCGCGCGGGTGCTGGACGAGGTCGCGCCGGGTGCGCGGACCAAGGGCCGCTTGAACGTGGGCGCGGACGCGGACATCGTCGTTCTCGATCCGGCCACGATCACTGACACCGCAACGTATTTCGATGCGACCCGGCCTGCCGTCGGGGTGCGGCACCTGTTCGTCGCGGGTACGCCGGTGGTACGCGACGGGCAGCTGCTCACCGACGCGTTCCCCGGTCAGCCGTTGCGGGGTGAGCCGCGATGACCGAGTTCAATGTGGACGCGCTGCTCGCCGACATCGAAACGTTGGTGTGCTGCGAATCCCCGTCCGCCGACCTCGACGCGGTGGCGCACAGCGCGGACGTGCTGACCGAGGTCGGCAAGAGATTGCTCGGCGTGGAGCCGGAACGGATCGTCCTGGATGGACGGACGCATCTGTGCTGGCGGTTCGGCGACGGACCGGCGCGCGTGCTGCTGCTCGGCCACCACGACACGGTCTGGCCGATGGGTTCGCTGGAGACGCATCCGTTTTCCGTGCGGGACGGCGTTTTGCGCGGTCCGGGCTGCTTCGACATGAAGACCGGCGTCGTGATGGCGTTGCACGTCGCGGCGGCGCTTCCGGACCGAAGTGGAGTGTCCATTTTGGTCACTGGCGACGAGGAGCTTGGCTCGCCGTCGTCCCGGGGGCTGATCGAGGAGGAGGCGCGCGGCTGTGCGGCGGCGTTCGTCCTCGAAGCGTCGGCGGACGGCGGTGCGATCAAGACCCGCCGCAAAGGCGTTTCCCACTACCGGATCGAGGTGACCGGACGCGCCTCGCACGCCGGGCTCGAACCGGAGAAGGGGATCAACGCCGGGATCGAGATCTCGCATCAGGTGCTCGCGGTCGCCGCGCTCGCCGATCCGGCACGCGGCACCAGTGTGGTGCCGACGGTGCTTTCGGCTGGTACCACGGTAAACACCGTGCCAGCAGCCGCCGACGTCGAGGTTGACGTGCGGGTGTGGAACGAGGAAGAACAGCTTCGCGTTGACCGCGAGGTCCGCGCGTTGCAACCGGTGCTGGCGGACGCGCAGATAACAATAACCGGCGGGATCAACCGTCCGCCGCTGGACTCGGTTTCCTCGGCCGCGTTGTTCGGGCTGGCACAGGAATTGGCCGCGGAACTGGGATTGCCGGAATTGACTGAGGCGGCTGTCGGCGGGGCTTCGGACGGCAATTACACCGCGGGATTGGGCGTGCCGACCCTCGACGGTCTCGGCGCGGTCGGCGGCGGCGCGCACGCGGATCACGAACATGTCTTGGTCGAGGAATTGCCGCGACGGACCGCGTTGCTGGCCGCGCTGGTGGAGAACGTGCTGACGAAGGGAAGTCCGTCGGTTCCGACGAATCCGGCGGGCGATTCTGGTCGAGCACGACGGTGACGTCGGTGGGGAAGCCGGGAAAGGATCATCCCGTGACGAATCTTGCGATGAACACGGAAAGACCCGTCGCGGCGGAAGCGGTCGCGGCGGCGCGGGCGGCCGCCGCCGCGTCGGGGGTCGAAGTCCGGGAGATCACCGAGATCGCGGAAATGACCGCGGTCGGAGTGCTGTTCGAGACGATCTGGCGGTCCGCGCCGGGCACCCGCCCGGTGACTACGGAGCTGCTGCGCGCGCTTTCGTCGGCGGGGAATTACGTGGCGGGCGCGTTCGCCGGCGGCGAGCTGCTCGGTGCGTGCGTCGGATTTTTCGGCAACCCCGGAAAAGGCAGCCTGCACAGTCACATCGCCGGAGTCGCCAAGGCGGGCGTGGGACGCGGAATCGGCTACGCGCTGAAATTGCATCAGCGAGGCTGGGCGCTGGAACAGGATGTCTCGGCGGTCAAATGGACTTTTGACCCGCTGGTCCGCCGGAACGCGTATTTCAACCTCGGCAAGCTCGGCGCGCTCCCGGTGCGTTATCTGCGGGATTTCTACGGGCCGATGACGGACGGGATCAACGGTTCCGGCGACACCGACCGGCTGATGGTGTCCTGGGAACTGACCAGTCCGGCCGTGCGGAACGCCGCGTTCGGCGAGCCGATCCGCACGGACGCCAAAGCGCTAATCAGCCAAGGCGCGAACGTGGCCCTCTCCGTTGGTGCGGACGGTGGCCCAGCCGCCGGTTCCGCCGACGGACCGACAGTGCTCGTCGCCGTCCCGCCCGACATCGAAGGCCTGCGCACCACCGATCCCGGCCGAGCCGCCGCGTGGCGGGCCGCGCTGCGCGAATCGCTCGGCGGATTGATGGCCGCCGGGGGCCGGGTGACCGGCTTCGACCGAGCCGGCTTTTACGTGATTTCCAAGGAGGAGCAGTGAAACTCAGCGGTGTGGAACTGCGCCGGGTGCAGATGCCGCTCGTCGCCCCGTTCCGGACTTCGTTCGGCACCCAGTCCGTCCGCGAGCTCTTGCTGCTGCGCGCGGTCACGCCGACCGGCGAGGGCTGGGGCGAATGCGTGACGATGGCCGGGCCGTTGTACTCCTCGGAGTACAACGACGGTGCCGAACACGTGCTGCGCCACCACCTGGTGCCGGCGCTGCTGGCGGAGGACGACATCACCGCGGCGAAGGTGACTCCGCTGCTGGCGAAGTTCAAGGGCCACCGGATGGCCAAGGGCGCGCTGGAGATGGCGGTGCTCGACGCCGAACTCCGCGCGCACGAACGGTCTTTCGCCGCCGAGCTGGGATCGGTGCGCGATTCCGTGCCGTGCGGCGTTTCGGTCGGGATCATGGACACGATCCCGCAGCTGCTCGACGTCGTGGGCGGGTACCTCGACGAGGGTTACGTGCGGATCAAGCTGAAGATCGAACCCGGCTGGGACGTCGAACCGGTGCGCGCGGTCCGCGAACGCTTCGGCGACGACGTGCTGCTGCAGGTCGACGCCAACACCGCGTACACCCTCGGCGACGCGCCGCAGCTGGCCCGACTCGACCCGTTCGGCCTGCTGCTGATCGAGCAGCCGCTGGAAGAGGAGGACGTGCTCGGCCACGCCGAACTGGCGCGCCGGATCCAGACGCCGATCTGCCTCGACGAGTCGATTGTGTCGGCGCGCGCGGCGGCGGACGCGATCAAACTCGGCGCGGTCCAGATCGTGAACATCAAACCGGGCCGCGTCGGCGGGTACCTGGAAGCGCGGCGCGTGCACGACGTGTGCGCGGCGCACGGGATTCCGGTGTGGTGCGGCGGGATGATCGAAACCGGCCTCGGCCGGGCGGCGAACGTCGCGCTGGCCTCGCTGCCGAACTTCACCCTTCCCGGCGACACCTCGGCGTCCGACCGGTTCTACCGGACCGACATCACCGAACCGTTCGTGCTGTCCGGCGGCCACCTTCCGGTGCCGACCGGACCGGGCCTCGGCGTCGCCCCGATTCCGGAGCTGCTCGACGAGGTGACCTCGGAAAAGGTGTGGATCGGTTCGTAGCCCGCTACGAATTCCGGAGGTAGATTTGGTCGGATCGGACCAGCCGGTCCGGGCGAGGCCGGATCTACCTTCGGGGGGTGCTGACACCGGTGCCGAGCAAACCGCACACGAGTCTGGGACGCGTCCTCGAAGCGCTCGGGGACGTGCTCCTCGAGCCGGTCGCGGTCGGCCGCGACACGCGACGGCAGCTCGGCGGCGTGGTGATCCACGACCCGCACGACGACGCCGAGTTTCCGGCGCAGGCGGTGGTGCTCGGGGTCGGCGTGCGCGAATCCGCCGAGATCGTCCAGCTGCTGCACACCGTCGCGGCGCGCGGGGCCGCCGCGCTGGTCGTGCGGTCGCCGGTCGCCGCCTCGACGGAACTGTCCCGGGCGGCCAGTTCGTCCGGGGTCGCGCTGCTCGGGCTCGCCAGCGGCGCGTCGTGGGCGCAGCTGGCCGCCATGCTCCGCACGCTGCTCGCGGAGGGCGACGTCGGCGACGTTTCCCCGCAGACCCTCGGCGGGATGCCGTCCGGTGACCTTTTCGCCCTCGCCAACGCCGTCGCCGCGCTGCTCGACGCGCCGGTCACCATCGAGGACCGCAACTCGCGGGTGCTCGCGTTCTCCGGTCGTCAGGACGAGGCCGATCCTTCCCGCGTCGAAACGATCCTCGGCCGCCAAGTGCCCGAACGGTTCACTCGCCAGCTGGAAAACGATGGCATTTTCGAGCGGCTCTACCGCGATCAGGGCCCGGTTTACGTCTATCCGGGAGACGGTTACGACAAGAAGATCGTCATGATCCGCGCCGCGCTCGCGGTCCGGGCGGGGGACGAGATCCTCGGGTCGATTTGGGCCGCTGTCGACAAAGAGCTCAGCGAAGAACGCACCGCGGCCCTGATCGACGCGTCGAAAATCGTTGCGCTGCATATGCTTCGGCTGCGCGCCGGGGCCGACGTCGAACGCCGGCTGCGGGCCGATCTGGTGAGCACGGCGCTCGAAGGCGGTTCCGGCGCGCAGGAAGCCATCGCGCGCCTCGGGTTGCTCGGGCAGCCGACGATCGTGCTCGCCATGGGGCTGCTCGAAGCGCCGGACGACGACATCCGGCTGGTCGCGGAACGCCAGCGAGTCGCCGACGCGTTCGCCATGCACCTCAGCGCCGTTCAGCCCCGATCGGCGGTAGCGCTGGTCGGCGATGTCGCGTATGGCATCGTCCCGATGCCAGGGAATCACGGAGATTGCCGTGAACGCTCGGTGCGCGTCGCGTCGACCTTCCTGGAGCGCACCGGCCGCCGGGTCGCCGCGGCGATCGGCATCGGCCCGCTGGCGCTAGACAGATCCGGGCTGCACGCGTCCCGCGACGGGGCCGATCGGGCGTTGCGGGTGCTGCTCACCAACGGCGGTTCGAAGCGGGTGATCACCTCCGAAGACGCGCACATCGAGGCGTTGATGCTGGAGCTGGCCGATCTTTCCGCAGCACGCGGCGACGTCGCGACCGGGCCGATCGCGCGGCTGCTGGAGTACGACACCAAACATCAGTCCCAGCTGGTGCACACGCTGCGGTGCTGGCTTGATTCGTTCGGGGACATCAGTGCCGCGTCGGCCGCCGCGTACGTGCATCCGAGCACCTTCCGCTACCGGTTGCGCCGGCTTGCTGAGGTCGGCGGGATTGATCTCGACGATCCGGGGGATCGGTTCGCGGCGATGCTGCAGCTGCATTTGCTGCCGCGCGTGGAACGGCCCGAAGAAGTCTGAGCCCGTCTTGCTCTCCTGACGGGAATCGCCGAGCAACCTTCCTACGATCGCACCAACTCCGGGTCGGCCGACCTCCCACACAATGGGAACCCGGCAGGTCGGGACAGCGTGGTTTCCGGGCGCACCAAGAACTTCCCTCCTGCTGCCGGAGAAGTCCACAGTAGACAGGAGGGCCATGGCCACCGCATCCGAAACGATCACCCGCCGCGCCAAGGAGGTCGGCGTCGAGGTCCGGCTGCACGCCGCCGAGGTCTACGGCACCCGCAGCATCGGGATCGGCGAGGACGTCCCGGTCGTTCCCGCGTCGGTGTTCAAGGTCCCGATCGCGCTCGAACTCGCCCGGCAGGCCGCCGCCGGGACGCTCGACCTCGGCACCCGGATCGCGGTCAAGCCGGGGCATCCGACGCCGAGCCCGTACGGCCTCGCCACCTTCCGGCACGAAGTCCTGATGTCCTGGCACGATTTGGCGATTCTGATGATCGGAATCAGCGACAACGTCGCCACCGACCTGATTCTCGCCGAGGTCGGCAAGGACGCGGTGAACAGCACGCTGCGCCGCCTCGGATTCACCCAAACCGTCGTGCCGCAGGACTGCGGCGAACTGCTCGCCACCATCGGCGAAGATCTCGGCGTCTCTTACGAGGACGACGAACGGGCGCTCGCCGAACTGACCTACGAACAGGTTTCCGGGCTGCGCGCGCTGCAGCCGGAGAAGTCCTGCCGCACCACCGCCGCCGAAATGACCCGGCTGCTTGGCCTGATCTGGCGCGACGAAGCGGCCGCGCCCGAGGCGTGCGCGGACGTGCGACGCTGGATGGAACTGCAGGTCTGGCCGCACCGGCTGCGTTCGGGGTTCCCGGACGACGGGATCCGCACCAGCGGCAAGACCGGGACGCTGCCCGCCGTGCGCAACGAGGTCGGCGTGGTCGAGTACCCGGACGGCGGCCGGTACTCGGTCGCGGTGTTCACCCGTGCCGGGGATTCCCGCTCCCGGGTGCCCGAGCGGGACGCGTTCATCGGGTTCGCCGCGGCGACGGCGGTGGAGTCGCTGCGAGCGGCCTGATTCGTCGGAGCGGAGGAACTTTCCCCGCGCTCTCCTCGGTCCGGACGAACTAGTGACGTCCGCCACGGACCTAGCATTTCCGAAACGCCGGTCCACCCTCCCCCGGACAGAAGGTGCACATGTCGAAAATTTCCGAAATCGAGACCTGGCTTCAGGAGAATTTCGCCGCTCTGCTGGCCAGACATCAGGTTCCCGGAGCCGCGATCGCGGTGCTCGCCGACGGCGAGGTGATCGACCACGCGGCGGGCGTGGTCAACAAGGGCACCGGCGTTGAGTCCACTGTGGACTCGGTGTTCCAGATCGGGTCGATCACCAAGGTGTGGACGACCACGCTGGCCATGCAGCTCGTCGACGAGGGCCGCCTCGACCTCGACCGGCCGGTGCGCGATTACCTCCCGGAGTTCGCGCTCGGCGACGAGGAGGCCGCGGCCGCCATCACCGTCCGTCAGCTGACCTGCCACACCGCCGGCTTCGAGGGCGACATCTTCACCGACACCGGACCCGGCGACGACTGCGTGGAGAAGCTCGTCGCGACGCTGTCCGACGTGCCGCAGCTCTTCCCGCCCGGCGAGCGATTCTCCTACAACAACGCCGGGTACTGCGTGCTCGGCCGCGTCATCGAGGTGCTGCGCGGCAAGTGCTGGGACGACTGCGTGCGCGAGCACCTCTTCGCCCCGCTCGGCCTGACCCACGCGGCATCCGGCCCGTATGACGCGATCCGCTACCGCGCCGCGATCGGCCACATCTCCCCGAAGCCGGACGAGGACCCGGTGCCCGCGCCGATCTGGGCGCTCACCCGCTCCAACTCGCCGGCCGGGTCGACGCTCGCGATGCGCCCGCGCGACCTGCTCACCTTCGTCCGGATGCACCTGAACGAAGGCAAGGCCGACGACGGCACCCAGGTCGTCCTGCCGGAGTCGCTGCTCGCGATGCGCGAAGCGCAGGTGGACGTGCCCCACCTCGGGATGGCCGATCGCTGGGGCCTCGGCTGGATGCTCTTCGACTGGGACGGCGGCACGGTGATCGGCCACGACGGCGGCACCATCGGCCAGTCGGCTTTCCTGCGCGTGGTGCCCGAGCAGGACGTGGCAGTCGCGCTGCTGACCAACGGCGGCCAGCCGATGCACGTGTACCAGGAGATCTTCACCAAGCTGCTGGACGAACTCGCGGGCGTCACCGTTCCGGCGCGGCCCGAGCCGAATCCCGCCGAAGCTCCGGCCGACTTTTCCCGGTACGTGGGCGAGTACTCGTCGATGGTCGCCGACACCGTCGTCACGGAGGAGGACGGCAAGCTCTGGATGGAACGCACCCCGAAGGGAATCTTCGCCGAAATCGGCGCGCCCTCGGGGAAGGAAGAACTGCTGCCGAGCCAGGGCGACACGTTCGTCGCCAAGACCGAACAGCTGCCGGGTGTCTACATGGCACACGCGTTCGTCGGCGACGACGGAACCGGCCGCGCCCAGTTCATCCACACCGGTCGCGCCGACCGACGGGTCGGGCAGTGAGCGGGATCCGCGCACAGATCGAGGCCGTCTTCGCCGACGCTGGCACGGAAGGATTCCTGCATGCCCGGGAAATCGGCGTGCCGGGTCCCGAAGTGTCCGCGGGCGGGGACGCCCCGGTCGTTCTCGCGTCGGTGTTCAAGATCCCGGTGGCGCTCGCCTACGCCCGCGAGGTCGCGGCCGGACGGCTGGACGACACCGAACGGACCAAGGTGACCGCGCGGTACCGGATCGGCGGCATCGGCACCGCGGGCTGCGCCGACGACGTCGAGATGAGCTGGCGCGACCTCGCGCACTTCATGCTCACGATGAGCGACAACGCCGCGACCGACGTGCTTTACCACCGGCTGGGCCAGGAAACCGTGGACCAGGTGCTGGCCGATCTCGGGCTCGCCCGCACCCGGCTGATCGGCTGCTGCGAGGACCTGTTCGCGTCCGTCGTCACGGATCTCGGCGGCACCCCGGACTCCGACCTCGAAGCCCTGCTTGGCGGGGCCACGCCGGAGCAGCTGGACAAGCTTTCGGTGCGGGACCCGGAACGCACCACGTCGTCCACACCGCGCGAGATCACCACGCTGCTCGACGCGATCTGGACCGACCGGGCAGGCGAACCCGAGGCCTGCGAACGGGTGCGCACGATCATGGCGCAGCAGATCTGGCCGCACCGGCTGTCGTCCGGCTTCCCGTCCGGCGTGGCGATCGCGGCGAAAACCGGGACGCTGCCCGGAATCCGCAACGAAGCGGGCGTGGTGACCCTGGGGGACGGCCGCCGGTTCGCGGTCGCGGTGTTCACTCGCGCGCATTCGCTCGAAGACCGCCTTCCCGCGGTCGACGCGTCCATCGGCGCCGCCGCCCGGCTGGCGATCGACTACCTCCAGAGCGCGACCCCATAGGAGAAATCCCATGAAAACTGCCCGGCTCACCGCCGCGATGGCGGGCGTGGTGGCCTTGACCGTGAGCGCGTGCGGGGGATCAGCGCAATCCGGGACGGACCGGACCGCGAATCAGAAACTGGTCGACGGCAAGACCTTCACCTACGCCATCCCGACCGACCCGGGGACGCTCGACCCGGCGATCACCGTGCTGTCGGTCGCCCGCAACCTCGACGGGTTCCTCTACGACAGCCTGATCAACCTCGACTCCAAGGGCCAGCCGGAGGCGGCGCTCGCGGAGAAGTGGGAAGCCACCACGACGACGGCGACCTTCACCCTGCGCAAGGGCGTCACCTGCTCCGACGGCAGCCCGCTGACCGCGGCCGACGTGGCGGCGAACATCAGCTTCGTCGGCGACCCGGCGAACAAGTCCCCGCTCGCCGGCGTCACGGTGAAGACTGGCACGAAAGCGGCCGCCGACGCGGACAAGGTCACGATCACCAGCGGGGCTCCGGACGCGTTCCTGCTCCGCAATCTCGCCGGCCTGCCCATCGTCTGCGCCAAGGGACTGGCCGACCGGAAGACGCTCGCCAAGGGCGAAAACGGCACCGGCATGTTCACCATGACCGAGATCGTGCCGAACGACCACTACACGCTGACCCGGCGCAAGGACTACACCTGGGGTGCGGGCCAGTTCGACTCCAAGCAGAAGGGCCTGCCGGACAAGGTCAACATCCGGGTCATCCCGAACATGACCACGATGTCGAACCTGCTGCTGTCCGGCGAGGTCAACGCCGGCTCGGTGATCGGCCAGGACCAGCAGCGGCTGAAGGCGCAGCGGCTGTACCACGCCGACATCGTCTCCCCGTTCGGCGAGTTGTTCTTCAACCAGGCGCCCGGCCGGTTCGGCGCGGACCAGGCGATGCGCCGCGCGCTGATCCAGGCGATCGACCTTCCGCAGGTCGCGAAGGTGCTGACCCGCGACGGCAGCGCGCCGGTCAAGGGCATGGTCACCATCGAACCCCGGCCGTGCGAGGGCGATTCGGTCACCGGGAAGATCCCCGGCTTCGACGTCGCCGCGGCCAAGGCGGCGCTCGACGCGGCGGGCTGGAAACCGGGTGCGGACGGCATCCGGGTGAAGGACGGGAAGCGGCTCGCGCTGACCGCGATCTACGGCACGCAGGCCGGTCCGACGATGCCCCCTGGCGCGGAGCTGATGCAGCAGGGCTGGAAGAGCGCCGGCGTCGACGTCACGCTGAAGGGCGTCGACAGCCCGGGGCTCAGCCAGTTGTTGTTCGCCACCGGAGAGTGGGACATCTCGATGGCTCCGCTCGGCCTCACCCTGCCCAGCCAGCTGGTGCCGTTCGTGTCCGGCGGGCAGCCGCCGCAGGGCACGAACTTCGCGCACATCAAGAACCCGCAGTACGACGCGCTGGTTGCCAAGGCTTCCACGCAAGCCGGGCAGGCGGGCTGCGCGGACTGGATGGCCGCGGAATCGGCGCTGTTCGAGAAGCAGGACGTCGTGCAGTTCGCGAACACGGTGGTCCCGACCTACGGCAGCAACGCGAAATTCGAGATCGTCAACGGCTACCTCAAGCCGACCACGATCCGGATGTACGCCTGATGACCGGCACGATCGCCGTCGCGGGCCCGAAGGTCAGTCCATGGCTGACCTTCGGCGCCCGCCGCCTCGGGCGGTTCGTGGTGTCGCTGTGGGTGCTGGTGACCATGGCGTTCCTGATGATCCAGCTGATCCCGGGCGACCCGGTGCGCTCGGCGCTCGGCCTGACCGCGCCGATCGAGATGGTCAACGCCCGGCGTGCCGCGCTCGGGCTGGATCATCCGCTGTGGCAGCAGTACCTCGACTACTTCGGCGGGCTGTTCCGCGGTGATTTCGGCACGTCGATGCTGACGGGGCAGCCGGTCGGCGACGTCATCTCGGACCGGCTGCCCGCGACGCTGCAGCTGGCGCTGCCCGCGTTCGTGGTGGTCATCGGGCTGGCGATCCCGCTCGGCCTGACCTTCGCGGTGCTGACCCGCGGCGGCCGGCGGCGCGGCACCGAGCTGGGGTTCACCTCGGCCACCGTGCTGTTCGCCGCGATCCCGGAGTTTCTGGTCGCGGTGGCGCTGGTGGCGTTCTTCGCGGTGCAGCTCGGCTGGTTCCCGGTGGCCGGACACGACGGCGCGGGTTCGCTGGTGCTGCCGATCATCGCGCTGGCACTCGGCCCGGCCTCGACGCTGTCCCGGATCGTCCGGGTGGAGACGCTTTCCGTGCTGGGCAACGATTTCGTCCGCACCGCACGGGCGAAACGGCTGCCCGCCCGGCTAGTCTACCTGCGCCACGCGCTGCCGAACGCGCTGACCGCGACGCTGACGCTCGGCGGAATGATGCTCACCACCCTGGTCGCGGGCACCGTGCTGGTGGAAAACGTCTTCGCCTGGCCCGGACTGGGTTCGACGATCTCGCAATCCATTCTGCAGAAGGACTATCCGCTGGTGCAGGGGATCGTGCTCGTGTACGGCATCGGCGTGCTTTTGGTGAACCTCATCGTGGACTTCCTGCTGGCGGTCCTCGATCCGCGTTCGACGATCCGGGAGAACTGAGATGGCGAAACGGGGACAACAGTGGCTGGCCGCCGTGCGCACCCCGCTCGGCGCGTTCTCCGCCGCCCTGCTCGTGCTGGTGCTCGCGCTCGCGGTGCTGGGCCCGATCCTGTGGCACGACGCGGCTTCGACGGTCGACACGAACGCGATCAGCCAGGGTCCGTCGGCCGATCATTGGGTCGGCACTGACGAACTGGGCCGCGACATTTTCTACCGCGCGCTGGTGGCGACCCGGCTTTCGGTGCTGCTGGCGCTGATCGCGGCCGCACTCGGCGTCGCGACCGGTCTCGTGCTCGGCATGCTGCCCGCGGTGCTGCCGCGTCCGCTCGGACGACTGCTGACGGCGGCGATCAACATCGCGGTCGCGTTCCCCGGACTGCTGCTGGTGCTGTTCTTCGCGGTGATTTTCGGGGTGGGCACCCAAGGCGCGGTGATGGCGATCGGGTTCGCGCTGGCTCCGCAGTTCGCGCGGCTGACCCAGACGTTGGCGGCCTCGGTGGCCGGGCGGGACTTCGTGGCCGCCGCGCGGGTCGCCGGAGTGGGCCGGATCCGGTTGCTGTTCCGGCACATCCTGCCGAACATCGGCGAACCGCTCGCGGTCAACGCCACCATCGGAGCCGGCGGTTCGCTGCTGGCGTTCTCCGGGCTGTCGTTCCTCGGGATCGGCGTGCAGGCCCCGGATTACGACTGGGGACGGCTGCTCAACGAGGGGCTCAACGGCATTTACGTCAACCCGGCGGCGGCGCTCGCGCCCGGCCTCGCGGTGGTCCTCGCCGGGCTCGCGTTCAACCTGTTCGGCGAGACGGTCGCCGGAGTGATCGGCGTGCGGACCCGGTTGCCGCGGCTGGCTCCCCGGGTGCGGCGGAAGTCCAAAGTGGACTCTGCCGCTTCGGAAGACGCCGTTCTGGTGGTGGAGAATCTGGAAGTCGCCTTCCCTCGTCCGACCGGCTGGACGGTGCCGGTACGCGGCGTGAGCTTCACCGTGCGAGCGGGCGAGGCGATCGGAGTCGTCGGCGAATCCGGTTCGGGCAAGAGCTTGACCGGCCTCGCGGTGTCGCGGCTGATCGAATCGCCCGGCTCGGTGACCGCGGATCGGCTGGACTTCGCCGGCACTCCCGTGCTGACGACGCCGGAACGCGAATTGCGCGCCCTGCTCGGGACGTCGCTGGCGATGGTGTTCCAGGACCCGATGACGTCGTTCAACCCGACCCGGCGGATCGGCCGTCAGCTCGCCGAGGTTTCCGAGCAGCACCAAGGACTTTCGCGGGCGAAGGCGTTCGAGCGAGCGGTCGACCGGCTGCGCGCGGTCCGGATCCCGGCGGCGGAACGGCGGGCGAAGCAGTACCCGCACGAGTTCTCCGGCGGCATGCGGCAGCGCGCGATGATCGGCATGGGCCTGATGGGCGACCCGCGGCTGATCATCGCGGACGAGCCGACGACCGCGCTGGACGTGACCGTGCAACGGCAGCTGCTGCGGCTGCTGGCCCAGACCCGCGCCGAACGGGACACCGCGATCATCCTGATCAGCCACGACATCGCGGTCGTTTCCCAGACGTGCGAACGGATTCTGGTGATGTACGCCGGGCGGATCGTGGAGGATCTGCCCGTCGCCGGCCCGCCTCGGCACCCGTACACGCGCGCGTTGCTGGCCACGACTCTCGACCTGGAGACCGATCCGGACGCACCGCTCGCGGTAATCCCCGGCCGGCCACCGGAACCGGATCGGCTGCCGGCCGGCTGCGCGTTCGCCAGCCGGTGCCCGGTGGCGACCGATCAGTGTCGCGAGGAGGACCCGGAGCTGACCGTGCTCGCGCCGGAACATCGGGTGGCGTGCTGGCATCCGGATGAGGCACTGTCGGAAGAAGTGGTGGGCTCTGTGGCCATGTCGGGAGGTGCGGAATGACCGCCGCGCACTGTCTCTGGTCAAAGTCCGTGAGGGGAACCCTGAGGGAATCAGAGTCCCTCAGGGTTCCCCTCACGGACCGCGAAGGAGAGGGGGCGGAATGAGCGAATTGGTCTTCGATTCGGTCAGCGTCCGGTACGGCGGACGGCGCGGGCTCACCGCCGTGGACGGCGTCTCGCTGACCGTCCCGGCGGGCAAAGTCGTCGGCCTCGTCGGCGAATCGGGCTCGGGCAAGTCGACGCTCGCCAAAGCGGCCGTCGGACTGTCGCCGGTGAGTGCGGGCCGGGTTCTGCTCGGCGGCGTGGACGTGCGGAAGCTGCCGCGCCGGCGTCCGCTGCAGATGGTGTTCCAGGATCCGTATTCCTCGCTCAACCCGCGGATGACCATCGGAGACTCGATCGCCGAGGCCATGCCGCGCGGGACAGAACGCCGCGCCGAGGTCGCCCGGCTGCTGGAGCTGGTGAATCTCGATCCGGAACGGGCCGCGCACCTGCCGGGCCAGCTGTCCGGCGGGCAGCGGCAACGCGTGGCGCTCGCCCGGGCGCTCGCGGGCCAGCCCGAAGCGCTGATCGCCGACGAGATCACCTCCGCGCTCGACGTTTCGGTGCAGGGCGCGGTGCTCAACCTCGTGCGGTCGGTGCAGCGGAAGCTCGACCTGTCGATGCTGTTCATCTCGCACAACCTCGCCGTGGTCCGCTACCTCAGCGATTTCGTCGCGGTGATGTACCTGGGCCGGATCGTCGAAGCGGGCCCGGCCGCGCAGGTGCTCACCGATCCGCAGCATCCCTACACCCGCGACCTGCTCGACGCCGCCCCGTCGGCGCACAAGTCGCTGTTCGACCTCGAACCCGGCGCGACCGCGGACGCGGAACCGCCGGATCCGCACCATCCGCCGGCCGGCTGCCGATATCACCCGCGATGCCCGGTCGGCCCGCTTGTACGGAGCGACCGCGAGATCTGCCTCCGGGCCGATCCATCCGAGGACTCCGCGTCCCGGCAGCACGCGGCAGCCTGCCATTTCAGTGAGGGCCACGAGCCCGCGATCCCCAGAGGAGCCAGCGTATGACCCGCCGTCTCGGCATCGATGACCTGTACGACCTCGCCGCGCCAAGCCAGCCCGCGCTTTCCCCGGACGGCAGCCGGATCGTCTACGTGCTGCGTACCGCGGACCGGGAGGCGGACCGGAACGTCGACGCGCTCTGGACGGTCGGCACTTCCTCGGGCGAGGCTCGCCAGCTCACCCGCGGAAACGGCGACGCGGCACCGAAATGGTCCCCGGACGGCTCCCGGCTCGCGTTCCTGCGCGCCCAGGACGGTCCGCCGCAGGTCTGGGTCCTCCCGGCGGACGGCGGCGAGGCCGAGCAGCTCACGAAGCTTCCGCTCGGCGCGGGCGCACCGGTGTGGAGCCCGGACGGCAGCAAGATCGCGTTCTCCGCCGCGATCGATCTCGCCGCGATTGTCGAAGCGCCGCCGGCGAACACGCCGATCGTCGCCGAGCGGCTGGACTACAAGTCCGACGGCCCCGGCCTGCTGAAGACTCTCCGCAGCCACGTGCACGTCCTCGACGTCGCCACCGGCGAAGTCCAGCAGCGCACCTTCGGCGATTGGCACGCGGGCCAGCCCGCCTGGTCGCCCGACGGCACGCACGTGGCGCTCACCGCGGCCCTGGACGACGACGCCGACCTCACCTTCCGGTCCGCCGCCTACGTCCTCGACGTCACCGAGCGGAACGCCGAACCCCAGCGGGTCGGCACCGACAAGGGCATGGCGGGCACCGCCGGCTGGACCGCAGACGGCAAGGCGCTGCTCGTGGTCGGCCGCACCGACACCACCACCGGGCACCTCGGTCTGCTGCGCGTTCCGCTAGACGGCGGCGAGACGGTCAACCTGGCCGCCAGCCTCGACCGCAACGTGATGTCCGGCGGCCCCGGTTACCCGGGCGCGCTGCCGCAGGTGACCGCGACGGGCGACGCGGTGTTGTTCGCGATCCGCGACCGCGGCTGCACTCATCTGTACGAAGTGGACATTGTCGGTGGCGAACCTCGTGCGGTGCTGACTGGCGACGACAACGTCGTGTCCGGAGTGGACTTGGTCGGCGATCGCGCGGCGATTGTGTTGGCTACCGCCGAATCCTTCGGTGAGATCGCCGTCCTCGACCGCGCCACGGGTTCGGTCGACGTGCGTACGAAGCACAGTGAGTCCGAAGTGGACTTGTTCGCTCGCGAGTCGCGGGAATTCACCATCAGCGACGGCACTGTCGTCCAGGGCTGGCTGATCCGCGACACTGAACGCACCGGCCCGCAGCCGCTGCTGATCGACATCCACGGTGGCCCGCACAACTCCTGGAATGGCGCGGCGGACTCGATCCACCTGTACCACCAGACGCTCGCCGCGCGCGGCTGGGCAGTGCTGCTGATCAACCCGCGAGCCAGCGACGGTTACGGCGAAGCGTTCTTCACCGCGGCGATCGGAGCCTGGGGCCACGCGGACGCGCCGGACTTCCTGGAACCGATCGACCAGCTGGTCGCCGAAGGCCTCGCCGACCCGGACCGTCTCGCCGTCACCGGCTACAGCTACGGCGGCTACATGACCTGCTACCTGACCAGCCGCGATGACCGTTTCGCCGCCGCCGTGGCCGGTGGCGTCGTCAGCGACTTGACCAGCCTCGCGGGCACGTCCGACGGCGGGCATTTCATGGCGGTCAACGAATTCGCCGGGCTTTCGTGGGGCAAGTACGAGAACTCCTCGCCGCACGCGCAGGTCGAGAACGTCCGCACGCCAACGCTGATTCTGCAAGGCGGCGAAGACGTCCGGTGCCCGGTCGGACAGGCTGAGCAGTGGTTCACCGCGCTGCGCGAGCGCGATGTCCCGTCCCGGCTCGTGCTGTACCCCGGCGGCGCGCATCTGTTCGTTTTGGACGGTCCGCCGTCGCACCGCGCCGACTACAACCAGCGCGTGGTCGACTGGATCGAGCAGTACGCGGGTTCGCGAGTGCCGATCGACGCCGCGCACTGGAGCCGACGGCTGGCGGAACTGGCGCGCAAACACGACGTTCCCGGTGCGTCGCTGGGGATCCTGCGCGTGGAGACCGGCGAGGAGGTGTTCGCGACCCACGGCGTGCTGAGCAAGGCGACCAAGGTCGAGGTCACCGAGGACTCGCTGTTCCAGATCGGCTCGATCTCCAAGGTCTGGACGTCGACCGTGGTGATGCAGCTCGTCGACGAGGGCCTGCTCGACCTCGACGCGCCGATCATCGACGTGCTGCCCGAACTGCGACTGTCCGATCCGGACGTCACCAAGCGCGTCACCATGCGCCACCTGCTGACTCACACCAGCGGTATCGACGGCGACATCTTCACCGACACCGGCCGCGGCGACGACTGTGTCGAGAAGTTCGTCGACCAGCTGGAGGACGCCGCGCAGAACCATCCTCTCGGCGCGACTTTCTCCTACTGCAACTCGGGTTTCGTCCTCATCGGCCGGGTGATCGAGAAGCTCACCGGGAAGACCTGGGACGTCGCGATGCGGGAGAAGCTGTACACCCCGCTCGGCCTCACCCACACCGTCACGCTGCCGGAAGAGGCGCTGCTGTTCCGCGCGGCTGTCGGACACGTCGCGCCGGACGGCGAGGACCCGGCCCCGGCTCCCGCCTGGCAGCTGCCGCGCTCGGCCGGACCGGCCGGCCTGATCACCGCGCGGGCAAAGGACGTCCTCGCCTTCGCCCGCCTGCACCTCGCCGGCGGCCTGACCAGCGACGGCGAGCGGATCCTGTCGGCGGAATCGGCCGCGGCGATGGCGGAGAAGCAGGCCGACCTCCCGGACACGCACACCCTCGGCGATTCGTGGGGCCTCGGCTGGATCCGCGACGACTGGAACGGCCGCCGCGTCATCGGCCACGACGGCAACACGATCGGCCAGTCGGCGTTCCTGCGCCTGCTGCCGGACGCCGGTCTCGCCGTCACACTGCTGACGAACGGCGGCCACGCGCGGGACCTGTACACCGAGCTGTACCGGGAGGTCTTCGCCGAACTCGCCGACGTCGCCATGCCGCGTCCGCTCGAACCCCCGGCCACTCCGGTGAAGGTGGACGGGAGCCGCCACCTTGGCGTGTACGAACGGGCTGGCGCGCATGTCGAGGTGGTCGAGCGCGAGGGTGGGTTGCGCGTGTTGTACACGGTTACCGGACCGCTGGCGGAGCTGATGCCGGACAAGACCCAGGAGTACGACCTGGAGGCGGTCTCGGACACGCTGTTCGTGCTCCGGATGCCGGGCGGGCAGTTCTGGACGCCGGTGCTGTTCTACACGCTGCCGACGGGGGAGCCGTACATGCACTTCGGTGCACGGGCGACGCCGAAGGTGTCCTGAGGCTTGATGCCAGGAACGCAAGCTGTGCGGCCGCACGCTTGCCGAGTGTGTGCAGGTCTGTGAGGGCCTCCCTGAGAGAATCAGATTCCCTCAGGGAGGCCCTCACAGACGACGACCCCGCTCCCGTCACCCCGTGCTCAGCCCAGCAAGAGCCTGCCCTGACTCCTTCGGCCTGGGCGGACGCACCTGAAACCGTACCCATCGCGCCGCTTGGCTGTGCAGGTCGTTACCAATCCGACCACAGTCACGGCCTAATGGCTTCATAGCAACGGTTACGTGCCGGGTGGGCCGCTGCAGCCCAGCCCCTCCGCTGGTCACTCCGAGTAAACTCGGACCGTGCCGGAAATCCGCCCGAGGCCCGCTCTGGTCTCGCAGATCGTGGAGAAGCGCGGCCAGCTCGCGCACGGCGACGGCATCGCGCCGCACCGGCACGTCCAGGGCCAGTTGCTGTACCCGTCGGCGGGCGTCCTCGCCACCACCACCGAGCGCGGCACCTGGGTCGCCCCGGCGAACCGGGTCGCCTGGACGCCGCCGGGTTTCGAGCACTATCACCGCGCGTACGGGCAGACCGAGGTCCGGGTGCTCGAGTTCTCCGGCGAACTGTCCGCGTCGCTGCCGGACCAGCCGACCGTGTTCGCCGTGTCGCCGCTGCTGCGGGAGGCGTTGCTGGTGCTCACCAGCGGCCGGACGCTCCGGCCCGAGGCGCGGGAGCGGCTCCGTGGCGTGGTCGTGGACGAGCTGGTCGTCGGCCGGGACGAGGCGATGTACCTCCCGGCCGCGTCCGACGACCGCCTGCGCGCGGTCACCGATCTCCTCCACGCCGACCCCGCGGCGTCGTTGACCCTGGCCGAGTTCGGCCGGACCGTCGGCGCGGGCGAGCGGACCTTGAGCCGGCTGTTCCAGACCGAGCTGGGGATGAGCTTTCATCAGTGGCGGAGCCTGCTGCGGGTCCAGCACGCGCTCATCCGGCTCGCCGAGGGCGACGCGGTCATCGACACCGCGGCGCGGCTGGGCTGGGCCAACCCGACGAGCTTCATCGAGGCGTTCACCGCCGTGGTCGGCCAGACCCCCGGCCGCTATCAGCAGGAGCTGCGCCGCGGCGACCGGTGAGGTTGGCGGGTTTCCGGAATAGCCAGTCGGGCCGCTGGTACCACTGGCCGCCGCGACGGGCGAACCTGGAGACATGACCGCAACACTGTCCGAAGTGGACGAGAACACCACCGTCGTGATCGTAGGCGCCGGGGTCGCCGGGCTCACCCTGGGAATTTTCCTGCTGCACAGCGGAATCGACTGCGTCGTGGTGGAGAAGCGCAGCCGCGAGTACGTCGAACAGCGGCAGCGTGCCGGAGTCATCGACACCCGCGCCGCCCGGATGTTCCGAGCGCACGGCCTCGAAGACCGGGTAGTCGGCGGCGTCCCGACCCAGCCGGTGCTGAACTTCCGGATCGACGGCGAAACCCGCCCGCTCGCCCTGGACGCGGGCGACCAGGGCGACGGCCGGTTCTGCCCGCAGCAGGTCCTGGTCCGCAACCTGATCGAGGTTTTCCTCGCCGACGGCGGAGATCTCCGCTTCTCTGCGGAAGTATCGATCGAGAACCTCGACCGCCCGCTCGTCCGCTACACCGGCGCAGCCAGGACAATCAGCTGTGAGTTCATCGCCGGATGCGACGGCGACCGGGGCGTCAGCCGAGCCGCCATTCCCGATCTCACGCGCCACACGCACGAATACGGCTACGCCTGGCTGACCGTATTGGCGGAAGTGCCCGCCAACCACCAGTCCATGATGGCGCTTAACCACCGCGGATTCGCCGGGCAATTCGCGCGTGGCCCGCAGGCGAGCCGGTTCTATCTGCAATGCCCGCTCGACAGCACCCTGGAAGAATGGACCGACGAGCGCATCTGGGATGAGATCGAAGCCCGCTTCGGCGAACCCGCCACGCGGGGCCCGATCGCCAGCACCCAGTTGGTCCCGCTGCGAAGCGTCGTACATAGCAAGATGAACCACGGCCGCCTGTACCTGCTTGGCGACGCCGCGCACATCATCCCGCCGATGAGCGCGAAAGGAATGAACCTTGCCCTGCACGACGCTGAGCTATTCGCGAACGCGGTAGTCCGCTATCGGAAGGAAAACGATTCAAGCCTGCTGGACAGCTATTCGGCGACCGCGCTGCGGCACGTGTGGAATTACCAGGCTTTCGCGATGTGGTGGACCGAATTGGTGCACAACGCCGGGGACGCTTCGTACGCGGGAGAATTCCGCCGTCAGGCCGCCCGCGCGGAGCTGGAGCGGCTGTTCGAGCCCGGCCCGGCGAACCGGCTGCTGAGCGAGTTCATCGCCGGGCTGAACTGATCAGTCCTTGCGGCGGGCCAGGAACCGCACGAGCAACAGCACCAGGCACACCGCCGCCACGCCACCGGCGACCAGCCGGTAAGTCTCGTCCAGTCCGGTGAACTGGCCAATCGTGTTGGTAGCCGCGCCAGCGAGGAAAAACAGCCACAGCGAGGCGGTTACGGCGGGGGTGCGGCTTCGGGAAGTCTCCATGGCGAAAACCCTAGGGAGCGTGGCAGGGCGCGGCCATGCTGTGGACACCCAACTTGAGGTGGTGCCTGCGCTACCTCGTGAGTGGCAATCCCGGTTCTAACCGGGATTGCCACTCACGACCGCAGGTAGGCCAGCACTGCCAGTACCCGCCGATGTCCGCTGTCCTCCGGCAGCCCCAGCTTCGCGAAGATGTTGCGGATGTGCTTGAGCACCGTCCCGTCGCTCACCACGAGCAGTTCGGCGATCGTGGCGTTGTTGTACCCCTCCGCCATCAACCCGAGCACCTCGCGTTCGCGTGCGGTGAGGGCGTCGATCGGGTCGCGGCGGTGCGCCAGCAGCTGGGTCACCACCTCGGGGTCCATCGCCGTGCCGCCCTCGACCACCCGCTGCAGCGAGTCGAGGAACTTCGCGACCTTGCCGACGCGTTCCTTGAGCAGGTAGCCGACCGCGCCCTTGCCGTCCGCCAGCAGTTCGGCCGCGTACCCGGTTTCCACGTGCGCGGACAGCACCAGCACCGGCAGCCCTGGGTGCAGCTGTCGAGCTTGGACGGCCGCGCGCAGGCCCTCGTCGGTGTGCGTCGGGGGCAGCCGGACGTCGGTGATCACCGCGTCCGGCCGGTCCTCGCGGACGAACGCGAGGAACTCGTCGGTGTTGTCGAAGGCCGCGGCGACCTCGATGCCCGA
This sequence comes from Amycolatopsis silviterrae, assembly GCF_042684085.1. Lineage (NCBI taxonomy): Bacteria > Bacillati > Actinomycetota > Actinomycetes > Pseudonocardiales > Pseudonocardiaceae > Amycolatopsis > Amycolatopsis silviterrae. Next base: position 390,686 of record NZ_JBHUKS010000003.1, read on the forward strand.
GGTGTCCAGCAGCAGGACGAGACCCTCCCGCAGCAGGGCGTCGTCCTCGACGATCACGACCCGCATGGCAACTCCACTTCCAGAACAGTCGGTCCACCGGGCGGGCTCGTGAGCGTCACCGTCCCGTCGAAGGCCTCGGCGCGTTTGCGGATCCCGGCCAGTCCGCTGCCCTGGGATTCGTCCGCGCCGCCGCGGCCGTCGTCGCGGATTTCGATCCGCAGGGTGTCGACGGTGCCGTCGAGCACAATCGACGCCTGCTCGGCGCGGGAATGCTTGGTCACGTTCGCCAGCGTTTCGGCGACGATGAAGTACACCGCCGCCTCGACCGCGGCTGGCCGGCGCGCGCTGCTGCGAACGTCCACAGTGCACGGAACCGCGCATCGGTCGGCGAGCGCGGTGATCGCGCCGTCGAGGCCGCGGTCGGTCAGCAGCGGCGGGTGGATGCTTCGCACGACGGTGCGCAATTCGGCGAGTGCTTCGGTCGCCGCGTCCTGCGCCTTGCCGAGCAATTCCCGTGCCTTGGCCGGATTCCGCTCGAAAAGCTGATCCGCGATCCCGATCTGCAGCACCACCGCGGACAGCCGCGCCTGCGTGCCGTCGTGCAGATCACGTTCGAGGCGGCGAAGTTCGGCACCGTGCGCCTCCAGCGCGGCGGCACGGGTCGCGGTCAGTTCGACGACCCGGTCGGTGAGCCCAGTGCCCGGTCGCGGGCCGAGAAGTGCCCGCGTCGCAAGGGCTTGCCAGCGGGCCAGCGGCGCGGCCCAGAACGTGAGCGCGATCATGACGAGGCCGCTGAACACACAGAGCGCGGCGAGCGGCCACGAGTCCACCACGAACGCCAGAGAACTGGGGATCCCGCCGGGCACCAGCCACCAGAACATCCCGGTGAGGATCTGGCGCAGTCCGCCGAGCGGCAGGCTGAACGCGAGCACGCCGACGATGAAGCCGAACACGGCGTGCAATGCCAGCCACGCGAGGTCTCGCAGGCTCGCCGGATCGCGGATCGGAGAGACGTCGGCGTACGGCTCCGCGATCGGCTCGCCGAGCCTGCGGGCGGCGCGGCGGCGTTCGAAGCGCAGCGGGTAGCGGATCAGTTTCAGCGCGACCGGAAGCGCCGGGATCCCGACACCGATCAAGCAGGTGACGAGCACGATGCCCATCGCGAAAAAGAGCAGCATCGCGAGGAATGACGTCGCGGCTCCGACCAGCAGATAGCGGAGGCCGGACCACCACGAACGCAGCCGGTTTTTCACCCGCACAGTTTCCCATCAGCACTTCGCGCGCCGGCATGGTGGTGCCTGCGCTACCCCCGAGACTCCCGTTCCCGGGATCGTTTCCGCCCGCGCGCCGCCATAGCTTCAGTACCGACAGAGAACCCTGCCGGTCCGAGGAGCGACACGAAGATGAACACAGGCGGCGCGAACGCCTTGAAGCTGGAAGCGGTACGCAAGATCTACGGCTCCGGCGACGGCGCGGTCATCGCGCTGGACGGCGTGTCGGCCGAGATCCGGCGGGGCTCCTTCACCGCGGTCATGGGACCGTCCGGATCCGGCAAGAGCACCTTCCTGCACTGCGCGGCCGGATTGGACCGGCCGAGTTCGGGCCGCGTCCTGCTCGGGGACACCGAACTCAGCCGGCTGCGCGAGAAATCGCTCACCGAATTGCGCCGGACCAGGATCGGGTTCATTTTCCAGGCCTACAACCTGCTGCCGTCGCTGAACGTGCTGCAGAACATCACACTGCCGATGCGGCTGGCCGGCCAGAAACCAGACCCCGCCTGGCTGCGCGAGATCGTCGACGGCGTCGGCATCGCGAAGCGGCTGGAGCACCGTCCAGCGGAACTGTCCGGCGGTCAGCAGCAGCGCGTCGCGATCGCCCGCGCGCTGATCACCCGGCCCGAGGTCGTGCTCGCCGACGAACCGACCGGCGCGCTCGACACCCGCACCGCACGCCAGGTGCTCGACCTGCTGCGCGCCGTGGTCGATCAGATGGGCCAGACCGTGTTGATGGTCACGCACGACCCGGTCGCCGCGTCCGCCGCGCACGGCGTGCTGTTCCTCGCCGACGGCAAGCTCGCCGGCCACCTCGCGCAGCCGACCCCGGAACGGGTCGCGGAGCGGATGACCCACCTCGGGGAGTGGTGACCGCCATGTGGTCGTTGGCTTGGCAGACGACGAAAGCCCGGCTGAGCGGGTTCGTCGGCGCGTTCATCGCGATCCTCTGCGGCACCGCGCTCGTCGCGGGCTGCGGCATTCTCATGGAATCCGGGCTGCGCGCCGGAGTTCCGACCCAGCGCTACGCCGAAGCGCCGGTGGTCGTCGGCGGCGTGCAGACCACGAAACCGCCTGGCGCGGACTTCGGCGAGTCCGAGCAGGTCACCGAACAGACGACGGTGCCGGAGACGCTGGTCAGCCGGATCGCCGAAGTGCCGGGAGTGCGGCGCGCGGTTCCAGAGCAAAGCTTCCCGGCGAACGTCGTGACGTCCGACGGCCAGGTGCTCACCGGCCCGAACGGCACGCAATCGCGTGGACACAACTGGGACGCGGCCGCGCTGGCCCCGTTCTCGCTGCGCGAAGGCCACGCTCCCGCCGCCGCGAACGAGGTCGTTCTCGACGCGGAGCTGGCGGCTCGCAGCGGGGTCACGGTCGGCAGCACGGTACGGATCTCGACCCGCTCCACGCCGATGGACTTCCGCGTCACCGGCATCGCCGCGCCCAAAACCGGCAACGGTCTGGAGCGGCAATCAGCGGTGTTCTTCTCCGCCGAACGAGCCGCTGACCTGTCCGGCAAACCCGGTCAGGTGCACGCGATCGGCGTGCTGGCCGATCCTGGAGTGTCCGCCGACGACCTGGAAGACCGCATCAGCGCGGCAGTCAGCGGAGAACGGGTCACGGTCACGACCGGCGTCGGGCGCAGCACCGTCGAATTCCTTGACGTCAGCCAGACCCGGATGCTGCTGCTCGCCCTCGCGGGCTCCTTCGGCGGATTCGCGATCCTGGTCGCCATCTTCGTCGTGTCGAGCACGCTTGCCCTGGTGATCAACCAACGGCGCCGGGAATTCGCGCTGCTGCGGGCGATCGCGGCCACCCCGAAGCAAATCCGCAAGCTGATCAGCGCCGAGACCATGCTGGTCGCGGTCACCGCGGGAGTGCTCGGCGCGGGCCTTGGCGTGGCCGTCGGCTACGGACTGCGCAACGCGTTCGCCGGGATCGGCGTCATCCCGCCGGACTTCGACCTCGCGATCGGCCCGCTTCCGCTCGTCGTCGCGTTCCTGCTCGGCTTGGGCGCGGCACGAGTGGCCGCGTGGTCGGCGGCGCGCCGCCCGGCGTCGATCCGCCCGATCGAAGCGCTCGGCGAAGCTGCGGTCGAACGTCGCGAACTCGGCCGGACCCGCGTGCTCATCGGCTGGCTGCTGGTGGTGCTCGGATTCGGCGGCGCGACAGTCCCGATGTACGTGACCGGCGACGGTGCCCTCGCCGCTTCGTCGATGTCCGCGCTGGTGGTCGTGATCGGACTGTCGGTGCTCGGGCCGAAGGTGGTCGCCTTCACGACCCGGATCATCGCCCCGGTGTACACCGGGGTCTCCCGGATCAGCGGCTACCTCGCCGCGGCGAACACCCAGGCCAACGCCCGGCGGCTCGCGTCCGCGGTGACTCCGGTGATGCTGGCGGTCGCGTTCGCGATCTCGATGTTCTACAGCCAGACGTCCGCCGCCGCCGCGAGGCAGGAACAGGCGGTCCGCTCGACCACCGCGGACCACGTGCTGACGAGCACCACCGGCGCGCTGTCCCCGGAAGTCGCCGCCGCCGCGCGGCGGATCACCGGCGTCGCGGCGGCAACGTCGGTGATCCGCACCGACGTGGTCACCACCGTCCCGGAGGAACGCCGGCTGCGGGTCATGAAATACCCGGCGCAGGGCCTGAACGGCGACCAGGTGCGCGGCGTCCTCGATCTCGGCGTGGTGTCCGGGAACCTGGCCGACCTGCGCGGCGACACCGTCGCGATGAGCAAGGGCGAAGCCGACTGGTACGACAAGAAAATCGGCGACGAGGTCGACTTCTGGTTCGCCGACGGCAGCCCGGCCAAGGTGAAACTGGTCGCGGTCTACACGCACAACCAGGCGTTCGGCGAATACGTACTGCCCGCCGATCTCGCCCGCTCGCACACCGGCGACCGGATGGACAATTCCGTTCTGGTGCGCCAAGACCCGAACGCGGACCCAGCCGCGGTCACCGCTGCCCTGCGCGACCTCAGCATCCGCTACCCGGGTCTCACCGTGGCACCCGGCTCCACCGTGACCGCCGCCAACAATGCCGCAGGGCAACAGCAGTTCTACCTAAACCTGGTCGCAGTAGGGGTAATCCTCGGCTACGTAGTGATCTCGGTAGCCAACACACTGGTGATGAGCACAGCGCAACGATCGCGGGAATTCGCCCTGCTACGGCTGATCGGCACCACGCGAGGCCAGGTCGTCCGGATGATGCGGCTGGAAGCACTGACGACCGCCGGGATCGCGGCCCTGCTCGGCACCGTGGTGGCGGCAATTCCGTTGGTACTGCTGAATCTCGGACTGCGCGGCACCCCGCTGCCGTCCGGAACGCCTGCGGTCTTCGGCGGAATCATCGCCGGCGCGTTCCTGCTGAGCCTGGTTTCGCTGGGACTGTCCACTCGGGTCACTCTGCGCGCCAAGCCCATCGACGCCATCGGCCTTCGCGAATAGCCCGATAGCCTAACGCTGGTGAACGCAGCGGAAGGACGCTCCCGAAACCGCCGCGGCGAAGGTGCCCGGCTGCGGGAGGAGATCGTGCGAGCGGCGACCGAAATCCTCGCCGAAGGCGGCGGCGAGGACTCGGTCACCCTGCGCGCGGTCGCCCGCCGGATCGGCATCGCGGCCCCGTCGATCTATCGGCACTTCGCCGACCGCGACCAGATCCTGCTGGCGGTGGTGCAGGAAGCGTTTGCCGAGCTGAAGGACCGGATCGAGACCGAACTGGCCAAGTCAGACCGGCCGGACGAGCGGCTGCGCGCGATATGCACGACGTACCTCGGCTTCGCCCTGGAGCGCTACCGCATCCTGAACGCCTCGCGGACCGCGGAGATGGCCCCGGTGGCGGAGCCGATCGGACAGGACGTGTTCGGCCTGCTGGTGCAAGCGGTACAGGACTGCGCGGACGCGGGCCTGTCGCGCAGCACCTCCGCCTTCTCGGACGCGACCGCCCTCTGGGTCGGACTGCACGGCCTAGCCGAACTACGCCCAGCTTCCCCGAAGTTCCCCTGGCCAGCCGGAGTTCTGGAGGTTCTGGTGAACCGGCTGGCCATGCTGGACTGACGCCGCCCCGCCGCGACTCGCGCCCCAATGCCACTTTGGGTGCGTGGCATGCACCGAACGCCACTGTGAGGATGTGGGGGCGGGGTCACCGGGCCGGTCTG
>NZ_JBHUKS010000004.1:0-558947 GCF_042684085.1 Amycolatopsis silviterrae
GACCCCGTCCATCATGAACGAGAAACCCTTGCCCGGCGCGCCACCCAGCACCTTGTCCGCACCGATGCGGAAACCGTCGAACACCGCCTCCGTGGTGTCCACGCCCTTGTAGCCCATTTTGTCGATCTTGCCCGGAATCGTCAGCCCCGGAAGCACCTCGCCGAACCCGGACGGCTTCTCCACCAGGAACGTCGTCAGGTTCTGATGCGCCTTCTCCGCGCCCTCGTCCGTCTTCACCAACAACGCGATCAAGTTCGAGGAACCGCCGTTGGTCAGCCACATCTTCGCGCCGTCGATCACATAGTCATCGCCCTCGCGCTTGGCGCGGGTCTTGATCGCGGCCACATCCGAGCCCAGATCCGGCTCCGACATCGAGAACGACCCGCGCACCTCGCCGGTCGCCATCCGCGGCAGGAAATGCTGCTTCTGTTCGGGGGTGCCGTGACGGGAGATCATGTGCGCCACGATGAAATGCGTGTTGATCACCCCGGACACGCTCATCCAGCCCCGCGCGATCTCCTCCACCACCAACGCGTAGGTCAGCAGCGACTCGCCCAAGCCCCCGTACTCCTCCGGGATGGTGAGCCCGAACAGGCCCATCTCCTTCATCCCCTCGACGATCTCCGCCGGGTACTCGTCCGCGTGCTCCAAAGCCTGCGCGTGCGGGATGATCTCCTTGTCCACGAACGACCGCACCGTGGACAGAATCTCCTGCTGCACATCGGTCAGGCCGGCGGTCCGGGCGAGACGGGCCATCACTGGGCTCCCTTCGGCGAGCGACGCCGGCTCCCGGCGCTGGGGTTACCGGGGAGTATGACTGGTTCCCGCCCGAGCGGCTATGAGGGTGCTCACGCCGGGCCGCGGTTTCCCCCGTTAAGGTGCGGATAAGGTGCTGATCCACCCGAAACCGCGAGAAGGATCCCGATGAGCGAGGCCAGCGACGACCGGGACGAGCCCGCCGGCCGCGACGGCTACGTGCACCCGTCGTACGAGCACCAGCCGTATCCGCCGCAGGGCCCGCCGCCCGGCGCGGGGCTCGCGGTCGGGTCGCTGGTGTGCTCGATCGCCGGGTTCGTGCTGTGCGCGCCGATGGCCATCGCGGGGATCGTGATGGGGCACGTCGCGTTCTACCGGGCCCGCCACGGCCGCGGCACCGGCGGCGCGCTGGCGCTCGCCGGGTTCGTGATCGGCTACGCCGCGCTCGTCGTCTGGGGCATCGCGATCCCGCTGATCGTGCACGCGCTGGCCCAGTCCGGGATTTTCGGCTGATGCCGCCGCTGAACCCGGTAGCGTCGGCCTTCGTATCCGGCATCCCGAGGGAGCCCCGATGACCACTCCGTCCGACCGCGAACCGGCGTCCTACGAACCGCCGCCGACCGCGGACCCCGCTCCGTACGAGCCGCCGGCCACCGCCGAGCCCGCGCCGTACGAGGCACCGGCGGACGCCGTCACGTCCACTTCGGAGGATGCCCCGGCGGTCCCGCCGCCGGGCTGGATCGCGCCCGACCCCGGCCCGGTCGCGCAGCTGCCGGGCGAGCCGCCCGCTCCCGCCGCGCAGCCTTATCCCGTTGCGGCGCAACCGGATCCGTTCGCGCCGCCCGTCTATCAGGGCTTTCCGGCTCCGCCGCCGTACGGCGCGGGCTATCAGCCGTACTCGAACACCACCGACACCGGGCTCGCGACCGGCGCGCTGGTGTGCTCCGTGCTCGGGCTGGTGACCTGCGTTCTCTCGGTCGCGGGCATCGCGATGGGGCACGTCGCGCTGGCCAAGGCCAACCGCAACGAAGCGGGCGGACGCACCATGGCGCTGTCGGCCGTGGTGCTCGGCTACGTCGCTCTCGCCCTGTGGGTCGGCTTCCTCGTGACGATGCTGATCCTCGGCCTGAACGGCTACCTGGAGCGCTGATCCGGCACGTCGCCCGCCTCGGGCGACGTGACCTGGCCGTTGCTGGCCTTGTCCGGGGACGACTCGGCCGGCGGCCGCGGCTCCGGCGGCTTCTCCGCGGCCGGTTTCGCCGCCGAGTCGGTCCGCGCGTCCAGGAAGCGCAGCAGCTCCACCGGGAACGGCAGCACCAGCGTCGAGTTCTTCTCCGCCGACACCTGGACCACCGTCTCCAGCAGGCGCAGCTGCAGCGCCGCCGGGGTGTCCGCCATCGTCGCGGCTGCCTGCGCCAGCTTGTGCGAGGCCTGCAGTTCGCCGTCCGCGGAGATCACCCTGGCGCGGCGTTCGCGTTCGGCCTCGGCCTGGCGCGACATCGAGCGTTTCATCGACTCCGGCAGCGCGACGTCCTTGATCTCCACCCGGTCGATGTGGATGCCCCAGCCCAGCGCCGGGCTGTCGATCATCAGCTCGAGGCCCTCGTTGAGCCGTTCGCGGTTCGACAGCAGGTCGTCGAGGTCGCTCTTGCCGATGATGGACCGCAGCGACGTCTGCGCGACCTGGCCGATCGCCGACCGGTAGTCCTGCACGTGGACGGCGGCCAGCACCGGGTCGACCACCTTGAAGTACACGACCGCGTCCACCCGGACCGTGACGTTGTCCCGGGTGATGCCGTCCTGCGCGGGGATCGGCAGCGTCACGACCTGCATGTTCACCTTTTGCATGCGGTCGGCGATGGGCAGCAGCAGCGCGAGCCCCGGGTCGCGGACCTCCGGCCGCACCCGGCCGAAGCGGAACACCAGCCCGCGTTCGTACTGTTTGACCACGCGCACCGCTGAGCCGAGCCACACCCCGCCCACGACGACCACTGCGCTGACAATCTCGATGATCATGGCAGCTCCCGGGTTCGCCAAACCCTGATCTCACCCACTGTACGCGCGCGGTACAGCCCCGGAAACGGCTTGCGCGGCCGACCAGGATGAGTGGTGTGACCGTTTTGGTGATCCCGCCCTTCTTCGCCGAACGCGCCCCGAAGGTGCTTGGCCCGGAAGCCGTCCCCTGGCTCGCGTCGCTGCCCGCGCTCGCGGAGCGGTACGCCCGGAAGTGGGAGCTGGAGTTCGAGGACAGTCCCCGGCACGGCTACGTCGGCGTGGTCCAGCCCGCCCGGCGCGCGGACGGCTCCCGCGTGGTGCTGAAACTCGGCTGGGTGGAAGAGGAATCGCGCGACGAGCCGCTCGCACTGTCCACATGGGCCGGTCGAGGATCGGTGCTGCTGCACGAGTCCGTGCCCGAGGACGGCGCGATGCTGCTGGAACGCCTCGACGACAGCCGGACGCTGGACGGCGAACCGCTGCTGCCCGCCGTCGAGATCATGAGCGAACTCGCCCGCCGGCTCGCGGTGCCCGCGCCGGACGGGCTCACCCGCACGCTGTCCGGCGTCGCGGAAGGGCTGCTTGAGGAACTGCCCAAATCGTGGCGGGAGCTGGACGAACCGCTCCCCCGCCGGGAGCTGGACGCGGCGCTGGAGGTGTGCCGCGACCTCGGCCCGGAAGCGGGCAACGCGCTGGTGAACGAGGACCTGCACTACGAGAACGTGCTGTCCGGCACCCGCGAGCCGTGGCTGGTGATCGACCCGAAGCCGCTCGCCGGTGACCTCGAATACGGCGCGCTTTCGTTGCTGTGGAACCGGTTCAGCGAATCCACACTGGACTCGAAGCTCGCCGCGAGCGGGCTGGACCGCGACCGCGCCAAGGCCTGGACGCTGGTCCGCGCGGTGCAGAACCGGCTGTGGCACGCACAGGACCTGATCGATTTCGGCGGATTGGACGAGGACGACGACGGCCCGTCCGCCGGCGAGCTGCCCGCGCTCACCCGATGGGCGCTCGGCAGCTGAGAATTCGCCAAGTCGCGGTCCGAGCGGGCTCGGGCGCCAGCCGATAGTGTCGGCGGCATGGCAGGCACAAACCGGGTTTACGCGGCTCAGCTCGCGGGTCTGCCGGTGTTCGGGCCCGACGGGGAATCGATCGGCAAGGTCCGCGACGTCGTCGCCGGGCTGCGGCTCGACCAGCAGCCGCCGCGGATCCTCGGCATGGTCGTCGAGCTGGCGACCCGGCGCCGGGTGTTCGTGCCCATGCTGCGGGTCACCTCGATCGAACCGAACGCCGTGACGCTGGCCACGGGCTCGGTCAACATGCGGCATTTCCACCAGCGGCCCAACGAGGTCCTGGTCTGCGGCCAGCTCCTCGACGCGCACGCCACGCTCACCGGCGCGGAAACCCGGGTGACCGTGGTCGACGCGGCGATGGAGCCGACCCGCACCCGGGACTGGGTGCTGGCGAAACTCGCCGTCCGCGAGCGGTCGACCCGGCTGGCGCTGGGCAGGCGGCGCACCGCGATGCAGGTGCTGCCGTGGAACGAGGTGGCCGGGCTCGGGCTCACCGACCTGGCCGGCCAGCCACAGGGCGCGGGCCAGCTGCTGATGCTGTTCGACACGATGCGCGCGGTCGACGTCGCCGCGACCCTGCGCGACCTGCCGATGAAGCGCAGGCACGAGGTCGCCGACGCGATGGACGACGAGCGGCTCGCGGACGTCATCGAGGAGCTGCCCGAGGACGACCAGAAGGAACTGCTGTCCTACCTCGCCGAGGAACGCGCCGCGGACATCCTCGAGGCGATGAACCCGGACGACGCGGCCGACCTGCTCGCCGAACTCGCGCCCGCCGAGCAGAGCAGGCTGCTGGAACTGATGGAGCCGGAGGAATCCGCGCCGGTCAAACGGCTGCTGGCGTATTCGTCGGACACCGCGGGCGGCCTGATGACGCCGGAACCGGTAGTGCTGACGCCGGACGCGACGATCGCCGAGGCGCTCGCGCACATCCGCAACGCCGAACTCCCCGCCGCGCTCGCCAGCATGGTGTTCGTGTGCCGCCCGCCCACCGAAACGCCGACCGGCCGGTTCGTCGGCGTCGTGCACTTCCAGCGGCTGCTGCGCGAGCCGCCCGCCGAACTGGTGGCCAGCGCGGTCGACACTGACCTCACCGCGTTGCGCCCGGAGGCCACGCTCGCCGAGGTCACCCGGTATTTCGCGGCGTACAACCTGGCCTGCGGCCCGGTCGTCGACGCCGAGGACCATCTGCTCGGCGCCGTCACCGTCGACGACGTGCTCGACCATCTGCTGCCCGACGACTGGCGCGAAACCGGACTGCACGACGTCACTGACGGTGCCGATCTCCAGGAGGCCGAACGTGGCTGAACTCAGGACCGGCCGCAGGCTCGACCAGCCGCGCGGCCAGGCCCGGCTGCGGCTGAACATCGACCCGGACACCTTCGGCCGGTTCACCGAGCGGATCGCGCGGTTCCTCGGTACCGGGAAGTACCTGTTCTGGCAGACGCTGATCGTGGTCGTCTGGATCGTGCTGAACCTGGTCGCGGTGTCGCTGCGCTGGGACCCGTACCCGTTCATCCTGCTCAACCTGGCGTTCTCCACCCAGGCCGCGTACGCCGCGCCGCTGATCCTGCTCGCGCAGAACCGGCAGGACGACCGGGACCGGGTGTCGCTGGAGGAGGACCGCACGCGCGCCGCGCAGACCAAGGCGGACACCGAGTACCTCGCCCGCGAGCTGGCGGCGCTGCGGCTGGCCGTCGGCGAGGTCGCCACCCGCGACTACCTGCGCAGCGAACTCGACCGGCTGCGCGACGATCTTGACCTGGATGCCAAGCCACGCAAGGCCAAGCAAGGCTGAACCGGGCAGTACGTACGATGGAAGCGTGACTGGTACACAGCAGCTCCCCAGCGTCGACGACGTCCGCACCGCGCTGAAGGACGTGTACGACCCGGAAATCAAGAAACCGATCACGGACCTCGGCATGGTCAAGGACGTGGCGGTCGGCGGCGACGGGGTGGTCGACGTCGGGATCTACCTCACGGTCGCGGGTTGTCCGCTGAAAGCGACGCTGACCGAGGACACGAAGAAGGCCGTCTCGAAGCTCCCCGGCGTCGCCGACGTGCGGGTCGAGCTGGACGTGATGAGCGACGAACAACGCACTGAGCTGCGCAAATCGCTGCGCGGCGACGCGGCGGAGCCGGTGATCCCGTTCGCGCAGCCGGGTTCGATGACGCGGGTCTACTGCGTCGCGTCCGGCAAGGGCGGCGTCGGCAAATCGTCGGTGACGGTGAACCTGGCCGTGGCGATGGCCGAGCGCGGGCTGTCGGTCGGCGTGGTGGACGCGGACATCTACGGCCACTCGGTGCCGCGCATGCTGGGCGCGCGGGAGAAGCCGACCAAGGTCGACACGATGATCATGCCGCCGCAGGCACACGGCGTGAAGGTGATCTCGATCGGCATGTTCACCCCGGGCAACACCCCGGTGGTGTGGCGCGGCCCGATGCTGCACCGCGCGCTGCAGCAGTTCCTCGCCGACGTGTTCTGGGGCGACCTGGACATCCTGCTGCTGGACCTGCCGCCGGGCACCGGCGACATCGCGATTTCGGTGGCGCAGCTGATCCCGAACGCGGAAATCCTCGTGGTGACCACGCCGCAGCAGGCCGCCGCCGAGGTGGCCGAGCGCGCGGGCGCGATCGCGATGCAGACGCGGCAGCGCGTGGCGGGCGTCATCGAGAACATGTCCTGGCTGGAAACCCCGGCCGGCGAGCGCATCGAGGTCTTCGGCGCGGGCGGCGGGCAGACGGTGGCGGATTCGCTGTCGAAGTCGGTGGGCTCCACGGTGCCGCTGCTGGGCCAGGTCCCGCTGGACCCGCGCCTGCGCGAACAGGGCGACGAGGGCACGCCGATCGTGCTGTCCGATCCGGAGGCGCCGGCGGCGCTGGTGCTGAAGGACGCGGCGAAGCAGCTGTCGGTCCGGGCGCGCGGGCTGGCCGGGATGATGCTCAACGTCAGCCCCGCCGGGCGCTGATCCTCAGCAAAAGAGGCGTGCACCTTTCGCGGGTGCACGCCTCTTTTTTGGCTGGACTCAGGAAGCGTGCACCGTCACCAGGAGGGCACCGGCCTCGCGCAGCGTCACCTTGGTGTCGCCCGGCTTCGTCACCGTCCAGTCGATGCCTTCGGGCTCCTTCGCGGACACGTCGGCCGACTTGTCCGGCAGGCCCTCGACGTCGATGTTCTGCGACTTGTCCGACGTCACCTTGATCTTGACCTTGTTGCCAACCTTGACGTCGACCACGCCGGCCGGCGGCGTGACCTTCCCGCCCTGGTAGGAGACGTTGACCAGCACGTCAACGCCCGCCTCGCCGGTCTCCGCGCCGCGCTTCACGTTCGGCTGCTCGCCGGTGGCCCCGCCGTTGCCGGGAGCGCTCGACGGGGCGTTCGACGGAGCCGCCGACGAGGACATCGCCGGGGCGGGCACCGAGGTGTAGGTGGCGGGCGCCTTGGTGCTCGGCTCGTCGTCGGCACTGCACCCGGCGACGGCGAAGGCGGCCGCCGCGATCGTTCCGGCCAGCGCAGCCGCACGGCGTGACATATCGGGAACCTCCAGGGTCGATTGAGCTGATCCCCCGAGGCTACCCAGCCTGATCAGTACCGTCGCGCGCTGGTCGTGCGTGGCGAGGCTCAGGTGGCGTCCGGGTCGACCGGCGGGCGCTCGCCCGGCTTCAGCGGTTCCGGCTGCGGGATCGCGGTCTGCGGCTTGATCGTCGGCGTGCTGCCGGAGCCGTTGGACCCGTTGAGGTCGTTCTTGTACCCGTTCAGCCCGAGCGGATCGGAATCGCCGTCGAACAGATGCTGGGTGACGACCCGTTTCGGATCGAGATTGCGCAGGCCGCGGAGGTCTTCGAGGGGTTTGCGGAGCTGGTCGAACTCGGGACCCATCTCCTCGCGCAGCTGCTCGCGCGCGCCGGTCGCGAAGTCGCGTGCTTTGCGGACGCTCTTCGCCATCCAGGCCGCCGCCTCGGGCAGCCGCTCGGGTCCGAGGATGAAAAGCCCCGCGATGATGATCACGAGGATCTCGCCCCAGCCGACACTGTCGAACACCCGTGAAACCTCCGCTCGGTGCTGCCCCGCCCAAGACTACCCGGGCCGTTTCGCGTCCCGGCAGGCCCGAACGTCGCACAGCAGCTTAAGAACTGGCGTCAGTCCGACCCGAGCGTGACGTCCACCACCAGCAGCGCGCCGTCTCGGGCGAGCTGCACCGGAATCACCTGGCCGGGGTCGTGGCTGCGCACCGCGACGGTCAGCTCGGCGGAGTCGCGCACGACGTGGTCGCCGACCTTGGTGATCACGTCGCCCTCCTTGATCCCGGCGGACGCGGCAGGCCCGTTCGGCGCGACGTTGCGCACCTGCGCGCCCATCGTGGACGAGCCGGCGACCGTCGAGGCCGCGTTGATCCCGATGTCGGCGTGTTTGACCTTGCCGTCCTTGATAAGCGCCTTGGCGATTTTCATGGCGTAGTCGCTGGGAATGGCGAAGCCGATGCCGATGCTGCCGCCGTCGGAGCTGGACGAGCGGATGGCCGAGTTGATCCCGACCAGCGCCCCGGTCGAGTCGACGAGCGCGCCGCCCGAGTTGCCGTGGTTGATCGCGGCGTCGGTCTGGATGGCCGAGTAGGTGACCGGGGCCGCCCCGTTGTCGCCGCCCGCGGTGACCGGCCGGTCGAGCGCGCTGACGATGCCCGAGGTGATCGAGTTCTGCAGCGCCAGCGGCGAGCCGACGGCGATCACCGCGTCCCCGACCTGCAGGTCGGACGACTTCCCGACCTGCATCACGACCGGGTTCGTCACGTTGACCTTCACCACGGCGAGGTCGGTCTTCTGATCCGCGCCGACGACCTTGGCCTCGGTGCGGGTCCCGTCGTTGAACACCGCGGTGATCTTCGTGGCCTTGTCGCCGACCGCGGTCGAGACCACGTGCTCGTTCGTGAGGATGTACCCCTGCGGGTCGATGACCACGCCGGAGCCCTGTTCGCCGCTGTCCGCCCCCGGCTTGACGACCTCAAGCGAAACCACCGCCGGCGCGACCCGGTGCGCGATGTCCGCGAGCGACCCCGGCGGCCGTTCCTTGGCCGCCTCGGCCTCGGAAATCGTGGCACTCCCGGTCAACGAGGACCCGGTGTCGGCGACCCACCAGCCGACCAGCCCGCCAACCGCCCCGATCAGCAACGCGACAACACCGAGCAGAGCCAGCGCCTTCGGCTGCACCCGCCGCCCGAACAGCACTTCAGGCAGGCTCAACCGCGCGCCGCCAGGCAGCTTCGGCTTCTCCGCCTCGTCGTCCTCCGGCACCACCGCAGGCCCGGCAAGCACCGCCCCAGCCGCCGGATCCCGCCACGGATCGCTGGCATCAGTCCACAGCGGATCCTCCGCCGCGCCGTTCTCCCCGGAAGCCTCCAGCGGCCGCTGCAGCCGCACCCCCTCAGCCCCCGCGGGCCGGCTGAACGCCTCCGCCAGCGACTCCGGTGTAGGCGGCGCGAGACTGAGCTTCTGCCCGTTCCCGTTGGGCACCGGGGTGTAGAGCTTGTCGAACGCCCCCTCAACCCCGTGCGGACGCCCGAAGACAGCCGCCTGCTGCTGGTCGACCACCGGCCGCTCAAGCGGCCGAGGACCCAACCGGTCCGTCCCGACGGCACCGGACTGGGCAGGATTCGAGTTCGGCTGGTCGGTCATCATTCCCCGGAGACGGTTCAGTTCGGCTGAGAGTCGACGATACCCAAGCCTCAACGGAATTGTGCCCAGACCACAGTGAAATGCCTGTTGCCTGCCCGTGCACCGCCAGCCAACCGTCCGTGAGGGGCACCTTCACGGACTCAGAGTCCCTCAGGGTTCCCCTCACGACCCGCCGCCGTCGCCGAAGGCTGTGAGGGGCCCCTTCACGGAACCAGGTTCCCTCAAGGAGTCCTTCACGGACCGATCCCGCCCGCCGACATGCACCCAATGTGGCGTTCGGTGCGTCAGACGCACCCAATGCCACATTGGGGCGCAAGCCCCACCACAACGAAACCGCCGCCACCGCACCCAACCAGCGAGGCACCCACACCACCCCCGCACCCCGATACGAAGCCCAAATGCGGTCTGAGGGTGCTTGTCAAGGCATCTTTCCCGCCTTGACAAGCACCCTCAGACCGTCATCACAATTGGCTTCGGGGTGCCCCACGCAGAGATCCGGCGCGATGTCGCCGCCAGGCGACGAGCCCTACCGGGCAGCCACAGCCTCCCCAACCCCACCGCGCACCTCATCAGGCACCTCAGCCTGAGAAGAAACCGGCGAGGACGACGTCCGAGGCACATTCATATTCGCCGGCAGCAAATTCGCATTAGGCGTCCGACCAGGCCCAGTCCCATTCGACCCCTCGCCGCTATCCGCCGAGGTCCCGACGAGCGCGAGCGCGCTCAGCACGAGCCCCGACACCACGACCCCGGCTCCTTGCGCCGCCCGTTTCCGGCTGAACGCGAACCGTCCGCCGCCGAGCACGTTCGCCGACTGCCCGAGCGGCGCGGTTGTTCCCAACGGCGCGGCACCCCCCAGCACCCCCGCGTCGCGCAGCCCCGCCACCCGGTCCGGCCGCTGGATCGCCACCAGCTGCCCGTCGGCGGTGACCGCGAGATTGTCCGGCGAACCAGGCAGATCAGTGTGCTCCGGAATGGACCGCAGGCTCGCCAGGAACCCCGCCGACATCGCCGGCGCGCCGGCGTCCTTCACCGCCGCGACCGCCTGGCGCTGCGAGGTCACCTCGGCCGCGCAGCCCGGGCAGCGCGCGAGGTGCGCGAGGGCCCGGTCGTGCGCGACGGGCGTCAGCTCGCCGTCGACCAGTGCGACTACCGCGTCGGGCATGAGGTGGGATTCGGCGAAACGCCAGCCGCTCATACGGACACCTTCGCAGATTCCTCCCGGGTCGCGCGACGGCGCTCGAGCGACGCGCGCAGCGCCGAGCGGCCGCGGTGGATGCGGCTGCGCACGGTGCCGAGCTTGACGCCCAGCGTCGCGCCGATCTCCTCGTACGACAGTCCTTCCACGTCGCACAGCACGACCGCGGCCCGGAACTCCGGAGGCAGCTCGTCGAGCGCCTCCTGCAGGTCCGGGTCCAGGTGGGTGTCGCTGTAGTGCTGCTCGGGGCTCGGGTCGTCGCCGACGATCCGGTCGGTGTCCTCGGGCAGTCCCTCCATGCGCACGCGCGAGCGGCGGCGCGCCATGTCGAGGAACAGGTTCGTGGTGATCCGGTGCAGCCAGCCCTCGAAGGTGCCGGGCTTGTAGGACGCGAGCGACCGGAAGACGCGGATGAACGTCTCCTGGGTCAGGTCCTCGGCGTCGTGCGTGTTGCCGGTGAGGCGGTAGGCGAGCCGGTAGACGCGGTCGGCGTGCTCGCGCACGACCTCGTCCCACGAGGGCGGCGTCCAGGCCGCCTCGGCTGCGTCCACGGTCACCGGAGCGGCCTCCGGCAGTTCGGCGTTCTGCATCAGGGGAGCAGGCACCTCCATCTGGGTCAACTCCTCTTCACCTCTGCCAACGCGGGCCGGGCACACGGTGTTCCCGTGTGGTTGAGACTCAGTCTGGCCGCCTTCCTTATGGAACTCATGAGACCGATCTGAGAGCAGCCTGAGAAGTTGGCCGGCGAGGGCCTTTCGAGGGTTTTCGCGGGCTTTCCGCCGGGCCGGAGCGCGCTTACCAGGGAGCCTTCGCTGATTTATCGACAACCAGCGCTAACCTTCGCGCGTGAGTTCGGGGACAGAGGCGGCGGCCGAGACCGGGGCGGTCGGCGCCGAGCAGGTCGACGGGTACCTGCCCGACGACGACGTGCTGACCGCCGCACGGCTGCGCGGAGCCGACCTCGGGTGTGCCCCGCTGGCCCCCGGAGCTGGGACGACGCTGCGGTTCCTCGCCGCGACCGTCGCCGCGCGGGCGGTCGTGGAAGTGGGCACCGGATCCGGCGTGAGCGGGCTGTACCTGCTGCGCGGGATGGCCGCCGACGGCGTGCTGACCTCGATCGACGTCGAACCGGAGTACCAGCGGGCGGCGCGCAAGACCTTCCTCGAAGCGGGCTATCCGCCGGGCCGGATGCGGCTCATCGTCGGGCGCGCGCTGGACGTGCTGCCGCGGCTCACGCCGGGCGGCTACGACCTGGTGTTCGTCGACGCCGCGCGGATCGAGTACCCCGGCTACTACGAGCAGGGCGTGGCCCTGCTGCGCCGCGGCGGGGTGATCGTGTTCCACCAGGTCCTGGCGGGCGGACGGCTCACCGACCCGGCCCGGCGCGACCCGGAGACGATGGCGCTGCGCGAGGTCGCGCGAGCGGTGCGGGAGGACGAGCGGCTGGTTCCGGCGTTGCTGCCGGTGGGCGGCGGGCTCCTCGTGGCTACGGCGTGCTCGTGAGTGGCAATCACGGTTAGAACCGCGATTGCCACTCACGACCCCACCAGCACCCGCGCCCCTCTCCGCACCCGCGTCCCCACCGCCACCACCGCGGCCGCCAGCCCCAGCCACACCACGACAACCACGATCAGCCAGCTCCACCCCTCCCGGCCGTAGACCACGCTGCCGACCCCGCCGCCGATGCTGCTGCCCAGGTAGTACATGAGCATGTACAGCCCGCCGACCTGGCCGCGCGCGTTCTCCGGGGCCTCGGCCGCGGCCCAGCTGTTCGCGATCGAGTGCGCGGCGAAGAACGCCGTCGTCAGGACGAGGAAGCCGACGACGATCAGCGGCAACGAGTCCGGGATCGTCAGCAGCGCACCGACCGCCGTGAGCACCAGCACCCCGACCAGCGCCTGCCGTCGGCCCAGCCGCGCGGACAGCCGGTTGGCCGTCGCCGACGAGACCGAGCCCAGGGCGTACGACACGAACACCAGCGACGCGATCGCCGGCGACAGATTCAGCGGCGAGCCGGTCAGCCGGAACCCGGCCGCGTTGTACAGCGCGACGAACGACCCCATGGCCAGCAGCGCGACGGCGTACTGCACGAGCAGCACCGGCTGCCGCACCGCGGTCAGCAAGCCGGCCCCGATGTCGCGAAGGCCTTGCCGCTCCCCCGTCTTGGCCGGCGAGGGCGGCAGCATCACCACCGTCACGACCGCGCAGACCAGCGAAAGCCCAGCCACCACGTACAACGCGCCGTGCCAGCCGAGCGGACCGGCGGTGAACCCGGTGGCCAGCCGTCCGGTCATGCCGCCGACGGTGTTGCCCGCGATCATCGCCCCGACCGCGGCCGCGACGCCGGTCTTCCCGAGCCGTTCCACGAGGTAAGCCGTGGCCACACCGGGGAATCCGGCGATCGCGACGCCCTGCACCGCGCGCAGCACGAGCATCAGCGAGTAGTCCGGCATCAGCGGCAGCAAGAGTCCGAGCACCGACGAAATCACAACGGACGCGATGATCACCGGCCGCCGTCCGACCACCTCGGACAGCGCGGCGATCGGCAGCACGGAGATCGCCAGCGCACCGGTCGCCACGCTCACCGTGAGCGCCGCGCCGCCGGGGTCGAGGTGGTACTGCCCGGCGAGCTGCGGCAGCACCGCTTGCGGCGCGTAGAGCAGGGCGAACGACGTGAAGCCCGCGGCGGCGACCGCGACCTTGACCCGACGGGCGGAGGAGAGCATGCCCTCGAAAGTAAGCTTCGCTAATCAATGCGTCTAATACGTTGATCGGCCATCATTCATACCGTGCCGAATGAGAGCCTTACGTCGCAGCTCGTCCCGCACCTGTCTCTGCTGGCCACGCTGCGGAACACCGGAAACGTCACCCGCACCGCCGAAATCCTCGGCGTGCCGCAACCCACAGTCAGCAGGCGGCTGGCCGCGCTGGGACACGCCCTCGGCGCGCCGCTGACCGTGCCCGACGGCCGGGGCGTCCGGCTCACCCGCGCCGCGGAGCTGCTGGCCGACGCGGCGGAACGCGCGCTGCCGATGGTCGACGCCGGGGTCCGGCTCGCCCGCGAGGAGATCGAACCGGCGAGCGGCCGCGTCGTGCTCGGGTTCCTGCACCTGCTCGGCCGGTCGCTGGTGCCGGGATTGCTCCGCGCGTACCGCGAACAGGCCCCGGCCGCCCGGTTCACCCTCGTGCAAGGCTCGCTGCAGGGCATGATCGACCGGCTCGTGTCCGGGGAACTCGATCTCGCCGTGCTCGCCCCGGTCGTCGCGGACGACCGGCTGGAGACAGTCGTGCTCGACAAGCAGCCGATCCACCTTTCAGTGCCCGCCGGGCACCGGCTGGCCGGGCGGCACAGTGTGCGCGTGACAGAGCTAGCCGACGAGCCGTTCGTGCTCCTCGAACACGGCTACGGTCTGCGCCGGATCACCGACGACCTCTGCGCCGCCGCCGGTTTCACGCCGAAGGTCGCCTTTGAGGGCCAGGAATCGGACACCGTCCGCGGGCTCGTCGGGGCTGGCCTCGGCGTCGCGCTGCTGCCGCGGTTCGAGCCCGGCTCCCCGGCCGGCGTCGCGGAAGTGCCGCTGTACCCGCCGGTCCATCGGACGATCGGGCTCGCCTGGCGTACCGGCGAACCGCTTTCGCCCGCGGTCCAAGCGTTCCGTGACCACGTGCTCGGCATGACGGACTAGCGACCAGGGTGGTATTTCTATCCCGGTACCGTGCTAGCGTTTCCGGTATAGAAATACCGGAACCTGAGGACGCGAGGTAGTCGTGATCGAGCTGAAGACGCCTGCGGAGATCGACCGCATGCACGTGACCGGGCGGTTCATCGCCGAGGTGCTGACCGAGGTCGGCAAGCTCGCCGACGTCGGCGTCAACCTGATGGACCTGGAGCACCACGTGCGCGGCATGATCAAGCGGCGCGGGGCCGTCTCGTGCTACTGGGACTACGCGCCGTCGTTCGGCGAAGGCCCGTTCCGCAACGTCATCTGCCTGTCGGTCAACGACGCCGTCCTGCACGGCCTGCCGCACGACTACACCCTGCGCGACGGCGACGTGCTCAGCGCGGACATCGCGGTCACCATCGACGGCTGGGCGGCCGACTCGGCGCGCACGGTCATCGTCGGCACTCCCGCCGAGGAGGACCAGCGGATCATCCGGGCCACCGAGGAGGCGCTCGAAGCCGCGATCAAGGCGTCGCGCGCGGGCAACCGGCTCGGCGACATCTCGGCCGCGATCGAGGCGGTCGCCACCGGCTACGGCTACCCGGTCAACACCGAGTTCGGCGGGCACGGCATCGGCCGCACCATGCACGGCGACCCGCACGTGTCCAACCGCGGCAAGGCGGGCCGCGGCATGAAACTCCGCCCGGGACTGACGCTCGCGCTCGAACCGTGGCTCGCGCGCACGACCGACAAGATCGTCTACGACCCCGACGGCTGGACCATCCGCTCCGCCGACGGCTCGCGCACCTCGCACTCGGAGCACACGGTCGCGATCACCGACGGCGACCCGATCGTCCTGACCCGGCGCGAGGAAGAGCTGGCCGGGAAGAACTAGCCCTCGTACGAGGCCGCGAATTCCACCAGAGTCCGCGCCGCGAACCCGGACGCGCCCGGCACGACGTCGTCGTACGTCTTGTCCGCGCGCGCCGGGCCCGCGATGTCCAGATGCGCCCACGGCAGCCCCGCCGTGAACTCCCGCAGGAACAGCGCCGCCATGATGCCGCCCGGTCCGCCGGGAGCCTGCTGGATGTCGCCGAGTTCGCCCTCGATGCCGGCGGCGTAGTCCTCGACCAGCGGCATCCGCCACCACGCCTCGCCCGCGCGGGCGCCCGCCTCGACGATCCGCGCGGCGAGGTCGTCCTCAGTCGCGAAGACGCCGCCGGTGCGCAGGCCGAGCGACACCTTCATCGCGCCGGTCAGCGTGGCCGCGTCGACGATCAGATCCGGTTTGAACTGGGAGATTCCGTACGCGAGCGCGTCGGCCATCACCATCCGGCCCTCGGCGTCGGTGTTGCCGATCTCGGTGGTCTGGCCGCCGTAGTGCCGCACGATGTCGCCGGGCCGGTACGAGCCGCCGGACACGTGGTTCTCCGCCGCGGGCACCAGCGCTGTGACGCGCACCGGCAGTTTCAGCTCCCCGATCGCGCGCATCGCGGCGATCACGGCCGCGCCGCCCGCCATGTCGGTGCGCATCAGGTGCATGCCGTCGGCCGGCTTCAGCGACAGGCCGCCGGTGTCGAAGGTGATTCCCTTGCCCACGAACAGCAGGTGCTTCTTCGCGCCGCGCGGGCGGTACGCCATCTCGATGAGGCGCGGCGGCGAAGCCGAACCGCCACCGACCGCGAGCACTCCGCCGAACCCCTTGTCGGCGAGCCACTTCTCGTCTCGCACTGTCACGTCGACAGTGCTTCCCAGCACCTTCGCCGCAGTGTTCGCCAGCCACGCCGGGTTCTTCACGTTCGACGGCGCGTTCGCGAGATCCCGCGTAAAGGCCGCAGCCGCCGCGAGAACGCGTACGCGCGCCACTGCGTCTGCGTACGCGGGCACGGCGCGTTCGTGAGCGACAACCAGACGTACGGCGGGCACTGGCGGCTTCGGCTCGGTCGTAGTGACCACGAACCGGTAGCCGCCCAGCGACAGGCCAATCGCCAATTCGGCCGTATGTTCCGCTGTTGCCGCTTCAGGCAGTACGACCTGGACTGTCCGGATCGGACGGTTCTCCGCTGCTTCGCGCAACGCGCGCGCCAACGCGGCACCAGTGCGTCGAAAGTCCTTCGGCTCGCCTTCGCCGATCCCCGCGACCCAGCGCGGACCGTCGCCGTTCTCGGGCACTTCGCGCACTTCGGCGGTGCGTCCGCTCGACCCGTACGCTGCGCCTTCCTCCGCTTCGGCCGGCGCGATCAGCACCGCCAGCGGGAGTCCGCGGCGGGTCGCGGCGACGACCTCGAGTTCGGGCAGCTTCGTGGGAACGGGTGGTAGCGAGTTACGCACAGCGAGCAACCTTAGGGCGCAGACGAACCGACCCCGGCCTCCGAACGGAGACCGGGGTGCACAGTGGACAGAGAGGGGAGAGCGCAGGTCAGCCAGTGACCTCCTGCAGCGCAGCGCCGAGGTCCTTCGCTTCCTCCGCGGAGAGTTCGACGACCAGCCGGCCGCCACCCTCCAGTGGCACCCGCATGACGAGGCCCCGCCCCTCCTTGGTCACTTCGAGGGGACCATCTCCGGTCCGGGGCTTCATGGCCGCCATAGCGTGCTCCCTCCGTCTCAACCGGCGCGCCCGGGTCGCGCACTCCCATGCCAGCCGGGTCTCGCCCCCCATTGTCCCTCATCAGCGCCCGGGCGCGAACGCGGACCGATCATTTGCCGCCGCATCGGTGCTGGTATGCCGCCCGCCGGGGGTGCGAGACTCAGTCCCGAGAACCCGAGCCGCCGCTTCAGAGGAGCATTTCGTGACCACATCCGACGTCCTGTTGACCGCCGACGCCGACGGCGTGCGCACGCTGACCCTCAACCGGCCCGAGGCGTACAACTCGCTGACGGTCGAGCTGAAGGAACGCCTGATCGCCGAGCTGAGCGCGGCCGCCGAGGACCCGGACGTCCGCGCGGTCGTGCTGACCGGCACCGGCAAGGCGTTCTGCGCCGGACAGGACCTGAAGGAGCACGTCGGCCTGCTGCAGGCCAACGACCCCGCCCCGCTGCACACGGTGAGCGACCACTACAACCCGATCGTCAAGGCGATCACCGGGATGGCGAAGCCGGTCATCGCGGCGGTGAACGGCACCGCGGCGGGGGCTGGGGCGGCCTTCGCGTATGCCAGTGACCTGCGGATCGCGGCGGAATCGTCGTCGTTCCTGATGGCGTTCGCGAACGTCGGCCTCGGGCCGGACTCGGGCGCGTCGTGGACGCTGCAGAGGTTGATCGGGTACGGGCGGGCGGCTGAGCTGATGTTGATGGCCCGGACGGTGGACTCGGCGGAGGCGTTGCGGATCGGGCTCGTCGGGGAGGTCGTACCGGACGAGGAGCTGGCGGCTCGGGCGCAGAAGGTTGCGGCGAAGCTCGCGGCTGGGCCGACGGTGGCTTACGCGAAGATCAAGGGGGTGCTGGCGGTGGCTGCGGAGTCTTCGCTGGATGAGGCGTTGGCGGCGGAGGA
This sequence comes from Amycolatopsis silviterrae, assembly GCF_042684085.1. Classification (NCBI taxonomy): domain Bacteria; kingdom Bacillati; phylum Actinomycetota; class Actinomycetes; order Pseudonocardiales; family Pseudonocardiaceae; genus Amycolatopsis; species Amycolatopsis silviterrae. The sequence continues at coordinate 17,845 of NZ_JBHUKS010000004.1, forward strand.
CGCGGCGCAGACTGCGTTGGGGGCTACTGCGGATCACACGGAGGCGGTGGAGGCGTTTGTGGGGAAGCGTAAGCCGCGTTTTCAAGGGAAGTAGGCCGGGCGTGGGGCACCCCGAAGCCTGAGTGTGACGACGGTCTGGGGTGGCTTGTCAAGGCGGGAAAGATGCCTTGACAAGCCACCCCAGACCGCGTTTTGGCTTCGTATCGGGGTGCGGGGGTGGTGTGGGTGCCACACTGCTTCGGGTGCATCGGCGGCGGTTGACGGCGGGGCGGGGCTAACGCCCCAATGTGGCATTGGGTGCATCTGACGCAACCAACGCCACATTGGGTGCATGCGACGCACCCAATGCCACATTGGGGCGATCCCGGCGGGCCGGGCGGCCAAGGTCCGTGAAGGACTCCTTGAGGGAATCTAAGTCCGTGAAGGTGGCCCTCACAGACGGCGGTGGTGGCAGCTGGTCGTGAGGGGAACCCTGCGGGAATCAGAGTCCGTGAAGGTGGCCCTCACGGACTACGGTGGTCGCCGAGGGTCGTGAGGGGAACCCTGCGGGAATCAGGGGCTGTGAGGGTTCCCCTCACGGACCGTCAGCGAGTTGCGCGGAAGCAGCCTTTTACGTGGTCGTCGACCATGCCGGTCGCCTGCATCAGGGCGTAGCAGGTGGTCGGGCCCAGGAAGGCGAAGCCGCGTTTCTTCAGGTCTTTCGCCATGGCCTTCGACTCTTCGGTGATCGCGGGGACGTCGGCCATCGTGCGCGGGCGGCGGTGTTTGGCGGGGGCGAAGGACCACAGCAGCTTGTCCAGCGGGACGTCCAGGTCCGCGATCGCGCGCGCGTTCTTCACCGCAGCTTCGATTTTCGCGCGGTTGCGGACGATCCCGGCGTCCTGCATCAGGCGTTCGACGTCCTTCTCTCCGAAGCGCGCGACCTTCTCCGGGGCGAAGCCGCGGAAGGCTTTTCGGAAGTTCTCGCGTTTGCGCAGGATGGTGATCCAGGACAGTCCGGACTGGAACGACTCGAGACACAGCCGTTCGTACAGTTCGGGCTCGCCGTGCAGCGGGACGCCCCACTCCTCGTCGTGGTACACCGCGTAGTCCGGGGCCGAGTTGCCCCAGCTGCAGCGGGCGATTCCGTCTTCGCCCAGCAGTTCCGTCATCGTTCCCCCATTGAATAGTTCTCCGCGAACCTCGCGAACTGGCGCAGCGAATGCCGCACGCCCAGTGCGAACGCCGGGCGCGCCAGTGGCCAGCCCGCGCGGCCTAGCAGGCCGAACGGCAGCTTGAGGTGTTCGGCCCAGACGAAGGTGCAGTGCCCGGCGCCCTTCGACAGCACCTGGAACATCCCAGTCCCCTGCACCAGGCTGCCTAGGTGGCGGACCGTGCAGCGCAGCGGTGGTTCCCAGGCGGTGATCTCCATGGTGTCGGTGAAGCCGATGCCGGCGAACCCGGTGAAGGCGGCGAGCTTCGAGCCGACGCTGCGGCCGTTGCCCTCGACTACCCGCACCGACGTGCCCAGCATCCACTCGCCCTGGCGGGCCCAGTCGGTGAGGGCGAGCCAGGTCGTGCCCGCCGGTGCCGCGACGTCGACCGACAGCACCAGGTCACTCACCCGTCGGCCTCCGGTGCGCCGCCTCGCGCGGCTGCTGCGCGGCCTCGAGCCGGGCGATCCGTTCGCGCAGTTCGTCCAGTTCCGCGCCGGTCCTGCGCAGCACCCAGTCCACTTCGGACATCTTGTAGCCGCGGAACACCAGCTGGAAGCGCACCTGGCGGACGTCCTCGCCCGCGATGTCCTCGGCGGGCAGGCGCGTGGGCGAGCTGCCCGGCGGCAGCGGCGCCAGTTCCTCGCCCCGGCCGAACACCACAGCGGCCAGGAGGAACACCACGGCGGCCACCAGCAGCATGACTACGAGGTAGATCAGCGCGGTCGTCACGCGACGATCGTGGCACACCGTCCCCAGGAACGTCGCGCTAGCACGACAAGTCGGAAGGACAAAACCACCCACGAGACCATCAGCAGCCCGCAGGGTCCGCTGAGGAACAGCCGCGCGGCGTCGACCACTCCGGTCGCTCCGATCAGCAGCAGCACCGAGAACAGGTTGAGGCCCACCGCGATCGCGCCGAGCACGCGGCAGACGCTCGCCGTGCGCACGCCGTCGAAGCGGCGGCTCAGCCACCGGGTGCACAGCAGCGCGAGAAGCCCGACCGCTGGCACGGCGTAGATCCCGGCGTGGGTGAACTGCGTGATGAACAGGTACCAGCTGGGATTCGGCGTGGTCAGCCGGTCCCAGGAGCCGTAGGTCAGCAGGCGCGTCGCCTGCCACGACGCCTGCATCGCCGGCACGCCGAGCACGAGCAGCCACAGCGTCCGCACTCCGTTGTGCGTGCTCAGTTCCGCTTGGTAGTCAGCGGCGATCTCCCGGACCTGTCCGAAATCCGCGATCGCGCGACGTTGCGCTTCCGTCTCGTTCCAGCCGCCCGCGCGGTACGCCTCGGCCGCGTCGCGCAGACCGTCGCGTGCTTCGGCGAGCAGGTCCGCCTTCGTGCCGCGGCGGCCGACCAGCGCGCGGTCCAGTTCGGCCAGGTAGCCGTCGATGGGGCTTCTTGTCATGGCTCCAGTCATGCTTCCAGCACTCCGCCGATCACCGTGGTGAACTCCCGCCACTGCGCCCGTTCCGCGGCCAGTGCCTGCTGCCCGGCGCGAGTGAGCCGGTAGGTGCGGCGCTTGCGGCCGGACACCACGTCCCATTCGCTGGCCAGCCAGCCTGCGCGCTCGAGCCGGCGCAACGCCGGGTACACCGTGCCGGTGGGCAGGTCGAGCGCTCCGTCGCTGCGCAGCGCCAGCGCCTCGATGATCGCGTAGCCGTGCAGCTTGCGGCCGTCCAGCACGGCCAGCAGCAACGCGTCGAGGTGCCCGCGCAACGTATCCGCTTTCATAGGTGGGCAGTCTACTCATCTTGACCTTGGCAGGCTAATCCTCAGACGGCGCGGAACCGTCCGGGAAAAACCCTGAGATCACCCCGATCTCATGGGTTTGCCCACTACATGTAGCCGAACTACGTATAGGCTCTGCGGGCATGGACCCACTGCCGATCGCGAGACTCCAGTTCGCGACCACCACCTCGATCCACTTCCTGTTCGTGTTGCTCACCCTGGGCCTGGTGACCATGGTGGCGATCATGCAGACCCGCGCGACGCTCCGCGGCGGGGAGCAGTTCTCCCGGATGACCGCGTTCTGGGGCCGGTTGTACGTGGTCAACTACGCACTCGGAATCGTCACCGGAATCGTGATGGAATTCCAGTTCGGGATGACCTGGACCGGGCTGTCCGCGTTCGCCGGGGACGTTTTCGGCGCGCCGCTCGCGATCGAGACGCTGGTGGCGTTCTTCCTCGAATCCACGTTCCTCGGGGTGTGGATCTTCGGGCGGGGCCGGATGAACAAATGGCTCCATCTGGCGGTGCTGTGGCTGGTCACGCTCACCGCGTACGCCTCGGCGCTGTTCATCATGGTCGCCAACTCGTTCCTGCAGAACCCGGCGGGTTCGCGGATGGAGAACGGCGTGCTGCGCCTGGACGACTTCGGCGCGTTGTTCGCCAACCCGGCACTGGTCGCGTCGCTGCCGCACGTGCTCGGGGCCGCGCTGTTGACCGGCGGGTTCTTCGTGTCCGGGGTCAGCGCGTACCACTTCCTCAAGCGCACCAGCGAGATCGACTTCTTCCGCCGGTCGATGCGGATCGGCGTCGTGACGTCGCTGGCCGGCAGCGTGCTGGTGATCCAGGCCGGGTTCGCGCAGTTCGCCGAGGTCGCGGGGTACCAGCCGGACAAGTTCGGGGGCAGCGCCGCGGTCGGGCTGCCGCTCGGGATGATGATCATGGTCGGCTTTTTCGCGTTCTTCGCGGCACTGGTCGGCACTCTGCTGTTGTTCCGCGACCTGCTGCTGCGGGCACGGCCGCTGCTTCTGCTGATGGTGCCGGGGATCGCGCTGCCGTTCGTCGCCGCGATCCTGGGCTGGCTGGTCCGCGAGATCGGCCGGCAGCCGTGGCTGGTGCAGGGCAAGCTGCGCACCGCGGACGCGGTCGCCGACATCAGCGGCGGGCAACTCCTCTTCTCGTTCATCGCTTTCACGCTGTTGTTCGTGGTGCTGGCGATCGCTGACTGGGTGCTGCTCGCCCGGATCGCCAAACGCGGCCCGGCCGCGGTGGAAACCGAACTTCCCGTCCTGAGTGGAGTGTGACCCGTGGTGACGATCTGGTGGGGTGTGCTCGGTTTGCTGCTGGGCGGCTACTTCGCGCTGGCCGGCTACGACTACGGCGTCGGGATGCTGCTGCCCACGCTGTCCCGCGACGAGACTGGGCAACGGCGGGTGCTCGCCGCGGTCGGGCCGTTCTTCCTGGCCAACGAGGTGTGGCTGATCGCGGCGGTCGGCGTGTTGTTCGGGGCGTTCCCGCATCTGGAAGGGCGGGTGTTCGCCGGGGCGTACGTGCTGGTCGTGCTGTTGCTGCTGGGGCTCGTCACCTTCACCGCGGCGGTCCAGCTGCGGAGCCGGCATCCGGAGGGCAACCGGCGCGGGTGGACGTTCGCCATTGTCGCGGGAGCGTTGGTCACGGCGGTCTCGTGGGGCTTGTTCCTCGGCAACCTCGTGCGCGGGCTTCCGCTTGATGCGCAAGGCCATCCGGTGGACGACGTTCTGGCGCTCTTCGATCCGTACGCGGTGCTGTGGGGTCTCGGCTTTGTCGCGCTGTTCTGCCTGCAGGGGTTGGTTTTCCTCGCCGTGCGCGGTCCGGCGGAAATCGCTGGGCGGGTACGTCGGCTCGCTCGGTCGTTCCTGATGCCGGTCGGGGTTTTCCTCGTGACCGCAACAGCCTGGGGAGCTTTCTCGGTCTCTGACGCCTCCTGGGCGGCGCTAGCGGTTGTCGCCATTGCGTTCGCGGCTTACCTGACAGTCCTTTTCGGACTTAACCGGCCACGGTTGGCGCTGCCCGCCGCGATGCTTCTGACCGCTAGCCCGGCGCTACTGGTCGGTGTGCTGCGGTTCCCGGTCGTCCTGTCGTCGACCTCGGGCTATCAGCTGACCGTCGAGCAGGCCGCCACCACCCCGGACATGGCGGCGGTCCTCGGCTGGTTCGCGGCACCAGCGCTCCTCGTACTGATCGCCGTGCAGTGGCTGACCTGGCGGGCGCATCGACGTCCGGTCGACGAAAAATCGTTGCTGCACTTCTGAAGGAGTCTCGCCATGCCTGTCCTACCTGGACTCCGCGGCTACCTCGCGGCGCTCGCCGTGCTGGGCGTCGGCATCGCTGTCACTGTGCTCGTCCAGGCGGACGGGCTGGCGACGCTCCTCACCGGCGGCGGCGTCTCGGTCGCGCTGCTCGTCGCCGTCGGTGCGCGGATTCTGCTCACCGCCGCGCAGGGCCTGTTCACCAGTCGCTTCACGGCTTCGGCGCAAGCACGCCTGCGACGCCGGTTGCTCGACGCCACCGACGACCCCGGCGTGACCGCCACTCGAATCACCAAGGGTGTAGACGCCACCGCGACCTACCTCGCGGGCTATCTCCCCGCGATGGTGCTGTCAGCACTCGTGCCAATCGCGGTATTGGCAAGGCTTTTCACCGCAGACCTGACTTCCGCGTTGATCGTCACCGCGACCGTCCCGTTGATCCCGCTCTTCGGCGCACTGATCGGAGCACACACTAAAGCTCGTACACAGTGGACGCTCCTGACCCGACTAGGTGGACACTTCCTCGACGTAGTACGAGGTTTGCCGACGCTCAAACTGTTCGGCCGCGCACAAGCGCAAGCCCGCGTCGTGCGTGAAATGGCCGACGCGCATGCCGACGCCACCATCCGGACACTGAAAGTCGCCTTCTTGTCCGCGCTGGTACTCGAACTCGTCGCCACCCTGTCGATCGCACTCGTCGCCGTACCGATTGGATTCCGGCTGCTGGATGGCTCCATCACCGCGCACACCGCGATGCTGATCCTAGCCCTCGCCCCCGAGGCATACCTACCACTGCGCGCCGCCGGAGCGAAGTTCCACGCCGCCACCGAAGGACTCACCGCATTGAAGGAAATCCTCGCCGCACCAACAGCAGTCCGCCGATCCGGCACGAAGACGCGTCGGCTCGGTCCGCCGGAAGTGGTGTTCGACCGCGTCTCCGTGCACTACGGCGAAACCCGCGCACTGTCCGAAGTAGACCTGACAATCCGCTCCGGCGAACACCTCGCGCTAGTCGGGCCGAGCGGGTCCGGCAAGTCCACCCTTCTCGCAGTACTGCTGGGTTTCGTCGCACCGACGTGCGGCCGGGTGTTAGTGGACGGCGTCGATCTCCAGACCCTCGACCACTCGTCGTGGCTGCGCGACACCGCGTGGCTGCCGCAACGTCCGACGCTCTTCCGGGGAACGCTTATGGAAAACACCGGCGGCCGTCGCGTCGACGACATCGTCACCGACCTCCCCGACGGTTACACGGCACAGGTCGGCGAGCTGGGCGCCGGACTGTCCGCCGGGCAACGACAACGCGTCGGCCTCGCCCGCGCCTTGTCCCGCAGCGACGCCGGACTCGTCCTGCTGGACGAACCCACCGCCCGCCTCGACGCGCGGACGGAAGCGACCGTACTGGCAGGCACGAAAGAACTGCTCCCCGGCCGCACCGCCGTCCTAGTCGCCCACCGACCGGCACTGACCGCGCTCGCGTCGCGCACGGTCGAACTCAACCATGGGGTGACCGTATGAAACTCGCCCGCGCGACCCTGCTCGCCGTCGGTGCCGAACTTGCCGGACTCGGACTGACCGGCACCGCGGCGTGGCTGCTCATGCGCGCCGCCGAACAACCCCCGCTCGCCGCGCTCACCCTCGCGATCGTCGCCGTGCGAGTCTTCGCCTTGGCGCGCGGCGGCCTCCGTTACGCGGAACGCCTTGCCGGACATGACGTTGTCCTCCGCTACCTCGGCGCACTGCGGACCCGGGTGTACCAATCCCTCCTCCCCCGTCGCGTCGCCGAACACTCCGGAGCGGACCTGGTCACCCGCCTGGTGTCCGATGTGGACGCCGTGCAGGACGCCATCCTCCGGCTCGCGCTACCCGCCGTGGTCGCGGGCACCGTCGGTCTAGGCGTGGTGATTTTCGCAGGTCTGGTCAGCCTTCCACTCGCCGGGATCGTCCTCATTGGACTACTCGCCGCGGCAGCGCTGCTGATCAGACGAGGAACAGCCACGTCGCGACAGGAACTAGCCGAACGCACCGTGGAACTCGTCCGCGGCCGCGCCGAATTGATCGCCTACGGCTGGGAACAACGAGAAAAAGACCGCGCCAACGCCGTAGTAGCAGAACTAGCCGCAGACTCCCGTCGCACCGGCGTCCGGCTCGCCCTGCGCACCGCCGCCGGAGTGACCGTGCAATTCGCGACCACCGCCGCGGTCGCGCTGCTCAGCCCGGCGAGCATCCCGGTCACCGCCGCCCTCGCCCTGACCACGATGGCACTGTTCGAACTGGTCCTTCCGCTCATCACGGCCGCCGACCGAATCCCCGAAATCCGGGCGTCGCTGAGCCGCGTACGCGCTGTCCTTGCCGCGCCAGAACCCGCCCCGGAACCCACGCCAGGCCCGGGACACTTCCGGCTGACCAACGTCGGCGTGCACCATCCCGGCCGCCCAGCCGCGCTCGAAGGCGTCGACCTCGACCTGCCGCCCGGCACCCGGCTCGGCATCCTCGGCCCGTCCGGCGCCGGAAAGACGACCCTGCTGCACGTCCTGCTCGGCTTCGTCTCCCCCACGTCCGGCTCGATCACCGTCGACGGCCGTCCGGTCGAAGGGCCGCACCCCGCCGTGATCTCCGGCGCGCTCGCCGACGCACACGTCTTCGCCACGACCGTCCGCGAGAACCTGCTGCTGGCCAGCCCGGAAGCCACCGACGACGACCTGCGCGCCGCCTGCGAAACCGCCGGCTTCGACCTCCCGCTGGACCGGGACACCGGCCAGGACGGCGGCACCCTGTCCGGCGGTCAGCGGCAACGGCTGATCCTCGCCCGCGCCGTACTCGCCGCGCCGCCAGTCCTGGTCCTCGACGAGCCAGTGGAGGGCCTCGATCCCGCGCACGGTGATGAGGTGCTGGCGCGAGTGCTCGCGAAGGCGAAGGGGACGGTGGTGCTGGTGACGCACCGGCCGGAGCAGGTGGCGGGGTTCGAGCGGGTGCTCACGCTGGAGGGGGGTCGTGTGCGGCAATCACGGTTAGAACCGCGATTAGCACTCACGACTCCCGGCTGAGCGGAATCGGCGGGTCCATCGGGTCAAGATGGAACCTGTCGCGCGCGTCGACATACGGCTGCGACTCCGGCGAACCCCGGAAAAGCGCGACGACGACATTGGTGAGCCGGACCCGTCCGCCGCCGAGATGGGTGATCCCCTTCGGCGCGTCGAGGCCGGCCAGCCACTCGGCCTGCACCGGGTCCATCGTGGCGGCGTACGTCCCGGTCCGGCTGGCACGGATTTCGCGGTCGGCCAGGACATCGCCCCAGCGGGCGAGCGAGAGGATCTCGTCGATCGCGAGCCGGATCTCGTCGCTTCCCCCGTAATCCATCGGCGTGTATCCGGCGCGCCGGGCGATTCCGCCGCGCCAGTAGCTGGAATCGTCGCCGGGAACGCTTCGGTACACCGTCTGCCACGCGGGACGCCGGTGGTAAGGATGCGGAGCCAGTTCGGCCCACCCGACCGGCAACCCCTCCCGGCTGCCGTCGTCGGCGTAGATCCGCACGGTCTTGCGGTCCGGCTGCCGGAGAACCAGGCCACGCAGTTTCACCCGGTTCACGGTCCCGGCGTCCAGCTGGTCTCTTGCCACGTCCATCGCCCCCGCGCGTCGAGTCAGATCGGCTCCGGAACGTAGCGCGGGCCGATGACATCCCGATGAAGCCGCGGTCCGATGTGCACGTCACGACGTCACGGCTGCCGGGCGGCCAGCACCTCCCGCATCGGCGGCCGGTCCGCCACCGGCACCTCCGTCACGTCCGGCACCCATTCCCCGGACACCTGCACGAACTGCGTGAACCGCGCCGCCTCCTCGCTCGGCAGCCCGCAGCGGCCCAGCGCGGTGCCGAGGATCTGCCGGGCCATCACGCCGAGCTGCAGCAACGACCGGTTGCGGTGCTTGCGCACGCCGAGGTTGACCTGCGCGAGCCCGTCGAGGCCGTAGCGCTCCTCGGCGTCCAGCAGGAGGCCGATCTCCACGCCGTACCCGCCGGCGAACGGCACCGACTCCAGGAACTCGCGCGTGCCCGCGTACTCGCCGCCGAGCGGCTGCACCAGCTCTCCCAGCGCCGGGCGCAGCGCGGACAGCACCGGCCGCGCCAGCAGCTCGGTGACCCGCCCGCCGCCGGTGCTCTCCAGCCGCAGCGGACGGCGGTAGAAGCCCTTCACCAGGTGCACGCCGTCCTCGGTGAGCAGCGGGCCGAGCAGCGACGGCACGAACGCCGGGTCCGGGTCGACCAGGTCGGAGTCGAGGAACACCACCACGTCGCCGGTCGTCGCGGCGAGCGAACGCCACAGCACCTCGCCCTTGCCCGGACGCGGGGCCAGCTCGGGCACGACGTCCTCGCGGCGCACCACGCGCGCCCCGGCGGCGGCGGCGACCTCGACGGTCGCGTCCGTGGAGCCGGAGTCGACCACCACCAGCTCGTCGACCACGCCGCCGAGCAGCGGGCGCACCGACGCGACCACGGCGCCGACCGATTCCTCCTCGTCGAGAGCCGGCAGCACGACCGACACGGTCCGGCCGCGTTTGGCGGCGAGGATGTCCGCGACGCTCCACCCCGGCTCCTGCCAGGTGCGACGGTGAAACCAGCTCATGGAGGCGATCGTGCCATGCTGGAACCGGTGCCCGATCCTCCGGAGGGAGAACCCTTGCTGCCGCTGCTCGTCCGTTTCGTGCTCGGACCGCTGGTCCGCGCGCTCTACCGGCCCCGGGTCGAGGGAGTGGAGAACATTCCCGGGGACGGCCCGGTCCTGCTCGCCTCGAACCACCGGGCGGCGCTGGACACCGGTGTGATCACGTTCACCACCCCGCGGCAGGTCCGGTTCCTCGGCAAAGCCGAGTACTTCACCGGGAAGGGGCTCAAGGGCCGGTTCATCGCGAAGTCGCTCGACGCGCTCGGCTACGTCCCGGTCGAACGCGGCAACGCCCAAGCCGGGCTCGCCGCGCTCGAAGCGGGCCGCAAGGTGCTCACCGAGGGCGGCGTGTTCGCGATCTATCCGGAGGGCACCCGCTCGCTCGACGGACGGCTGCACCGCGGGCACACCGGCGTCGCCGCGCTCGCGCTGTCCACCGGGGCGAAGGTGGTCCCGGTGGCGTTGTTCGGCACCGAGGGCATCCAGCCGAACGGCGCGCGAATCCCGCGGCTCGCCAAGATCAAGGTCCGGTTCGGCGAACCGCTGGACTTCTCGCGCTACGAGGGCCAGGACTCGTCCTCGGCGATCCGCCGGTCGGTGACCGACGAGATCATGTACGCGATTCTGGAGCTGTCCGGACAGGAATACGTCGACACCTATCACAAACGGCCGGACGAAAAAGTGTCGTGACGCGTTATCCGATCGAACGGCTCAGGATGTCCACCAGCTTGTCCGCGTCGGCGGCGACGCTGATCAGCTCCCGGGTGTCTGGACGCAGGAACCCCTTGTCCACCATCTGATCGGCGAACGCCACGAGCGGCGAGTAATACCCGGCTACGTCGAGCAGCCCGATCGGCTTGCGGTGAATGCCGAGGTGCGCCCACGTCCACACCTCGAACATTTCCTCGAGAGTGCCGATCCCACCGGGCAACGTGATGAACGCATCCGAAAGCGCGGCCATTTTCGCTTTGCGCTGGTGCATGTCGGCCACGACGTGCAATTCGGTGAGCCCGCCGTGTGCGATTTCCACATTGGACAGCACTTCCGGGATCACGCCGATCACCTCGCCGCCCGCGGCGATCGCGGCGTCGGCCACCACGCCCATGGTGCCGACGCTCGCGCCGCCGTAGACGAGCCCGATCCCCCGCTGCGCCAACAGCTTTCCGACGCTGGCCGCCGCCTCCGCGTACTCCGGCGAAAAGCCCTGCGCCGAACCGCAGAACACACAAATCCGCATCAGTGCGTGTCCTCCCAAGCCTGATAAGACTCCTGCACGACCCGCACCGCGTCGTCGATGTCGTCGGTCAAGTGCAGCAGCTGAAGATCCTTCTCGCCGATTTTCCCGCCCTCGAGCACCGATTTCGCGATCCAGTCGTACAGCCCGCCCCAGTATTCGGTGCCGAACAGCACCACCGGGAACTTCGTGACCTTCTTCGTCTGCACCAGGGTGAGCGCCTCGAACAGTTCGTCGAGCGTGCCGAATCCGCCGGGAAGGCAGATGAACGCCTGCGAGTACTTGACGAACATGGTCTTGCGCGCGAAGAAATACCGGAAGTTCACGCCGAGGTCGACCCACGGGTTCAGGCCCTGTTCGAACGGCAGCTCGATGCCGAGCCCGACGGAGAACCCGCCGGCCTCGTTCGCGCCGCGGTTCACCGCCTCCATCGCGCCGGGGCCGCCGCCGGTCATCACCGCGAACCCGGCCTCGGCCAGCGCGGCGCCGATCTTGCGGCCCAGCTCGTACTCCGGGTTGTCGCGTTTGGTGCGCGCCGAACCGAACACGGTCACCGCGCGCGGAACCTCGGCCAGCGCGCCGAATCCCTCGACGAACTCGGCCTGGATGCGCAGCACGCGCCACGGGTCGGTGTGCACCCAGTCGCTCGGGCCCCGCGAATCGAGCAGCCGCTGATCGGTCGTGCTGCCCTGATCGCGCCGATCGCGCCGGAGCACCACCGGGCCCTTGTGCCGCTCCACCGGGCGTTCGGGGTACTGGCCGTCGGGAAACTCAGACTGTTCGCTCACCAGCCAAGCCTACGGGCCGATCGGCCCCGCCGGGCGCCCGCGTCGGCACCAGAGCGTGACGGGTCGGTTGCCCGCGGCTGAACGCGGGAAAGCGGACCACCAGCGGGTTCCGGTCCTCCTACCAATGGCCGGTTGTCAGCAACTACCTACGAAAGTCGCCCGGCCCGTCCCGAATCGGCGTTTTCCCTGCTACGGGGCCACTTGCGAGGAATAGTCCTGATCGACCCCGGGGTCCCGCTGGTCCGTTCAGCGCATTGACCACCCCCGTGAGCGCTCTTTTACTCACGGTGTCCGCGGCCTGATCAGCCCAGCTCAACGCGTTGCGCTTTTCCCCATCGTGTACCCCGAAAGGACTGTCGATGACGTCCAGAAGAGGGCTCGCCACCGGCATCGCAAGTGTCGCCGGTCTCGCCCTTTCCCTGCTCGCGCTGCCGGTGACCCCGGCATCCGCGGCCCCCGCCCAACCCTCCGCAGACCCGCAGGCCACCGCGATCGCGGCCGCCGACCGGGCCGCCGCCGCAGGCACTGCCGGGCTTCGCAAGAGCTCGGCCGAGAGCCTGCACCGCGTCAGCACCACCCTGGGCGACGCCGGGCTGTATTACAACTCCTACGAGCGCACCTACGACGGCCTCCGGGTCGTCGGCGGGGATGCGGTGATCGTCGCCGACGGAACGGGCCGCGTGCGCGGCACCGACTCCGCGGAAGGCGCGGCGATCACCGTGGGCACCACGCCTGCTGTCGACTCGGCGCGCGCGGCTTCGGTCGCCCGCGGCCAGCTGCCGACGGTGAGCAAGGTGAGCAAGCCTGATCTGGTCGTTCTCGGTGGCGCACAGCCGAAACTGGCCTACGAGGTCGTCGTCGCGGGCCGTACCGCGAAGGCACCGAGCAACCTGCACGTCTTCGTCGACGCCGCCACCGGCAAGGTGCTCGACCAGCGCGACGACGTGAAGGCCGAGAACCCGGCCAAGACCGGCACGACCGCCGCGGCCCCCGCCGTGGCGGGCAGCGGCAACAGCTACTACGTCGGCCAGGTCAGCATCGACACCACCGGTTCCGGCAGCTCGTACTCGATGCGCGACCCGAACCGGTCGGGCATCAGCTGCGGCCGCGAGAACGGCTCGGTGTTCACGAAGTCCAGCAACACCTGGGGCAACGGCTCCGGCACGGACCTCGAAACCGGCTGCGTCGACACGCTCTACAGCGTGCAGACCGAGTGGAACATGCTGAAGGACTGGCTGGGCCGCAACGGCATCGACGGCAACGGCCGCGGGTTCCCGGCGTCGGTCGGCCTGAACGACGTCAACGCGTACTGGGACGGCTCGTCCACGCACTTCGGCCACTCTCAGGACAACCAGCGCCAGGCGACCTCGATGGACGTCGTGGGCCACGAGTTCGGCCACGGCATCTTCCAGAACACGCCGGGCGGCGCGGGTTCGGGCAACGAGAACGGCGGGCTCAACGAGTCCACCGGCGACATCTTCGGCGCGCTGACCGAGTTCTACGCGAACAACGCGAAGGACAAGCCGGACTACGAGGTCGGCGAGGGCGTCAACCTGGTCGGCCAGGGCCCGATCCGCTACATGTACAACCCGAACCGGATCGGCGACCCGAACTGCTACTCGTCGTCGATCCCGAACACCGAGGTGCACGCCGCCGCGGGCCCGCAGAACCACTGGTTCTACCTGCTCGCCGAGGGCAGCTCGCCGTCGAACGGCCAGCCGACCAGCCCGACCTGCAACAACAGCAGCGTCACCGGCATCGGGATCCAGAAGGCAGGCAAGATCTTCTACAACGGCCTGCTGCACAAGACCTCGTCCTGGAACCACAAGGCGGCTCGCAAGGCCACCCTGCAGGCGGCGGTCGACCTGTTCCCGGGCAGCTGCGTCGAGTACAAGGCGACCAAGGCGGCGTGGGACGGCGTTTCGGTCGGCGCGGTCTCCGGTGAGGCCACCTGCGACAGCGAACCGCCGAAGGACAACGACTTCTCCGTCGAACTGTCCCCGACGACCGCGACGGTCGAACCGGGCAGCTCGGCCAAGTCCACGGTGACCACCAAGATCACCAACGGCAACGCGCAGCAGGTCAAGCTGACCGCGAGCGGCCTGCCCTCGGGCGCGACCGCGACGTTCGCCCCGGACACCATCCAGTCCGGAGCCACCGCGACCGTCACCATCGCCACGACGGCCACCACGCCCAAGGGCACCAGCAAGGTGACGATCACCGCGACCGGCGCGAACGCCACGCACACGTCGGACTTCACGCTCGTCGTGGGCAGCGGCACCCCGCCGGGCTGCGGCGGCATCGCGGCGTGGGACTCGAACACGTTCTACGGTCCGGGCGACGTGGTCTCGTACAACAACCACAAGTGGACCTCGACGTGGTACTCCGTCGGCGCTGAGCCGGGCGCGCCCGGTTCCTGGGCCGTCTGGACCGACAACGGGGCCTGCTGACACGGTAAGCACTCCCCAGTTTTGACCTGAACCAGCCGGGCACGGCGCCTCGTGCCCGGCTGGTTCGCGTTCCGCCCCGGTACTTGTCCAGACCACCTGCCGTAAATTTGTCTAGACCATACGATCGGGGGTAGGCACCTCCCGCCCCGGCCGCTTACCGTTGCGGCAACACCGTTATCGGGGACGGGAGCCGTGATGTTCGGATCGAAATCGCGCTGGTTCGGGACCGCCGTCGCGGCCCTGCTCGCACTACCGCTCGCGGGAGTCGCTCCCGCCTCAGCGGCCGCCGCACCGCGATCGGACACCTGCGCGGTGAAGCCGAGACCATCCGGCCCGGTGCTGCAGGGCTACTGGGAAAACTGGGACGGCGCCGCGAACGGCGTCCACCCCGGCATGGGCTGGGTCCCGATCAACGATTCCCGCATCGCCGCACACGGGTACAACGTCATCAACGCCGCGTTCCCGGTGATCCTTTCCGACGGCACCGTGCAGTGGGAAGACGGCATGGACGCCACGGTCAAGGTCTCCACGCCCGCCGAAATGTGCGCGGCCAAGGACGCCGGAGCCACGATCCTGATGTCGATCGGCGGCGCGGCGGCGGGCATCGACCTGTCGTCCAGCTCGGTCGCCGACAAATTCGTGAGCACCATCGTGCCGATCCTGAAGAAGTACAATTTCGACGGAATCGACATCGACATCGAGACCGGCCTTTCCAGCAGCGGCGACATCAAGACGCTTTCGGCGTCGCAGCAAAACCTGGAACGCATCATCGACGGCGTGCTTTCCCAAATGCCAGCCGGCTTCGGCCTGACCATGGCCCCGGAAACCGCCTACGTCACCGGCGGTTCGATCACCTACGGCTCGATCTGGGGCGCATACCTGCCGATCATCAAGAAGTACGCGGACAACGGCCGCCTGTGGTGGCTGAACATGCAGTACTACAACGGTTCCATGTACGGCTGCTCCGGCGACAGCTACCAGGCCGGGACCGTGCAAGGATTCACCGTGCAGACGCAGTGCCTGGACAAGGGCCTCACCGTGCAGGGCACGACCATCCGCGTCCCGCTGGACAAGCAGGTCCCCGGTCTCCCCGCACAACCCGGAGCCGGCGGCGGGTACATGAGCCCCGGCCTGGTTTCGCAGGCCTACCAGAGCGTCCCCGGAGTCAAGGGCCTGATGACCTGGTCCCTCAACTGGGACGGCTCCAAGGGCTGGTCCTTCGGCAACAACGTGAAGTCGCTGCAAGGCCGCTAGACCGCTGTGGGCCGGGGTGCTTGCGCGCGGCGCCGCCCCGGCCTCAGCTCAGCCACCGGTCCGTGAAGGACTCCTTGAGGGAATCTGATTCCCTCAAGGAGTCCTTCACGACCGGAGATTCCAATGCCAGGGCTTAAGGCGGCGTTGCGGGTGAGACTGAGGCGCGCCCGCCCAGGCCGACCGTTGGCTTGCGCCGGGCCGACGCGGGCGGCGAGAGCTGAGCGTGAGGTCTGTGAGGGGCACCCTGGGGGAATCAGATTCCCCCAGGGTGCCCCTCACAGACCTGAAGAACCCAGGCATACCGGCAACAATCAGGCATTTCGCCGACTCGGGCGTCCTTTGTGGACAGTCACAGGCTGAGCCACCCAGCTTAAGTCCCGGGCACTGGCCCTCCACCATCCGTGAGGGCCACCTTCACAGACTTGGATTCCCTCAAGGAGTCCTTCACGGACCACCCGCCACCGCTGCACCCAAACCCAGCGAGGCACCCAGCCCCACCCCCGCACCCCGATACGAAGCCTCCCTGCAGTTCGAGGGTGCTTGTCAAGGCATCTTTCCCGCCTTGACAAGCACCCTCGAACTGTCAGCACACTCGGGCTTCGGGGTGCCCCACGCCACCAGAAATCAGCTCAAAAACCGCCGCAAAACCCCAGCCACTTCCCGAATCTCCCCCACCCGAACATTCTCCCGCTGCGTATGCGCCAACGTAGGATCCCCAGGCCCGAAATTCACCGCAGGCATCCCCAACGCCGCAAACCGAGCCACATCCGTCCACCCCAGCTTAGCCGCCGCCTTCCCCCCAGCCGCAGCCACAAGTTCCGCCGCAGCAGGAGCCGACAACCCCGGCAACGCCCCCGGCGACATATCCACCAACGTCACGTCAAACCCGGCAAATACCTCACGCACATGCGCCTCAGCCTGCTCCGCACTACGATCCGGCGCAAACCGATGATTAACCGTCAAAACCGCGGCATCCGGCACCACATTCCCAGCCACCCCACCAGAAATCCCGGTAGCCTGCAGCCCCTCCCGATACGTCAACCCATCAATATCCACGACCCGAGCCGAATAAGAATCCAACCGCCGCAACGGCTCCGCCAACGCATGAATCGCGTTAGACCCCATCCATGCCCGAGCAGTATGCGCCCGAGCCCCGGCCGTCCGGACCTCAACCCGCAAAGTCCCCTGACACCCAGCCTCAATCACGCCATTAGACGGCTCCCCCACAATCGCGAGATCCCCGGCCAGCCACTCCGGCAACTCCCGCTCAATCCGCCCCAGCCCGTTCCGAACCGCCTCAACCTCTTCATTGTCATAAAACACAAACGTCACATCATGCCGAGGCTCCGGCAACGTAGCGGCCAGATGCAAAAAGACCGCGTCCCCGCCCTTCATGTCGACCGACCCGAGCCCGTGCAGCACCGCATCATCCCCAGCCCCAGTAAGCCGGGACGGCAAATTCGAGTTCTCCGGAACCGTGTCCAAATGCCCGGCCAGAATCACCCGCGACCCGCGCCCGAGATTCGTCCGCGCCAGCACCGCGTCGCCGTTGCGGACGACCTCCAGATGCGGAGCCTGCTCGGCCAGCGCGGCCTGCACCGCGTCCGCGAGCTTCCCCTCCTCCCCGGAGACGCTGAACACATCCACGAGGGCGGCAGTGAGGTCGGCCGGATCGGACCGCAGGTCAAGGGAGGTCATACCGGCACCGTACCCAGCCAGCACGGGGGCTACCGTGAGGACGTGCGCACGCGAAGCTCCCTGGTCGCTCTCGGCGTCCTCGCCCTCGTCCTCACCGGTTGCAGCACCGAGGCCGGGCCCAAGGCCCGCCCGGGAGCCGGCGATCCGGGTCCGGACGCCCTGCCGATCAAGCTCGAAGCGCTGTCGGCCGACGCCTGCTTCACCGGCCCGCAGACGCAGCTGCCGAAGGGCTGTGAGAAATACGTCACCGAGGTCGGCAACACCGCCGGTTCGGTGCACAAGCTGGCGAAAGCGGGCAAGACGGTCAACCAGCCGCTCGACGCGGACGCGACCGCGATCGACCAGGCGGTCGGCGCGTTCCGGCAGGCAGGCTGCACCACGGTGCCCACGCCCGGCGGGGAGTGCACGCAGGCGCTCGTCTCCATCTCCACCGCGCTCACCGAGGCGAAGAAAAAGGTGAACCAGCTGGCCACCACGGGTTGATCCGGCCCGCTTCGGCTACCGTGACCGGCGTGAGCGAGCAGACCCCTGACCCCGAAACGACCGGCGCCGTCGGCGTCGGGCTGGCCACCGTCACGTCCGACGGAACCGTGCTGGACACCTGGTACCCGCACCCCAAGCTGGTCGGCGCAGGCACCAGCGGCACCGAGCGGCTGACCGCGGAGCAGACCGCCGAGCTGCTCGGCGAGTCCGCGGCCGCGCTGCTGGGCCCGGACACCGACCGCGGTGTCGAGGTCGTCGCGGTGCGCGTGACGATCGGCAGCCTGGCTACCGCCCCCGCCGACGCCCACGACGTCTACCTGCGCTTGCACCTGCTGTCGCACCGGCTGGTCCGGCCGCACGGGCAGAGCCTCGACGGCATCTTCGGCCTGCTGGCCAACGTCGTGTGGACGAGCCACGGCCCGTGCCCGGTCGAGGGCTTCGAGCAGACCCGGCTGCGGCTGCGTTCGCGCGGCGCGGTCGCCGTGTACGGCGTGGACAAGTTCCCGCGGATGGTCGACTACGTGCTGCCCACCGGCGTCCGCATCGCCGACGCCGACCGCGTGCGCCTCGGCGCGCACCTCGCGTCCGGCACCACCGTGATGCACGAGGGCTTCGTGAACTTCAACGCGGGCACGCTCGGCGCGTCGATGGTCGAGGGCCGCATCTCGGCCGGCGTGCTGGTCGGCGACGGCAGCGACGTCGGCGGCGGCGCGTCGATCATGGGCACGCTTTCCGGCGGCGGCACCGAGGTGATCTCGGTCGGCGAGCGCTGCCTGATCGGCGCGAACGGCGGCGCGGGCATCTCCCTCGGCGACGACTCGGTGATCGAGGCCGGGCTGTACATCACCGCGGGCACCAAGGTCGAGGTCGACGGCAAGACGGTCAAGGCACGCGAGCTGTCCGGGATCTCCGGCGCGGTCTTCCGGCGCAACTCCGCGACCGGCGCGGTCGAGGTCGTCCCGCGCGGCGGCGTCGGCATCAAGCTGA
The DNA here is from genome assembly GCF_042684085.1 of Amycolatopsis silviterrae. Classification (NCBI taxonomy): domain Bacteria; kingdom Bacillati; phylum Actinomycetota; class Actinomycetes; order Pseudonocardiales; family Pseudonocardiaceae; genus Amycolatopsis; species Amycolatopsis silviterrae. The sequence goes on from NZ_JBHUKS010000004.1 coordinate 36,607, forward strand.
ACGAAGCACTGCACGCCAACTGATCCACCCCGGCGAGAGGGTGCGCTCCCCGCGACGGGAGCGCACCCTCTCGCTATTTCGGACCAGTCCGGCCCGGTCGTTGTTCACCTACCATTAACCAGGTGACTTCCGAAGCGACCAGCCGCCGCCGTACTCCGGAACCGACGACGCCGGCCGCACTCGGGCTTCCCGCCGAACCGGCGAAAGCGGATCCCGAGGCCCCGGCGGCCGCGCACGTGCGCGCCAAACTCGACCACGAACTGCGCGAACTGCTGTCCCGCGAACCGGGCACCCGGGCCGGGGCCGATCCGGAAGAACTGCACCAGATGCGCGTCGCGCAACGGCGAATGCGAAGCGTGCTGAAATCCTCCAGCGCGCTGGTCGGGGCCACCGCGGAACCGGTGCGCGCCGACCTCGGCTGGCTGGGCCAGGTGCTCGGCGAGGTCCGCGACTACGACGTCCTGATCGGCCACCTGCGCGAGGTGATCGCCGGCTTCGACGTCCGCGACCAGGCCGCCGGGCGACGGCTGGTGTCCCGTTTCGTCTCCGAACGCACCACCGCCCGCCGCCGGCTGAACCGGGCGCTGTCGAGCCCGCGGTACGCGACCCTGCTGCAGAGCATCGCCCAGCTGTCCCGCACCGCCGAGCACGAGATCGACGAGACTCCGTCGGAGAAACCCGGGTTGGCCGCCGACGTCCGGAAGCCGTACCGGAAGCTCGCCCGCGCGGTCGCCGCCCTCCCGCCGAACCCGCCGGACGACGACCTGCACGCGCTGCGCATCCACGGCAAGAAACTCCGCTACACCGCCGAATTGGCCCGCTCGGCGGCGAAGAAGAAGCAGGCCGCGAAGCTGTCCGAACTGATCAAGGCGACCCGCAAATTCCAGACCGTCCTAGGCGATCATCAGGACGCGGTCTTCGCCGCGGAGAAGGTACGCGGCGCGCTGGCCAACGCGGACGCCGAGATGGGCTTCGTCGCCGGCCGGATCGTCGAGCACGAGCTGGCGAAGCGCGCCGAGGCGAGGGCCACGTGGCTCGGTGTGTGGCACCGTATTGAGAAGGCTGAGCACGCGGTGTCGTGAGTGGCAATCACGGTTCTAACCGGGATTGCCACTCACGACATCTCCCACACATACCCGTCCGGCCGCACCAGCACCCGCTTCCCCGGCTGCCCCTCATACGCCGCATACGCATGCCCACCCACGTCCACAAACTCCCCCGCCGATCCCTGGGGCAGAATCCGATACGCCGGATGCTCCGTCCCGAGCGCCCCTTCGCCGAACACCAGCTCTGTCGCATGTGGACCCCGGAACAACTCGAACAGCCGCACGCTCTTGCCATTCCCGTCGACCAGCGGCGCGTCCGGTGCCCGATCGCCCGGCCGCAACGCCCCCGTACCGACCGGCGACAGCGGTCCACCCCGATACGTCAGGTCAAGCTGCTGCGTCTCCGGCCCGCGTTCGTGCGCGTCCTCGGAACCGTCCTTGTACTTCTCCAGCAACGCACTGCTCACCCCCAGCACCCGCGCCGCGACCGCGCGCCGTTCCGCCTCGTAGCTGTCCAGCAGCTCCGGCGATCCGTCGGCGAGCTTCCAGGCGAGGTTGTACGCGTCCTGGATGCCGGTGTTCAGCCCCTGCCCGCCGGTCGGCGGGTGCACGTGCGCGGAGTCCCCGGCGAGGAACACCCGGCCCTGCCGAAACGCCGCCGCCAGCCGGATATTCGGCCGCCACACGGTGGACCAGGCCAGGTCGAGCAGCCGGATCCCGCCGCCGGACACCCGGTCCAGGTGCGCCTGCAGCTCGCTCAGCGAGGTCCCCGCTTCGCCGTCGCCGAGCGGTGAGGCGAACTGGAAGTACGGCGTCCCCGGAAGCGGCGTGAACGCGACCCCGGACATCGGCTCGTCCGCCTTCGCGAACCAGTACCCCGAGGCGTGGTCGAGCCCCTCCGCCGAGACATCGCCCAGCAGCATCCGGATCGACTCGTCAGTGGTCCCCTCGAACGCGATCCCCAGCGCCTTGCGCACGAAGCTCTTCCCGCCGTCCGCACCCACGAGGTACTCCGCCCGTACCGTCTCCCCGGTCGACAGCTCGGCGGTGACCCCCTCGTCGTCCTGGGTGAACCCGGTCAGCGCGGTGTTCAGCTCGACCCGCACGCCCAGCTCGGCCAGCCGGTCGCGCAGGATCCCCTCGGTCTGCGACTGGCCGAGGAACCAGGCGTTCGGATACGGCACCGCCGGCGTCGGCTCGACCGGCTCGGCCATCCGCCGCACCATGGTGAACTCGCCGTCCAGGTACACCCGCATCGGAAACGGCGGCGCACCCGCGGCGAGCACCGCGTCCAGCACCCCCAGGTCCTCGAAGACCTCCATCGTGCGCGGCTGCAACCCGTCGCCGCGCGAACCGGCGAAGTACTGCTCCGCCTTGTCCACCACCCGCACGCCGACCCCGCGCCGCGCCAGCTCGATCGCCAGCGTGAGCCCGGTCGGGCCCGCTCCCGCCACCAGCACCGTCATGTCCCTCGCCCCTCTCGATGAATTATGGTTCAGTGAATATTGATTCAGGATGCCCGCTGATAGCGTTCCCGTCAAGGGAGGTGCCGGATGACGGCGACGAGCCGCAAGGACAAAGCCGCCGAGACGGAAACGGCGCTGAAGGAAGCGGCCAAGCGCGTGTTCGCGGCCAAGGGCTACCTGAACACGAAGATCACCGACATCACCAAGGAAGCAGGCCGCGCCGCGGGGTCGTTCTACAACCACTTCGCGAGCAAGGAGGAACTGCTGGTCGCGCTGCTGGCCGACCTGTCGGCGGCCGGCGACGAGCAGGCCTCCGGCGACGACCACCTGTCCGACTTCAGCGATCCGGCCGCGGTCCGCTGGCACGTGCGGCAGTACTGGAGCTTTTACCGCGCCAACGCCCCCACGATGCTCGCGCTGCGCCAGGCCGCGATGGTGAACGAGGACTTCGCCACCGCGTACGCGACGTTCGGTGCCAGCGAGGCCTCGGACGTCGAAGGCCACCTCGCACACGTCACCGCGGCCGGGCTGCGGCTCCCGGCGAACACCCAGCTCACGATCGCGATGATGTACCAGCTGGTCGACAACTTCGCGCAGATGTGGCTGCTGAGCCCGCCTCCGGAGGGGTGGGAACCGCCGACCGACGAGGAAGCGGTGGAGGCGCTGACCCGGTTCGTCTACCGGGGCATCACCGGCCGCGACTACTAACCGCGGTCACCTTTCCGGTGCGCGCTTCGTCAAGGAAGTGACGTCACCGGAAGGAAGAGCGATGGAAACCGGACTTCTCGTAGCCACCTTCGCCTGTATCGCGATCAACACCCTGGAGGTCGCGGCGAAAACCGTACGGGCGAAGTTCGTGCTGCAGAACTCCGCCGAGGTCGGCGTCAGCCAGCGCTGGCTGCCTTACCTGGCGATCATCGAGGGTGCGGGCGTCGCAGGCCTGGTGGCCGGCCTGCTCGGCTGGCCGCGGCTAGGGCTGGCCGCCGCGATCGGGCTGGTGCTGTTCTTCGTGGGCGCGGTCGGCGCGCACGTCCGCGCGTAGGTGTTCCACAACATCGCGTTCCCGGCGGTCTTCCTGCTGCTGGCGGTCGCGGCGGCCGGGTACTTCACGGGGTCAGTCGCCTGACCCCGTCAGCCCTGCGCCAGCCGCTCCGCCGCCGCTTCGATGCGCTCGTCCGTCGAGGTCAACGCGACGCGCACGTGGTCGCGCCCCGCGGGCCCGTAGAACGTGCCCGGCGCGACCAGGATCCCGCGCTCGGCCAGCCATTCCACCGTGGCCTGCGCGGATTCCCCGCGGGTGGCCCAGAGATACAGCCCGGCCTCGGAATAGGTGATCTCGAACCCGTTGTCCTGCAACGCCTTCCGCAGCACCACGCGGCGCGCGCGATAGCGTTCGCGTTGCTCGGCAAGGGCTTCGTCGTCGGTGAGCGCGGCGACCATCGCCTGCTGCACCGGCCGCGGCACGATCATGCCGGCGTGCTTGCGCACCTCCAGCAGGGTCTTCACCAGCTTCGGGTCGCCGGCCACGAATCCGGCGCGGTAGCTCGCGAGGTTCGCCGACTTGGACAGCGAATGCACCGCGAGCAGGCCGTCCGTCTGTCCACCGTGGACAGACGGGTGCAGCACGGACAGCGGTTCCGCCTCCCAGCCGAGCGAGAGGTAGCACTCGTCGGACACCACGACGGTGCCGCGTTCGCGCGCCCACTCGACCACCTTGCGCAGGTGGTCGACGCCGAGCACGCGGCCGGTCGGGTTCGACGGCGAGTTGAGCCAGATCATCGCCGGGCGGCGCGGGCCGAGCTGGGTCAGCCCGTCCGCGCGCACCACCTCGGCACCCGCGAGCAGCGCGCCGACCTCGTACGTCGGGTACGCCAGCTCCGGGATGACCACCACGTCGCCCGGCCCGAAGCCGAGCAGCCGCGGCAGCCAGGCCACCGCCTCTTTCGAGCCGATCGTCGGCAGCACGGCGTCCGGTTCGACGCCGGTGATGCCGTAGCGGCGCCGCAACGCCGTGACCGCCGCTTCGCGCAGCTCAGGCGTGCCGTGCGTGGTCGGGTAGCCGGGGATCTCCGACACCGACGCGAGCGCGGCGCGGATCGAGTCCGGCACCGGGTCGACGGGCGTGCCGACGGAAAGGTCGACGATGCCCCCGGGATGCGCCTGCGCGCGGGCCTTGACCTCGGCGAGCGAATCCCAGGGGAAGTCGGGCAGCCGGGTCATTCGCCCTGCGGGGGCAGAGCCTTGATGAACCCCGGGTCGTGCGCGGTCTTGCCGACCTTGGAGGCGCCGCCGGGCGAACCCAGCTCGTTGAAGAAGTCGACGTTCGCCTTGGTGTAGTCGGACCAGTTGTCCGGGACGTCGTCCTCGTAGTAGATGGCCTCGACCGGGCAGACCGGCTCGCAGGCGCCGCAGTCGACGCACTCGTCCGGGTGGATGTACAACATCCGCTCGCCCTCGTAGATGCAGTCCACGGGGCACTCGTCGATACACGCCTTGTCGAGCACGTCGACGCAGGGCTCGGCGATCACGTAGGTCACTGCGTACTCCTGGCTTCTCCTGCTGGGCCGGTCGGTGCGGACATTACGCGCTTCCCTGGCCCCCGGTGGTGGTTAGGCGACCCTTATCCCACCCCTGGAAACGGGGCGGATCCGGGTCGTTCAGCGATCGCGGCGACGCGGTTTCGGCGCGTCCCTGGCATCGCCGGTAATGGTGAAAGCGGGTCCGGCTGGCTTGCCGTCCTCGCGTTTCTCCTCGAGAGTCCGCTTGAAGCCATCGGCGATCTCGTCGACAAGCTCATCGTTGTGCCGGTCGTCCTTGCGCGCGTAGCTCATGGGTTCTCCTGCGGAACGGGACAGCTCTCTCCGTCACAATCTAACCGTGAACTCGCGGGAAAAGCTCGAAATCGTGTGCGCGAAAGCGTGGCAGGCGGTGGTCGAGGAGCCGCTCGGAGAATGGACTTTGCGCTGGGCCGACGGCTTCACCGGGCGCGCGAACAGCGCACTCGCCGTCGGCGACCCCGGCCGTCCGGTCCCGGACGCGCTCGAAGCCGCGTGTGACTTCGCCCACGCTCGGGGCATTCCGCCCGCGGTCCAGGTGCTGGAAGACAGCCAACTGGAGCGCGAGGTGGCCGCGGCGGGCTGGCGCGAGCAGGTCGAGCACGCCGCCGGATACCGGGTGTCGGTACTGACCGGTCTGCTGCCGTCCGCTCCTTCGCCCGGCGCCGAGGTCCTCGACCAGGCGACGCCGGAATGGTGGGACCTGACCGAAAACACCACCACGCCGAGTTCCGCCCAGCGGCACGTCGTGACCACCGGGAAGGTCGGGTACGGCGTCGTACTGGCCGACGGCGTCACCGCGGGCGCGGTGCGCGGCGCGATCGTGGACGACTGGCTGCACGTCGCCCGCCTCGCGGTCGCGCCGGAGTTTCGCCGCCGCGGCCTGGCCACCACCGTGCTGAACGCGCTCGCCGGCTGGGGCCGCGCACACGGTGCCGACAAGTGGGTCCTGCAGGTGGCGGTGAGCAACGCCGGCGCGCTCGCGCTGTATTCCGCGCTCGGCTGTTCGGAGCACCACAGGTACCGGTACTGGGGCCCGGCGCCGCGGACGTGCGAGGATCGCCAGTCGTGAAGATCGTCGTACTGGTTGGCGGAGTGGGCGGCGCCCGCTTCCTGCTCGGGGTCAAGACCGCACTCGGACTGCCCGCGATCGGCGCGGGCGAATCGCCGCACGAGATCACGGCGCTGGTCAACACCGGCGACGACGTGTGGATGCACGGCCTGCGCATCTGCCCGGATCTCGACACCTGCATGTACACCCTCGGCGGCGGCATCGACACCGAACGCGGCTGGGGCCACGCGGGCGAGACCTGGACGGTCAAGGAGGAACTCGCCGCCTACGGCGCGGAGCCGACCTGGTTCGGGCTCGGCGACAAGGACATCGCGACGCACCTGATCCGGTCGCGGATGCTGCGCGCGGGCTATCCGCTGTCCGCCGTCACCGAGGCGCTGTGCGACCGCTGGCAGCCCGGCGTGCGGCTGCTGCCGATGTCGGACGACCGGGTCGAGACGCACGTCGTGATCGACGACCCGGACCAGCCCGACCAGCAGAAGGCCGTGCACTTCCAGGAGTGGTGGGTGCGGTACCGGGCGGGCGTGCCGGCGCATTCGATCGTCGCGGTCGGCAACGACGAGGCCAAGCCCGGCCCCGGCGTGCTCGCGGCGCTGGCCGAGGCGGACGTCGTGCTGTTCGCGCCGTCGAACCCGGTCGTCTCGGTCGGCACGACGCTCGGGGTGCCCGGGGTGCGCGACGCGCTGCGGAAGTCGCCCGCGAAGGTTATCGGGGTGTCGCCGATCATCGGCGGAAAAGCGTTGCGTGGCATGGCCGACGCGTGTCTCACCGCGATCGGCGTGGAGACCTCGGCGGAGGCGGTCGGCCGACACTACGGCGCGCGTTCCGACGGCGGCGTGCTCGACGGCTGGCTCGTCGCGCCGGAGGATCACGAGGTCACGGTGCCCGGCGTGGACGTGCGCGCGGTGCCGCTGCTGATGTCCGATGTGGACGCGACCGCGGACATGGTCCGCGCGGCGCTCGACGTGGCTGGAGTCTCTCTTGACTGATCACGCTTCGCAGAAGATCGAGATCCTGCCGGTCCCCGGGCTGCCGGAATTCCGTCCCGGCGACGACCTGACCGGCGCGATCGTGACCGCCGCGCCGTGGCTGCGTTCCGGTGACGTGGTGGTGGTGACGAGCAAGGCGTTTTCGAAGATCGAAGGCCGGCTCGTGCGCGTGCCGAGCGATCCCGAAGCGCGCGACGCGGCCCGCCGCAAGCTGATCCAGGAAGAATCGGTGCGAGTGGTCGCCCGGATCGCGCGCACGTTGATCACCGAGAACAACCTTGGCATCGTGCAGGCGGCGGCCGGGATCGACGCGTCGAACGTGCGCGGCGACGAGATCGCGCTGCTTCCGACGGACCCGGACGCGTCCGCTTTGGCTCTGCGCAACGGTTTGCGGGAACGACTGGGCGTCGAGGTGGCCGTGGTCGTCACCGACACCATGGGCCGGGCCTGGCGGGTCGGCCAGACGGACGCCGCGATCGGCGCGTCCGGCCTGCGCGTGCTGCACGGGTACGCCGGACAGGTCGATTCGCAGGGAAACGAGCTGGCCGTAACGGAAATCGCGGTCGCGGACGAGATCGCCGCCGCCGCGGACCTGGTGAAGGGCAAGCTCGGCGGCCTGCCGGTGGCGGTCGTGCGCGGCCTGCAGATCCACGACGACGGGACCACCGCGCGTGACCTGGTGCGTCCGGTCGACGAAGACCTCTTTCGGTTGGGCACCAACGAATCCATCGCGCAAGGCCGCCGGGAAGCCGTACCGCACCGGCGTTCCGTCCGGCAGTTCAGCGACGAGCCGGTCGACCCCGAGGCCATGCGCCGCTCGGTCGCCGCCGCGCTCACCGCGCCCGCGCCGCACCACACGCACCCCGTGCGCTTCATCTGGCTGCGAGACGAAGGCCTGCGCCGCAAACTCCTCGACGCGATGCGGTCTTCCTGGGAAGCCGACCTGACCAGCGACGGCTTCACCCCTGAGCAGATCGCGAAACGCCTGTCCCGCGGCGACATTCTCTATCGCGCCCCGGAACTGGTCATCCCGTTCCTGCTCCCCGAAGGCGCGCACACTTACCGTGACGACCGGCGAAACCGTCACGAGCGCACCATGTTCACCGTCGCCGCCGGCGCCGCCGTGCAGGGCCTGCTGGTCGCACTGGCCGCCGAAGACCTCGGCTCGTGCTGGATCGGCTCGACCATCTTCGCCGCCGACCTGGTCCGGTCCACTTTGGACTTGGACGACCAGTGGCACCCGCTCGGCGCGGTCGCCATCGGCCACCCAGCCGAGCCCGCTCCCCCGCGCGGACCGCTCACCACCGGCGATTGGCTGATCGAACGATGACCCTGCACGATTCCGCCGTCACCGAGCTGACCGGCTGGAAGCCGCCTTCCTCGGCACAAGAGTCGCTGCGGCAAGCGTTTCTCGGCTTCCTGGCGTCGCGTTCGGACACTTGCCAGCGCTCCTGCGAAGCCGGCCACCTGACCGCGTCCGCGGTGGTCCTCGACTCGACCGGCACGCAGGTCCTGCTGACCCTGCACCCGCGCGTCGGCCGCTGGCTGCAGCTCGGCGGGCACTGCGAACCGTCCGACGCGTCGCTGTCCGAAGCCGCCCTGCGCGAGGCGACCGAGGAGTCCGGCATCAACGGCCTGACGATCGGCGAAACGCCAGTGCACCTGGATGTCCACCCGATCACCTGCTCGCTAGGCCTCCCGACCCGGCACTTCGACGTCCGCTACGCGGTGCACGCACCGCCCGGCGCCGAACCCGTGCGCAGCGAAGAGTCCGATGACCTGCGCTGGTGGCCAGTCGACGCGCTGCCCGCCGGTTCGGAAGATCTGGCCGACCTGATCGCGGCAGCCCGTTAACCTGGGCCCATGGACCTGGCGCGGCCGCACCTGCACCCGGGCGACACCGGCGTCGCCATCAGCGGATGGGTGGTGCTGATCGGCTTCGCGGTGGCGTTCGCGCTCCTGGCGCTGGGTATCGTGGTCAGCATTCGACGGAAACGGCGGCAACGATGAGCGTCACCTACGACCCAGCGTCCTCCGTTCCGCCGTTCGAACAGGTCCGGACGTCGCTGGCCAGCCAGATCAACGACGGCACGCTCGCCGTCGGCACCAAACTCCCGACGGTGCGCGGACTGGCCGCGGACCTGGGCATCGCCCCGAACACGGTGGCCCGTGCGTACCGCGAGCTTGAGGAAGCTGGCCTGCTGGAAACCCGAGGCAGAGCAGGCACTTTCGTCGGCGCGACCGGCGACGAAACGCTGTCCCGAGCCCAAGCCGCCGCGGCGACGTACGCCGAGGTGATCCGGGGGCTGGGCTTGTCCGCGGACCAAGGCATAGCGATCGCGGCGGCTGCCCTGCGCTGAACGCGGCGAGGAATTAGCATCGACGTGCTGACCTCCCGCGCCCGAGCCGATTGGGAAACCCATGCTGAACTACGTCCTGCCGGGCGCGCTGATCCTGCTGCTAGTGGTCATCCTGATCCTGAAATTCACGGTGGGACGGCCGAAGCAGCCGCCGCAGTCGGGTCCAGGGCAGTATCCGGGGCAGGCTCCGGGTGCGCCGGGTTCGCAGCCGCAGGGCCAGTACCCGCCGCAGCAGTACCCGCCGCAGGGCCAGTACCCGCCGGGCACTCCGCAGCAGTACCCGCCGCAGCCCGGCCAGCAGTACCCGCCGCAACAGCCCCCGCAAGGCTGACCCGATCGTCGCTACGATGAAGGCTCGTCCAGGGGAGGGCTTTCCGACATGGCGTTACAGCCTTGGCACCTCATGGTCCTGCTGCTCGTGGTGGGCCTGGTAATCGCGATCGTGGCCGCGGTACGGGCTTCGTCGAAGCGGAAACAACCCCCACCGCCGGGCTACTACCCACCCCAGCAGAGCTATCCCCCAGCCGGTCCGCAGTACCCGGGCTATCCCGCCCAGCAGCACCCCGGTCAGCCGGGCTATCCCGCCCAGCCGGGCTATCCGCCGCCCGGCCCGCAGTATCCAAACGCCCCGCAGCCACCCGGCGCCCAGTACCCGCCCGCACAAGGCCCGTACCCGCCGCCGGGACCGCAGAACCCCTACCCGCCGCGCTGACTCACCCCGCCCGGCAGCCCCGCAGCCCGGCCACTGCACTCGCGCAGCCGGGCACCAAACTCACATCGCCCGGTAATCCCGCAACTCAATCCGCGGCCCAAACCTGGGCCGCCGAGCCCCAGCCGCCCCCAGATACCGGATCGCCCGCTGCCGCTGCGGCGCATACGGCGCCAGCACCCGCGCCATCTCCTCGTCGTCGATCTTCCGGCCGAGCAGCGTGTAGCCGACCATCGCCGGGATGTTGTAGTCGCCGAAACTGACCGCGTCCGGATCGCCCCACGCGCGCTGGGCGATCTCCGCCGCCGTCCACACGCCGATGCCCCGCACCTTCCGCAGCCGCGCACGCCCCTCGGCCCCGCGCAGACGCACCGCTTCCTCCAGCCGCGGCGCCACCCGAGCCGCCTCGAGCAAAGCCGTGCGGCGCTTGAGATCCACGCCGATCTTGTGCCAGTTCCAGTCCACAATGGACCGAATGGCGATCGGATCCGGCGGCACCCGAAGGAAATCCGGCCCCGGCCCCGGCGCGCGCGTGCCGAACCACCGGCACAGCTCCGCCCACGACCGGATCGCCTCCTTGCCGCTCACCTTCTGCTCCAGCACCGCCAGCACCAGCGCGTCCCACACCCGCCCGGTCGACCCGAGCCGCAGCCCCGGCGCGATGCGGCGGCCCTCGGCGATCACGTCGTGGTGCGCGACGAATCCGGTGTCGTCATCGTCCGCGCCCAGCAGCGCGGGCACACCGTCGAGCAGGAAGTCCGCGCCGTCGCCCCAAGCCTCGGCCTCGACGACCCCGTCCGCCCGGTGCAGCAGCGCCAGCGTTCCCTTGCCGCCAGGCGTGTTCGCGGCCAGCCACCAGACCCCGCGGTCACGCCGGAAGTTCAGCGACCCGCGCCCACGGCTCAGCGGACCCAGCACCTGCGCCAGATCCACCGGAAACCCCGGACGCCACTCCATCACGCGTCGCTCGAAAAACGGATGCCGCCGTCCGGCACCGCAACGCCCGGCCAGATCCGGACGCCGTCAAGCAGTTCGCAGCCAGCCCCCACCGACGCACCGTCGCCGAGCACCACGCCGCGCAGCACCGCCCCCGCGCCGACCTGCGCCCCGCGGCCCAGCACCGAATTCTCCACAACAGCGTCCGGACCGATCACCGCGTCGTCGAACACCACCGACCCGGACACCGTCGCCCCCTGCCCCACGACAGCCCGCTCCCCGATCGTCGTGCCGCCGGTCAGCTTGGCCCCGGCACCGATGGAAGCCGCATCCAGCACCAGAGAATCGCCGGTCGGCCCAGCCAGCGCGGAGGTAGGCGCAACACCGCGCACCAAATCGGCACTGCCGCGCACAAACGCTTCCGGGGTCCCGACGTCGAGCCAGTACGAAGAATCGACAAATCCGTGCAAATGCGCACCATTTTCGAGGAGCCCAGGGAACGTCTCGCGCTCGACCGACACTCGCCGTCCGGCCGGAATGGTCTCGATCACCGGACGGCGGAAGACGTAGCAGCCGGCGTTGATCTGGTCGGTCGGCGGGTTCGGCGTCTTCTCCAGGAAGGCGGTGACGCGCCCGCCGGAGTCGGTCGGCACCGAACCGAACCGGCTCGGGTCGGGGACGCGCTGGAGGTGGAGGGTGACGTCCGCGCCGGAGTCGAGGTGCGTGCGCAACTGGGCGTGCAGGTCGGCCCCGGAGAGGATGTCGCCGTTGAAGACGATCGCGTGGTCGGCGCGCAGCCGGTCGTAGACGTTGCGGATGGCGCCGCCGGTGTCGAGCGGCTCGTCCTCCACCACGTACTCGAGTTCGAGGCCGTGCGCGGACCCGTCGCCGAAGTACTCCTCGAACACCTCGGCCCGGTACGACGTGCCGAGCACCACGTGCCGGATCCCGGCCGCGCGGATGCGGGAGAACAGGTGGCTCAGGTAGGGGGTGCCTGCTGTCGGCAGCATCGGCTTCGGCGCGGACAGCGTGAGCGGGCGCAGCCGCGTGCCCTGGCCGCCGACCAGTACGACGGCGTCGACCTCGACCTCGGACGTCACAGAAATCTCCTTTGTATCACGCACCGCTGAGCGACAAGCCGCGGGAAACGTGGGCGGCGCGGGCCCCGAGGGCCTACCCTAGACAGGAAACAGGCGGGCCTTTCCCTAGAGGCCCCGGGTCAGTCGGGAGGCCGAGGGGAATGGACCCCCGCGATCGCGCGGACGCTTTGCTCGCACGCGCACGATCCCGCGGCGCCTTCGTGGTGACGCCGGACAACATGACGTCTCCGATGGATTCCTCCAGCACCCAGCAGATCTCCAGAGCGGTGGTCTCCGGGCTGGACCCCGACACCACGACGCAGCTGCCCGCGTCGCTGATCGAAGAAAACGACCATCCGCTGGCGGGCGGCGCGCAAACCCAGCCGTCACCGCACCCGCTGGCCCAGCCGACGCCGACCCGGCCGCTCGAAGTCCCGGGCCCGCAGAACACCGTGCCGCAGCCGACGGTCCCGAAGCCGGCCGGCCCGCAGACGACGACGCCGCTGGTCCCGCGCCCGCAGGCGAAACCGGTGGCGAGCCCGCTGAAGGACCCGGCCGAGGAGGAAATGACCGGCCTGGTCCCGACGGTCAAGCAGAACAGCGGCCGCTCCAACCTGTCCCGGCGGCTCGACGGGCTGTGATCTCCCCGGGAATCTCCCCGGCCCGGGCTCGCCCGGATCCGCTGGGGAGATTTCCCGTGCGGGGGTTCGCCCCTCCCGCGAATGATCTTTACGAGCGCAAAGTGTTGGGACCGCTGAGCATCGGGACGGTCTCCGGGGCAAGCGGGTTGCCCGGGTGTTCCCGGAACGGCCATCCGCGCGATGCCCGGTGCTTGGTTCTTGCCGCAATCCGATCGGACAACGGTCCCGTTCAGCCGCGGACCTGCCGGACGGGACTGGCGCTCACCATGATCCAGCCGAGCGGCACCTCCACCCGGCTGTCCTTTCCGGACTCCCGGCTCCGGCCGCAACTTCCTTGCCGCCCGCGGGCTCAGCCTTTCCGAGTCTCCAGCTTCACCCGCAGCGCCAGTCCGAGCTTCACCGCCGCCAGCACCGGTTTCCACAGCAGCCCCTGATGCCGGTCGGCGAGGTAACGGTAGGCGCTCGCGTGGTGGGCGCGCAGCATCTTCGCCGACGCGCGCGCCGTCGAGTGGCCGCCGATGTGCATCACGCTCGACGACGGGGCGTAGACGTTCTGCCAGCCCGCCTTCGCGAGCCGGTCGCCGAGGTCGACGTCCTCGAAGTACATGAAGTAGCGCGTGTCGAAACCGCCGACGGAGTCGAACGCCTCGCGCCGGAAGAGCTGGCAGGAGCCGGACAGCCAGCCGGACGTGCGCTCGGCGGGCGCGGCGTTTTCCTGGCGGTATTCGCGGGTCCACGGGTTGCCCGGCCAGACCTTGCTGAACACCGCGTGCCCGATCCCGCGCCCGAACGACGGCAGCAGCCGCGCGGACGGGTAGACGGTCCCGTCGAGGTCGTGGATCAGCGGCCCGAACGCGGCCCCGCGCGGCCAGCGCTCGGCGACTTCGAGGAGCGCGTCGAGCGAACCGGGCTCCCATTCGAGGTCCGGGTTGACCACGACGACCCAGCCGTAGCTGTCGTCGAGCGCCGCGACGCCGCGGTTGGCGGCCGTTCCGTAGCCGACGTTCTCGCCGATGCTGACGAGCGTCACGTTCTCGCGCTCGGCGGCCTTCTCCGGAGCGCCGTCGGTGGACGCGTTGTCCGCGACGACGACCCGAACCTCGTGGTCGGTCGCCTTGTCGAGCGTGTCGAGGAACTTCTCGAGCGTTTCGCCGGGGAAGTACGTCACGGTCACGACACCGACGCGGTCACCATACGTGCGCTGCTCAGTCACGGCGCCATTGTCCACTGCTCACGGACGGCTACGTCAGCCCACCGAACCGGTCACCCGCAGTGACTTTTGTTCACGCCCGCAGCTCGGCCAGCTCGTCGTCGATCATCAGGCCCGGATCGAACTTCATCCCCTCGAAGTGGCCGGCCAGCTCAAGCGACAACACCCCGTGCAGCCGGGTCCAGAAGGACAGCGCACGGCGCAACGCACTGGTCGCGACGGCGTCGCCCTCCACCCATTCGCGGTGGCTCTCCAGGTGCACGTGGAACGACGTCGGCCGCTCCGGTTCGGCGCTTCCCGAACCCGTCTTGATCAGGACTTCCATGACCTCGTTGGAGATCGCTGTCGTGTCCGCGGGAGCGTGGTAACCGGGCACTGGCGTGCCGTAGAGGAGGAAGTAGCGCTGCGGATCGGCCTTGGCCCAGTCCCGGATGACATGCGCCAGCCCGAGCAGGTCAGTCCCGGTGTCGGCGGCCGCCCGGACGGTGTCGGCGAGGCTGCGGAACGCGTCCCGGATCAACGCGGTGATCAGCTCGTCCCGGCCATGGAAGTACCGGTACAACGCGGGCACGGTCATGCTCATCCGCTTGGCGATCGCGGTCAGCGACAACGCGGGCAGCCCCGCCTCGGTGATCTGCTCCCACGCGTGCCGCTTGATCTCGTCACGCACCTGCTCGCGGTAACGCTCCCGCGGTGCCTGTTCGGTCATCGGCCCTTCCCCTTCGTTCACCCCGCTCAGTGTAGTTAAGCCCCTTCACTTCCGCTATTGACGTTCACTCCCGTGAACCGGTAGCGTCCCCTTCACTGAAGTTAATAGTCTTAACTACCGCTAATGGAGTTCACGAATGTTCAGGACCTTGACCCGTCGCAACCTGCGCGCCGCCCTGCTCGCCCTGCCTGTCGCCGCCGGACTGCTGGGTGCCGCCGCACCAGCCCAAGCCGCGTCCGCGCCTCCGGCTGGTTCCCTGACCTGCCAAGGAAAAGGCATCGACTCGGCCGCCAAGCTCCATCACCGCACGGAAACCTTCATCAAGGCCCCACTGAGCACCGTGTGGCGGCTGCACACCGACGTCGAAAGCTGGCCGCGCTGGCAGAAACCCGTCACCAGCATGAAGCGCCTAGATCCGGGCAGACTGCACCCCGGTTCGCAGTTCCGCTGGACCACTCCCGCGCCAGCCACGCCCTCGACACCCGCCACGACATTGGTCATCACATCGACCGTCCACCAGGCCAAACCCGGTCAGTGCATCCGCTGGTCCGGCCCGGCAATCGGCCAGGGGCTGCGGATCGACAAGGGAACGCACGTCTGGAACTTCGTCCCGGTGCGAGGCGGAGTCATCGTCCGCACCGAAGAAAGCTGGACCGGCCAGCAACTCGAAGCTGACGCGGCGACCGCGATCAAGTACCTGGCCCCAGGGCTGGACCTCTGGCTCGCCGATTTGAAGGCCGCTGCCGAATCCCGGCCCTGCCACCACTGAGAACCAGCAGAGTCTGAGAACGAGCGGAGTCTCGACAGGACGGACGCGGGGTTGCTGCCGCCATCACCGAACCGGCTCCCGCTCTTGGCTCGCCTCCCTACCGGCACCGGCATTTCCCTCACCACCCGCACCAGCCGAGCAGATCCCCACTCACCACCAGAACACCCCTCGCCGCCATTCCATGCGCCGCGAACAACCCATCCCCATCCCACCCAGCAAAGGAGAAATCCCATGCCCGCACCCCGAGTTTCGCTGCCCATCCTGGTCACCGCCTGGTCCGTCCCCGCTCTCGTCCTCGGGCAGTTCGCATTAATCTCCGGCATCCCCCTGGCCGCGCTGCTCATCTCCAGCCTGCGCAATTCCCAGCCACCCGCCTTGCGCTGGTGGTCCGCCGGGCTGACCGCGGTCTATCTCGGAGTCCTCGCACTCTGGCTGTCAAACCCAGAAAGCGCGCCCAGCTTGTCGAAATCCATGAACCCAGCAGTAACCGCAGTTTTCGTCGCGAGCGGGGTCGTAGTCGCTATCGCACATCACGTCCGTAAAAGCCCGAAAGTCCGTTAAGGGAAACTGGTAACCTGAAAACCACCAGCCCTAAAGAGGAGGCCGATGAAAACCATCGCCATCGAGGAGCACTGGACCACACCCGGCATCGACCGGATGCTGCGCACCGAATCCGGCGATCCGAGCATCGCCCACAACGACCGGGGCGACCTCCCCGAGCGGTTGTTCGACATCGGCGACCAGCGCGTCGCCTGGATGGACGAAGCGGGCATCGACGTCCAGATTCTCTCGATCGCGCCGCCGGGAACGCACGGATGCCCCGCGCCGCGAGGCATCGCGCTGAGCCGTGAGGCGAACGATCTCGTCAGCGAGGCCGTCGCGAAGCATCCCGGCCGTTTCCGGGCCATGACCACGCTGCCGATGTCCGATCCGGACGCGGCGGTCGCCGAACTGCAGCGGACCGCGAACGATCCGGCGCACGTCGGGGTCATGTCGTACGGACGAAGCGGCGAGCGTCCTCTCGACGACCCGGTGTATGACGAGGTGCTCGGTGCCGCCGCCGCGCTTGGGCGGCCGGTGTTCGTTCATCCGCAGATTCCGCCGGAGTCGGTCCGGCAGGCTTCGTACAGCGGCCTCGGCCCGGACCTCGACCTCGGGCTGGCCACCTACGGTCTCGGCTGGCACTACGAGGCCGGGCTCGCGGTCATCCGGCTGATCTTGCGCGGAACGTTCGACCGTCATCCGGAACTGCAGGTCGTCCTCGGTCACTGGGGCGAAGTGGTCCTATTCGCGCTCGACCGCATCGACAGCCTCTCGCACACCGCCACACATCTCGAACGCCGCGTTTCCGAATACTTCCGCACTAACATCCACCTGGCGACTAGCGGAATGCTCGTCCCGCGAATGCTCCGCAACGCACTCGAATACACGACCGCCGACCGGATTCTGCTGTCCGGCGATTATCCGTTCCATCGCGTCGAAGCAGCAGCCATCACGGAGTTCCTGAAAGAATTGCCGAACCCGGAAGACCGGGAAAAGATCGCGCACGCCAACGCCGAAGCCCTTTACGGCCTCAGCTAACGGTTGCGCAAATGCTGGTGCCAGGCTTTGCCGTAAGCCTCGCGGTGCCGATCCGCCGTTGTCGTCCACGAGAATTCCTTGGCGCGCCGCTGCGCCGCGGAAGCGAGCACTGAACGACGCGACGGATCGGCCAGCAATTCCGTCAACGCGGCAGCGACATCGCCCGCCCCGACGCCGCAGTACGCCACCGCGTCGCCGCCGACTTCCGGCAGGGAAAGCCGGCGCGTGGTCAGTACCGCGGCACCGCAAGCCATCGCCTCGAGAACCGGCAGTCCGAAACCTTCGCCAAGGCTCGGGTACGCCACAAGTTCCGCGCCACCAAGGAATCCGGCGAGCGTGCCGAACGGCAGGTAACCGGCGCGGATCACGCGAAGCCGGTGCGGCACCGCGTCCAGCGCGCGTTCCACCTGGGTGTCCCAGCCGGGCTGGCCGGCGAGCACGAGCGCCGGGGCGTCCCGCTGACCGGCGACCGCGCGGGCGTAGCCGCGGATCAGCGCCGGCACGTTCTTGCGAGGTTCGAGCGCGCCGAGGAACGCGACGTACGGCGTCGCGCCGAGCCCGACCGCCGCCCGCGCCGCCGCGACCTCCTCCGGGGAAGGCGGATGAAACCGTTCGCTGTCGACGCCGTGATGGATGATCTCCAACTCCGCGCGCCGCACCGGGCTCACCCGCGCCAGCTCTACCGCTGTCGCGTGACTGGGAACTACGCAGAGTGTCGCCCGGCGCAGCGCGGTGGTGGTCCACGCGCGGAAGAAGCGGGCCTTCACCGACGAGTGCAGGACTGCGTCGGTGAAGAACGTCGCGTCGTGCAGCGTGACCACCGAAGCGGCCGGGCTGGCGAGCGGCATCGTGTAGTGCGGCGAGTGCACGACGTCGGCGGCGAGCCGGCGCACGAGGCGCGGCAGGGTGGCTTGTTCCCAGGTCAGCCGGGCGGTGCGCGTCGAGGTCGCGGGCGATGCGGCGACGATCCGGGACCCGGGCGCGAGCTGGCTGTACAGCGGCAGGTCACGCGGCTGGCAGACGACCGTCAGCCGGGCCCCGTCCTGGTCGAGCGCGCCGACGAGCGAGTCCACGTATCGGCCGACCCCGCCCCGATCCGCGGGCACCGCGGTCGCGTCGATCAGCACACGGGGATCACCGGTCACGAGTGCAGCGTACGGCGATCACCCACCGCACAGGTCGGGAACCGGCAAACTGCCGCCAACTCTGGGCCCGGCCACCCTCGCCCACCTGCGCTCACCCATCTGGGTTCACCCGTCCGTGTCACGTCGATCGCAGCCTGAACCCGCCCGATCGACGGCCGACCGGCGAGCCCGATTCCCCCGCCAACTCGACCACGGCCCCGCCGCCAGTCAGCCCGGCTGCCGCCCGCCCGCGCCATGCCGAGCCCGCCGGACCACCAACCCACCAGCCAAGCCCCAGCCAGCCCCACCGTCAGCCAGACCGCCGATGCGCAGCCCAAACCGCCTCCGCCGCAGCCCGCCAGGTAAACGTCCGAGCCCGCTCCCGCCCCAGCTTCGACAGTTCCGCCGCCTTGTCCGGCGACAACAGCACCTCCCGCAACGCCCGGGCCAGCGCGTCCGCGTCCCCCCGCGGCACCACCAACCCCGCCCCGCCGGAGACCTCCACCAGCGCCGGGACGTCGGTGTGCACCACCGGCACCCCGATCGCCATCGCTTCCAGCAGCGGCAGGCCGAACCCCTCGGCAAGGCTCGGCACCGCCAGCACGCTCGCGCCGCGCATGGCCGTCGCCAGCTGTGCGTCGGTGACCTTTCCCAGCACCCGCACCGATTTCAGGCCTCGGTCCGCCGCCAGCCGCACCGGGTCGATTCCGCCCCAGCCGGGCTGGCCGGCCAGCACCAGGCCGACGTCGCCGACCTCGTCGGTGCCGTCCAGCTGGGCCACCGCGTCGATCAGCACGTCCATGCCCTTGCGCGGTTCGATCGTCCCGACCGCCAGCACGTACCGCGACGGCAGATCAAGCCGCGCGGCCCCCTCCGGCACCGTCACGCCGTGCGGCACGACCCGCACTGGGACGTCGACGTCCAGCAGCACCGCCAGCTCGTCGGCGACCGCGCGCGTCGGCACGATCAGCCCGGACGAGCGCCGTGCCGCTCGCGCGATCATCGACCGGTGCCAGCTGACGCCGCGCGCGGTCAGGGTCTCCGGATGCGTCCACGGCACGGTGTCATGCACGGTGACGGTGAGTGTTCGCCCAGCCGGGGGACGGGGCGGCGCGAACGGGGTCGGCGCGTGCACCGCGTCACCGCCCGGCCACCAGCGCAGGCCGAGTTGCCAGAGCGCGACCAGCGCACGAGGCGGCAGCGGCAGCACCCGCGGGCCTTCGACGCCCTCGATCCGCGCCGCGGAGACGTCCGCGTGCCGCGCGACCACGCTGGACACGGTCCAGCCGGGCGGCGCGGTGCGGGCGAGCGCGGGCAGCAGTTCGGCGGTGTACCGGCCGGTGCCACCCGGAACGGGGGCGAGCAGTTGCTCGGCGATCACGACCAGTTCGGGCACGCCGCTATTCTCTCGCAGGTGACCAGCGCGGATTCCGGCACCACCGTCGTCGTGGTGACGTGGCGGGGAGCGGACCACCTCACCGGCTGCCTCGACGCGCTCGCCGCCCAGAGCCGTCCACATCGGACAGTTGTCGTGGACAACGCCTCAACCGACGGCACCGCAACGATTCTGGCCGAGCATCCCAGCCGTCCGGAGGTGCTGCGGCTGCGCCGCAACACCGGATACGCGGGTGCCATGGCCCACGTTCTCGACCGCATCGACACCCCGCGCGTCGCCTGGCTCAACGACGACGCCGCCCCTGAGCCGGATTGGCTCGCCACCCTCGAAGACGCCCTCGACAGCCAGCCGCTCGCCGCCGCCGTCACGTCCCGGCTCGAACTGCCCGACGGCAGCACGCAGTCGATCGGAGTCCGGCTCACCGCCGACGGCCACGGCGCTGACCTCACCGAACCCAGCGACGAGGTCTTCGGCTTCTGCGGCGGGGCCGCGCTGCTGCGCACCGAGGCCGTCCGCGCGGTCGGCGGGGTGCCGGCGAGCTTCTTCTGTTACTACGAGGACACCGACACCGCCTGGCGGCTGCGGCTGGCCGGGTGGCACGTCGCCGCGGCGCCGAAAGCGCGGGTCCAGCACCTGCACGGGGCCAGCACGAACCCCGGTTCACCGCTGTTTCACCGCTGGAACGAACGCAACCGGCTGCTCATGCTGCTGCGCTGCGCACCCGCCGGAGTCGCGGTCCGCGAGCTGGCCCGCTTCGCCGCGATTACCGCTTTGCTGCCGCTGCGCCGGCACCGTCCGGACGCGGCGAACTTCGATCCGGCGCTGCGCCTCCGGGTGCTGGCCGAGGTCGTCCTCCGGCTCCCCCGCACGCTGCGGGAACGCGGCCGGGTCGGCCGGATCTCGGCGCTGGGCCGAGGCGCGATCTGGGAAGCCTGGGCTGGCCTTTAAGCTGGGCGGAAATTCGACGGAGGAGCTTCGCAGTGGGGGACCCGCAACCGCTCGTCTCGGTGATCGTGGTGAATTACCGCGGCGCCGACGACACCATCACCTGCCTGCGGGCGCTGCACGCCGACCTGGACTACGCGAATGTCGAGCTGATCTGTGTCGACAACGCGTCCGGCGGCGACGACGCGGCGCGCATCCGGGCCGCTGTGCCGGACGTACACCTCATCGAATCGCCGGTCAACACCGGATTCGCCGGCGGCTGCAACCTCGGCGCGAAGCACGCGAACGGCACCGTCCTCGGCTTCCTCAACAACGACGCGCGCCCCGCCCCGGCCTGGGTCTCGGCAGCCGTCGCCGAACTGCGCGCGCAGCCGACCGTCGCCGCGGTCGCGAGCAAGGTCCTCGACTGGGACGGCACCGGCACCGATTTCGTGGACGCGGGTCTGACCTGGTTCGGCATGGGCTACAAACGGCACGCCGGCAGCCCGCTCGCCGACGTGCCCGACGCCGAACACGACGTCGCCAAGGACGTCCTCTTCGGCACCGGCTCGGCGCTGTTCGTGCGCGCCTCGGTGTTCGCCGAGCTGGACGGCTTCGACGAGCGCTTTTTCATGTTCTACGAGGACGTCGACCTCGGCTGGCGGCTCAACCTGCGCGGCTGGCGCGTCCGCTACGTGCCGGAATCGCTCACCTACCACCGTCATCACGGCACCATGGCCGCCGTCGACGCACCGGACACCGGCCGCGAGACGTTCCTGCTGGAGCGCAACGCGCTGGCCGCGCTGTACAAGAACCTCTCCGACGAATCACTGGCCCGCGCGCTCCCCGCCGCGCTCGCGCTGGCCGTCCGCCGGGCCACCGCGCGCGGTGGCATCGACCCGGAGCAGCTCAACCTGGAGAAGGGCGTCGGCCCGGTCGACACCTCCGAGGTCGCGGTCCCGCGCACCACGCTCGCCGGGGTGCTCGCGGTGGACCGGTTCGTGGAGATGATGCCGTCGCTGGCCGAGTCGCGGGCAGTGGAGCAAGCCGCGCGCGTGCGCACCGACGCCGACCTGCTTCCCTTGCTGCGCAAGGCACTTGAGCCCGCGTACCCGCTGCCGGACTACCTGCGCGCGCACGAAATCCTCGTCGAGGCGTTCGGCATCAAGGACGTGTTCGGGCAGCGGCGCAAGATCCTCGTGCTGACCGGAGACTCGATCACCGAGCGCATGGCCGGCCCGGCGATCCGGGCGTGGAACATCGCCTCGACGCTGTCCGCCGAGCACGACGTGCACCTCATGACCACCAACCCGCTGGTCTCGCCGCCGCCCGCGGCCTTCCGGATCAGCTCGGGCAAGCACCGCGATCTCGACGGCCCCATCGAATGGGCGGACGTCGTGATCCTGCAGGGCCACGTGCTGGAGCTGGCCCCGTCGCTGAAAAAGCAGCACGAGAACAAGATCGTGGTCGCCGACGTCTACGACCCGATGCACCTGGAGCTGCTCGAACAGGGCAAGGACGCCCCCGACGACCAGCGCGCGCTCGACCTGGCCGGCGTCACCCGCGTCCTCGACGCCCAACTGGAACGCGCCGACTTCTTCCTCTGCGCCTCAGAACGCCAGCGGCACTTCTGGCTCGGCCACCTCGCCGCGCTCGGCCGTCTGTCGCCCAGGCTTTACGACGCCGACCCGACCACCCAGTCGCTGCTCGCCGTCGTACCGTTCGGCCTCTCGCCGCAAGCCCCGACGCGCACCGGTCCGGGCCTGCGTTCCTCGCTCGGCATCGGCGAATCGGACCGCGTCGTGCTGTGGGCAGGCGGCGTATACAGCTGGTTCGACCCGCTCACCCTGATCCGCGCCTTCGACCTGCTGCGCCACCGCCACGACGACGCCCGTCTCGTGTTCCTCGGCATGAAGCACCCGAATCCCGAGGTCGCCGAAATGGACATCGGCGCCCGGACGGTGCGGCTCGCGGATTCACTGGGCCTGACGGACAAGAACGTATTCTTCAACGAGCAGTGGGTACCGTATTCGGACCGGCAGAATTGGCTGCTGGATGCCGATTGCGGGGTCACCACGCATTACGAGCACGTCGAGACGACTTTCGCTTTCCGCACCCGGGTTCTCGATTACCTGTGGGCCGGTTTGCCCATCGTCACGACGGACGGGGACGCGTTCGCCGACCTCGTCCGCGCGGAGAACCTCGGCGTCGTGGTACCCGCCGAAGACGCCGGTGCACTGGCGGACGCGCTGGAGAAGTCGTTGTATGACCGGGAATTCGCCGACGCCTGCGTCGAGCGGATCCGCGTGGTGGCGCAGCGGTATGCCTGGCCGGAGGCGCTGAAACCGCTGGTGGAGTTCTGCCGCAACCCGCGTCCGGCTGCGGACCGCTTGCCCGGCGGCGCGGATCTCACCGTCAGCGAACCGGTACGCGGAACCGCGATGGTGCGGCGGGATGTGGCCCTGGTGCGCGAATATCTCGCCGCCGGCGGCCCAGGCGAACTGGCCCGCCGGGCCGCGGGCCGGGTCACGAAGGTGGTACGGGAGCGGTTGCGCCGTGGCTGATCGTCCGCTGCGCGTCCTGCTAGACGGCACCCCTCTGCTCGGCTCCCGGACGGGGATTGGCCGGTACACTGCGGCGCTGAGCGAAGAGCTGGCTTCGATGTCCGAAGTGGACCTTCGCGCGGTGGCGTTTACCTTGCGGGGCTGGCGGAAACTGCGGCACGTGCTACCGCATGGCGTGCAAGCACGAGGCATGCCAGTATCGGCGCGACTCCTCCGGGCGACTTGGCTACGGACGCAGCTGCCTCCGGTGGAGCTATTCGCCGGCCCGACGGATGTCGTTCACGGCACCAACTTCGTCCTCCCCGGCCGACTCCGCGCCGCTGGCGTCCTGACCATTCACGACCTGGCTTTCATCGACGCCCCACAGGAACTCGCGCACTCCGACCGGACCTTGCCCGAACTGGTCCGGCGCGGCGCCCACCGAGCAAATGTCATCTGCACTCCGACCGAGGCTGTCGCGGATTCCGTCGCGGAGAAACTGGACGTCGACCGCTCCAAGATCATCGCGACTCCCCTTGGCGTGAACCCAGCGTGGTTCACCGCCCGGCCACCGGACGACGGGGTGCGGGCGAAGCTCCGGCTGCCGGACAAATATCTGCTGTTCGCCGGTGCCGCGGGCCCCCGCAAGGGATTGGACTGGCTGGCCGCCGCCCACGCCGCCGCCCCCGACCTACCGCCGCTGGTCTTCGCCGGCCCTGGCCCGTTCCCTCGCCTGCCCCGCTCTGGTCAGACCGGGTATCTGTCCGATGTGGACCTCCGCACGGTTGTCGCGGGAGCCGCCGCCCTGGTCCTCCCCTCGCGAGATGAGGGCTTCGGCCTGCCAGTCCTGGAAGCAATGGCCTCAGACGTCCCCGTCGTCTGCACAGATATCCCAGCACTACGCGAGGTAGCCGGAGACTGCGCCACTCTGGTTCCTTACGACGATGTAGTCGGCCTAGCCGACGCGCTCCGCCAAGCGGTCATCGACCCTCACGGCATCGCAACCTCCACCGCAAGACGAACCCACGCAGCAAGCTTCACCTGGCACAACACCGCCCTGCGCACGCTGGACGCGTACCGGCAAGCAACAGAGTCGTAAGAACCGGAACGTACAAGCGGGCAACCACCCAGCCCTCTCCCCGCAACCCCGATCCCTGCCAGGCACGCGGTGAGAATTAAAAGATTGGGGTGGGGTCCCACTCCTCTTGAGAAACCCCGGCGGAGCCGGGGGAAAACCCGGCGGAGCCGGGAAAAGCGGAGCGCGAGAAAGGCACCCCGAAGCATAAGTGTGACTACGGTCTGGGTCGGCTTGTCAAGGCTGGAAAGAGTACCTTGACAAGCCGACCCAGACCGTGTTTTGGCTTCGTATCGGGGTGCAGGGCGGAGGCTGGGCGCTTTCTCTGGTTAGGCGTGCAGGTACGAGTTTAAAGCCGCGCGCCAATCCCTTAGCGGAGTTAGTCCCGCGTCTCGCCATGAAGCGTTGGAGAGCAAGGAGTATGCGGGGCGTGCTGCTGGGCGGGGGAATTCTTCGGTGGTGCAGGGTTTGACTCGGGTGGGGTCCGCGCCGATTTCCTCGAAGATCGCTCGGGCGAAGCCGTACCACGAAGTCTCACCGGCACCAGTGCAGTGCAGGACCTTTCCCGCCGGACCCCGGTCGGAAGCGACCAGTTCGGCTAACTCCCAAAGACCCCGGGCCAAATCCGCCGACCAGGTGGGTGCTCCGACCTGATCGTCCACAACGGACAGCTCATCCCGCTCCGACTCCAACCGTCGCATGGTCTCGACGAAGTTGGACCCGCCCTTTCCGTAAACCCAGCTAGTCCGCACGACCCAAGCCGAAGCCCCGGACCCGAGGACCGCGTCCTCCCCAGCAGCCTTAGTCCGCCCATAGGCATTCTTCGGCCCCAGCGCGTCATCCACCTCATAAGGCCGATCCCCATCCCCCGGAAAGACATAATCCGTGGAGACATGGATCAACGGCACCCGGCGCGAAGTACAAGCCGCCGCCAGCACCCGTGGCCCGTCCACATTCACCGCGAACGCCCGAGCCTCGTCAGACTCCGCGGCATCAACCGCCGTATAAGCAGCCGCATTGATCACCACCGGCACCGCACCAGCCGCCGCCGCGCGCTCGGCCAATTCCCCGACCGCGCTGATCACCTGGCCGGTCGCCGTGACATCCAGGTCAGCCGACGAGGGAGCGAGCACGTCCGTCTCCGGGCCC
The DNA here is from genome assembly GCF_042684085.1 of Amycolatopsis silviterrae. Lineage (NCBI taxonomy): Bacteria > Bacillati > Actinomycetota > Actinomycetes > Pseudonocardiales > Pseudonocardiaceae > Amycolatopsis > Amycolatopsis silviterrae. The sequence goes on from NZ_JBHUKS010000004.1 coordinate 61,940, forward strand.
GCGGAATTCACCAGGTCCCGGCCTAGCTGACCAGAACCGCCGGGCACGAGCACTGCCAGCCGCACCGGCGTACCTCCTACTACGACAAGGGTTTCAGGACGTGCCGAGCGCGGCGCGGGCCTTCAGCGGCTCCCACCACGACCGGTGGTCGGCATACCAGCGCACGGTCTCGGCCAACCCGTCCTCGAACGACACCCGCGGAGCGTAACCGAGTTCACCGCTGATCTTCGCGATGTCGACCGAGTACCGCCGGTCGTGGCCCTTCCGGTCGGCGACCGGTTCGACCATTTCCCAGCCGACGCCCGCCGCGGCGAGCAGGCGTTCGGTCAGTTCCCGGTTGGTCAGTTCGGTGCCGCCGCCGATGTTGTAGATCTCGCCGGGGCGGCCGCCGTCGGCGACCAGCTGGATTCCGTGGCAGTGGTCGTCCACGTGCAGCCAGTCGCGGATGTTCAGACCATCGCCGTAGAGCGGGACTTTCTTGCCGTCCAGCAGGTTCGTCGCGAAGAGCGGGATGACCTTCTCCGGGAACTGGTACGGGCCGTAGTTGTTCGAGCACCGCGTGACGCACACCGGCAGGCCGTGCGTGCGGAAGTACGAGCGGGCGATCAGATCCGACGAAGCCTTCGACGCCGAGTACGGCGAATTCGGCTCCAGTACGTGGTCTTCCGACCACGAACCGTCCTGGATGGACCCGTACACCTCGTCCGTCGAGACGTGCACGAACTTCCCGACCCGCGCTTCCAGCGCGGCCTGCAACAAGGTCTGGGTGCCGAGCACGTTGGTGAGCACGAAGTCCGCCGAGCCGAGGATCGAGCGGTCCACATGGGACTCGGCGGCGAAGTGGACGACCAGGTCGACGCCGCGCATCAGCTCGGTGACCTGTGCGGTGTCGCAGATGTCGCCGCGCACGAAGCGCAGCCGCGGGCTGTCGGCGACCGGGGCCAGGTTGGCCTCGTTGCCCGCGTAGGTGAGCTTGTCGAGCACCACGACCTCGGCGTCGGCCAGTGTCGGGTACGCCCCCGACAGCACCTGCCGCACATAGTGCGAACCGATGAACCCGGCACCGCCCGTGACCAGGACCCGCATCCTCATCCACCCTTCCGCCCGACCGGGCACTCTCGCCCCCAGCCTACGGGTGGCTCACAGATGAGTCGGTAGAGTTCGGAAAAGCGCGAAATGCGCGGGGCATCCTGGGGAGGAACAAGTGGCCGAATGGCCGGGGACACCGCTGCCGGTGCACCGCGGTCGCGGCGTGCTCGTCGTGTTGCGGCGGAGCGGGAAGATCGCGCTGTCCGTCGTCTCGGTGATCGTGCTGGCGCTGACCTGGTACGGCTGGCAGTTCATCGGCGACCCGCAGTCCGGTTTCTCCACCACGGCGATCTTCGGCGAACAGCAGCCGCACGCGAAACCGCTCGACGGGGCCATCGACATCCTCCTGGTCGGACAGGACAGCCGCACCGACGCGCAGGGCAACCCGCTGCCCCGCGAGGTGCTCGACATGCTGCACGCCGGCGAATCCGACGGCGAGAAGCAGACCGACACGATGATTCTCGTGCACATCCCGCAGAACGGTGAGCACGCGATCGCGATCTCCTTCCCCCGCGACTCCTACGTCGAGATCACCGGCGGCTTCGGCAAGCACAAGCTGAACAGCGCGTACGTCTACGCCTACAACGACACCGCCAAGACACTGCAGGCCAAGGGCAACGCCGACCTCAAGGACGTCGACGAGAAAGCCAAGCTCGCCGGCCGCAAGAACCTGGTCGCGACGCTGGAGAAGTTCATCGGCAAACCGGGCATGATCGACCGCTACGCCGAGGTGAACCTGGCCAGCTTCTACGAGGTCACGAAGGCCATCGGCGGCGTGCAGGTGTGCCTCAACCACGCGGTGCAGGAAAAGAAGTCGGGCGTCAACCTGCCCGCCGGGAAGCAGACCATCGAGGGCGTGCAGGCGCTCGCGTTCGTCCGGCAGCGCTACGGCCTGCCCAACGGCGACCTCGACCGGATCGGGCGCCAGCAGGCGTTCCTGTCCGGGCTGGCGAGCAAGGTGCTGTCGTCCGAGGTGCTGGCCAACCCGGTCCGGATCGCGCAGCTGATCGAGGCGGTGAAGAAGTCCGTGGTGCTGTCCGCGGGCTGGGACCTCGCCGAGTTCGTCGACCAGATGCGCGGGCTGACCGGCGGCAACGTCGAGTTCCACACCATCCCCACCGGGGGCAACGCGGTCATCGGCGGTGCGGACGTGCTGCGCGTCGACCAGGCGAAGGTCCGCGCCGAGATCGACCGGCTGACCTCCGACGGCAGCGCGCCGCCGCCCAGCGACGCTCCGCTGCCCGGCGCCGAGAAGGTCACCGTCGAACTGTTCGACGGCTCCGGTTCCGGTGCCGCCGAGCAGCTGCGAAGCCTGTTGCAGGGCAAGGGTTTCCAGCTCGGCACGAGCACGAAGCTGTCCACCCGCTCGACCACCGTGCTGCGCTACCACCCGTCCGACGAGGCCGCCGCCGACCTGGTCCGCCAAGCCCTCGGCGGCACCGCCCAGGCCGAGCCGGACGCCGACGTCGCCGCCGGGCACGTCCGGGTGATTCTCGGCAAGGACGCCAAGGACACGCCCGGCACGCCGGCCACGACCTCCTCCGCCCCGCCTGCGGCACCGCCCGCGTCTTCGCAGTCCGGATCGCCGCAGTCCGGGCCTTCGAACTCACCCGCGCCGCCGATCACGGCGGGCGATGTTCCCTGCGTCAACTAGAGTCGGGCACCCAGCGTGGCGGCGCACCGCTGGCCGTACGCTGGTGAGCGGGGAGGTAGTCGGGGTGAGCGAAAACCAGGACAAACCGGACCGGGCGGCGGATTCTGCCGACAGTCCGGCGGTTTCCGACGCCTCGGGCCGTGAATCCGACGGAACCACGGGGCCGAAGCACGCCGCGGCTGAACCGGCTGCCGACGAGGTGACCGAGGACACCGCCGCCGAGGAGGCCGAGCCGGTTACCGAGGGTGCCGAGGGCACCGAGGACAAGGCCACTTCCGAGTGGAAGCCCTCGCCGTACCCGCGAGTGGAACTCCCCCAGCCGTCGAACCCCGCGCCGCCGCCGGAACCGGAGCCAGTCCGCCGCACGGGCCGGGTCACCCGGATCACCCGCCGGGTCGCGCTCGGCCTGGTCTCACTGGTCGCACTGGGCGCGACCGGCTACGCGTACGTCACCAAGGACCGGCTCCAGGACAACGTCCCCACCACCGACGTCCTCACGCCGCGCGCGGGCGAACCGCCGGCCCCGCCCGCCGACGACGGCGGCACCGACATCCTGCTCGTCGGCAGCGACGCGCGCACCGACATCCAGGGCAACCCGCTGCCGCTGAGCATGCTGAAGTCGTTGCGCACCGAGGAAAAGGCCGGCATCAACACCGACACCGTCATCCTGCTGCGGATCCCGAAGAACGGCGGCAAGGCGTCCGCGGTGTCGATCCCGCGCGACAGCTGGGTCGACGTGCCGGGCCGCGGCAAGGCGAAGATCAACTCCGCGTACGGCGTCGCCAAGGCGCACGCCGAGCAGGAGGAACGCGCGCGAGGCGAGCGCGACCAGGCGAAGCTCTCCCGCGATTCGGACGCCGCCGGGCGGCGGGCACTGGTCCAGACCGTGCAGGACCTCACCCAAGCCCGCATCGACCACTACGCCGAGGTCAACCTGCTCGGGTTTTACCTGATCACCGAGGCCGTCGGCGGCGTTCCGGTGTGCCTGAACCACGCGACGTCGGACAAGGACTCCGGCGCGAACTTCCGGCGCGGCGTGCAGACGGTCAGCGGCGGCGAGGCGCTGTCCTTCGTGCGCCAGCGCAAGAACCTGCCGAACGGCGACCTCGACCGGATCAAGCGGCAGCAGGCGTTCCTGTCCTCGGCGCTGCGCAAGGTGCTGTCGGCGGGCACGCTCACCAACCAGGCCACGCTCAACAGCCTGATGGACGCGGTGCACCGGTCGTTCGTGCTTGACGACAGCCTCGACGTGCTCGAATTCGCCCAGCAGGTCAAGGGCATCGCGTCCGGCGACCTGACCTTCGCGACGATCCCGGTCATCACCACGAACGGCCGCAGCGAGGACGGGCAGAGCATCGTGGAGGTCGATCCGGCCGCGGTGCAGAAGTTCGTCGCGGGGCTGGCCGGGCGGAACGGTTCCGGGGGCGGCGGCGCGGCGGCCGGGGCGGTGCCGCGGGGCCTGGACTCCGGACTTCCGGGCGTGCCCTGCGTCGACTGACGCCGCGGCTAGCCTGAACGCATGAGTCTCACCGAGCAGCTGCTGCGCCCGCTCCTGGCCTCGCCGGCGAAACCGCTGGTCACGCACTACGACGACCGGCTCGGCAGCCGGGTCGAGCTGTCCGTGGCGACGATGCAGAACTGGGCCGCGAAGACGGCGAACTGGCTGGTCGACGAGTTCGACGTGGAGCCGGGCGACGCCGTCGCGGTGCGGCTGCCCGCGCACTGGCAGACCGCGGGCGTGCTGCTCGGCGCGTGGTGGTGCGGGGCGCACGTGGTCGCGGAGCCGGACGGCGCGCGGGTGGTGTTCACGAGTCCGGACGAGGAAATCGACGCGCCGGCCGTCGCGGTGGTGTCGCTGGACCCGATGGGCCGCGGCCTGTCGACGCCGCCGTCCGGCGGAGCGCTCGACTACCTCGCCGAGGCCCGGATGTCCGGAGACCAGTTCGTCCCGATGCAGCCGATCCCCGGCGACACCCCGGCGCTCGGATCCTCCACTGTGGACGAAGTGTGGGCGGAAGCCACTGCCCGCGCGGCGAAACTCGGCCTGACCGCCGCCGACCGAGTGCTGTCCACGTTGGACTGGACGGTGCCGGAGGGCGTACTGGACGGCCTGCTCGTTCCGCTCGCCGCCAGCGCGCATCTGGTGCAGGTCACGAACGCGGACCCGGCGAAACTGTCCGCCCGCCGCGAGGCCGAAAAAACCACCGCAGACCTGACCTCGTGAGTGCTGACCGCGGTGTCAGCACTCACGCGGTACTCAGGCGTTCTGCAGCTCGCTCGCGCCCTGGCGACGACGCCGGAACAGCACGTGGTCCAGGGAAAGCCGGCCGCCGTTGAAGCCCAGCGCCAGCGCGGTGAGGCCGAGCACCAGCACCAGTTCGTAGCCGCCTTCGCCGGTGAGGCCGTTCGCCGCGTGGACCGAGATCAGCGCGCCGGCCATGTTGATGGCGTAGCCGATGGCGACCACCGGCAGCAGGAAGCCCACGACGAACGCGATCGACCCGAGCAGTTCGAGCACGATCACCAGGAACGCGGAGACACTCGGCAGCGGGATGCCGATCTGGCTGAACATGTCGGCGGTCGCACCCACGCCGCTGTTCCATTTCTGCAGGCCGTGGGCGAAGAACACCACCGCGATGCCGATCCGGCCGAGCAGCAGCGCGACGTCCTTGACTCGAGTCAACATGGAGACAGCTCCCGATAGGTGAAAATTCAACTGACCCGGCCCACGGTAAGGCACTGAACACCGGCGCGGGGGTGTCAGCCAGTAATCGACAGGAAACCGACAGGCACTGAAAACTCGCTGTACACCGCCCTCGGCCCGGCGGTACGGTCCCGATAGCCGCGGGTGTCGCCTGCTCGCGGCCGTGTTTCTGCTTTCGACCCGCGAGGAGTCTTCGATGCGCCGACAGTCCGATCGACCCCAGTTCGGCCTGTCTCCCGTATCTGAGGACTCCCGCACGCATGAAAGCACTGACCATCGGCATCCTGGCGCACATCGACGCAGGTAAAACCAGCCTCACCGAACGTCTGCTGTTCGAGACCGGCGTGATCGACCACGCCGGTCGCGTCGACGACGGCGACACCCAAACCGATTCGCTCGACCTCGAACGCCGGCGCGGCATCACCATCAAGTCCGCCGTCGTGGCGGTCAGCACGCCCGGCCACCGGCTCAGCCTCGTGGACACCCCCGGCCACCCCGATTTCATCGCGGAGGTCGAACGCGCCGTCGGCGTGCTCGACGGCGCGGTACTCGTGGTGTCCGCGGTGGAAGGCGTGCAAGCCCAGACCCGCGTGCTGATGCGCACGCTCGTCCGGCTCGGCATTCCGGTTCTCGTGTTCGTGAACAAGATCGACCGCACCGGGGCTCGCGAAGATTCACTGCTGGAATCCTTGCGTACCAAGCTTTCCCCGCACTGCGTCGCGATGAGCACGGTGACGGGAATCGGTACCGCGGACGCGCGCCCGACGCCGCTGCCCCTCGATGAACGGCTGGCCGACGCACTAGCCGGAGACGACGAGTTTCTTGAGTCCTATGTGGCCGGTACCGCGTCCTCAACGGACTATCGAAAAGCGTTGGCACGTCAAGTCGCTGGTGCCGCGGTGTATCCGGTGTTCTTCGGTTCGGCAGTCACTGGAGCTGGCGTCGCCGACCTCGTCGCGGGAGTTTACGAGCTGCTGCCGTCCCGCGAACGCCGCGCGGACGGACCGCTCGACGCCACCGTCTTCAAGATCGAGCGTGGCCGAGCAGGCGAGAAAATCGCTTACGTACGAATGTTTTCCGGTGCGCTGGCGGCCCGCCGTCCAGTGCCTTTCCGCCGTCCAGGCGAGGAAGGCGTCGGCCGACCTTCCGCAGTACGGGTGTTCGAGCACGGCGCGACCCCGGTGTCCGGCGAAGCGCTGGCCGGTGATGTCGCGCGCGTCTGGGGGTTGCCAGAGGTCCAAATCGGCGACCGGCTCGGCGAAAGCGCCGATCTTTCCCAAAGCCGGCACTTCGCACCGCCGAGCCTGGAAACGCTGGTGTATCCGGTCGATCCAGACCAGACCAGCGCGTTGTACACCGCGTTGACCCGGCTGTCCGAACAGGACCCGTTGATCAGCATTCGCCGACAGGATCACGAGATCACCGTCCGGCTATATGGCGAGGTGCAGAAAGAAGTCATCCGGACAACGCTCGCCGAGGAATTCGGTATCGCTGCCGAATTCGATGAGTCACAACCACTTCTGGTTGAACGTCTACATGGGACTGGACACCGGGTGCGCCACCCCGCCCCGGACGAACGCGTCTTCTTCTGGGCCACCGTCGGGCTTCGTGTCGAACCAGGCCCGCCTGGCTCCGGCACCGACTACCGGCTGGGGGTTGAACTCGGTTCGCTGCCGCTGTCGTTCCACACCGCCGTTGAGGAGACCGTGCACGAGGTCCTGCGTGAAGGCTTGCACGGCCGGGAGGTGATCGACTGTGTGGTCACCCTCACCGATACCGCGTTCTACCCACCCGTCAGCACCGCCGGAGATTTCCGCGGCATGGCCCGGCTAGTGCTGCAGGAAGCCCTCCGCCAGGCCGGAACGCGAGTGTACGAACCAGTCCACGCGTTCGAACTAGAAGCACCAGCGTCCGCGCTAAGCGCCGTGCTGCGCAAGCTAGTCGAGCTACGCGCAATCCCCGGCGAGCCAGCAATCACCGGGGACCGGTGCACTGTGGACGGTCATCTCCCAGCCGCCTCAGCGCACGACCTGGAACAAACGTTGCCCGCGCTCACCCAAGGCGAGGGCACGCTCGTCACCAATTTCGCCGAATACCGGCTCAAGCCGGGTGGCGGCGGGCCAGGTCGAGTTCGGTCCAGCCGCCGTGGGCGGACAACAGCGTGAGGACGCGCTCCGCGAGGGCCGAGAACCGGCGCAGGTCCTCGTGGAGCGCCTTGGCGCGGGTGGAGTCGAGCGGGGCGTGGTCGTCCCACCAGAGGCAGATCACCGCGCTCGCGCACAGCACCAGCGGCTGCACGAGGTCCGTGAACTCCGCCGACGGTTCGGCGGTTTCCCGGCAGGTGCGCTCGATTTCGTCGCACGCGTCGAGCAGTTCGCGCAACTGACCCACCGCGCCCGCCGGGGTGCCGTCCCACGACGCGGTGGGCCACGCGCGATCGCTCAGCTCAAGCCAAAGCCGCCATCCGGCGACCAGCTCGGCCTCGTCGTGCGGCGTCCAGGTGTCGGGGAGCAGCCAGAACATGCCGCCGACTGTGACATCGCGGGGCGAGGTTGCACAACCAAGTCGGCGAAAGTGTTCGCGTTTATACCCCGGGGCGGGGGTATCTCAGCTGATCACCGGCGGCACGAACACGCAGTCCGGCTTCTTCGCGTGCTGCGGGTCGAGCGCGTTGAGCACCTCGCGCTGCGCGATCGGGTCGTAGGTGATGCCGAGGTGGTCGGTGTAGTCGAGCCCGCAGACGTCCTGGAGGACGAGGTTTTTCACGTTGGGCGCGGGCTTGAGGAAGGCGTTGGTGTACGGGGTGACAACGTCGTCATACCGGGTCTGGATGACGGTGTAGTCGACGCCCGGGACGGTGTCGCCGCCCGCGTTGAGGTCGGTGAGGAACGCGGAGCCGGTGGACTGTTCGTTGCAGGCCGCGCAGGCCACCCCGACGAGGTCGCGGGCAGGCGGGATCGCCTGGATCGCGGTGAGCAGGCCGAAGAGGTTGGTGCCGTAATTGGACGGCGACAGCCCGATCAGCTTGCCGATCTTGCTCGCGCCGCCGAGGTACTTGATCCAGTAACGGGGGTTCATCCCGCCCTGCGAATGCCCGACGATGTCGAGCTTCGAGGCCCCGGTGGCCCGCAGAATCTTGTCCCCGAAGGTCGCGAGCTGCCCCGCCGTACCCGCCACCGGCCCGACCGTCTGCAGGAACGCCCCCGGCGACCCGCCGAAGTTCCCGGCGAACACGCAGTACCCCTCGTCGGCGAGCTGCTGGGACAGATCCGCCCAGTTCTCGTACGCGTTGGCGGTGGTGCCGTTGGACAGCAACACCGGGTTCGGATGCTCCGCGGACGGTTTGCAGTCCCAGTCGTTGGCCCCCGGCGGCGCGATCGTCGGCTGCCCGACCGAGTAGATCGCCGCGGCGATGATGTTCGGTTGCACCGGACCAGTCGGCTCGGTTTCCGCCGAGGCCACCGCAGTGGCTCCGCCGAGCGCGACCACCGTCGCCGCCAGGAGAACGATGCCCCGTCCGAACGCGCGTACGCCCATTCCGCTTCACCTCTCTGTGAACCCGATGCAGTGGTTAACGCGGAACACGAGAAAGGGAAACGCGGTTACTAGTTTTTATCGCAGTTCAGCGAGCGTTCGGTCAACCGCATCGATCAAGGAGGCTCGGTTTCCCGGGTGGACACTGATCTGCGCCTGACCGTCCCTGGTGCTCTGGAAGCTCAGCACCCGCCCCCGCCCACTGAGATCGATCACCGACAACGGCGAGCTGTACCGACGACCCCGCTCATCCCGGACCGCGGCATGCAACTGATGCACCGCGTCGCGCGGGGCCCGCATCAGGTACCGCAACTCGTCCGCCTCGCCGCCTTCCTCCGCCAGCGGGTCAGCGCTGCCCCCGTCGTAGTACTCCCGGCTGACCTGCATCACCCGCACCGCCGCCGGCGGGCACTCCGGCATCGCCATGACCAAACAGGCCGCCAGCTCGTTCGGCGACACCGGATCGAGCTGAACGAACTCGGCGTCAGTAATCAGCCGAACAGCCTCCCACCCCGCCGCCGCGACGAGAATCGCCCCGTTGTCCTCCTGATGGGTACCGAAGTCGGTCCACCCATACACCTCGTGCCGGGCGGTAGCGAGCAACTTCAACGTGCTGACCAATGACGTCGCGGTCTCACCAAGCCGCGCAAGAAGATCCCGCGCCCGCTTCGCCCGCTCGGCGGCGCCTTCCTCGGTCAAGTACATCGGCGTGTCTTCGACCACCACCGGTACTTTGCCGAGGTTTTCCACGTGCCAAAGCGCCAAGAACACCGGCCGCGGCATCCGCAGCGGCCTGTCGATGATCGTCATAACGCCCCTCAACCACCAATCGTCGGCGGCGTCGGCGGGAGCCCCGTGCGTGGGTCGAGGGCCCGCTCGCCGTTCTCGTCGACGAGGGAGAAGGCGGAGTCGTCGTCGATTCCGTACTTGCGCTGGTGTTCTTTGTCTTCCTCGCTTTTGCCTTTGCCGCCCGGGGCCATGCCACCCATTCCCGGTGTCCCCTTGGCTCCGGCCGCGCCCTTCGCCGCTCCTCGGGCGACGCCTTCTTCTCCGGCTCCCGCACCGGTCCCTGCTCCTACGCCCGGACCTCCGCCAAGCCGCGCCGCAATCCCTCCACTGCGGCCGCCAGCTTCGCCTCCGTCACCGAACGGCCCGAACCCACCCGGCGTCGGGGACCAGCCACTGCTGTTGCCACTGCTGCTATTGCCGCTGCCGAAGGAGGTCGGCGTCGGCGGAGTCCAGTTAGATCCCCCAACCCGCTCCACCGACGGCGGCGTCCACCCAGACGTCGAAGTCCCGTCGTTGTCCCCCGGGCGATACCCCGGCGACGCGCCACTCCCCGGCGGTACCGCGCTTCCCGGCCCGCCAGCAGCCCCCGGCCCACCGGCACCCGGCCCGCTTCCCGGCCCACCGGCCCCTGCCCAGTTTCCCGATCCACCGGCACCCGCCCAGCTTCCCGACCCACCAGCGGTCCCCGGCCCACTCCCAGGCCCGCCTGTGGCCCCCGGCCCACCTGTTTCCGGCCCCCGCTCAGACCTCTCGCGCGCCCCGCTCTTGCCCGTGCCGTGATCGCCGCCAGAATCGATCTTGAGATTCTGCCCGTCGAATCCGGAAACCTGGCCGTAATCGCTGTTCAGCCCTTGCCCGTTGACCTTGGCCTGATCCGCATACTTCTGATACCGCTCGACGTTGTGATTAGCCGTCGCGTTGTATTGGTTGATCTGCTTCTCGGTGTCCGTGTCCCACGGAGTGCCCTGATCCCAAAGATTCTTATGCGGAGGGGTTGGCGGCATCGCCTGCAGCGAGATCTTCATGTCGTTGTAGCCGTGCGTGGTGTCGACGAGCTTCTGCCCGTTAACCACATAGGCTTGCGCAGAAGTAGAAGACGCATCAGACAACGGCCGAAGCCGAGCCCTGGCCGCGTCGGCACCTTGGCCGGTCCAGACGGACTCCAGCATCGTCGTGATCTGCTGGGCGTCGTCGCTGTTTTGGTTGTGCTCTTGGGTCACATCCCGCACAGTCGCACTGCCACTGTCCCAAGACGAGGTGCCTGGCCCCTGCTGCACCTGTTGCACAATTTCCGGTGCCGGCACTGCCTGATCACCGAGATTGCCGTGGTAAAAGTCGGAGAACCAGCCTCCCGCGTCCTTGATTCGGTCGTTGACCCAATGGTCCGCATCGTCGATCCGGTCACCGATCCACTTGGCACCTTCGCCGATGAAATCGAAAAAACCCATCGGTCACGCACCCACCTTTTGCTTCAGGTTGGTGACGACCATGTCCGCCACCTGAGCAGTGACATCGCACGGATCCGGCCCGCCCACCTTCGACTGGCCAAGCGTGACCGAAACATCAACGTCATGCTGATCGCTGATGCCGACACTGACCTGACAGAATTCCTTAGCGGTGTCCTTGCTTAAGTTGGAGTGAGCAACTGCCGGAAACCCTTGAATGGGCGGCAGCGGACGCCACACCGTGGACTGAGGCTTCGAATTCGCGTAAACCGCGCTCAGACCATCCGAGACCTTCGTGACGTACATGACGGTAGCGACCGCGCCAGCGTCACTATTGAGCCAATGACACTGCGGCCCCAGAGAGGGTTCATCGTCATGTTTTCCCTGCGGTTTTTGCACAAGGATCCTGCCCACCTGGTCCGGGGTGAGTGCGTCATCGCATGGATGCCCAGCCAGGACTGACACAGGGAGCGGATTCTCCACCTTGGGGGCACCCGCGTACGGCAACGTCTTCTCAGCCGCCGACGAAGGCACCGAAGCGCCGGTCGAGCCAGGGCCAGAGTTTGGCGCGGCTCCACCAGAACACGCCGCGAGCAGAACGCTCGCCGCGACGGTGCCAGCGGCAACAAGAAATACCCGAGCCTTCATACTGCGAGTCCTCCGCTCTGACCGTCGTTGGCCACGGCCTTGACGTCTCCCGCCGCCTGGCCGTCCGATTCAGCGACAATGCCCAACGCCTTCTCCAGGCGGCCAATGAGTTCCACCATGTACTTGTGCATATTGTCGTTCGCGTCCTTGCCGTCTGCGAACGTCTTAACCACCTGCTGGTTGAATCCGACACTGCCGGGGTCTTGTGCCGGTGGCGTGAGCTGTGTCAATGACACAGTTTTCGGCCGCATCATTGCCAGGTTGTCGCGGAGCCGCTTCGCCCGCTCGAGCAACGAGCGCGCTTCATCGGGACTCAAAGTGAATCCCGCCCCAGACTTCGCAGCCGACGCCACGGCCGCAGCATCCGACATGCCCTTGGCCACGTTCATCGCCGTGCCCACTACCGTGATCGGCAGCCCGGTCAGCCAACCTGCTGCCTCCAGGGCTTTCCCTGGGTCGTTCTCAGCCATGCCCGTCCCTCCCCTTGCGCGCAACGCCAGCTCTCGACCTAGGCGACCAGCCGTGCGGCCCTCCAGTCCATGACTGTAACCAACCGCGCACAGCGGGGTGATCGGAACCGATCAACTCACCCCTCCGTGCAGAGCCACCAACATCCACCACGTGCCGGCACTTGCGGCACAAGCCTCATGAATCAGTCCGCAGCACCAGCTCTGACCCGGGGAAACCTGACGGTCATGCGACCGCTTCTCTTCCTTCAGCACTCCACCGTTCGGGACACAACCGTCCAGCCGATCATCTAACGGCCGCAACGCGATCGATCGCCAAAGAGCCCCGCTGCCCGATCCGGGACAGCGAGGCTCCTTTATTGTCGAACCGTCAAAACTCAGCCCTTCAGCAGGGCCCGGGCCATGACGACCTTCTGGATTTGGTTCGTGCCTTCATAAATCTGGGTGATCTTCGCGTCCCGCATCATGCGTTCCACGGGGAAGTCGCGCGTGTAGCCTGCGCCGCCGAACAGTTGGACTGCGTCTGTCGTTACGGACATTGCCACGTCGGATGCGTAGGCCTTTGCTGCGGATGCGGTGAAGCCGGCGCGCTTGTCTCCGCGTTCGGAGGAGGCGGCGGAGGCGTAGACCAGGTGGCGGGCGGCTTCGATTTTCGTTCCCATGTCGGCCAGCATGAACTGGATTCCCTGGAAATCTGCGATTGCCTTGCCGAACTGCTTGCGTTCCTTGACATAGGCGACAGCCGCGTCCAGGGCGCCTTGGGCGATTCCCAATGCTTGCGCGCCGATCGTCGGGCGGGTGTGGTCAAGGGTGCGCAGGGCGGTTTTCAGGCCGGTGCCCGGTTCGCCGATGATGCGGTCGGCGGGGATGGTGCAGTTTTCGAAGTAGATCTCTCGGGTGGGGGAACCCTTGATGCCTAGCTTCTTTTCTTTCGGGCCTACCGAGAAACCTGGGTCGTCCTTGTGCACGACGAACGCGGAAATGCCGTTGGCCTTCTTTTCGGCATTCGGGTCGGTCACGGCCATGACCGTGTACCAGGACGATTCGCCAGCGTTGGTGATCCAGCACTTGGTGCCGTTGAGGACCCAGTGGTCGCCGTCAAGGCGGGCGCGGGTGCGCATCGACGCGGTGTCCGAGCCTGCTTCTCGCTCGGACAGGGCGTAGGACGCCGATGCCTCGCCAGAAGCGATCGACGGCAGGACCAGCTTCTTCAGGTCTTCCGAACCGGACAGGATGATCGGCTGGGTGCCCAGTTTGTTGACTGCCGGGATCAGCGACGCCGACGCGTCGACGCGGGCGACCTCCTCGATCACGATGCACGCGCCGATGGCGTCGGCGCCCTGGCCGTCGTACTCCTCGCCGATGTGGACGGCGTTGAAACCGGCCTTGACGAGCGCTTGGTTGGCCTCGATCGGGTAGCGCTCCTGCTCGTCGACCTCAGCCGCGTACGGGGCGATCTCCTTTTCGGCCAGCGCCCGGACCGCGGCCCGCAGTTCCTCGTGCTCTTCGGCCAGCTGATACAGGCCCTCGGCCACCTTCAGTCACCTCTTCTGCAGCGAAACGGGAGAAAGTCCCCCGATGTTAGCCCGCGTTCACTGCGAACGCGGCAGCTCGCTGCTTGTGTCCTCGGCCTCACCGTTCGTATGGTCAAGTGATGGCTGCCACTGCGTCGACCCCGCCGCCCGGATTGCCCGCTTCCCTTGACTACCCCGAGGTGCCGATCGGTTCGCTGCTTGCCGGCGCCGCGACACGCTACGGCGACCGCGTCGCGTTCGCGATGGGCGACGACCAGCTCACCTTCGCGCAGACCTGGCACGCTGCCTGCCAGTTCGCGCAGGCGCTGCGGGCCCGCGGCATCGGCCGTGGCGACGTGGTCGCCGTGCATCTGCCGAACTGTCTCGCGTATCCGATCGCCTACCACGGCATCCTGCTCGCGGGGGCGACGTTCAGTCCGACGAACCCGCTGCTCCCGCCGGATGACCTCGCCTTCCAGCTGACCGACTGCGCGGCCACTGCCGTCGTGACGTTCGGGCCGGTCGCGGCCACCCTCGCGGGGGTCGCGGACCGGATTCCGGCGCGGCTCACGATCGTCGTCTCGCCTGCTGGCGACCTCAGCGAGGGGAGTGTGGAGTTCCGCGAGTTCTTCGCTGGCCAGCCCGCGACCAGGCCTGACGTGGTGATCGACGTCGACCATGACCTCGCGCATCTCGCCTACACGGGTGGCACGACCGGGCGGTCCAAGGGGGTAGAACTCACGCACCGCAACGTCGTCACGAACACGCTGCAGCACACCTGCTGGTCGACCGGCTCGGTGCCCGCGCTCGACGCGAACGGCGACCTGACGCTCGACCAGATCGGCAGCCCGGACGAATGGCCGACCCGGCTGGGCACGGGCACCGCGATCAACCTGACGCCGTGGTTCCACGCGATGGGTGTGATCGCGGGGCTCAACGGCCCGCTGATGGGCGGCGGGACCACCGTGCTGCACGCCCGGTTCGATCCGGCGGCGTACGTCGCGGACGCGGAACGGCTGCAGGTCACGACCATCGGCGGCGCGCCCGCGCTGTTCGCGGCGTTGCTGGCGACGCCCTCGTTCCACACTGCCGATCTGTCCTCGGTGCGCAACATCGGCTCCGGCGCGGCACCGATGAGCCACGAGATGATCCGCGCGCTGCACCAGCGGTTCCCTGACGTCGTGATCGCCGAGGGATACGGGCTCACCGAGGTGACGATGGGCGCGGTGATCTCGCCGAGTTACCGGTCCGGCGTGCGCAAGGTCGGCTCGGTCGGCGGGCCGATCTTCGACACCGAGGTCAAGCTCGTCGCCGACGGCAGCGAGGAGCCGTTGCCGTCCGGGCAGGAGGGCGAGGTGTGCCTGCGCGGGCCGCAGGTGATGCGCGGGTACCGGAACCGTCCGGAGGAGACCGCCGCCGCGCTGGTCGACGGGTGGCTGCACACCGGCGACATCGGCGTTCTCGACGAGGACGGTTATCTGTCCATTGTGGATCGCAAGAAGGACATGTTGCTGTACAAGGGGTACAACGTCTTTCCGCGCGAGCTGGAGGAACTGCTGAGCGCGTCGCCCGGCGTGCTGTCCGCGGCGGTGGTCGGGCGGCCGAGCCCGGAGGTCGGCGAGCTGCCGGTGGCGTTCGTGGTACGGCAGCCGGATTCCTCAGTGGACGCCGAGCAGCTGATGGCGGCGGTGAACGAGAAGGTGCTGCCGTACAAGCGCTTGCGGGAGCTGCATTTCGTGCCGGAGATCCCGGTGTCGGCGGCGGGCAAGGTGCTGAAGCGCGAGCTGCGGAAGCAGTTGCCTGACCCGGCTTGAGCCGAACGTGGGTGCGGAGGCCGGGCCTCCGCACCCACCGGCTTACTTGCCTGCTTTTTCGCGGAGTTTGGCGTCCTTGTCGAGCACCAGCTGCTCCAGATCCTCCTGGAACTGTGTCAGTTTCGCCTGCAGCTGCAGGTCGGCGGCGGCGAGGATGCGGACGGCGAGGAGCCCGGCGTTGCGCGCCCCGCCGACGGACACGGTCGCGACCGGGATGCCGGCCGGCATCTGGACGATCGACAGCAGCGAGTCCATGCCGTCCAGGTACTTCAGCGGAACCGGCACGCCGATCACCGGCAGCACCGTCGCCGACGCGACCATGCCCGGCAGGTGCGCGGCACCGCCCGCGCCCGCGATGATCGCGCGGATGCCCCGGTCGGCCGCGGACTTCGCGTAGTCCAGCATCCGCTGCGGGGTGCGGTGCGCCGAGTAGACGCCGACCTCGTAGTCGACGCCGAACTCGTCCAGCGCTTGCCCCGCGGCCTCCATCACCGGCCAGTCGGAGTCGCTGCCCATGATCACGCCCACCTGCGGCGCCATTGTGTTCCCCTTCAGTGGATCTCGTAGCCGTCGAGCCAGACGGCGTGGGACAGCCAGTGCGCGGACAGCAGCGCGCGGTTGCGCAGGTCGTCCATGCGGTCGCCGATGAAGTTGACGTGCCCGAGCTTGCGGCCGGGCCGGTCCTGCTTGCCGTAGAGGTGGATCTTCACCTCGGGGAACCGCGCGAACAGGTGGTGCACGCGCTCGTCCGGGCTCATCTGCGGCGAAACGTCCGCGCCGAGCACGTTCGCCATCACGCACGCCGGCGCGATCAGGTCGGTGCGGCCGAGCGGGTAGTCGAGGACGCCGCGCAGGTGCTGTTCGAACTGCGACGTGCGCGAGCCGTCCTGGGTCCAGTGCCCGGAGTTGTGCGGGCGCATCGCCAGCTCGTTGACCAGCAGGCCGGTCTCGGTCTCGAACAGCTCGACCGCGAGCAGGCCGGTGACGTCGAGCGTCGAAGCGATGCGCAGCGCCAGCTCCTGCGCCTCGTGCACGCGCGACTCGGCCAGCCCCGGGGCCGGGGCGAGGACCTCGGTGTTGATGCCGTTCGTCTGCACGGTCTCGACCACCGGGTACGCCGCACCCTGGCCGAACGGGGAACGCGCGACGAGCGCGGACAGCTCGCGCTTCATCGCGACCTTCTCCTCGACCAGCAGCTCGGTGCCTGCTTCGAGGAGTTCGGGAACGGTCTCGCGGGTCTGCTGCGCGGTGTCGAGCATCCAGACGCCGCGGCCGTCGTACCCGCCGCGCGACGCCTTCAGCACCACCGGCCAGCCGTGCTCACCGCCGAACTTCACCACATCGTCCACAGTGGACACTTCGGCGAAGGCGGGGCCGGGAACGCCGAGGCCGGCCATCATCTCGCGCATCACGAGCTTGTTCTGCGCGAACCCGAGCGCGGTGGGCGCGGGGCGGACGACGAACCCCTCGGTGGCGAGGGTGAGCAGGTGCTCGCCGGGCACGTGCTCGTGGTCGAAGGTGACCACGTCGACCTGACGGGCGAACTCGATCAGCGCGTCGAGGTCGGTGTGGTGGCCGATGACGACGTCGCTGGCCACGAGGGCCGCCGCGTCGCCCTCGTCGGCCGCGAGCACCTTCAGGGACTGGCCGAGGGAAATCGCCGCCTGCTGGGTCATGCGGGCGAGCTGGCCGCCGCCCACCATGCCGACGATGGGAAGACCGGTTCGTTTGTCCATAGCGCCGTCCAGGTTACTGGGCGAGGAGCGGCGGACCGTCGGCGACCTGCGGCGGAGGGAGTGGGTGGCGGGGTGCGGGTCGGTCGGGGGTGGCTGGGTTTGCGGGCGGGGGGGGCCGAGTGGCGGGCTCGGGCTGGCCGGGGAAGCCGAGGTGGCTCGACGGACGGCCTCGATTGGCTGGACGGGACGGCTCGACCGGCTGGAGCAGCTCGGCGAGCCGGGCCAGCTTGACGGGGCGCAGTCAAGGCGAGGGACCGGACCGGGTTGACGAGCCAGGCCAGCCCGACAGACCACACCACCGCGACGAGCGGGCCAGCTCGACGAGCGAAACGGGCTTGGCGAGCCGGGCCGCTCGGCGAGCAGAGCGGGCTTGGCGAGCCGGACCGCCCGACGAGCAGAGCGGGCTTGACGAGTGGAGAGGGTTCGACGATCGGGCCAGCACGACGGACGGACGGAGTCGGCCTGACGAGCGGAGTCGGCCTGGCACGCCGGGCTAGCCAGACAGACCTAGCCAGTTCGATGAGCGGGGCCAACTCACCGAACGGACTCAACCTGCCAAAGCGGGTCAACCCGACCGACCGAACCGACCAGGCCGACCAGACAAGACCGAATCAGCCCTGCTGGACGGGTCGGGCTGACGAGCCTCAGGCCAGCCCGACACACCACACCAGATCGACGACCCAGCCAGACCGACCGCGGCGACCCGACGAGCCGGATCACCTGAACAAAGGCCATTACGCACTCTTCGGTTGATCTGCCCGGAAGCCCCGGATCAGAACGATGCCCGTGCCCGTCCGCGAACCAAAGGTTCCGAACGGCCGCGTAACCACCGCGATCCAGACAGTAACCGCCACCACCGACAAAAACCGCAGCCAAGCCCCTGACCAGCAAAAAGACCTAAGACCCCACGTGATCCGAAGGCTCCCGCTGCACCCGATCGCGGGCACGCCGTTGCAGGCCCCACCGCAGTATCAAAGCGGCGGCGAGCACGACCGGCATCAGGATGTACGCGTCGCCGAGGACGTTCTGCCACACCTTCCAGTGCAGTTCGACATTCCGGCCGTTCGGCAAGATCAGCAGCACGCAGCTGACGAACACGAACGCCACCAGGAACGTGCCCAGCCATCGTTTCCACGCCGTCGCCGGGGTGGTTTTCGGCAGCCGGGACACCAGGAGCACGACCAGCGGCGCGACCCAGACCCAGTGGTGCGACCAGGAAACCGGCGAGATCAGCAGGATCCAGAACGCCGTGACGAGCAGTGCGGCCAGCGCCTGTCCGCGCCGGTGGAAGCGCAGCATCAGCCACAGCGCCGGGATCGCGAGCACCAGGCCGATGACGGTCGCCGCGGTGGAGGCCCACGGGGCGAGGTCCGTCGCGCGGTTCATCAGGGCGTTCAGCGACTGGTTGCCCGCCCAGTGGATCGGGCCGATCCGGCCGGTGTCGGGCAGGGTTTTGGTCCAGTATTTCCACGAATCGTGCGGGTTGATCAGGAACAGCAGCAGCTGCATGCCCACGAAGGTGGCGAGTCCGCGCAGCGCGTCTTTCCAGCGGCCGGTGACCAGCAGGTGGCCGAGGAACACGATGGGGGTCAGCTTGATCGCCGCGGCTAGGCCGACCAGCACGCCGCCCCAGCGGCTGCCTCGCGCGCCGATGACGAGCAGGTCCAGCAGGACCATCGCCATCAGGATGAGGTTGATCTGGCCGAGGAAGATCGTCCGCCACACCGGTTCGAAACCGAGGAAAACCAGGAAGAAAACGATGGTCGACCGGGCAGGCGAAGCCCACCAGCGGGGGCCGTCCGCGGCGGGGCGGGGCAGGGCGCCGATCGCGATGCGGATCGACAGCGCGAGCGCGCCGAGCGAAGCCACCGTCAGGAAACCCCAGGCGACCTGCACCGGCACGATCGCGAGCGGCGCGAACAGCAGCGCCGCGGTCGGCGGGTAGGTGAAGGGCAGCAGCGCCCAGCCTGGCTCGGTGGGCAGCGTGTTCGCGTCGTAGAGGTTGTCCCCGCGCAGCAGCTGCAGGGCACCCGCCCGGTAGACCGCGCTGTCCACGCCGAGGTTCCAGTCGTGCGTCCAGCCCCAGAACCCCATCGCGATCGCCAGCAGCGGGAACACCGCGAAGATCAGCATCGACCGCGGGCGCACGGACAGCCGCGCCAGAGAGCGGCGCAGGGCCAGCCGGGGCTGCCCGGATCGATTCACCGGAGCTTCGCTGTCGGCAGCGGAGGGTACGGTCCTGGTCACCACACCAGGAAAGCATGAGTGCGGCAGCGCTGGTCAGGAAGGGGGACCCGGGCTCAGCTGTGCGCCAATTCCGTCAGCAGTTCGCACGCCCGGTCGTGCGTCCCGGGCAGCCGCACGGCCGACACCAGCGGACGGGCGACGTCGCGGAGCTGCGGGTCCACCGCCAGGCGTTCGTTGAGCGCTCTCCGCAACGCGACCCCGCGGGTGGCCAGCCGCTCGTTGCGCTCGGCCAGCACCGCGACCGCGGACGGGCCGATTGTCGCGTAACACTCGCCGGTGTCGAAGACCGCACGGACGGCGTCCGCGGCGAGGATCATCGCGGTCAGCCGGGGCCAGCCGGACACCGACGTCAAGTCCAGCGACACGGTCAGCAGCACATTCGCCTCGTTGACGCCGCCGCGGTAGATCTCGCCGAGCCGGGTCCGCAGGTACGCCGCGGACGGCAGGCCGGTGAGCGGGTCGGTGACCTCGGTGTGCACGAGCTGGTCGGTCGCGACGTCCGCCCAGGCCAGCGCGGTCACCCGCAGCAGCCGGGCAGGCGTGGCGTCGACGTCCGGCGCGACGAACCCGTCGACCGCGTCCGGGTCGGCGAGCACCGCGTGCAGGGCGGCCAGGTCGGACAGCGTTTCCGACAACCCCGCCCCGGCCGCGGCCCGCGCCCGGCCCAGTCCGGCCAGCGCGGTTTCCGCGCCGGTCGAACCGTGCCGCACGACTGCCGCGCACACCGCGTCGACTTCGGGCAAAGCCCAGTCGCTCGGGAAACGCCAGCCGGCCGCGAGACTGGCTGTTCGCCAGCGAGCCCGCAATGCCCGCAAATGGCGGTCCCGCTCGAACCGCGCACGCGTCTCGTCCCCCGACGAGTCGCCTGCGGAGCCGAACCGCGCCCCGGTCGCCGGTACGTCCACCGAACCCCCAGCTCCTTCCGGTTCCTGTCGATCTTGTCCCCAATCACGGAGGGGACGCGGCGGAACTCCTCGCGTGACGCGTTTTCCCCGATCTTTTTCGCGTAATCGCCAGATGACGGGTGAACTTGCTGCGCCTACTGAGGCATGTGGCGGACCACGGCGTGACGAGTGTCGCCGCATCCGTCACACTTGGTGTGCGTTGTAGGGAGTAAGGCGCGTGGAGTCCGCCGCGCGCGCAGCCTCAAAGGAGCCCCGTGTCCACCGTTCCCGCCGATCTCTCCGGTAAGAGTGACGCCGAGCTGATCGCAGAGGTGCGCGCGGGAAAGATCGCGTCCTACGGTCCGCTCTACGAGCGGCACAGCGGTGCCGCGCACAACCTCGCCCGCCAGCTCGCGCGGTCCAGTTCGGAAGCCGACGACCTCGTGTCCGAGGCGTTCTCGAAGGTGCTGGACACGCTGCGTGGCGGGAAGGGCCCGGACAGCGCCTTCCGCGCGTACCTGCTTACGGCGCTCCGGCACACCGCGTACGACAAGACTCGCCGCGACCGCCGGATCGACCTGAACGAGGACATGAGCGACGTCGGCGGGGCCGCCGGCGAGGCGCTCACCGTGCCGTTCTCCGACACCGCCGTCGCGGGCCTTGAGCGGACGATGGCCGCGAAGGCGTTCGCGCGGTTGCCGGAACGCTGGCAGGCGGTGCTGTGGCACACCGAAATCGAGCAGCAGAGCCCGGCTGAAGTCGCGCCGCTGCTCGGCTTGACCGCGAACGGCGTGTCCGCGCTCGCGTACCGCGCCCGGGAAGGGCTTCGCCAGGCGTATCTGCAGGTCCACCTGCAGGAAAACGGTACGGATCGCTGCCGGGCGACGGCCGAGCGGCTCGGTGCCTGGACGCGCGACGGGCTGTCCAAACGCGAACGCTCGCAGGTGGAAAACCACCTCGACGAATGCGAACAGTGCCGGCTGCTCGCGGCCGAACTGGCCGACGTCAACGGCGGTCTGCGCGCGATCATCGCCCCGATCGTCCTCGGCGGCGCCGCTCTCGGTTACCTGGCCACGATCGGTGCGGCCAAGGCGAGCGCCGCCACGGCCGGTGCCACGGCGATTGGTGCTGGCGCTGCGGCGGCAGGCGGAGCCAAGGCTGGCGCGGGGGCGGCTGCGTCCGCGCCGCGGCAGTTCGCCGGTGTCGCCGCATCCGGGGCCGCGGTGGTGGCCGCGGTCGCGGTCGCCCTGGCTGCGGGTGGCGGAACTCAGACCATCCCGACCGCGCAGCAAGCACCCGCGCCGCCGCCAGCGGCCGCGCCCGCACCTGCGCAGCCGCCAGCTCCCCCAGCACCTCCTGCCGCGCCGCCAGCTCCGCCGGCCCCGCCGCCTGCTCAGCCCGCGCCTCCGGCCGTGCAACCGCCCGCCGCACCTCCGGCGGCTCCGCCGGCGCAGCCACCAGCGCAGAACCCGACCACGAAGCCGTCCCTGTCCGCGACCCTTCCGCCGGGCGGGGTCGAACTCCAGCCGGGCGGTGGACCGGTCGCACTGCCGATCACCGTGCGCAACGACGGCAATGCCGTGTCCGATCCGGTCCAGGCGAAGCTGGACCTGCCGCCTGGCGTGGAGGCCGTACCGGCGAACGGCGGCGGCGCGGCTGGCGCGTACTCCAGCGAAGCGGCCGCACAGTCCGGGCCGATGCAGGTCGCGTGTCCTGGCGGTACGGGCACGGTCACCTGCAAGACCGGGAGCGGTCTGCAGCCTGGACAGTCGGCCGTGCTGATGTTCCGGCTGCAGGCGAACGAGGACGCGAAGGGCGGGACGGTGAAGGGCACGGTCACGGCCGGTGCTTCCATCAACGTCACCGTCAACGTCCAGGTGAAGGTCAAGGCCCCGAAGGACGACCTGTCGCTGGCCGCCCATGCGCACGGAGCGCCGTGGAAGCTGAAGCCGCTCATCGACGCTGACGTGCGGAACACCGGCGAAAGCACGAAGCCAGTGACGATCACCTTCGACCACCGGGTCGAGGGCCAGGTCAGCTTCAAGCAGTTCAAGTGCACGTCCGGCGGTTCGAGCACGAGCTGCACGAGTGTCAAGCCGCTGGCTCCGGGCGAACAAGCGTCGCTGTGGGTGCTCGTGGACCGCAAGCCGTTCGAGGGTCCGCTCACCGTCACCGTCGGCGCGTCGCTCGGCAGCGCCTCGGCGAAGCCGGTGCCGGTGCCGCTCGGCTGCTGGTGGGACATGTGCCACGACCCGACGATCGGACCGCTGTCGTCCACGTCGGTGCCGCTGCCGACGACGCCGTCGAAGAGCCACACGCCGAGTTCGTCGAAGCACCCGAAGCCGAGCTTCACGCCGCCGACCACGCCGTCCTCCGACGAGGAGACCCCGGAGTCGACGCCGAGCAACCCGGCCACCACGACGAGCGCGCCGCCGAACCCCGGTCCGAGCAGCAAGCCGGGCAAACCCGGTAACCAGGACAAGCGCCCGCCGTCGGTCGAACCCCGGGGGTTCTTCGGCTGGTTCACGGAGTAGCGTCCGCCGGGTGCGCGAACTCCTGGCGAAGCACCGTGAACTGGTCCGTTTCGCGCTGGTCGGCGGCACGAGCTTCGTCATCACGCTGACGATCACGTACGTCCTGAAGTTCACCGTGCTGCGGACCCATCCGGTCACCGCGCTGATCGTCGGTGTGCTGGTCGCCACGATCTTCTCGTACGTCGCCAACCGCGAATGGGCGTTCCGCACCCGCGGCGGCCGGGAGCGCGCGCACGAGGCCGCGCTGTTCTTCCTGATCAGCGGGATCGCGCTCGGGCTGAACGCGTTGCCGCAGTGGGTTTCGCGGTACGTCCTGCAGCTGCAGGTGCCGCACGTGAGCCTGGTCGGCCAGGAGGTCGCCGACTTCGTGAGCGGGATGATCCTCGGCACGCTGCTCGGGACGCTGTTCCGCTGGTGGGCGTTCAAGAAGTGGGTTTTCCCCACGGAGGGCGCCCGGCCGGAAACAGCGGAGAATGACAATCGGGATATTCCGGACCGTAAGGCCGCCTGAGACCTGCCGTGACCTCGAATTCTCTAGACTGCGATACGTGACCGTCGTCGAAACCGTGCTCGCCCGCACTCCCGAGCCGTTGCGCTCCGTGCTCGTGAAGCACCGGGAGCTGCTGAAGTTCGCGATCGTGGGCGGCACGACCTTCCTGGTCGACAACGGCGTCTGGTACCTGCTGAAGCTCAGCGTGCTGGAGTCGAAACCGACCACGGCGAAGGCGATCGCGATCATCGTCGCGACGATCGTGTCGTACGTGCTCAACCGCGAATGGTCGTTCCGCACCAGAGGCGGCCGCGAACGCGCCCACGAGGCGACGCTGTTCTTCCTGATCAGCGGCGTCGCGGTGGTGGTGAACCTCATTCCGCTGCTGATCTCGCGGTACTGGCTGCACCTGGAGGTGCCGCACGTGTCGCGGTTCGTGCAGGAGGTCGCGGACTTCGCGAGCGGATCGATCATCGGCATGCTGCTGGCGATGGTGTTCCGGTTCTGGGGGTTCAAGAAGTGGGTGTTCCCGGATGAGCTGGGGGAACGGCGGAAGGACGGGGTGCCCCGGATTCCCCGGTGACCCGGCTGGCGCTGGTCGACCTTGACGGGACGCTGACCGATCTCGATGGGGCGTT
This sequence comes from Amycolatopsis silviterrae, assembly GCF_042684085.1. NCBI lineage: Bacteria > Bacillati > Actinomycetota > Actinomycetes > Pseudonocardiales > Pseudonocardiaceae > Amycolatopsis > Amycolatopsis silviterrae. The sequence continues at coordinate 86,127 of NZ_JBHUKS010000004.1, forward strand.
TTCTCGGTGGGCGAAGGAATTCGCTGCTCGGTACCGGCTTCCCGGAGGGGCGGCGGACTGGCTGGTCTCCGCGCGGCGCGAAGGCCCGATGGACCAGTTCTTCGCCGGAGCCCGGCAAAGGTTCGATCTCGCTGAGCCAGCTGAACAGCTGTGGGCAAGCTATCGCGCGAGGATCCCGCAGCTGGTGCTGCTCTACCCACACGTGCTTGACGATCTCGGTGCCCTTCGCACCGCCGGTTGGCGAATCGGCATTGTCACCAACGGAATGCGGGACAACCAGCTAGCGAAGCTCGAACGCACCGGCCTCGTCAACGCGGTCGACGGCTACTGCATTTCCGACACGGTCGGCCTGCGCAAGCCCGACCCGCGCATCCTTCATCTCGCTGCTCAGCACTGCGGAACCACGCTGACGCCCGACGATTGGCTCATCGGCGACAGCCCTCGCCTCGACATCGCAGGCGGGCATCGAGCCGGAATACGCACCCTCTGGATCAGCCGCCACCGCACGTGGCCGCAAGATCAACAACCGCCCCACCGCGTCGCAACTAGCCTGCGGCAAGCCGTCCGGCACCTGCTCACCGAGGAACCGGCTCCGCGGGCCACCGCAATTCCCCCACCTCGTCAGGACGCGGCACCTTCAAGAACAGACTGAAAATCGCCGGCCGTTTATTCGACAGTTCCAGCCGTCCGCCATCCGCCTCGACAAGTGCCCGCGCCAGCGCCAAACCCACTCCAGTCGATCCCCCGCCGGAAAACCCGCGCTCGAAAATGTGCGGCGCGATTTCATCCGGCACCCCGGAACCGGTATCCGCGACCTCGATCACCACGGTCCCCTCCGCGTCGCCTCGGCGGGCGGACAGGGTGACTGTTCCCGCGCCATGGCGCAGGGCGTTGTCCAGCAGCACCCCGATCACCTCACGCAGCCGCGCCGGAGTCACGCGCACCATCAAGCCGTCCGCGACCTTCAGGCGCAGATTCCGGCCCTCGACGCGCAATAGCTGGCGCCATTCCTCCGCGACAGCGGGCAACGTGATCGGCAGATCGACCGGCTCGGCGTCTACCTCGCGGGCGGCTCGGGCGGCGGCCAGCAGTTCGTCCAGGGCTTGGGCCAGCCGGTCGGCTTGTTCCTGCGCCGCCCGGGATTCTTCGACGACGTCCGGGTCCTCGTGGCCGGTCAGTGGTTCCAGCCGGAGCTGCAGCGCGGTCAACCGGCTGCGCAGCTGGTGCGAGACGTCCCCGACCAGCTGCCGTTCCCGTTGCACGAGCTGTGCCAGCGCGGACCCGGACGTGTCGAGGGCCTCCGCGACCATGTCCAGCTCGGCCACGCGGTAGCGGCTCGGGTCGGGGCGGAAATCGCCGCCGCCCAGGCGGGACGCGCGGTCTGCGACGTGCCGGAGCGGCTTGGCCAGGCGGCGTGCGGTCACGGTGGCCACCACCGTGCCGGTGCCGACCGACAACACCACCAAGAGCACGACCAGCAGCGTCACCTGTGTCTGCTTCGTGCGTACCGGACCGCTCGGGATGGCCAGCATCACCGTGCCGCTGCGTGCGGTCGGCACCGATTCGACCACTGGGTTGGGGCCGGGGTTCGCACCGAGGTGTTTTTCGCTGAATCCCTCCGCGCGCACGATCAGCATGCCGCCGTCGGGCACGCCGACCCGGAATTGCTCCAGGTCGATTTCCTGGCCGTTCGCGACCTGGGTGTCGACGGTCGCGGCGATGTTGCGGGCTCGTTCGGCCAGGCTTTCCCGGTTGAGGTTCTCCACCAGCCGCCACGCGGTGACGCCGAGCGGGATGCCCAGTACGGCCGCGGTGACCAGCACGGCGAGGAGGATCGCCAGCAGGATCCGGCGGCGCATGCTCATCGGCGGCTACTCGACATTGAACCGGAACCCGACGCCGCGCACGGTCGCGATGCGCCGCTCCGCGTCGGAGTGCGCCGGCTTCGCCTGCCTGCCCGCGGCCTCGTCGGCGGCGACCGCGAGTTTGCGGCGCAGCCAGGACATGTGCATGTCGAGCGTCTTCGACGTCTTGGACTCCAGGTCGTTCCACACCTCGGCGAGGATCTCGTCGCGGCTCACGACCTGCCCGGCCCGGTTCATCAGCACGCGCAGCAGTTCGAACTCCTTGTTCGCCAGCTGCACCTCGTGCGAGTCCACAGTGACCAGTCGCGCGCCGAGGTCCATCCGGACGCCGCCCGCCTCCAGCACCTCCGGCACCCGGCGGCGCAGCAGCGCGCGGATCCGTGCGAGCAGTTCGGCGAGGCGGAACGGCTTGGCCACGTAATCGTCCGCGCCCGCGTCGAGGCCGACGACGAAATCGACCTCGTCGGTGCGCGCGGTGAGCATCAGCACCGGCAGTTCGGTGCCGCTCGCGCGCAGTCTGCGGCACACCTCCAGCCCGTCCATTCCCGGCAGCCCGAGGTCGAGCACGAGCAGGTCGACCCGGTGCGCGGCGGTCGCGGCCAGCACCGCCGGGCCGTCGGTGACGACCTCGATCTCGTACCCCTCCCGGTGCAGCGCGCGGGACAGCGGCTCGGCGATGGCCGGATCGTCTTCGGCAAGTAGGACCATGCTCACCTGGCCAACCTTACGGCGAACGGGCGTGAAACCATCGTGACCGTGCCTGCCTACTCGGATGACCTAGCTCTCGCCACCCGGCTGGCCGACGCCGCCGACGCGCTGACTACCGCCCGCTTCCGCGCGCTCGACCTCGCGGTGTCCGCGAAACCGGACCGCACGCCGGTGACCGACGCCGACACCGCCGTCGAGGACGCGATCCGCGAAATCCTCTCCACGGAACGGCCGGGCGACACCGTCGCGGGCGAGGAACGCGGCGGCACCGCGGGCAGCGAGGGCCGGGCGTGGGTGATCGACCCGATCGACGGAACCAAGAACTTCCTGCGCGGGGTCCCGGTGTGGGCGACGCTGATCGCGCTCGTCGAGGACGGCACGCCGGTGGTCGGCATGATCAGCGCGCCGTTGCTGGGCCGGCGCTGGTGGGCGGCTCGCGGCGAGGGCGCGCACCTGCGCGACGCGGCGGGCGAACGGCGCATGTCGGTGTCGAAGGTGGCGACGCTCGGCGACGCCTATCTGTCCACGACGGACTTGAACAGCTGGACCGAGTACCACTCCCGCGAGAAGTACCTCGCGCTCACCGAGGCGTGCTGGGAGTCCCGCGCGTTCGGCGATTTCTGGAGCCACTGCCTCGTCGCCGAGGGCGCGATGGACGTCGCGGCCGAGTGCATCGTGAACCCGTGGGACGTCGCCGCCGCGCAGGTGATCGTGACCGAGGCGGGCGGCCGGTTCACCGATCTTTCCGGCGCGGAGACCTACGAAGGCGGCTCAGCGCTCTCCACCAACGGCCTCCTGCACGACGAAGCGCTGGCTGTCCTGCGCCGTCAGTGAGCGCCGGGCAGCACGCCGACCGCGCCGCGCGCCACCTGTGACCAGGTCAGCCTGCCGAAGAGGTAATGGCAGGCGACCTGTTCGGAGGTGAACGCGGCCCAGTCGTAGCGGTTGCCCTGCTCGCGCCAGAACACTTCCCAGCCGCCGTCGGAGGTCGGCAGCAGGCACCACGTGTTGTCCGTTTCGCGGCCGATCGACACGACTTCCTCGGGCACGCCGATGACGTCCAGCCATTTCCGGATCGACTGGGTGTTCATCGTGCCTCCCGCGTGACGTCGACCAGAAAACCTAGCGTGACCAGTTCGTCCGCAGACAACAGAGCACGGTAACGGATTCCGCCGCCCGGCCCGTCGAACCATTCCGCCGACGTGGCTTGCCATGCCGGCATCGGCTTCAGCACCCGGTACCGGCGGTAGCCAGACCGCAGCGCGGCGGGCGGCAAGGCGCGCTCCGCGAACGGCGTGCCGTCCGGGGCGAACACGCGGCCGTGGTCGCTGCCGAAGCGGTCCAGCAGCGTGTTTTCCGGCAGTACCACCGGATTCGGCTCTTCGACGCCGCCCTCCGCGGACGGCCACACGTACTCGGCGCCGACCACGAACCGGCGCTCCCACTCGGGACCCTCCGGCGGCACATAGCCTTCGACGACCGCCTGGGGCGGCTCCGGATCCACCGGCGGCGCGGGCGAACGGCGGAAGCCTTGCTTGACGTACCCGAGCACCTCGGTGTCGTCGAGCAACGCCGATTCCGGATGGTCGAACAGCGGACGCCGGGCGACTCCATCCGAGGGCAGCGGCAACTGCCGATCCGGCCGATCCGCCGCCACCGGCAAATGGCCGAGCGGGAACATATGCACCGAGAACAGCGCGAGCACGCTTTCCCGGTCCGTACGCGGAGAACCGACCGGCGGACGGCTTTGCGCGGGCAGCACGCCAGTGCCCGCGGGCGGGGTGGGCACCTCGTCGAAGCCGCGTTCGAGCAGCCCGCCGTACTGGGCGGGCACGCGCACCGGGCCGGTGGCCATGTCGGTGTCTGCCGGTTCGGGCTGGTCGGACACTGGCACCCTCTTCTCGGTCGTGCCGGCACCGGATCGGACGCCCGTTCGCGCCGGAAGGTTCCGGGCGAGCGGGAAACCCACCTTATCGGGCGACCGGGAGGCGCCGCCGCACCAACGCGCGGGCCAGGCCGCGCTTCTCGACCACCTCGAACCCGGCGTCGGCGAACATGCCGATCGTGCCGTGGTAGAGGTCCGAAGAGGACCGCGTCCCGACCTCCACCGGATACCCCTCGACGCTCTCCGCGCCCTGCTCGGCGGCGTAGTCCACGGCGGCCCGCAGCAACGCCGTCGCCAGCCCTCGCCGACGGCCGCGACGGTGGATGTAGAAGCAGGTCACCGACCAGACCGCGCCCGGTTCGTCCGACGCCATCACGCGCGACCGGGCCAGCCGCGGATTGTCCTTCCGCGGCGACACGGCCACCCAGCCCAGCGGTTCACCGTCGACAATTCCCAAGAGCCCCAACGGTTTCCCGTCCTGAGCCTCAGTACGGACGTGCTCCTTGCGGCCGTCCCGACCGGCGGCTTTGTAGTCCGGACCGCCGAGCCGGAAAAAGGTGCACCAGCAGCCGCCCTGCACCCCGCCCGGGCCGAAGAGCCGCTCAAACAACGGCCACGTCTCCGCCCCGAGCGGGACGAACTCGGGAGCGCTATCCGGCAAGCGCGTTCACCACTCGCGAGGGCGACGGACGGCCCAGCCGCTCGGCCATCCAGACGCTGGTCTCCACCAGTTTGCCGAGGTCGACGCCGTGCTCCACGCCCAGCCCTTCCAGCAGCCAGACCAGGTCCTCGGTCGCCAGGTTGCCGGTCGCCGACTCGGCGTACGGGCAGCCGCCGAGCCCGCCTGCCGAGGAGTCCACAGTGGACACCCCGGCGCGGAGCGCGGCCTCAGTGTTGGCCAGCGCCTGGCCGTAGGTGTCGTGGAAGTGCACGGCGAGCGCCGAGGTGTCGCCGAACGCCTCGATCAGCCGGGTGACCTGGTTCGTGGTCGCGACGCCGATGGTGTCGCCGAGCGAGAGCTGCGAGCAGCCGAAGTCGAGCAGCCGCTTGCCCGCCCGCACGACCTGCTCCGCGGCGACCACGCCTTCCCACGGGTCGCCGAAGCACATCGACAGGTAGCCGCGGACCTCCAGGCCCTCCTTGCGGGCCCGCGTGACCACCGGTTCGAACATGGCGAACTGGTCGTCGAAGGTCGAGTTCAGGTTGCGCTGGGCGAAGGTCTCGGTAGCGCTGGCGAAGATCGCGATGTGGTCGACGCCCGCGTCGAGCGCGCGGTTGAGGCCGCGGTCGTTCGGCACCAGGACCGGGTAGCGGACGCCGTCGTGGCGGTCGAGCCCGGCGAGCAACTGTTCGGCGTCGGCGAGCTGCGGCACCCACTTCGGGTGCACGAAGCTGGTCGCTTCGAGAGTGGTCAGCCCGGCGCCGGCGAGCCGGTCCAGGAATTCGAGCTTGACCTCGACCGGCACGACCGAGCCCTCGTTCTGCAGCCCGTCGCGCGCCCCGACCTCCCAGATCTCCACCCGGGGCGCCGTCCCGCCCGCGGGGACTCGTTCCGGCAGGCCGACCTCTCGAGCACCCACGTCAGCGTCTCCTTCCGCGCGGTTCCCGGCCGCGCGGGGGCAGAGGTTCGGTGTCCTGCGGACCGGGCGCGCCGTGGTAGTCGTCGTAGGGATTGTCGTTGACTTCGCGGTAAATGACCGTATGCACGTGCTCGACGTGGGGAATGTCATCGAAGCGCAGCGGCTCGTCCGAGGCCGACTCGATGATGAGCGTGCCGCAGCCGAAGATCCGGTCGAGCAGGCCGTGCTCGAACTGCACGCTGTTGATCCGCGACAGCGGGATGTCGATGCCGGTGCGCTTGAGCACGCCCTCGCGCGCGATCAGCCGGTCGGTGGTCACGATGAAGTGCGTCGTGCGCCAGCGGACCAGCGGCGCGAGGAACAGCCACACCACGAGGACGAACGCCACCACCGCGATCGCGATCATCGACACGTTGTTCCACGGCGCGGTCAGGTCCTTCGTGACCAGGAACAGCCACACCGCCGCGCCGACGGTGATCACGAACGCCAGGAACGGGAAGATCAGCATCTTGAAGTGCGGGTGGCTGTGCACCACCACGCGCTCGTTCTGGCTGAGCAAATCGTCCGGATAGGCCACGGCGGGCGCTCCCCTGCGAATGTGTGCCGATGTGGTGGATCCACCGTACCGGCGCTGGCCCCGCGCGGGCGCGCCCGTTCCGGTCAAGCGGGGCGGACGTGCACCACATCACCGGCGAAAACGGTCAGCCGCCGCCCGTCGGCGACGTCGACCTGCAACTGGCCGGACGCGTCGAGGTCGGCGGCGCGGCCGGTGAGCGTGGACCCGTCCGGCAGCTGCACCCGCACGTCCTGGCCGAGCGTCGCGCACCGCGCGCGGTAGTCGCCGAGCAAACCGGCCTCGGTGAGGTCGCCGCCCGCCGTCCGCCAGCGGCGTTCGAGATCGTCGAGCCTGGTCAGCAGGCCGAGCGCGATCTCGGTGCGGTCGGTGGTCGACGCGCCCTGCTCGGCGAGCGAGGTCGGGGGCAGGCCGCCCGGCCCGGCCGGGACGTCGTCGCCGAGCGGCAGGACGTTCAGCCCGATGCCGAGCACGACGGCCGCTTCGCCGGTGCCGACGGCTTCGGCGAGGATGCCCGCGCACTTGCCCCGCTCGGGGCCGGCGAGCACGTCGTTAGGCCATTTGAGGGCGACGTCGACACCCAAATCGGTGGCGAGCGCGTGCACCGCGAGGCCGGCCACCACGGAAAGTGAGCCGAGCGCGGAGAACGGCACGCCCGCCGGGCGCAGCGCCACGCTCAGGTACAGCCCGGCCCCCTTGGGCGAACTCCACGAACGGGCCCGCCGCCCTACTCCGGCGGTCTGGTGCTCGGCCAGCAGAACGGTCCGGTCCGCCGCCCCCGAAGTGAGGGCTTCCCGCAGGTCAGCGTTGGTGGAACCGGTCGTCTCCACGACGTCGAGGCGGGCGTAGCGGCCGCCGAGTCCGTCCCGCAGCCGCGCCGCGTCGAGTTCAGCCATGTGCCCACAATATGCCCACAATATGAGAGTCCCCCTAACGTGCAAGCCGTTCGCTCGTTACCCAGAGGTGCGCTCTTCTAGATTGGACGCCGTGACGCCGGAATCCCCCACCGCCGACGCGCCGCCGAAGCCCGCCTGGGCTCGTGGCGCCCTGCATCGTGGCCTCGTGGCGTTGCCGCTCGTCGCCGGGCTCGCCACCGCGGGCTGGCTGGTGGCCGGACGCGACCAGCCCGCTCCCGTTCCGGCACCGGCCGCGCTCACCGCGCCGGAGCCGGCCAAGACCGTCAGCGGCCCGTCGGTCCTGCAAGCGAGCGCTCCGGTGCAAGCCCAGGAACCGGCGCAGGGCGCGGCGGGCGGAGGCGGTGGTCCGGCCCCGCTGCAGAAGTGGGCGGATTCGCTCGCCGGGCCGCTGGACATCCCGGCCCCCGCGCTGCTCGGGTACGCCAACGGCGAGCTGACCATGCGCAAGGAGCGGCCAGACTGTCACCTGTCGTGGGTCACGCTGGCTGGCCTCGGCGTCGCCGGCAACAACCACGGTCGCGGCGACGGGGCCGCGATGGGGCTTTCGACGCCGCAGTGGAAGAAGTACGGCGCGCACATCCCGGGCATCGCGAACCCCGCGCTGTCCGACCCGTCGTCAGCGTCCGTCGCCGCGGCCCGCGCGCTGTGCGCGAGCGGGGTCGACCTGTCCGCGGGCAACGGCTGGTGGAAGGCCGTGGCCGGTTACCAGAACGGCAGCGGCATGGAGCTGTTCCGGCAGCGCGTGCTCGGCTACGCCCAGCTGTACGCCACGCTTTCCCTTGATCCGGCGAAGGCGAACGCGCCGTCGGTGCAAGCCACGCGGTTCGCGCTGGGACAGCTCGGCCTGCCGTACGTGTGGGGCGGCAACGGTCCCGACGCGGGCGCGGCCGGGTTCGACTGCTCGGGTCTCACCAAGGCTTCGTACGACAGCGCGGGGGTTTCGCTGCCGCGCACGGCGGACAGCCAGTTCCGGTCGATCCCGCAGGTTCCGGGCGGACAGGAGCCGAAGCTGGGCGATCTCGTCTTCTACGGCAGCCCGGCGACGCGTATCCACCACGTGGGGCTGTATCTGGGGAACGGCCTGATGATCAACGCGCCGACCGAGGGACAGGCGATCCAGATCCACACGTTCCACCGGCCCGGCGACGACTACGCCGGGGCGGGACATCCGGCGAACTGACGGCTAAGCGGAGCGGACCGCGGGGGTCGGCGGCACCATCCCGTTCATAGCCTCCGCCATCGCCAGCGGGACGTCCGGATCGGTGAACCGATGCCGCGCGGGGCAGATCAGCGTCGCGTCCGGGGTGACGGTCAACGGGCCGCTGGCACCGCACTCCGGGCAGGCCACGGTCCGCTCCGTGCCGTCCTCTCTGGACATGGTGATGGCCTCGCGCTGATTCCCGTTCATGCCCCGACCGTAGCCAAGATTCCCGTTTCCGCACGCAGCGGCGGAGTGTCGCTTATGCTCCGGAGCATTCTTCCTGACGGGAAAGGCCCACCATGTCCGCTCGTATCCTCCCCTTTCTTGCCGTGGGCGCTGCCCTCCTGATCACCAGCTGCGGCAGCGAAAGCGGCGGCACCGCCTCTCCCGCCTCCTCGCCCGCACCCGCGACCTCCTCCGCCACCGCGCAGCCCTCGACGTCCGCCCCGGCGTCGACGTCTTCGGCACCGTCGACGTCCGCCGCGGCGTCGACCGGCGGCGACGCGGTCGAGCGGTACGAGGCCTTCATGCACGCGGCAGGCAGGGAAGACCTCGCGACGGTGTGCGAGATCGCCGGTCCGGCTGCCAAGCAGGCGGAGGACGAGGGCATGGGGCCGTGCGAGAAGACGATGCCGATGGCGTTCCAGATGATCTCCCCCGCGCAGAAGAAGGCCCTGCAGACCGCCACGGTCGACCGCTCCAAGATCAAGGAGGGGGCCAAGAAGGTCGAGATCCCGGCGCGCGCGGTGAAGGCCTCGGTCAAGTTCACCGCCGGAGACCTCGGCGACGCGGTTATGGAGAATCGCGGCGGCAAGTGGTACGTAGTCGACTGAGCGCGGCCTCGGCCCAATGCCCGGCTCCGGCGCGGCGGGCCACTTCGACGGCCTTGCGGTAGTGCTCGCCGGCTGGCTGTCCTAATCGGACGGCCAGCTCGCCGAGGTAGTAGGCGACCGGCCCCAGCGTCACCAGTCCTGAACCGGCACCGGCCAGTTCGTTCTCCGCTGGGGCCAGCCGGGCATACAGCTCGCGGGCGTCGCCGGTCGAGGCGGTGAGGCAGGCGCGCAGTTCCAGCAACAGGTCGGGTCGGTCGGGTGGCAGTGCGAAGTCCACTGTGGAGTCTCGGCCGTGCTGGCGGTAAAGGCAGTGCAGCGCCAACGGCAGCAGGCCACGGTCCACTCCGGACATTCCGCTGCCGGACAATCGCGCCGCAGCACTGCGATACGCGGCTTCCGCGGCGGCGACCGGGCCGGTGACGGCCAGGCGGAGCGCGCGGTACCAGTCGGTGAACACGCTGACCAGCGGGAGGTCGTACTGCTCCCCCAGGCGATCCGCCGCGGTCGCGTGTGCGTCGGCGGCGGTGAAGTCGGCGAGCGCGGAGCGGGCCTGCATCAGCACCAGGTGGCCGAGCACCTCGAACGTCACCAATTGGTGCCGGGCGGCCAGTTCGACCAGTTCTTCCCCGATCTGCGCGCGTTCCGGAGCCAGGCCGGCGCGGGTGAACGTCTGCGTCCAGCGTGCGTTCAACGCCAGCGCCAGCAACGCCGGATCACCCGAGGACCGCGCCAGTTTTTCCGCTTCAACGGCCGCGTCGTGCGCGCGTTGCCCGCCTTCGTTGCGCAGTTCCAACGCGATGGTCGCCAACAGCCGCGCCCGCACGAGCGGGTCGGTGGGGTGCGCGTGTTCGGCCGCGTCGGCGATGCGGCGGGCCAACGCGGGGTCGTCGTTCTCGGTCCAGATTCCCGGCACGTCGAACGCGGTCAGGACCCGGATGGTCAACGCGGAATCGTCACCGGCGAGGTCCAGGGCCTCGGCGCGGTAGCGGCGCGCGGCGGCTAGGGAGCCGGTGAACGCTGACGTCCGCGCGAGTCCCATCAGCAGTTCGACGGTACGCGGCCCTTGGGCCAGAGCCGCTTGCCAGAGCCGAAGTGCTTCGTGGGGCGCGAAATCCCGCTCGGCACCTTCCGCGGCCGCCTGTGCGTAGGCAGCGCCGCGGTCGTCTCCGGCGAGCAGGAAGTGGTGGGCCAGCAAGGAAATCTCGGTTGGGCGACGGCTTGCCAAGGCCTCGCCGACCTCTCGATGTAGCTGTGCGCGCCGAGCCAGCGAGAGATCGTCGTACACCGCGTCGCGGACGAGCGAATGCGCGAACCGGAACGCCCGTGGGCCGCTCTCGGTCAGAAAACCTGCCTGCACAGCGGTTTCCAGCTCGTCAAGGACGTCGCCGAGCAGGCCGAGGTCGACGTCCGCGCCGATCACCGCGGCCTTCCCGAGCACGGTGCGCACGTGTTCGGGCAGCGCGGCAATCCGGTTTCGGACGACGTCGCGGGCTCCGTCCGGCAGGTCGCCTTCGGCATCAAGCGCCCGGGCGAGTTCCTTGACGAAGAACGGATTTCCGCCGGATCGGCGATGAATCACCTCAGCGGATTCGGCACCGACCAGCTCAGCAACTGCTTCGACCGAAAGCCCGCTCAAATACAGCCGCACCGGGTCGGCGCGCGCGAGCCGGCCCAACGCCGCGGTCAGCTCCGGAGAGACTTCGGTCGTCCGATACGTCGCGACCAGGAGCACCGATTCCGCCGAAATCGACGTCAGCAGTGCCAGCGTTTCCTCGCCCGCCCAATGCAAGTCGTCAAGCACGAGCAGCAGCGGACCCGGCACCTGCGCGATGCGCGCGGCCACCGCTTGATGCCACTCGAACCGCGCCACCGCCGGATCGCCAACCGTCGGCCGAGGCGGGACCGCTTCGCCCAGCGCGGCGAGGATGCGCGTCCACGGCCAGGCGGGCGGCACCCCGGCCCCGTCCGGATTCACGCCCCACGCCGTGGTCCAGCCCAGCCGGGCGGCGAATTCCTCGACCAGCGCTGTCTTGCCCGCGCCCGCCTCGCCGGACACCAGCGCAAGCCGGAAGCGCTTGCGTTCCGCGACCTCCGCCGCGACCTCGGCCAGCCGCGCCAATTCCGCGTCTCGCCCGGCCAACCGCCGGGGAACGGCCGGCGCCAGCTGCGGTGCCTGCGCGAGGATGTCCTGCTCCACCTGCCGCAACGCCGGACCCGGATCGACGCCCAGCTCCGCTGCCAGCCCGGCCCGGGCCCGGCGCAACGCGGCAAGCGCGTCCCCCTGGCGTCCAGCGCGGTACAACGCGAGCGCCAGCAGCCGCCACGCTTCCTCTCGCAACGGATGAGCGTCCACAAGAGACTCCAGGTCCGGCACCGCTTCGGCGGCACGGCCGAGATCCAGCAGACCGGCGGCCCGCCGTTCCAGCGCGAGCAACCGAAGTTCGTCGAGCCGAGCCCGTTCGGCGCGCGCCCACGGCTCGTCGGCGAACTCCGCGTACGGCTCGCCTCGCCACCAGCCGAGCGCCTCGTCCAGCTGCGCGACCGACGGCGTGCCCCGCAGCAACGCCTCGAACCGCCACGCGTCGACCTGCTCCGGCTCAGCGCGCAACGCATACCCCGGCCCGGCGGTGACCAGCAGCTTCGCGGGTGTCCTAGGCGGACGGTCCGGTTCGAGCGACCGCCGCAACGCGCCAACGAAGGTCTGCACCGCGCCGACCGCACCCGCCTTCGGCTCCGTCCACAACGCGTCGACCAGCGCGTCCGTCGAAACCACCTGTCCACGGGCGACGAGCAGACGCGCGAGCACCGCACGATGCCGCGGCCCGGGCAACGCCACCGGCCCGCGCGCGTCGTGGGCCGTCAGCGGGCCCAGCACCGAGAACGAGATGGTCATCGGTTCCGTACTGTAATCAGCTCGGCCGTTGCTGATCGGTTGCTGATCGGCCCGGCGCACGCTGGGTCGCATGAACTTCGACTACCAGCGAGTGCCCGTCGCCGACGGGGTTTCCCTCAACGTCGGCGTCGCGGGCTCCGGCTCCCCCGTCGTCCTGCTGCACGGCTTCCCGCAAACCCACCTGATGTGGCGGCACGTCGCCGCCGACCTCGCCGCCGACCACACCGTGCTGTGCCCGGACCTGCGCGGCTACGGCGACAGCGACAAGCCCGCCGACACCGGCGAGACCTACTCGAAGCGCACCATGGCCGCCGACGTCGTCGCCCTCGCGCGCGCTTTCGGGCACGAGCGGTTCGCGCTGGCCGGGCACGACCGCGGCGCGCTCGTCGCGATCCGCGCCGGCCTCGACCATCCGGACCACGTGTCCCACCTGGCCATCCTCGACGTCCTGCCGACGCTGGACATGTGGGACGTGCTGCACGGCGTCAACGCGGCCGTCGCCTTCCACCTCTACCTCATGGCGCAGCCGCCCGGCCTGCCCGAACAGCTGATCAGCGGCGCGCCGGACGCGTTCTTCAGCTACTTCCTCGACCAGTGGGGCGCCGACCCGGAGGCCATCCCGGCCGGCATCCGCGCCCGGTACCTCGAAGCGAGCCGGAACGCGGTCCCGTCGATCGTGGCCGACTACCGCGCCTCCGCGGGCATCGACGTCGAGCACGACCGCGCCGACCGGGACGCCAGCCGCCAACTGGAGATGCCGGTCACGGTGCTGCAGCAGGATTGGGGCGTCGCACTGGGCTACGACGCGGTCGCGCTCTGGCGCGCCTGGGCGCCGTCCTGCGTGCACGAGACCGTCACCAGCGGGCACTTCATGGCCGAACAGGCACCCGCTGTGGTGACGAAAACACTGCGCGAGTTGCTGCTGCGCTGAGCATCGGGGTAGGCCCCGGCGGTGCCCAACTGGAATGTCAGACTGGTCCGACCAGCAGATCTGACAACCAGGGAGAGCGATGGGCGACGGGCAATCTGCCGCCGAGGTGCTCTCCGCGGAGCTGGCGACGCTGCGCGCGCGAGCCGGGAATCCGTCGTTCCGCAAGATGGCCGGCCAGTCCGGGCAGATCTCGCACACCACGCTGCACGAGGCGGTCCGCGGCACCCGGTTCCCGTCGTGGGACACCACGCGCGAGTTCGTCCGGGCGTGCGACGCCGACGAACAGGAGTGGCGGCGGCGCTGGGAAGAGCTGAAAGGCGTGCCGCCGGAACCCGAGCCCGCCGCCGTTGAACCGGTGGTGATCACCTCGGAGCCCGCGGTGCCGGCCCTGGAAAAACGCCGCCGCCCCCGCCGCAAGTACGCGCTGGCCGCAGTCGCGTTCGTCGTCGTGCTTCTCGCCGCCGTCGCCGCGTTCGTGGTGCCGAAGCTGAACCGCGCCAGCCTGGTCGACGTCGGGGCGCGCGTGCCCGGCGACAACTCCAAGTTCCTCGCCGACGTGACCGTGCCCGACGGCACCGTCATTCACGTCGGCGAGACCGTGCAGAAGGTGTGGGAGCTGCAGAACACCGGCTCCGCGATCTGGCACCAGCGGTACCTGCAGCGGATGGACCTGCCGCCGAGCCCCGGCTCCTGCCGCACGCCGGACCGGGTGCTGATCGGCGACACCCCGCCCGGCGACCACGTGATGGTGAGCGTCCCGCTGACCGCCTCGGCCGCGCCGGGCAAGTGCTGGATCGGCTGGAAGATGGTCGACGCGAACGGCGCGGAGTTCTTCTCGACCCGCCGCCCGGTGTATGTGCTGGTGACGGTCGTCTCCTGACGCGTGTCAGATTCTGTAAGACCTGGTCGCCGGGGTACCGAACACCCCAGCGGGCTCGCCAGGATGGGTGCCGCTGGGGGTCGGTCCGTGGCAGCCGCGCACAGCGCTGCCACGGACCGCCGAGTTCAGGCCGACCGGCGGAAGGTGGTCCGGTAGGCGCTCGGCGAGACCCCGAGCGCGGCCTGCAGATGCTGCCGAAGCGACGCCGCCGTCCCGAATCCGCATGCCGCCGCGACCCGGTCCACCGGCAATTCCGATTCCTCCAGCAGCTGCCGCGCGCGCTCCACCCGCTGCTGGGTCAGCCACTGCAACGCCGACATCCCGACCTCGTCCCGGAACCGCCGGGTGAACGTCCGAGTGCTCATCGACTCGCGCATCGCCAGGTCGCGCAGGGTGATCGGCCGGTCGAGATTCTCCAGCGCCCACGCCCGCGCGGCCGAGGTGGACGACGACCTCGGCTCCGGCACCGGACGGCGGATGAACTGGGCCTGCCCGCCCTCGCGATGCGGCGAGACGACCGTGCCGCGCGCGACCTCGTTGGCCACCGTCGCGCCGAAGTCGCGGCGGATCATGTGCAGGCAGAGGTCGATGCCGGACGCGACGCCCGCCGAGGTGAGGACGTTGCCGTCCTCGGTGTAGAGCACGTCCGGGTCGAGGAGCACGCGCGGATACTCCAGCTGGAACTCGCACGCCGAACGCCAGTGCGTGGTCGCGCGGCGGCCGTCGAGCAGGCCCATCGCGGCGAGCACGTACGCGCCGGTGCAGATCGAGGCGATCCGGGTGTCCGCGCGCACCAGGTTCATCGCGTACTTGAGCTGCGCGGTCAGCTGGTGCCCACCGGGTTCGTACTCGAGCGAGGACGCCGGCACGACCACCGTGTCCGCCTCGGCCAGCACCTCCGGGCCCTGCGCGACCGGGATGGCGAAATCCGAGTCGGTGCGGATGTCGCCGGGCTCGGGCGTGCAGGTGACGACCTCGTACAGCCGCTCGCCGTCCGCGGATTTGGCCTGGCCGAACAGCCGGTGGACGATGCCGAGCTCCATCACGAGCATGCCGTGCCGCACCAGCACCGCGACCTTGTGCCGTCCGGGATGCCGAAAAACCGCCATGGCCCGATTCTTGCACAAGGTGGCCATCGGGCCACTGTTTTGGCCGGTTCGCCGGTTGCACCCTGGCCTCATGAACGTCTTGTGGCTCTACGCCCACCCCGACCCCGCTTCGCTCAACGGCGCGCTCCGCGACGAGGGCGTCACCACGCTGCGCGATCTCGGCCACGACGTGCGCGAATCCGATCTCTACGCGATGCGCTGGAACCCGATCGTCGACGAGATCGCGACCGTGCCCGAGGACGTCCGGACCGAGCACGAAAAGCTCGACTGGGCGGACACCGTGGTCGTCCAATTCCCGCTCTGGTGGGCGGACACACCGGCCATCCTGAAGGGCTGGTTCGACCGCGTTTTCGTGCAGGGATACGGCTACGACTACCGCGACGAAACCGGCCACACCCTGCGCTACGGCAACGGCGTGCTGGCCGGGAAACGCGCGATGGTGATCGTCACCGCCGGAGCGCACGAGGACAGCCTCGGCCCGCGCGGCGCGCACGGTTCGCTGGACGACCTGCTGTTCAACGTCCAGCACGGCACACTCTTCTACACCGGCATGACGGTCCTGCCGCCGCTCAAGGTGACCGGCACGAACCGGATGACCCCGGAGAAGTTCGACTGCGTCGCCGAGCAGCTGCGCAAACGTTTGCATTCCCTGGAAACGGCCGATCCGCTGCCGTACCGCACGCAGGACGGCGGCGACTACGACCGGCGGCTCGTCCTGCTTCCCGAGGTCGCCCCAGGTCAGACCGGGTACCCGGCACATCTGACGGCTTGACCCGTATATACCTCCGTGGTTATATACGGGCATGGCGATCCTGCGCACCACCCCTGGCGGACGACCGAGCGTGAAACTCGAACGGACCCTGGCCCACCCGCCGGAGAAGGTGTGGCGCGCGGTCACCTCGCCGGAGGAGCTGGCGCATTGGTTCCCGGCCGCGGTCACGCTGCCGGACGACCTGAGCCCGGGCGGGAAGATCACGTTCACCTTCACCGAAACCGGGGACACCAGCGAAGGCGAGATCGTCGGCTACCGGCCGCCGGAGGTCTTCGAGTTCACCTGGAACTCGGACCTGATCCGGATCGAGGTGTCGGCTGACGGTGCGGGCAGCAAACTCGCGTTCACGCATGTCTTCAACCGCGGCGAACCGGACATCGCCCTGCTCGGCGCGGGACGGCACGTCACCGGCTGGGTCGCCTGCCTCGATTCCCTCGAAGCCACGCTGGACGGCCGGACGCCGGAACTGCCGACCGACTGGCACGCGCGGATGCTGGCTACGTCGAGGAATTCGGCCTGGAGGACGGCGAAGTCCTGGACGGCGGGGTGCTGCGGTTCCGCCGCGACCTGGTGTGGCCGCCGGCCGAGGACGTCTGGAAGCGGCTGCCCCAGCCGGAAAACGGGGCGGAGGTGCTGGAGTCGCGGTCGCCGGAGGTGCTGGCCTACACCTGGCTGCACGACGGAAAACCGGCCGGGCGCGTCCGGTGGGAGGTGACGGCGGATCCGCTGGACGGGGTGCGGGTGGAGCTGACCCAGACCGTTCCGGCGGAGCTGTCCGAGCAGGTGCCGGAGTTGCTGACCACGCGGCATGAGCAGCTGAACGCGTTGTTCGCGGCGTCGTTCGGGGTGGAACTGCAGCCGTGGTCGGCGGAGCGCCGGGCGGAGGTTCGGGAGCGGTACAGCTAGCCGAGCGCGGTGTTGTACGGCGAAAACCGCACCTCGGCCGGGCCCGGCAAGGCTTTTCCGTGGAGTACCAGCCTCGGTGCCGGACCGTGGACCGCCAGCCCGCGCGCCTCGCACCACGCCGACAGCTCCGGGAACCGATGGTCGACCGCCAGCCGGAGATCGCCGGTCGCGGCGCGGGCGACGCCGCGGATCAGCGCACGGGCCTGATCCTCGTCCGCGGCCACCACCGGCCCGATCACCGTCACCCCGGCCTGCGACGTGCCCAGCGCGTAACCGTCGTCCGTCACGTGAACGTGCTCAGCCTCGAACAGCATGCGGTTCAACAACTCCCGCCGCGCGAAGCCTTGTGCCGCACTGTCCAATTCGTACACTCGCGCCACATCCGCCGGACCGATCGGCCGCGCCCCCGGGCCGCCGTCGTCGGCGAACCGGCCGCGATGGTCGTTGCAGCCGCCGTCGGACTCGAAGCCCATCGATTCGTACAGCGGACGCGCGTTTTCCGTGGTGTGCAAGGACACCACGGCGTCACCGGCGTCCTCGAGCGCCCGCGCCATCACCCGGCGGCCGAGCCCCTGCCGCGCGAACCGCTCCGCAACGACGACCATTGAAACGCTCGCGGCTGGCCCGGTCCGGGTGAGCACCGCCGCCGCGGCGAGTCCGCCGTCTGGGGCGTCGATGCCGAATCCGCGGCCGACGTCCAGCAGCATCGCCCATTTCCGTTCTTCGCGCGGCCATCCGCGATCGGTTCCGAGGTCGAGGCAAGCGGACAGGTCGGCGGGCCCGAGCGAACGGACCGAGGCGTCGGCGAGCAGCACGCTGCCCACCCTAGGCCGGGGAACACCCGTCTTGGCCAGGCTGACGCCGAAAATTCAACTGACACCTGCCATAAGCTTCGCGGGTGACCGACTCCGAAGTGCTGTCCGTCCAGCGGGTTCTCGGTGATGGCCGATTCGCCGAGGTCGGTGAGGTGCGGCTGACCGAGACCGATCCCACCGGGACTTACGTGGCCGTCGGGGGCTCGCTGGGATATCCGCAGTGGGCCGGGCACAGCGTGATGAGTTCGTCCGGCCCGACCGCCTGGAACCGTGTCGGCCTCTACCGCGCCGACACGCTCGAATGCGTTCACCTGGTTTGCCTGCCTTGGCCGGTCAATACTTTGGCGTTCCATCCGGAACTGCCGATCCTGGCCATCGGCTCCGGTTCCTACGACGGCGGCTATTTCTACGAAGGCGAGCTGACCGTCCTCGACCTCGAATCCGGCCGTGCGACCTCTGTGCTGCACGAACGCCGTGAGGTCACCGAACTTCGCTGGCGCGACCGGCGGACTCTCGACGCGAAAATCTCGGTACGCGACGAGGAACAAGAGGAAAACCTCGGCTCCCCCACCATGGCCGTCACCATCGCGGTGCCGGACTGGCGCGCTGTAAAGGCCCGTTCGCTGCACGTCGACGGCCCTGCCACGACACCGGCTGCCACGCCCGTCGCGCAGGGAAAACGCCGTCGGCAGGTCTGGGCGGTCGCCGAGCTGAGCGACGGACGGATTCTCGCCAGCCTCGAACACGTCGCCCTCGAGTGCTGGTCGGCCGCCGGAGAACGCGAATGGTCCGTGCCCGCCTCGGGCGTCGGCTGCCAGCTCTACGTCGACGCCGAGGAGAACACCGCCGTTCTCGCCACCTGGTCTGGCTGGAACGAATCCACCGCGACTGTCGAACGCGTCCGGCTCGCTGATGGGCAGGTCGAACCGCTCCGGACCTTCGCCCAGCCCGTTGTGCTCGTCACCGACTCGACCGGACAGCTCGCCATCCGTCCCCGTTCCGGAGCGACCGAGGTGCTGTCTCAGGAAAGCCGCGTCGACCTCGGCGGCTACGACCTGTTCAACCATTTCTTCGACATCCGCCGCGCCCCGGCCCTGCTGTTCCTGCAAGGCATGGGACCGCGAGCGCACGAGGACAAATGGGTCGTCGCCTTCGATCCCGCCCGGCAGCGAACCGAGCGCTTGTTTCCCCTCGAATGGGACGCGGCCAAGGGCAGGCACCTCTTCGGCGGCCCCGGCGTGTTCGTCGACGGCGCGATCGTCCACGCCACCGCGATCCACGACGGAACCGGGCTCCTGCCTGGCAACTCCTGCGTCGTCCGCCGCTCCTACCCCGACGGAAAACCCCGCTGGGTGCACCACGCCGACCACCAGGTCACCGCGATAGACACCATCGGGTACACCGTCTACGTCGCGTACAACTCCGGCGAGATCGTCGCCATCGACGCCACCGACGGGCGCGTACGAGGACGGCAGCACCTGCAGGTCAACGGCCACCCCGTCGTCCCGCTTTCGCTGCGCGCGGCTGGCGCGGACCGGCTCGTCATCGGCACGCTGGACGGCCGCGTGCTCGTCTGCGCCGTGACCGCGAGGGAGTCCTACGCCACACGCGCGGCAACCGCGCAGTAGCTAAGCTCCGCCACATGAGCAGTGCGACGCAGCCGCTCGGGACGCCGCCCGAGGGAGAACCGGACATCCACACCACGGCCGGCAAGCTCGCGGATCTCTACCGCCGCTACGACGAGGCCGTGCACGCCGGATCGGCGCGCGCGATCGAGAAACAGCACGCCAAGGGCAAGAAAACCGCCCGCGAGCGGATCGATCTGCTGCTCGACGAGGGCTCGTTCGTCGAACTGGACGAGCTGGCGCGGCACCGCTCCACGAACTTCGGGCTGGAGAAGAACCGCCCGTACGGCGACGGCGTGGTGACCGGGTACGGCACCGTCGACGGCCGTCCGGTGTGCGTGTTCAGCCAGGACGTCACGGTGTTCGGCGGCGCGCTCGGCGAGGTCTACGGCGAGAAGATCGTCAAGGTGATGGACCTGGCGATCAAGACCGGGCGGCCGATCATCGGCATCAACGAGGGCGGCGGCGCGCGGATCCAGGAAGGCGTCGTCTCGCTCGGCCTGTACGGCGAGATCTTCCGCCGCAACACCATGGCGTCCGGCGTGATCCCGCAGATCTCGCTGATCATGGGCGCGAACGCGGGCGGGCACGTCTACTCCCCCGCGCTCACCGACTTCGTCGTGATGGTGGACGAGACGTCGCAGATGTTCATCACCGGACCGGACGTCGTGAAGACGGTGACCGGCGAGGACGTCACCTTCGAGGAACTCGGCGGCGGGCGCACGCACAACACCAAGTCGGGCGTCGCGCACTACCTCGGTTCCGATGACGACGACGCGATCGCCTACGTCAAGGAACTGCTCTCCTACCTGCCGCAGAACAACCTGTCCGAGCCGCCGGAGTTCGACGCGAACCAGCCGCCGGCCGGGTTCTTCGAGAACGTCACCGACACCGACCGCGAGCTGGACACGCTCATCCCGGACTCGCCGAACACGCCGTACGACATGCACGAGGTCGTCACCCGCGTGCTCGACGACGGCGAGTTCCTCGAGGTGCACGAGCTGTTCGCGCCCAACATCCTGGTCGGGTTCGGCCGGGTCGACGGGCAGAGCGTCGGCGTCGTCGCGAACCAGCCGACCCAGTTCGCCGGCTGCCTCGACATCGACGCGTCCGAGAAGGCCGCCCGGTTCGTGCGGACCTGCGACGCGTTCAACATCCCGGTACTGACCTTTGTGGACGTTCCCGGCTTCCTCCCTGGCACCGACCAGGAATGGAACGGCATCATCCGCCGCGGCGCGAAGCTGATCTACGCCTACGCCGAGGCGACCGTCCCGCTGATCACGGTGATCACGCGCAAGGCCTACGGCGGCGCATACGACGTGATGGGCTCCAAGCACCTCGGCGCGGACGTCAACCTAGCCTGGCCGACCGCGCAGGTCGCGGTGATGGGCGCGCAGGGCGCGGCGAACATCGTGCACCGCAAGACGCTGGCCAACGCGGCCGCCGAGGGTCGCGATGTGGACGCGTTGCGCGCCGATCTGATCCAGGAGTACGAGGACACGCTGCTCAACCCGTACGCGGCGGCCGAACGCGGTTACGTCGACTCGGTGATCGTGCCCGCGCACACCCGCGGCCACATCGCCAAGGCGCTGAACCTGTTGCGCACCAAGCGCGAATCGCTGCCGCCCAAGAAGCACGGCAACATCCCCCTGTGAGGCCGCGATGACGGACACTCCCCTGCTCCGCGTCGTCCGCGGCAACCCGGACGACGCCGAACTCGCCGCTCTCACCGCGGTGGTGGCCACGGCCGCGTCGGCCTCGGCACCAGCTCCAGCGCGGCGGCGTACGTCGTGGTGGGGCGACCGGGCCGCCGCGGTGCACGCGCCGGCGGCGGTTGGTGACGGAGCCTGGCGCGCCTCGACGTTGCCGCGCTGAAGTTCTCGTGAGTGTTGGCGCCGGTTAGAACCGGCGCCACCACTCACGAGCGGGCGGCGTGAACGAGCGCCTCATCCGGGAATCAACGCCCGCGCCAAGCCCAATCCGGCGCATCCGCGCCCGCGTGCGCCAGCAGCTCCTGGCGGGTGATCGAACCGAGCGGGCCGACGCCGCGCAGCAGCAGGTAATCGCCGGCGTCGGCTTGGTCGTGCTCGATTTCGACGTCCTCGGCGTGGTAGCTGTCCGTCCAGACGATCCGGACCCGGCAGCCGCCGTTCTGGGTGAGCGCGTGCACCTGCTGGACGGTCGCGAGCCGCGCCATCGGCTCCGCGTCCCACCGCTGCTGCAGGAATCGCCAGCGCGAGGCCTGCTCGGCGGCCCGCAACCGCTGGTCGAGCCCGCCCGCGCGATCCCGCAGCACCCAGAGCGTCCCGGCGACGGCCGCGGCGACCACGGCCACGACCAGCCACCAGACCATTCCCATATCCGCAGGACCCTACCCGCGCGGATGCTCCCGCAGGTATCGCTCAACCAGCTCATCTGTGAACTCCGGCGGCACCGGCGCGCCGGTGACCAGCACCCGGTAGTGGATCGGCCCGACGAGTTGCTCGACCGCGCTGTCCAGGTCGGTGTCCGGCGGCAATTCGCCGCGAGCGACGGCGCGTTCGAGCGGCAGCCGGTCGCGCGCGTGCTGACCGCGGAGGTGCTCCTCGCGCAGCTGCCGCGCCAGGTCAGCGTCGTGCTGAGCCTGGCCGAGCAGGGTGCGGAACATCGCCCCGGCGTCAGCGATGGTCAGGAAAGACGCCACCGCGGCGAGGTGCGCACGGAGGTCTGCGCGGAGGTCACCCGTGTCCGGCGGCGCGAGTTCCTCGGCGAGGTCGTCGCCGAGCGCTTCGAGCAGAATGTCCACTTTGGACGGCCACCAGCGGTAGACGGTCTGCTTGCCCACACCGGCCTTCGCCGCGATGCCCTCCATCGTGAGCCGGGCGAAACCGACCTCCACCAGCAGATCGTCGACCGCGTGCAGCACCGCGCGGCGCGCGTTCTCGCTGCGGCCGTAGCGGTTTCCGTGGTTCCGGTTCTGGCCGGACTCAGTGACGTCGCCCACGTGCCGGAGTCTAGCCAAGACGCAACGTCTCGTCTAGCGTTAGGAGCACCAGCTCACTAGGGGGTTTCCAGTCATGTGTTCCGCGTGCGGGGTGCCGACGCACCAACCCGATTCCGGGGTTACCGGCACAGCGGCCCCGCGCAAGTTCGCGGCGCTGTACAACAAGGACTGCCGTCCGTATCTCATCGGCACCGGCCTGGCCATGATGGCCGACAACATCGAACACGTCATCACCTATTGGGTGCTGTGGGAGAAGTTCCAGTCGCCCGCGCTGACCGGGTTCGAGGTGATCAGCCACTGGGTGCCGTTCCTGCTGTTCTCGGTGTATTTCGGCGGGCTGGCCGACCGGCACGACTGCCGCCGGATCATTCAGGCCGCGCAGGCGCTGTTCATGGCCGTGTCCGTGGCGTGGGGCGTGCTGATCGTCACCGACACCCTTGAGGTGTGGAGTGCGTGCGTACTGCTGATTTTGCACGGCTGCGCTGGCGCGATCTGGGGACCCGGCGAACAGCTGATGCTGCACGACTTCGTCGGCCCCGCCGAACTGCCGAGCGCGGTCCGGCTCAACGCCACCTTCCGCAGCCTTGGCATCCTGTTCGGCCCGGTCGTCGGAAGCGCGCTGCTGCTCGGACTCGGGCCGGTGGCGGGCATCTTCGTGAACGTCGCGTTCTACCTGCCGCTGACCGTGTTCCTCTTCCGCACCAAGTTCACCGGCCACACCCGAGACGGCGGAATCATCCGCCGGCCACGAGTCGGACTGATGGATTCGGTGCGGGTCATGAAGGACATCAGCGGAAACCCGACCATGGTCGGGATGATCATCCTCGCCGGGCTCGGCGCGTTCTTCGTCGGCGCTTCGATGCAGAGTTCGATGCCGATCTTCGCGCAGGACCTCGGCGCCGGGAGCGCCGGAACCGCGTACGGCGTGCTGCTGTTCGCCAACGGCGCGGGCGGCGTAATCGGCGGGATCCTGTTGGAGGCGACCGGAAAGATCAAGCCGAGCGTGTCCGCCGCGGTGATCAGCACGGCGATCTACGGGGTGTCGAGCCTGTTCTTCGCGATGACCGCCAGCTATCCGATCGCGGTGGCACTGCTGGTGATCGGCGGCGTCGCGAACCTGGCGTCGATGTCGATCGGCCAGACCGTCGTGCAGCTGCTGGCGAAACCGGAGGAACGCGGCCGGGTGATCGGCGTGTACAGCGTGTCCGCGAACGGTCTTCGCGCCGGGAGCGGGTTCACCGTGGGGCTGCTCGGTGCGGCGGTCGGGGTGCACTGGTCGCTGGGCATCAGCGCGGCCGCACTGACTGTCGGGACGGGGATCGCCGGTTGGTATTCGCTGGGCAGCCGCCGGGCGCGGCAGCTGCACCAGGTCACTGACTGAGGCGGTCCCGGAGACGGGCTACCTCGTCCGCGGCCATTCCGGCGCGGACGAGGTACTCCCGCACGTCGAAGCCGTCGAGGGTCTTGATTACGGCTTCGCGGATGGTCGTTTGACGGCGGGCCAACACTGCTTCGAGAGCAGCGGTTTGGTCTTCGACCCCTAGTGCCTTCAGCAGCGGGCGAACAGCTTCCGTCGACAAGGCGTAGTCGGCGGCGACGGCTGCGCAGCGTTCTGCTTTGCGGTCAAGGAAAACGCGGTAGTAGAGCGGGGTTCCGTCGAGCTGCTCGTCGGCGATGTACTCCCGGCGGCACGGTGGCGGCACAGGTGCTGATCTCGGCGGGATTGCGCAGGTCGATGACGGTGCGTACGCCGGATTCCCGCGCACTGGCCCATCCCGCCTCGGTGACGAACCGAAGACTGGCAGCCCGGTAGAACCGCGCGGTTCCGTGCGCCCGCCGGATCGGGTCGGCAGCCCGCCGAGGTCCCTGGTGCTGAAGAAGCCTTCCCAGCCCACCGACCGGTTCTCCATCAGCCGATCCTGACCCGGTCCGCCTGATGCGGGTGCCGACGGCCGAAAAGGGCCCTCGAACAGGCGATCGCCGGTTTTTGTCGGTGCTGGTGGTTACGCTTTCCCCATCTCGCAGCACCCATCACCGTCAGCGACAAGCTGCTCACCAGCGCACATCACACTGGACCGCCGCTTGTTCCACACCGTATAGTCCACATGGAATAACCCACGATGGATCACCCAATCAGACCTCCCGGAGGACCACCGTCATGGTCGCGGCCAAGCTCACGGCGCTGGGCGTCGCCGTGCTCGAGCTGCTGCACGAGCGGCCGATGCACCCCTACGAAATGGCCCAGCTCATGCGGGAACGGCACGTCGAAACCCGCGTGAAGCTCAAGGCCGGCTCGCTCTATCACACGGTGGATCGGCTGCAGCGCAACGGTTTCGTCGACATAGTCGAAACGCAGCGAGACGGCAAACGGCCGGAGCGCACGGTCTACGCGATGACCGCCGCGGGCAAGGACGCCTTCCAGGAACGAGCCCGGCAAATGCTGGGCGACGTAGTGCCCGACTACAGCGACGTGCTCAACGGGCTGGCCGTCATCGACGACCTCGGACGCGACGTGGCGCTGCTCGAACTGGAGCACCGCATCACCAAGCTGCGCGCGGCTATCGCCTCCGACGAGGTGCTCATCGCCCAGATCGAATCAGACGGCACCCCCGACATCTACTGGCTCGACTTCCGCTACAGCGCGGCGCAGCGGAAGTTCGAGCTGGCATGGATCGAGCAGCTGTTCGCGGACCTCGACGGCGGCCGGATCCCTTTCCAGAACAAGAAACTCAAGCTCAAGGAAGACCATGAACGCAAGACCGGTTAACCCGTGGGCCGCGCTCAGCGCGCTGTGCATCGGGTTCTTCATGATCCTGCTGGACACCACGATCGTGTCCATCGCGGTGCCCGCCATGCTGCGGGAACTCAACGCCGGGCTCAACTCGGTGGTGTGGGTGATCAGCGTCTACCTGCTCACCTACGCCGTGCCGATGCTGTTCACCAGCCGCCTCGGCGACCGCTTCGGGCCGAAGCGCGTGTTCGTCGCCGGGCTCGTCGTGTTCACCGCTTCGTCGCTGTGGTGCGGGCTTTCCGGCAACGTCGAAATGCTGATCGCCGCCCGTGCCGTGCAGGGCATCGGCGCCGCGCTGATGACGCCGCAGACGCTGGCGTTCATCAGCCACCTGTTCCCGCCCGCGAAGCGCGGCGCGGCGATGGGCGCGTGGGGCGGCGTGGCCGGCCTGGCCACGATCACCGGCCCGCTGCTCGGCGGCGTGCTGGTGCAGCACCTCGGCTGGGAGTGGATTTTCTACGTGAACGTGCCGATCGGCGTCGTCGCCATCGCGCTCACCCTGTGGCTGGTGCCGGACTGGCAGCCGAAGCACTCGCACTCCTTCGACCTTCTCGGCATCCTGCTGTCCGCGGCCGGGCTCTTCTGCGTCGTGTTCGGCGTCCAAAATGGACAGCAGTACGACTGGGGCACCGTTTTCGGCGGAATCACCGTCTTCGAAATCATCGGGGCCGGCGTGGTGCTGCTGATCGCTTTCGTGCTGTGGCAGCACTACAACCGCCGGGAACCCCTGGTCCCGCTGGCGGTGTTCGCGAACCGCAACTTCTCCGCGGGCACCCTCACCGCGACCACGGTCGGCTTCACCATGACCGGCATGTTCCTGCCCTTGATCATCTACATCCAGACGGTGCTGGGCCTGTCCCCCACGTCGGCCGGCCTGCTGACCGCGCCGATGTCCCTGCTGTCCGGCGTGATCGCCCCGTTCGTCGGCCGCGCCTCGGACCGGATCAACGGCAAGTACCTGGTCATGGGCGGCCTGGCCCTGCTGGCCGCGGGCGTCGGCATCATCGCGCTGCAAGCACGCCCGGACACGAGCCCGTGGGCGCTGATCCCCGCGCTGCTGGTGTGCGGCCTTGGCGTCGGCTGCATCTTCTCGCCGATGAGCAACCTGACGATGGCGTCGGTAGAGCCGCGACACACCGGTACCGCCTCGGGCATCTTCAACACCGCCCGCCAGGTAGGCGGCGTCCTGGGCAGCGCCGCGATCGGCGTGCTCCTGCAGGCGAGGATCAGCGCCTCGATCACCAGTGAAGCCGCCACCGCGGCCGCCCAGCTGCCGGAGCAATACCGCGCCAAGTTCACCGAAGGCATCGCGAACGCCGCCGCCTCCACCGGAGAATTCGGCTCCTCCGGCGGCCCCGCCCCGATCCCCGGCCTCCCCGCGGACATCGCCGCCCAAGCTGGCCGCCTCGCCGGCGAGGTAGTCCACAATGGACTCACCGATGCGGCCAGGGCGACCCTGATCCTGCCGATCGCGGTGCTGGTACTGGGAGTCCTGTCCGCAGCGGCCTTGCGCCGGGTGTCACCCCGCCCGCACACCCCAGCGCCGACCGCCGCAGCTCCGGAACCGGCCCGATGAACGACTGATCGCGACGGCCCCGGCTGGCCGAACCCAGCCGGGGCCAAGAGCCTAGAAGGGAGGCCATGGCCGGACGACAGGAAGCGGGCGGGCAGGGAAGCCCAGCCGCATGGGGCGGGTTCAGGCGAACCCGGAACGCGCCACGGCCGCCGGTCGAGCGATAGACAGCCTTAAAGCGGGCGAGGCGGTGCCGCTCGGACGCGCCCTGCATTGTCGCAGCGGCGTCGTCGTCACAGCGGCGTCGCGATTGCGGTGCGGCGAAACCCCGTGCCCAGGGCCGAGCACGCCATCCCGCACCCGCACGCTGTCTCGCATCGGGGCCTAGCACGACCCGGTCCCAGCACGCTGTCCGCAGCCGCGCCCAGCGCGACCCGGCCCCAGCACACTCTCCGCAGCCGCGCCCAGCGCAATCCGGCCCCAGCACACTGTCCGCAGCCGCGCCCAGCGCAGTCCGGTCCCAGCACGCTGTCCCGCATCCGAACCCAGCGCGCCCCGGTCCTCAGCGCACTGCAGCCCCCAGGCCGCACTTCAGCCACCCCTCCCACCCAAGGTAGCGTTCGGCCGTGCGTCTCGTCCTCGCCTCCCAGTCCCCCGCCCGCCTCTCCGTACTGCGCAGCGCCGGTCTAGACCCGGCGGTCGTCGTGTCCGGCGTCGACGAGGACGCCGTCGCCGCCGCGCTCACCGACCCCGCGCCCGCGGAACTCGTCACAGCTCTGGCCAAAGCCAAGGCCAACGCCGTCGTCGAGATGGTTTCCGAGCCGGACGCGGTGATCGTCGCCTGTGATTCCATGCTTTCCATCGGCGGCGAGATGGTCGGCAAACCCGCCACGGCCGAGATCGCGAAGCAGCGCTGGGCGAAGATGGCGGGCGGCTCCGGCGTCCTGCTCACCGGGCACGCCGTGGTCCGGCTCGACGGCGGGCAGCGCACCAAGGAAGCCTCCGGCACCCGGTCCACCACCGTGCACTTCGCGAACCCCAGCCAGGCCGAGATCGACGCCTACGTCGCTACCGGCGAACCGCTGCAGGTCGCGGGGGCGTTCACGCTCGACGCGCTCGGCGGGTGGTTTGTCGAGGGCGTCGAAGGGGACCCGTCCAGTGTGATCGGGATCAGTCTTCCGCTGCTGCGGCAACTGCTCGCCGAGGTGGGCGTCAGCGTCACCGAAATGTGGAATTAGTTCACATACTGGGACGATGTGTCACTCGGACGAGTGATCAGGGACAGTCGAGGCCGGCCCGCATCCGGGCCGGCGGAAACTTTCGACCTCTCTGGGGTGGCACATGTCCTTCGTCAGGACGTACACCAAACCGCGCGTGTTCGCCGCGGCCGTGCTCGGCTCGCTTGTCGTGGGCGCCGGCCTCGGCGTGCTCGCGCGGACGACGGAAGCCGGCTGGCTGACCGACACCCTCGACCACATCGGCACGATCTTCACGACCCTGCTGCAGATCGCGGTGATCCCGCTGGTCTTCACCGCGATCGTGGTCGGCATCAACAGCCTCCGCGGCCTCGGCGGCGGGCGCGCCGCCGCGCGGCTCGGCGGCAAGACCGTGCTGTGGTTCGCGATCACGTCGTTCATCGCCTCGCTGATCGGGATCGCGATCGGCAAGCTCTTCAACCCCGGGTCCGGCGGGCTCGGCGAAGGCGTCGCGGCCACCGCGAAGAACGCCGACAAGGCCACGAAGAGCATGAGCAACTGGGGCTCGTGGGACGCCTTCATCAAGGGCCTGCTGCCGGAGAACTTCTTCTCCGCCTTCGCCGAGGGCAGCACACTGCAGGTGCTCTTCCTCGCCGTGGTGATCGGCGCCGCCGCCTACAGCCTCGGTGACAAGGCGAAGCCGTTCATCGACTTCACCACGAGTGTTTTCGAAATCATCCAGCGCTACCTCGGCTGGATCGTGCGGCTCGCGCCGATCGGCATCATCGGCCTGATCGGCGCGGCGGTCTCGAACTACGGCGACGCCCTGTTCCGCCCGCTGCTCTCCACCACGCTCGCGGTGTACGTCGGCTGCCTGCTGATCCTGTTCGTCGTCTACCCGATCCTGCTGCAGTTCGTCGCGAAGGTGAACCCGCTGACGTTCTTCGCCAAGGCGGGCACCGCGATCCAGTTCGCGTTCGCGTCGCAGTCGAGTTCGGCCACGCTGCCGCTGACCCGGCAGTCCGCGGTGAACCTCGGCGTCGACCCCGGGTACGCCGCCTTCGCCACCCCGCTCGCCAGCGCGACCAAAATGGACGGGTGCGCCGCGGTGTTCCCGGCGATCGGCGCGATCTTCATCGCCAACCTCGCCGGGGTGCCGCTGAGCTTCGGGCAATACGTCGGCATCGTGGTGGTCGCCGTGGTCGGCGCGCTCGCCACCGCGGGCACCACCGGCTGGCTGACCGCGCTCACCCTGACCACCGCGTTCATCGGCCTCGACGCCAAGCAGGTCGCGGTCGGCATCGCGCTGATCTACTCGGTGAACCCGATCATGGACATGATGCGCACGGCCACCAACGTCGCGGGCCAGATCGTGGTCCCGGCGATCGTCGCCCGCAGCGAGGGGCTGCTCGACGACGAGATCCTCCAGACGCAGACCGCCCGACCCAACCACGGCGACGAGGGCGGCGCCGCCCGGCCCGCCACGGCCTGACGACCTCGTGAGTGGCGATCCCGGTTCTAACCGGGATTGCCACTCACGACTCACACTTACGCAACTGGGACTTCCTCAACTCGATATCCGGCCAGCCCCGGAAGTTCGACGGCGCGGTGACGGTGCTCGTGCAGCCCATCACCGCGCCGTCGAGTTCGTAGACCTCCGCCAGTACCGGCGCCGCCTGGCAGCGTGGCGTGCCGGACATCGCCTGCGGGCATTCGTGCCGGACGACGATCACGTCCGGGCGGCCGTCCTGGCTCACGTCGTAGAGCGACAGCGAACCGGCGTCAGCGAAATACGGGCGGCCGAAATCGCGCCACACCCCGCCGGACCCGGTGAGCAGTTCGCCGTACGCGCCACCGCCGGCGGCGTCGCCGCGGATCAGGCACGCGGCGGTCGACCCGTCAATACAGCGCAGCGAGGTCGGCGTCAGCTTCGCGCCCATCCCGGTGATCGCGAGTTCGAACTCGGTGCCCGGCTCCTGCCCGATCTGGACGCGGCCCCATCCGCCCGCGGCGTCGGCGAGCAAAATGACCGGGGTACCGCCGACAGTCATCGCGGCCAGTTGCCGGCAGGGACCGTTTCCGCAGGTAGCCGAGGATCCGTTGACCGGAGCCGCCGGGGGCTCGCGGGGCGCCATGGTGACCGTGTCGTCCGGCTTCGGGCGCAGCGCGAAGACCGCGACGAGCGCCGCCGCCGTCACCACTGTCGCGAGGACAGCGGTGAACAGCGCGGATCGCGGGATGCGCTTTCGCCAAGTCCGCATATCCGAGACTGTAAGCGACCTCGCGCACCGTGTCCGTCTATGTTGTCCGAGTGACGAACCCCAATCTGCCCCCGGCCCTTTACCTGCCGACCGGCCCTGCCGGCCCGACCACCGACGGCCAGACCGGAGCCAACGTCGAACTGCGGCGCACGCCCGACGGCCGCACCGCGCTGGTCGCCTACACCGCGCTGGACCGGCTCGTCGACTGCTGCGGCGAGCACCAGCCGTGGATCCTCGTCAACACCGAGAACCTCGCGCTGGTGCACCAGGTCAACCCCTACGACGTCATCGTGCTCGACTCCGAACTACCGGCCGAACTGCGGCATCAGTCCCCCGCCGGGCGGGTATAAACGGGACCCAACCGGGTGGTCCACCTCTCAATCCAGGCTCTGTTCTGGTCCGTAGACTCCCGGTTGACCAGCAGCGCGGCGACGGGCACGGGAGGTATGTGGTGAGCGAGCAGGACACCGCGAGCACAGGCGGTCCGGTGACCAAGATCCTGGTCGCGAACCGGGGCGAGATCGCGGTTCGCGTGATCCGGGCCGCGAAGGACGCGGGCCTGCAGAGCGTGGCCGTGTACGCCGACCCGGACCGCGACGCGCCGCACGTGCGCCTCGCCGACGAGGCGTTCGCCCTCGGCGGGACCACCGCGGCCGAAAGCTACCTCGCGATCGACAAGATCCTCGACGCCGCCAAGCGGTCCGGTGCCGACTCGATCCACCCCGGCTACGGCTTCCTGTCCGAGAACGCCGAGTTCGCCCAAGCCGTCCTCGACGCGGGCCTGACCTGGATCGGGCCGAGCCCGCAGTCGATCCGCGACCTCGGCGACAAGGTGACCGCGCGGCACATCGCGATGCGCGCCGGCGCGCCGCTCGTGCCCGGCACCAAGGAGCCGGTGAAGGACGCCGACGAGATCATCGCGTTCGCCGACGAGCACGGCCTCCCGGTCGCGATCAAGGCGGCGTTCGGCGGCGGCGGCCGCGGCCTGAAGGTCGCCCGCACCCGCGAGGAAATCCCCGAACTGTTCGAGTCCGCGACGCGTGAGGCGGTGGCCGCGTTCGGCCGCGGCGAGTGCTTCGTGGAGCGCTACCTTGACAAGCCGCGGCACGTCGAGGCGCAGGTGCTGGCCGACCAGCACGGCAACGCGATCGTCGTCGGCACCCGCGACTGCTCGCTGCAGCGCCGCCACCAGAAGCTGGTGGAAGAGGCCCCGGCGCCGTACCTGTCCGACGACCAGCGCGCCCGGATCCACGAATCCGCCAAGGCCATCTGCAAGGAGGCCGGCTACTACGGCGCGGGCACCGTCGAGTACCTGGTCGCGGTCGACGGCACGATTTCCTTCCTCGAGGTGAACACCCGGCTGCAGGTCGAGCACCCGGTGTCGGAGGAAACCACCGGCCTCGACCTGGTCCGCGAGATGTTCCGCATCGCGCGCGGCGAGAAGCTGCGGATCACCGAGGACCCGGAGCCGCGCGGCCACTCGATCGAGTTCCGCATCAACGGCGAGGACGCCGGCCGCGGCTTCCTGCCCGCGCCGGGCACGGTCACCAAGTTCGTCGCCCCGTCCGGTCCGGGCGTGCGCGTCGACTCCGGCGTCGAGTCCGGCAGCGTGATCGGCGGCCAGTTCGACTCGATGCTCGCCAAGCTCATCGTCACCGGTTCGGACCGGGAGAACGCGCTGGAGCGCAGCCGCCGCGCGCTGGCCGAGTTCGAGGTCGAGGGCATGGCGACGGTGCTGCCGTTCGACCGGGTGATCGTGAACGACCCCGCGTTCATCGGCGACGACAACGGTTTCAGCGTGCACACCCGCTGGATCGAGACCGAGTTCGACAACCAGATCGAGCCGTTCGTCGCGCCGGACGTCGAGGCCGAGGAAGAGGCGCCGCGGCAGAACGTGGTGGTCGAGGTCGGCGGACGCCGGCTCGAGGTGTCGCTGCCGGGCGGGTTCGCCCTCGAAGGCGGCGGCGCGCCCGCGGCCACGAAAGCCAAGCCCCGCAAGCGCGCGGGCGGCGCGAAGGCCGCGGTGAGCGGCGACGCGGTCACCGCGCCGATGCAGGGCACCATCGTGAAGATCGCGGTCGAGGAAGGCCAGCAGGTCGAGGCGGGCGAGCTGATCGTGGTGCTCGAGGCGATGAAGATGGAAAACCCGGTAACCGCGCACAAAGCGGGCACGGTCACCGGGCTTTCGGTCGAGATCGGCTCCGCGGTCACGCAGGGAACGCAACTCTTGGAACTCAAGGACTGAAGTTGTGCTGAATGTCGTGGGTGGCCCGCGCCCGGGCGGCCTACCATCGACTACGTGACTGAGGTTCCGTCTCCGCAGCTGCGGATCAGCGACCAGGAGCGAGAGTCCGCGCTGAATGCGCTCGGTGAGCACATGAGCGCGGGACGGATCGACATCGACGAATTCGGCGAACGGTCCGCCCGGATCACCGCGGCCAAGACCCGCGGCGAGCTGGGCGAGCTGTTCACCGACCTGCCGGTGCCGCATCCGGTGTTCGGCGCGGGCATCCCCGCCGCGCCGGAACCGGCCGCCGCGCCGCCGCCGACGCCCATGCCGATTCCCGCGGCGTCCGGCGAGGTCGCCGCGCGCCAGCCGGACTGGTCGGCGGGGCAGCGCATCGCCGCCGCCCTGGTCCCGCTGGTGTGGATCGCGGCGATCGCGCTGATCGCCACGGGCACCGCCGGGTGGCCGGTGATTTTCGCGCCGATCGCGCTCACCGCGGTCGGCCGCGCGCTCTGGGGCAAGGGTTTCGAGCACCACGACCATCACCATCGGGACCACCGGCACGACCGGCACCGCGAACGCCGCGAGGAGTTCCGGGCGATGCGTGACGAGCACCGGCGCCAGCGCCGTCTGGACCCCTGAGGCGGACCATGGCTGACCTGCGGTTGAGCGACGACGAACGGCAGGACGCGCTCGACGTCCTCTCCGAGCACGTCCGCACCGGACGCCTCGACATCGACGAGTACGGCAGCCGCTCGGCGAAGGTCACGTCAGCCAAGCTGGTGAGCGAACTGGTGCCGCTGTTCGACGACCTGCCCTCGCCGCGCCCGAGCGCACTGCTGGCCACGGCCCGGCCGCAGCCGGTCACGCAGTCGGCGGGCAACGGCAAGCTGAGCGCGTTCGTGTGGCGGTATTCGGTGCCGCTTTCGATCGCCTTGGCGGTCATCGTGCTCATCGTGACGCGCGGACGGCTGCTGATCGTGTTCGCGCTGCCGTTGCTGCTGATCCTGTTCAGCGGCTGGCGGCGGCGCTGAGCCCGCCGGCACACGAGCCGCGGCCCAGCCCGATGATGGGGCTGCGGCCGGGTTCGGTCGACCCGAGGGCCGAGCGCTGGGTGGGCCCGGTGTTCGCCGGGGTCGGCATCGCGGCGCTCGCAGTGTGCACGATCATCGCCGCGACCCAGCGGCACGGCGACCCCGCGCAATGGCGCACCACGTTGCTGCTCGCCGCAGCGAGCGGGCTGTGGTTGCTGGTGCTGATTCCAGTCTTCCCCCAGCGTACGCGAAAACCGTGGCTGGCCGTCGGATTCTTCGTCGTGCTGCTGGCCGGAGCGACCGTCCTCACCGCCCGGCTGGACCCATTCACCGCCTTCGCTTCGATCGGCTACCCCATCGCGTTCGTGTTGTTCCCGACGCGCTGGAGCATCTTCGCGGCGGCCGCGACCGCAGTGGTTCCGTTGCTGGCCAAGGGAATTTGGCAGCCGTCACCACCGTGGATCACCGCGGTGTCGATCGTCGGCCCGATTCTGTACGTCGCGTGGTTCGTCGGCGCGGAGAACGAGCAACGCCGTCGTACCAACGAAAAACTCGCGCAGTCCAACGCTCGGCTGGAAACTGCGCTGACGGAAAACGCGGAGCTGCACGCACAACTGCTCACCCGAGCCCGAGAGGCGGGCGTGCTCGACGAGCGGCAGCGGATGGCTCGCGAAATCCACGACACTGTCGCGCAAGGACTGACCGGGATCGTCACGCAGCTGCAAGCCGCCGACCGGGCCACCGAAACCGCGGACCGGCAACGGCATCTAGACCACGTGCACACGCTGGCGAAGGACAGTCTCACCGAGGCGCGGCGGGCAGTTCAGGCGTTGCGGCCGGAGCCGTTGGCCGACTCGCACCTGCCGGAAGCATTGGCGGACTTGGCGAGCCGAGTGTCCGGCACCTCCGGAGCCCGGGTGACCACCGACGTCGAAGGCGACGCGCGGCCGTTGCTGCCTGAGCTGGAGGTGACGCTGTACCGAGTGGCGCAGGAAGCCTTGGCCAACGCGGAAAAACATGCACACGCCAGCCGGGTCGGCATCACCCTGACCTACGCCGGCGACCTGGTCATGCTCGATATCCGCGACGACGGAACGGGTTTCGCCCCCGGCGAGCGCGGCGACGGCACCGGCTTCGGCCTGGAAGCGATGCGCCAGCGCGTGCAACGGGTCGCGGGCTCGCTCGCCATCGAGTCCGCACCGGGGGAAGGGACCGCCGTACACGCGGAATTCCCGGCGATCCCTTCACCCGGCACTGCTTAAGTCACTGCCCGCCCGCGGTACGAAGCTGCCGCCGCAACACCTTGCCGTTTGCGTTGCGCGGCAACGCATCCAGCCACACCACGTCCTGCGGCACCTTGTACCACGACAGCTGCTCCCGAGTCAGCGCGAGCAACTCGGCGCTCAACGCCTCGTCGCCGCCCGAGGTCGCGACCACGTAAGCACGCAGCGTCGTGTCCCCCACCTCGCGCCGCACCGCGCTGACCGCGGCTTCCCGCACCTTCGGGTGGCTTTCGAGAAGCCGTTCGACCTCGCCGGGGACCACGTTCTGCCCGCCGATCACCTCGACGTCGTCCAGCCGTCCGTACACGTGGATCACGCCCTGTGCGTCAATGGACCCGAGATCGCCGGTCGGCCACCAGGTATTGGTCACCTGATCCGGGCCGAGACTGCCGCGAGCGACACCGCGCGTGGCGAACGGAGCCAGAAACTGCAGTTCGCCGTGCGTCCCAGCCGCCACCTCTTGTCCGTCGAGCACAACGCGTGCCGAACGCCCCGGGAAGACCGGCCCGACCGCGGACACATCGGTGTAGTCCGCCGGTCGCCCTGCGGCGTATCCGCCGACTTCGGTGGCACCGTAGAGGTTCAGCAACCGATCACCGAAGACTGGCAGCAGTTTCTCGCGCAACCGCGCGGAAAGCACTTCGCCAGCGCACATCGCGCCGCGCAGCTTTCCGAGCGTCTCGGCGTGCCCCGGCTCAAGCAACAGGCGCGCGTAGAAACTCGGCTGGCCGAACAGCGTCGCGACGTCGTAGCGGCGAATCAGCTCCAGCGCGGCGGCCGGGGTCGCGCGCGGCCGCGAGAGCACCGACGTCTGGCCGGTGCACATCGTCGCCATCGCCGACGAGAACAGCCCGCCGGAGAAGTACATCCGCGACACCGAGAACGCGACCGTGCCGACCCCTTCCGTACTGAGCATCGACGGTTCGAAGTTGCTGTGCAGGTAGAAGCACAGCTTGGGCGCGCCGGTCGTCCCGGAGGTGAACATCGCGTGCGACGGATGGTCCCCGCCCTCCGCGAACTCCGTCTCCGGTTCCGCCGCGGCCAGCCGTTCCGCACCGGTCACCGGGGCGAGGCCCGCGTCGTCGAGCCAGCCCGCGGTCTCCGGGTCGGCGACGATCAGCGCGGGTTCGGCGGTGCGGATGTCGCGGGTCAGATCGTCCTGGCTCATCTGGACATTCACCGGAATCGCGACGATTCCGGCCTGCCACGCGCCGAGCAGGCACCAGACCATTTCGACGCTGTCCGGAAGCGCGAGCAGAACGCGATCGCCGCGGTTCAGCCCGGCGGCTCGATAACCGCCCGCGACGCGCGCGGCCCCGGCGTAGACCTCGGCGAACGTCCAGGTCCGGTCGTCGGCGATGAAGGCGGTCAGGTCGTCCCATCCGTGCAGACGGGCATGGTCGGCGGCAAGCTGGGTCAGATTGTCCGGCATACCCGGAAACGCTGCCAGGGTGATCTTCGCGCCGCGACGGGTTTTTCCCGAGCACTGCCCAAAACGGCAAGAGTTTTTCACCTTGCGCCGGTGTTCCGTGACACGGCACGCAGCCGCTGCACGCCTTCGGACGGTTAGGCTCAAGTTGTGGAACCCGTGGACATCAACGCGGGCGCGTACTACCTGCGTCAGTTGCGCGCGGACCGGCATGTCGACGACCGGCCCGCGCTGATGGAGGCGTTCGCGGACCCGCGACATCGGCGGTACGTCCTGAATTACCGGCTGCGCACCCCCGACGAGGCCACCGAATACGTGACGCTGCGCGCCGCGCAATGGGCGTGCGACGAACGCTGCTCGTGGGCGGTGGCCGACCCGGCGACCGGACGGCTGCTCGGCGAGGTCGGGCTGCGTGATCTGGACCTAGACTTCGGCACCGCCGAGGCGTCGGTGTGGACGCATCCGGCCGAACGGGGCAAAGGCATTGCGGCAGTAGCGCTTTCGGCCGCCATCCAGTTCGGGTTCGCCCGCCTCAGGCTGCACGAGATCGCCTACCGGCACGACGAAAGCAACACCGCGTCCGAGGTGGTGGCGCGGAGGGCGGGGTTCACCCGGGTGGGTCCCGAAGAGCGGCCCTCGCCTAGCGGGGAAAGGCTGATTAGGTGGGTGCTCAAGCCCTCGTGAGTGTCTATCCCGGTTAGAACCGCGATAGACACTCACGAGGCTGTCTCAGCTGACCGGCTCGATCAGCCCGGCCCGGGCCTCCGGAGCCGCCGCGCGCAACGCGTCCGCCGACTCGTCGGTCGGCTGCAGCTGCGAATCGCGCTCCGCCTCGACCCGCGCCCGGTAGACCTCGACCTCGCGCTTGGCCGTGTCCTCCGACCAGCCCAGCACGCCGCCCACCAGCTGGGCGACCTGCTCGGCGCAGTCGATGCCGCGGTGCGCGTACTCGATCGAGATCCGCGTGCGCCGCGCGAGGACGTCCTCCAGGTGCAGCGCACCCTCGTGGCTGGCCGCGTACACGACCTCCACGCCGAGGTAATCCGGCGCGGACTCGATCGGCTTGAGCAGCTCCGGCCGGTCCGCCGCGAGCGCGAGCACCTCGTGCACCAGCGAGCCGTAGCGGTCCAGCAGGTGCCGCACGCGGTACGGGTGCAGGCCGTGCTCGGCGGCCAGGTGGTCCGCCTGGTTCACCAGCGCGTGGTACCCGTCCGCGCCGACCAGCGGGACCTTGTCGGTGATGGACGACGGCGGACGGCCCGGCAGGTCGACCACCGCGGCGTCGACGGCGTCGGCCGCCATCACCCGGTACGTCGTGTACTTGCCGCCCGCGATCGCGACCAGGCCCGGCGCGACCCGCGCTACCGCGTGCTCGCGCGACAGCTTCGACGTCTCTTCGCTCTCGCCGGCCAGCAGCGGCCGCAGACCCGCGTACACGCCTTCGATGTCGTCGTGCGTAAGCGGCGTCGCGAGGACCGAGTTCACGTGTTCGAGCAGGTAGTCGATGTCGTGCTTGGTGGCCGCCGGATGCGCGAGGTCGAGGTTCCAGTCGGTGTCGGTGGTGCCGACGATCCAGTGGTTGCGCCACGGGATCACGAACAGCACCGATTTCTCGGTGCGCAGGATCATCCCCGATTCCGACACGATCCGGTCGCGCGGGACCACGATGTGCACGCCCTTGCTGGCGCGCACGCGGAACCGGCCGCGGCCGCCGGACAGCCGCTGCAGCTCGTCGGTCCACACCCCGGTGCAGTTGACCACCGCGCCGGCGTGGATCTCGGTCTCCCGGCCGTCCTCGACGTCGCGCACGCGCACGCCGGAAATCCGGTCCGCCTCGCGCAGGAAGCCGACGACCTGGGTGGAGGTCCGGACCACCGCGCCGTAGTGCGCGGCGGTGCGCGCGACGGTCATCGTGTGCCGGGCGTCGTCCGCCTGCGCGTCGTAATACCGGATGCCGCCGATGAGCGCGGACCGCTTGAGCGCGGGGACCATTCGGAGGGCACCCGCGCGGGTGAGATGTTTCTGGCCCGGCACCGACCGGGCCCCGCCCATCGTGTCGTACATCAGCAAGCCGGCGGCGGTGTACGGGCGCTCCCAGACGCGGTGCGTCAGCGGGTACAGGAAGCTCACCGGTTTCACCAGGTGCGGCGCGATCTTCGTGAGCATCAGCTCGCGCTCGTGCAGCGCTTCGCGCACCAGCCCGAACTCGAGCTGCTCCAGATATCGCAGGCCGCCGTGGAAGAGCTTGCTCGACCGGCTCGACGTGCCGGACGCCAGGTCGCGGGCCTCGACGAGAGCCACCCGCAGGCCGCGGGTCGCCGCGTCGAGCGCCGTGCCCGCGCCGACGACGCCGCCGCCGATCACGACCAGGTCGAAGGTCTCGTCGCCGAAGCGCCGCCAGGATTCCTCCCGGCCCGCCGGACCCAGCTGGGCCGGGTCGCTGCCGCTGCGCGGATTCGTCACCACTCGTTCCTCCTCGTGCTCCACCTTCTCCAGCATCGCACGCTTGCGTGAGCGTCTGCTGACCCCGAGGTGACACGTGTGGCGGAACCCATGACGATCATGGTCACATTGCTTCGCCCGGCTTCTGGATTGCGCGCGTACGCACCGGTAACGTGCCGCGGACTGGGGTCGGCTACGGGGCTGTGGCCGGACGTGATCGGCCCTGCACAGACTGTCCAGTGTGGAGGTGCGGAGAGCATGAGTCCGGGTGCGATCATCGTCTGGGAGCTGCTGGGCACAGCGGTGCTCATCTTGCTGGGCAACGGCGTGGTGGCCAACGTCGTGCTGCGAAAGAACAACGGCCATCAAGCGGGAACTCTGTTCATCACTTTCGGGTGGGCTTTCGGCGTGTTCGCCGGGGCCAGCCTCGCCGCGCCGACCGGCGCGCACCTCAACCCGGCGGTCACCCTCGGTCTCGCCATTTCGGGCAAGGTCTCGTGGGCGGACGTGCCGTTCTACTTCATCGGGGAAATGCTCGGCGCGATTCTCGGCGCCGTGCTGTGCTGGCTGACCTACAAGCTGCAGTTCGACGACCACCCGAATCCGGAGGAGACGCTCGGCATTTTCTCCACCGCCCCGCAGATCCGGAACAAGGCGTGGAACCTGGTGACCGAGATCATCGGCACCTTCGTGCTCGTCGGCTGGATCCTGCTGACCCCCGCGTTCAAGGCCACCGCGGACGGCTCGCCGGACTTCGGCAACACCGCGCTCGGCTACGCCGGGGTGTCGTTCGTCGTGCTGGTCATCGGCATTTCACTCGGCGGGCCCACCGGCTACGCCATCAACCCGGCCCGCGACCTCGGCCCGCGCATCGCGTACGCATTCCTGCTGCCGATCAAGGGCAAGCGCGATCCAGACTGGAACTACTCGTGGGTGCCGGTCGCCGGGCCGCTCATCGGCGGCGCGCTGGCGGCGCTGGTGTACCTCGCCGTGCACAACCTGACCTGATCCAGCTTTCCGGAGGGAATCCATGACTTCGTACGTCGCCGCGATCGACCAGGGCACCACGTCGACGCGCTGCATGATCTTCGACCACTCCGGCCGCGTGGTCGCGGTCGACCAGCGCGAGCACGAGCAGATCTTCCCGAAGGCGGGCTGGGTCGAGCACAACGCCGAGGAGATCTGGGAAAACACCCGCGCGGTCGCGGCGGGCGCGCTCGCCAAGGCCGACCTGCGGCCGACCGACATCGTCGCGGTGGGCATCACCAACCAGCGCGAGACCGCGGTCGTGTGGGACCGCAACACCGGAAAGCCGGTGTACAACGCGATTGTCTGGCAGGACACCCGCACCGACAAGATCGCCGGCGAACTGGGCGCGCTCGGCGGCGGCCAGGAGCGCTACCGCTCGAAGACCGGCCTCCCGCTCGCGACGTATTTCTCCGGCCCGAAGATCAAGTGGATCCTCGACAACGTCGAGGGCGCGCGGGCCAGGGCCGAGGCGGGCGACCTGGTGTTCGGCAACATGGACACCTGGGTGCTGTGGAACATGACCGGCGGCACCGACGGCGGCGTGCACGTGACCGACCCGACGAACGCGTCGCGCACGCTGCTGATGGACCTCGACACTCTGAAGTGGGACGAGGACATCGCGGCGGAAATGGGGATTCCGCTGTCGATGCTGCCGGAGATCCGGTCGTCGTCGGAGGTGTACGGCAAGGTCCGCCCGCGCGGAGCCCTCGCCGAGGTGCCGATCGCGGGCATCCTCGGCGACCAGCAGGCGGCGACGTTCGGCCAGGCGTGCCTCTCGCCGGGCGAGGCCAAGAACACTTACGGCACCGGCAACTTCGTGCTGCTCAACACCGGCACGGAGAAGGTCCTGTCGGAGAACGGCCTGCTGACGACGGTCTGCTACAAGATCGGCTTGAACGACACGGTGTACGCGCTGGAGGGTTCGGTCGCGGTCACTGGCTCGCTGGTGCAGTGGCTGCGCGACAACCTGGGGTTGATTTCGTCGGCGGCCCAGATCGAGGAATTCGCCCGGACGGTCGACGACAACGGCGGCGCGTACTTCGTGCCAGCGTTCTCGGGCCTGTTCGCCCCGTACTGGCGCTCCGACGCGCGCGGCGCGATCGTCGGCCTGACCCGGTTCGTGAACAAGGGCCACATCTCGCGGGCGGTGCTGGAGGCGACGGCGTTCCAGTCGCGCGAGGTGATCGACGCGATGAACGCGGACTCGGGTGTCCCGCTGAAGTCGCTGAAGGTCGACGGCGGGATGGTCGTGAACGAGCTGCTGATGCAGTTCCAGGCGGACATCCTCGGCGTGCCGGTGATCCGCCCGGTGGTGAACGAAACGACCGCGCTGGGCGCGGCGTACGCGGCCGGGCTGGCGGTCGGGTTCTGGGAGTCGGAGGACGACATCCGGACGAACTGGGCCAAGGACAAGCAGTGGGACCCGGCCATGGACGAGTCCCGGCGGGAGAAGGAATACCGGAACTGGAAGAAGGCCGTGACGAAGACGTTCGACTGGGTGGAGGACTGATCGCCGCGCCCGGCTGATGGTCCGTGAGGGGAACCCTGGGGGAATCTGATTCCCCCAGGGTTCCCCTCACGGACTTCTGGGCCCAATGCCAGGGACTCAAGGCGGCGTTATGGGTGCGGCTGAGACGCATCCGCCCAGGCCGAAGCCGCTGGCGGACCTTTGGCTTGCGTCGGGGCCGACGCGGGCGGCGGGAACTGGGCGTCCTTTATGGATGGCCGCCAGGCTGAGGCCACCCGGCTTAGGTCCCTGGCATTGGCTTCTGGGCCAGAACCGGAGACCGCTTGTTCAGTGGCCGCCGCTGACCAGGTGGGCGTACACGATGATGTTGTCCACGTAGCTGTGCTCGGCCCGGTCGAAGGCGCCGCCGCAGGTGATCAAGCGCAGTTGCGGGTCCGAAGTGTCCCCGTAGACGGCGTCGCTCGGGAAGACGTCCTTGGGCACCTGGTCCACTTTGGTCACCTCGAAGCGCGCGGTGGTGCCGTCGCGGCGGGCGATGTTCACCGTGTCTCCCGGATTCATTTCCTTGAGCCGGTAGAAGATTCCTTTGTGCTTGTTTCCGTCCACATGTCCGAGCACGACCGCGGGGCCGGTTTCGCCGGGAGTCGGGCCGTTTTCGTACCACCCGGCCTGCATCGGCGTGCTGACCGGCGGGACCTGCACGGAATTGTCGGCGTTGAGGCCGAGCGGAACCAGACTGGAATGCGCGTCGATACTCGGAATGTCCAGCGAGACCGGTTCCGATTTCGGCAGGGCGGCCGCCGGAGCGGACGGGACGCTGGCGGCGGCCGCCGGGGCCGAAGCCGTCGAGGTCGTCGAACCGGCCGAGCATCCGGCCAGCAGGGCGGCGAGCGCGACGGCCGCCGCGGCGAAAGTCTTCCTGATCATTTTTCCCCCGATCCGCCTGGGCCTGGCCGCGAAAAGCAGCCAGGCCCAGGAGATTAGTCAGCCACGCTGGCGACGGCGCGCCGCCACGAGCCCGGTGCCGCCGAGGGCGAGCACGCCCATCGCGCCCGCCGCGATCGGCAGGCCGAGGTCCGACTGGCCGTCCGCGACCGGGCCGTCCGTGCCGCCGGTCTGCGGCGCGCCGGACGGGACCTTGCTGACCTGCTTGGGGGCGGGCTTGGGCGCGGGCTTCGCGCCGAGCACGGTGAACTTCGTGGCGATGTCGCCGCTGCCGCAGGAGAACGCCACCTGGTACGTCCCGGGCTTCACGCCGTCGCGGACGGTCGCGGTGCCCTGCGAGATCGGGGCCTTCGACGGGTCGTCCTGCGGCCCGACCGGGTGCAGCTTGCCGAACTGCAGCGCCGCCGACTTGAGGTTGTGGATTTCCGAGGCCTCGCAGCCGACGCGCACCGTGACCCGGTCCCCGGCGCGGCCGGACGACGGCAGCACCCGCACGAACGCCTTGGGCACGCCGGCGTGGTCGTCCGGTCCGTCAGTAGCGGGCGGCGTGGAGGGCGCGGGCGTGGTGGTGCTCGTCGACGGCGGCGTGGTGGGCGCGGTG
The DNA here is from genome assembly GCF_042684085.1 of Amycolatopsis silviterrae. Lineage (NCBI taxonomy): Bacteria > Bacillati > Actinomycetota > Actinomycetes > Pseudonocardiales > Pseudonocardiaceae > Amycolatopsis > Amycolatopsis silviterrae. Next base: position 128,823 of record NZ_JBHUKS010000004.1, read on the forward strand.
GGCGCTTCCGCCGCGAAAGCCGGCGCGGCCGAAAGCATTCCGGCGGCGACGAGGGCAGAAAAAACAACGGTACGCTTCATGACACTCCCCTTGATGAAAATGCGATCCCCGCCGCGGAAAACGGCGGCGAATCCGCGCCCGGCAGGCAGTTCCCCCTGCGGCCCGGGCGTTTTCGTTCCGACAACAACCAAGACGTCTCCACCCGGCACCGGGTTGCCTCGGGAACGAAAAAACCGCCGGAAACAATTTCCGGCGGTTTTCGAAGCATGGATGTTCAGCCGGCGAGGCTGCCGTCGCCCGCTTTCGCCGCGCCCTTGGGCACCCGCGACACCTGCGCGGCGGGCACGGTGAACGTCGCGGTGTGCGGCTTCCCGTCGCACGTGACGGTGAGCGGATAGCTGCCGGGTTTGGTTCCTGGCACCAGATTCGCGTACGCGCTCATCGTGGCCTTCACTCCGACCATCTCGCCGTAGAAGTACCGAGAGAACGCGAGCGCCGGCGAGCTGAACGTCGCCGTGCCCGCCTTAGCCCCCGGGCAGTAGGCGAACGCCAGGTTCGGGTCGGAGCCGCGCTGGTAGGCGTTCACCTGGCCATGCAGCACTGCGGTGTCCTGGTTCAGCTGCACAGTCACCGGATCGGGAGCAGGCCCGTCCGCCGAAGCCGAAGCCGGAACCGCTGTCCCGGCCAGTCCGATCGCCGCCGCCACCGCGAAAATCGCGCTCTTGCGCACCCTCGTTCCTTCCCCGTGCCACACGTCTTCAACCCGCTAGACGCGGGGTGCGGCACGGGGTTGCCCGGACAGCGAAAATCAGTCCAGATCGTCGTGCCGCATGAGCTGACGGCCCGCTTCGGTGATCGACCCGGACAGCGACGGGTACACCGAGAACGTGAGCGCCAGGTGGTCCACCGTCAGCTGGTTCTGCACGGCCAGCGCGATCGGCAGGATCAGCTCGCTCGCCGACGGCGCGACCACCACGCCGCCGACCACCACGCCGGTGGCGGGACGGCAGAACAGCTTCACGAAACCGCGGCGCAGGCCTTCCATCTTCGCGCGCGCGTTGGTGGCCAGCGGCAGCATGATCGTGCGCGCCGGGACCTCGCCGGAGTCGATCGCCTGCTGGCTGATGCCGACGGTCGCGATCTCCGGATGCGTGAACACGTTCGCCGCGACGGTCTTGAGCTTGATCGGCGCGACGCCCTCGCCCAGCGCGTGCCACATCGCGATGCGGCCCTGCATGCTCGCCACGGACGCGAGCATCAGCACGCCGGTGCAGTCGCCCGCCGCGTAGACGCCGGGGACGCTGGTGCGCGACACCCGGTCCACCGCGATGAACCCGCCGGGGCCGGGCTCGATGCCGACGCGGTCGAGGCCGATGTCGGCGGTGTTCGGGATCGACCCGACGGTCATCAGCGCGTGGCTTGCCTCGATCACGCGACCGTCGGCCAGGTGAACTTCGACGCCCTTGTCCGTGCGCTCGACGCGTTCCGCACGGGCCTGCTTGGCCACCGTGGTGCCGCGCTGCGAGAAGACCTCTTCGAGCACCGCGGCGGCGTCGGCGTCCTCGTGCGGCAGCACGCGGTCGCGGCTGGACACGACGGTGACCTTCACGCCCATCTCGGTGTACGCGGACGCGAACTCGGCCCCGGTGACCCCGGACCCGATCACCGCGAGATGCTCGGGCAGTTCGGTGAGGTCGTACAGCTGACGCCAGTCCAGGATCCGCTCGCCGTCGGGCACCGCGCCGGGCAGCACGCGCGGGGTGGCCCCGGTGGCGATCAGCACGACGTCCGCGGACAGCGATTCGACCGTCCCGTCGGCGTGCGTGACCTCCACCGTGTGGGTGGCCAGACCAGGCTCGTCGTCGGCGAACCGGGCTTCGGCGGTGACGACGCGCACGCCCTCACGCTGCACCCGGGCCCGGATGTCGGCCGACTGCGCGAGCGCGAGACCTTTCACCCGTCCGTGCACAGTCGGCAGGTCGACGGTGGTGTCGGCGAGGTCGGTGTTGATGCCGAGTTCGCCGAGGTCGTGCATTTTCGCCAGCGCGCCGGACGAGGCGATGAACGTCTTCGAGGGCACGCAGTCGTAGAGGACACAGGCGCCGCCCAGGCCGTCCCGTTCGACGATCGTCACGTCGGCGCCGTGCTGCGCCGCGACCAAGGCGGCTTCGTAGCCCGCCGGGCCGCCACCCATGATCACGATCCTGGTCACCGGGGTCCTCCTAGGTATGCGTGCTTGGCGGTGGTTCTGACCCTACGCGGCGAACCTGACCGGCAAGCGAAGTGCCCGGGACACGGCATGTGCATCCGATCGAGCGGGACATAGGTCGCTAGGCTGTGCCGCGTGCCGTTGTATGCCGCTTACGGATCCAACATGGAGCCCGCCCAGATGCTGGAGCGCGCCCCGCACTCGCCCATGGCGGGCACCGGCTGGCTGGAAGGCTGGCGGCTGACCTTCGGCGGCGAGGACATCGGGTGGGAAGGCGCGCTGGCCACCATCGTCGAGGACCCGTCGTCGCGGGTGTTCGTGGTGACCTACGACGTGACCGGGCTCGACGAGGAACGGCTCGACCGCTGGGAAGGCGGCGAGCTGGGGATGCACACGAAGATCCGGCTGCGGGTCCAGACGATGGACGGGTCGGTGCTGGCCTGGCTCTACGTCCTGGACGCCTACGAGGGCGGCCTGCCCTCGGCGCGGTATCTCGGGGTGCTGGCGGACGCCGCGGAGGCGGCCGGGGCCCCGGTGGACTACGTGGACGATCTGCGCACCCGGCCGTGCACCGGGATCAGCGGCTGACGCTCTCTTAACTGGCCGTGAAGGACTCCTTGCCGGAATCTGATTCCCGCAAGGAGTCCTTCACGGACTTTCAGCCGTTCGAGAGCCGAGGCAGCCCGGCCGCCCCGACCTCGCCGCGGCCGTCGGGAACGCTCGTTTCCGGAGTCATCCACACCCGCCTGGGCGAGGGCCGAAAGTTGTCCCCAACGGCACTGCCCTGTGGATAACTCCGGGCGGCTGGATACTCCGCCGCCTCGCCGGACAGCCGCCCAATACCACACGGCAGAGGCTCACCCACACGGGCATCCGGCACCGCCGCGTGCAGGAAAAATCGCAGCGAGTTACCGAGGATGACGGCATAAATCAGGACACCGAGGCACCCCAAACGGCCGCAGATTCCGTGAAAGCCGTTGCCGCGCAACACGAAATCCGCAACCGGCGGTCAACGGCCCACCACCGGGCCCGGGCAGCACAAAAGTCCGAAATGACTCTCGGTAAGCGGGCCGCAGCGGCCGTACCGGCGGTCTAGACCACGCCCGGTAACCCCTTGCTGACACCCCCGCACGAGGGGTACCTCTCACCCGCCTGAGTTATCCACATCGGCGCGAAGCCTGTGGATAACTCAGGCCAGTGAAGCCAGCGCGGTGTGCACCAAAGTGCGCACTCCGACGAGCAGCGCGCGCTCGTCGAGGACGAACGTCGGCCGGTGGATGTCGGCCTGTGGGGCGGGCGGGCCGGACCACACGCCGAGCCGGGCGAAGGCCCCGCCGACGTGCTCCAGGTACCAGCCGAAGTCCTCGCCGCCGGACGACTGTTCCGTCCCGGCGAGGCCCGTTTCGCCGACCGCCGCCTCGACGCCGGCACGCATCAGCGCGGTCGACTCGGCGTCGGACACGACGGGCGGAACACCGCGCCGGTAGTCGAGCGAGAAGCCGACCCCGGTCGGGGCCAGCAGCGATTCCACCGACGACGCGACGAGCGGCTCCAGCGCCTTCCACACCTCGTGGTCGGCCGTCCGCAGCGTGCCGCGCAGGACACCGTCCTGCGGGACCGCGTTCGCGGCCTGACCAGCGTGCACCGCGCCCCACACCAGCACCGTGCCGGACCGCGGGTCGACGCGCCGGGACAGCACCGACGGCAGCGAGGTGATGACCGTGCCGAGCGCGTACACCAGGTCCGCGGTGAGGTGCGGCCGCGACGTGTGCCCGCCAGGCGAGGTGAGGCGCAGTTCGATGAGGTCGGCGGCGGACGTCAGCGCGCCGACCCGGGTGCCGACCTTGCCCGCTTCGAGCCGCGGGTCGCAGTGCAGGCCGTAGATCCGCTCGACGCCCTCCAGCGCGCCCGCGGCGATCATGTCCAGCGCGCCGCCGGGCATGACCTCCTCGGCGGGCTGGAAGATCAGCCGCACGCGGCCGGGCAGCTCGGGCGCGCCGGCGAGCGCGCGGCCCGCGCCGAGCAGGATCGCGGTGTGCGCGTCGTGGCCGCACATGTGCGCCGCGCCCTCGGTGGTGGAGCTGTACGGCAGGCCGGTGTCCTCGGTCAGCGGCAGCGCGTCGATGTCCGCGCGCAGCGCGACACAGCGCTCGCCCTTGCCGATGTCGCACACCACGCCGGTGCCGCCGGGCAGCACCCACGGCTTCAGCCCGACCCGGCGCAGCAGCGAGACGATCAGCTCGGTCGTCCCGAACTCGTTCCGCGACAGCTCGGGGTTGGCGTGGATGTGCCGCCGCCACGCGAGCACGTCGGTCGCGTTCGCGCGCAGCCAGTCGTCCAGCCAGAACGGGCCGCGGCCCGCGCCAAGGTCTTCCACCGGAGCCATGCTGACGCCGGCTTCGGTCAGCAGCGCGCCGGGCGCCGCGATCGGGTTGCCCTCGTGGTCACCTGGAACGTCCGGCCGTGAGTCCAGCACCGTCACGCCGCACCTCCTCCCGCAACACGAGCGCAGGGGAACACGCAACGTGCCGATCGATCTGTCTTACGCATTGGAGTCGATCGTGCACCATGCAGGTGGCAAGCGGCGGTGCGCCGCCGTTCGGCCAAGACGGCCGGTACCGGATCTGCGGCGAACGGCTGACGAAGTTCGGCCAGGGTGAACGCCGGAAAGCTCAGCCGCCCTGCGCCTTGCGGCGCTTGATGCGGTGGCGGCGGCCGAAGAACACGATGGCGAGCAAGACCACCGCGGCGCCGCCGGCGATGAGGTTCTTCTTCGTCTTGTCGGCATTGGCCTTGTCGGTCTGCGTGGGGTCGAGCACCGGTCCGGGAGGTGCCTGGTGGACCGCGTCCACCTGCGTGATCGCCGTCTCAGCGGCCACCGTCGCCACGGCCGGAGCCGGGGTCGCCGCGGACGCCATCACCGGTGCCACGCCGGTGAGCAGCACGCCGAGCAGACCGGCCAGCAGCAGTCCCCGCACCTTCGCCATGACTTCCCTTCTACGCCGTCACCGTGCATTCTGCCTGTCGAACCGAGAGCGCGTCAGCCGCCACGCGGTGGAGGCGGGTCCGCTCGCCTCGCGCCGACGACCGTCGAGCGCAATAAGCCCCGGATACGGTCAAAAGGCACTTGTGCGCTGAGCGGTTTTTCTTCTTGGACAACGTTCAAGAAGCCAGGGACTCAAGGCTCCGCCATGGGCGCGGTTGAGACAAGTCTGCCCCAGGTCGAAGGGGCTTGCGTGGTCAGAGCGGGGACTGTCGGACCCTTGAGGGAATCAGCTTCAATGCCAGGAACCTAAGGCGGCGCTGTGGGCGCCGTTGAGCCTCGTCCGCCCAGAACGAGGAGGCTGGCCAGGGCCAGTGCGACTCCCAGCGGGTCCGGTCGGCGCGGGTTTGGGCCCGTCCGTGAGGGGAACCTTCACGGACTCAGATTCCCGCAGGGTTCCCCTCACAGCCCTTCAAATGCGGTCACGTGGGCATAAATCGGGCAATTCGACGGCGGCGTCCTGGCGCGGGTTTCAGGAGGGCTCGGTGAACGCGGCCAAGATCCGCTGCGCGGCCAGCGTCGCGGTGAGTTCCCCGTCGCGCACCGCTCGTTCCACGTCGGCTACCTGCGCGCGGACCGCCGGATGCGCGGTGAGCCGGTCGAGCAGCTGTTCGCGGACCATCGACCAGGTCCAGTCAACCTGCTGGCGTTTGCGCCGCTCGCCAAGATCACCCGATTCAGTGAGCACCTCGCGGTGTTTCCCGATCGCGGCCCACACCTCGTCGAGGCCGCTGCCTTCGAGGCCGCTGCACGTGAGTACCGGCGGCGTCCAGAGCGCGTCCTTGCCGTAGATCATCCGCAGCGCGCCCTGCAGTTCGCGTGCGGCGCGTTTGGCGTCGCGTTCGTGCGGACCGTCGGCCTTGTTCACGGCGATGACGTCGGCGAGTTCGAGCACGCCCTTTTTGATGCCCTGCAACTGGTCGCCGGTGCGCGCCAAGGTCAGGAAGAGGAAGCAGTCGACCATGTTCGCCACGGTCACCTCGGACTGCCCGACCCCGACCGTCTCCACCAGCACGACATCGAAGCCGGCGGCCTCCATCAGCACGATCGTCTCGCGGGTGGCGCGCGCGACGCCGCCGAGCGTGCCGGACGTCGGCGACGGCCGGATGAACGCCTTCGGGTCGACCGCCAGCCGCGCCATCCGGGTCTTGTCGCCGAGGATCGAGCCGCCGGTGCGGGTCGAGGACGGGTCGACGGCCAGCACCGCGACCCGGTGCCCGGCGGTGGTGAGGTCGGTGCCGAGCTGGTCGATGAATGTCGACTTGCCGACTCCGGGTACGCCGGTGATGCCGACGCGTTTCGCCCCGCCAGCGTGCGGGAGCAGCTCGACCAGCAGCTCCTGCGCTTGCCGCCGGTGGTCCTCCCGGTGCGATTCGACCAGCGTGATGGCCTTGGACAGGGTCCCCCGGTCGCCCGCGAGCACGCCCTTGGCGTATTCGCCGACGTCGATCCGCCGCGGCAAGGTTCAGGACTCCTGCGCGGCCAGCTGCTGGAGCAGGTCGATCGCCGCGTCCGCGAGCACCGTGCCCGGGCCGAAGATCGCCGCCGCTCCCGCTTCGCGCAGCTCGGGGTAGTCCTGCGGCGGGATCACGCCGCCGACCACGACCATGATGTCCTCGCGGCCCAGCTCCGCCAGCTCGTGGCGCAGCGCGGGCACCAGCGACAGGTGCCCGGCGGCGAGCGAGGACACGCCGATCACGTGCACGTCGGCTTCGGACGCCTGGCGAGCGACCTCGGCCGGGGTGGAGAACAGCGGGCCGACGTCGACGTCGAAGCCGAGGTCGGCGAAGCCGGTGGCGATCACCTTCTGGCCGCGGTCGTGGCCGTCCTGGCCCATTTTCGCGACCAGGATGCGCGGGCGGCGGCCTTCGTCCTCGGCGAACTTGTCGACCAGCTCGCGGGCCTTTTCGACGTTGTCCGACTTCCCCACCTCTTCCCGGTACACGCCGGAGATCGTGCGGATCTGGCCGGAGTGGCGGCCCCAGTTCTTTTCCAGGGCGTCGGAGATCTCGCCGACGGTGGCCTTCGCGCGGGCGGCGTTGATGGCCAGTTCGAGCAGGTTGCCGTTGTTCTGCGCGCCTTCGGTGAGCCGTCGCAGCGCGTCCTCGGTGGCCTGCGGGTCGCGTTCTTCGCGCAGGCGGCGCAGTTTGTCGAGCTGCTGCGCGCGTACGCCCGCGTTGTCGACCTTCAGCACGTCGATCTGCTCGTCGTCGGTGACCTGGTACTTGTTCACGCCGATGACCGGCTGTCGTCCCGAGTCGATGCGCGCCTGCGTACGCGCGGCTGCCTCTTCGATGCGCAGCTTCGGGATGCCCTCGTCGATCGCGCGCGCCATGCCGCCCGCGCCTTCGACTTCGGTGATGTGGCCCCACGCCTTGCGCGCGAGGTCGTAGGTGAGCTTCTCGACGAACGCGCTGCCACCCCACGGGTCGATGACGCGCGTGGTGCCGGATTCCTGCTGCAGCAACAGCTGTGTGTTGCGCGCGATCCGCGCGGAGAAGTCAGTGGGCAGCGCGAGCGCTTCGTCGAGAGCGTTGGTGTGCAACGACTGTGTGTGCCCCTGGGTGGCGGCCATCGCTTCGACGCACGTACGCGTGACGTTGTTGAACACGTCCTGCGCGGTGAGCGACCAGCCAGAGGTCTGAGAGTGCGTACGCAGCGACAGCGACTTCTGAGACTTCGGCTCGAACTGCTTCACCAGCTTCGCCCACAGAAGGCGCGCCGCGCGCAGCTTCGCGACCTCCATGAAGAAGTTCATGCCGATGGCCCAGAAGAACGACAGCCGCGGCGCGAACTTGTCGACGTCCAGCCCGGCTTCGACGCCCGCGCGGATGTACTCGACGCCGTCCGCGAGCGTGTACGCCAGCTCCAGGTCGGCGGTCGCGCCGGCTTCCTGCATGTGGTAGCCGGAGATGGAGATCGAGTTGTACTTCGGCATGTGCTGCGAGGTGTAGCCGAAGATGTCGGAGATGATCCGCATCGAGGGCTGCGGCGGGTAGATGTAGGTGTTGCGGACCATGAACTCCTTGAGGATGTCGTTCTGGATGGTCCCCGCGAGTTGCTCCGGCTTCACCCCCTGCTCCTCGGCCGCGACCACGTACAGCGCGAGCACCGGCAGCACCGCGCCGTTCATCGTCATCGAGACGGACATCTTGTCCAGCGGGATGCCGTCGAAGAGCTGGCGCATGTCGTAGATCGAGTCGATCGCCACGCCCGCCATGCCGACGTCGCCGGACACGCGCGGGTGGTCGGAGTCGTAGCCGCGGTGGGTGGCGAGGTCGAACGCGACCGACAGGCCCTTCTGCCCGGCCGCGAGGTTGCGGCGGTAGAAGGCGTTCGACTCCTGCGCGGTGGAGAACCCGGCGTACTGGCGGATCGTCCACGGCTGGTTGACGTACATCGTCGGGTACGGCCCGCGCAGGTACGGGGCGATGCCCGGGTACGTGCCGAGGAAGTCCACATCGGACAGATCGGCGGCGGTGTAGACCGGTTTCACACCGATGCCCTCGGGGGTTTCCCAGGCCAGCGCGTCGGGGCCCTTGCCGGTCGCTTCCTGGACGGCTTGCGCCCACGCGGCGCGGTCGCCGGGCTCGGGCGTGCCGAGGGGGATGTCGGCGAAGTTCGGGATGCTCATCGAATCACCGTCTTTAGACCCGCGCTGGAGCGCATTGCTGCCTCACGCTTCCTGATGGTTTTCATTGAGCGACTCCCAGCTGTGCGTGGAGGCTGGTCAGGATGTCGAGCGCGTCGCACCCGGCGTACAGATTGCCGTTGATTCCGTCGTAATTTCCCTTGCCCGCCAACAGCACGCTGTCCGCGCCGAGCGAGGCCGCGACGGAGGCGGCCTGTTCCTCGTACGCCGCGTCCGTGCCGCAGACGCAGGCGACCTTCGCGCCGCTCTCGCGGAACGCGCCGGGCAGATCGTCGGTCGCGCCGGGGTTCACCGCCTCGATCCCGCCCGCCTGCAACAGGTTCGTCGCGAACGAGGCGCGGCCGGTGTGCGCGGCGACCGGGCCCAGCGTGGCCAGGAAAACCTTCGGCCGTTCGCCGTGTTCGGCGAGATAGGCGTCGGACGCGTCACGCAGTTTCTCGTACTCCTCGGCGTACCGGTGCCGGGGCAGTCCGCCGTCCACAGTGGACGGGATCGGCTCGCGGGCGACCGGCTTTTCGGCCAGGTTCGGGAACTCGCTGACGCCGGTGAGCGGGTCGCGCCGGGTGGCGAGGCGGCTCGCGCGCTTCTCCCAGGTCTGCGCGAGCCGTCCGGCCAGCGCGCCGGAGGCCAGCTCGGCCTCGATGCCGCCGGCCGCCTCGATCGCGGTGAACTCGCGCCACGCGGCTTCGGCGAGCTGGTCGGTGAGCTTCTCGACGTACCAGGAGCCGCCCGCCGGGTCGATCACGCTGCCCAGCTTCGACTCCTCGATGAGGATCGCGTTGGTGTTGCGGGCAATCCGCGAGGAAAACGCGTCCGGCAGGCCGATCGCCGCGTCGAACGGCAGCACGGTGACCGCGTCCGCGCCGCCGACGCCGGCCGCGAAGCAGGCGACGGTGGTGCGCAGCATGTTCACCCACGGGTCGCGCTGGGTGAACATCGACGGCGACGTGACCGCGTGCTGGTGCATCCCGCGGGCTTCCGCGGGCGCGCCGGAGACCTCGAGGACCCGGTCCCACAGCCGGCGCGCGGCGCGGAACTTGGCGATGGTGAGGAACTGGTCGGCAGTCGCGGCGAGGCGGAACTCGATCTGCGCGGCCGCGGCCGCGGCGTCCAGGCCCGCCGCGGTGAGCGCACGCAGATAAGCGACGCCGGACGCGATGGTCGCGCCGAGTTCCTGCGCGTCGGAGCCGCCCGCCTCATGAAATGGCAGTCCGTCGGCGACAATCGTGCGGACTTTGGGGTACTTAGGGGCAACCTTCGCGGCCAGTTCGGCGGCCGGGGCGAGCGGGAGAGCCTGCCCGGTGCGCGCCGTGGTGCCGATGGGGTCCGCACCGAGCGTGCCGACGGCTTCGCTGGCCGGGACCTCACGCTCAGCGAAGAGGTCAAGAAGTGCCTGAGCTGCGTTTTCGTACTCCGCACCGGCGTCGAGGACCACCGGCGCGAGGCCGACGTACACCTCGTTCAGCACGTCCGCGAGCGCGGAGATCGGGAGCGATCCTTCGCCAAGGCGCAGCCACACCGAAGACGCGCCGCCTTCGAGGTCCGCGAGGATCGCCGCGTTCGCCGCACGGACGTCTTCGCGCTGGTGCCGGACCCGGATGTCCCAGCCGGTGTCGACGACACCCTCCGGACGCGCCCCGCGCACGAACGGCGGGAGCCCGGGGAAGCCGAGGTCTCCGCCAGCGTCCTCAGCGGTGTATAGGGGCTGGATCTCGATGCCGTCGTAGGTGCGCGAGGCCAGCTTGCCCTCGGGCGCACCCGCGAAATCCTCCGGGAGCCTGCCGCTCTTGCGCAGCACTCCCGCCACCAGCTCCTGCCACTGGGCGCGGTCCGCGGTCGGGAACTCCGCCGCGAGCGCGAGCCCGGGCTCGGAGTGCGGCGCCGACTCCGGACCAGCCACGTTCGTCATACCCAGTGATGGTAGAGGCAGGCCACCACCCGCACCTGTGACTCTGCTCGCCCCCCGTACGGGTGAACTCAGGGGTAGCGGTGGCGAGTCGAAGAGTGTCGGCCCCTTGGGCCACAATCATGAGGTGCCCTCGGAGAACAGCGACCTGGACCAGCCCGGCAACACCGACCGCACGGACAACGCCGAGCCGACCGGCGGCGACCAGCCGCGGGTAGTCGCCGGGCGCTATCGCCTGCGGTCGGTTCTGGGGTCGGGGTCGATGGGCACGGTCTGGTCGGCGTACGACGAGTTCCTGCACCGCCCGGTCGCGGTCAAGGAGATGAAGGTGCCGCCGGGCATCCCGGCCGAACAGGCGGACGAACTGCGCGAGCGCACGCTGCGCGAGGCGCGGGCGATCGCGGTGCTGTCGCATCCGAACGTCATCACGCTGCACGACGTCGCGCGCGAGGACGACGCGCCGTTCGTCGTGATGGAGCTGCTGCCGTCGCGCAGCCTCGCGCACCTGCTGCGCGACCACGGCCCGCTCACCGTCGAACAGGCGGCGGCGGTCGGCATCGCGGTGGCCGCCGCGCTCGAAGCGGCGCACGACGCGGGCATCACGCACCGCGACGTGAAACCGGGCAACGTCCTCGTGGCGAGCGACGGCCGGATCAAGCTCACCGACTTCGGCATCGCCCGCAACGTCTCCGAAGCCACCATGACGCGGACCGGGATCATGCTCGGTTCGCCCGCGTACATCTCGCCGGAGGTCGCTTCCGGCGGCGCGGTCACCCCCAACGCCGACCTGTGGGGCCTCGGCGCGACGCTGTTCGCCGCCGTCGAGGGCTCGCCGCCGTACGACGCGGACGGCGACCCGCTGGAAACCGTCGGCAAGGTCGTCAACGGCAAGGTCCCGCGCCCGAAGCCGGGCCCGCTGGCCGACGTCATCGCCGCGTTGATGAAGAAGGAGCCGGAGAAGCGGATCTCGCTGCGCGAGGTGCGCCACCGGCTGTACCCGAGGCAGAACAAGGCCGCGCTGGACCTGTTCGGCCCGGAACTGTTCCGCACGCCGGACGGTAAGAAGACGGCCGCGCACCTGGACGCCACCGACACGCAGGTGATCAAGACCGTCGCCCCGAAACCGGAAACCCCCGATCAGCCCGCCGCGTTGGCTGCGGATCCGGGCCCGCTGCCGTTCATGCGCTCGGGGAACACCGGGGCCGCGCCCGCCTTCACCCCCGCGCCGGTCCCTGGCCCGCCGATGCCAGCGCCCCTGCCGCTGCCGGCTCCGCTGCCCCCGCCTCCCCCGCGTCGCAGCGGCAAGGCGACGGCACTGCTGGCGGTCGCTTCGATGCTGCTGTTCGCCGTCGCGTGTGGTGGCGGTTTCGCGCTGGCCCGCGTGGTGAGCGGGCAGAACCTGCTGCCGCCGCAGAGCATGAGCACCGGAACGCTGGGCACGCTGGGCACCGTCGCGGGCACGTCGGAGCCGCTGAAATTGTTTCCCCAGCACGGCAACGCGAGCGCGACGGCGAACGTCACGCGCGACAGCGAGTACACCGTGTCGGTGCCGGAAGGCTGGAAACGCTTTATCGCGTCCCGGAAATCGACCTTCGGCACGTCCGCCGTGGTCCAGTACCTCTCCGCGGACGGCCGCCAATCCCTTCGCCTGGAACGAATCCCGAACTTCTTCGAGAAGTACTCCGAAGGCGACGCGGTGGAAGCGCTGAAGCTTTCCTCGTCGCAAGACTCGTTCACCATCGCGCGGGAAGCGCACGAGACGGCCAACGGCACCGAACTCGCCTACCGCACCGCGGAACGATCCCCCGGCCGCGAGGGGAAAGCGGGCCCGGTCATCACCCGCGCGACCTTCGCGCTGATCAAGCAGTCCGGCAACGCGCTGTGGCTGCTGTCGCTCACCGTCCCGACCGAACAGGAAGACAGCTCGTCCGGCCTCTTCGACCAGATCGCGCCGACCTTGTCGTTCCCGGCCTCCTCCTGACCTACCGGGCTTACCGGCCGTCCGGGTAGCGCCGGGCGGTCTCGGCGGCCTGCGCCAGCCGCCGCAGTCCTTCGAACAACCGGTCCCCCAGCACCGTCCCGACCACCGCGGCCTCGACGATCCGGTCCATCGGCACCGAGGCGTCAATGGTGTCCAGGTCCGCCTCCGCGATCCGGTCGGCGATCTCCGCGTACCGGCCGAGCTGGTCAAGCAACGCCTCGTGCCCCAGCGCGCGAATCGTGCACATGGTGCCGACCAGCGAAGGCGCGACCGGATTGTCCGGCCCGAACTTCCACCCGTGCTTCCTGGCCAGCGCGGACAGCGTCTCCATCGCCCACTCGCGCTCGTCCTCGGGGACATCCGCGGCGAACCCGGTCAACGCCCGCTGCGCGACCCCCAGCACGTGGTACGCCGGTTCGTCGGAGTCGACCGCGGCGACCACTTCCCGCACCGTCGCCACCGACAGCCCGCCGACCTCGACCAGCGCCCGGATCAGCTTCAGCCGCCGCACGTGCCCCTCGTCGTAGCGAGCCTGGTTCGGGCTGGTCCGCTCGCCTGCCGGGAGCAGACCCTCCCGCAGGTAGTACTTGATCGTCGCCACCGGGACCCCGGATTCCGCGCTCAGCTCTGCCATCCGCACCCGTTCGACCCTACTTCCGGGAAAAACCCTGAGGACTTCTCAGTATAGATAGTTTAACTTCCCATAGCGGAGAGCTTGACTATCCATACTGGGAGGAACCCGTGACCACCACTGTCGACCCGCCCGAGACGCTGAATACCGCCCGGATGCGCACCTGGCACCGACCTTCGCTGCGGTTCGCCGCATCGATGGCGGTCGCGGCCGTGCTGACCATCGCGGCGATGCTGATCGACCGCCGCACCCTGCTCGGCGCGCCGGTGTGGGCGAAGCTGTTCAAGTTCGCCGTGTCCGGCGGGCTCTACTTCTTCACCTGGAGCTGGCTCGTCTCGCTGCTGCCCGGCCGGTTGCGCAAGGTCGCGAGCGCGGCCACCACCGTCGCCGTCGTGCTGTTCGCCGCCGAGTACGTGGCGATGACCTTTCAGGCGGTCCGCGGCAGGCCGAGCCACTTCGCGAACACGTCCCCGTTCGACTCGGCGCTGTTCCAGGCCATGGGCCTGATGGTGGCGGGGCTCTGGCTCGCCACGCTCGTGGCCACCGTCCTGCTGATGTTCACCCGGCTCGAAGACCGCGCGGTGCATTGGGCGGTGCGCACCGGCGCGGTGCTGGCGCTGATCGGCGCCGGGCTCGGCGCGCTGATGACCCAGCCCACGCCGCAGGAGCTGGCCAAGATCCAAGCTACCGGACACTCCGATCTCATCGGCGCGCACAGCGTCGGCGTCGAGGACGGCGGCCCCGGCCTCCCGCTGCTCGGCTGGAGCACCACCGGCGGCGACCTGCGCATCCCGCATTTCATCGGCATGCACGCGCTGCAAGCGTTGCCGCTCTTGGCTTTCGGCCTCGCCCTGCTCGCGACGCGGCTGCCCCGGCTGCGCGAGAGCGCGGTGCGCGTGCGGCTGGTGTGGACGGGTTCGCTCGGCTACGCGGGCCTCGTCGGCCTGGTCGTCTGGCAGGCCGAACGCGGCGAGCCGCTCATCTACCCGAGCGGTCCGACGCTGGCCGCGGCCGGTCTGCTGGTCGGTGCCGTCGCGGCGGCCACAGCGGCGTCGGTGCTGGTGCCGGTCCGGAAGAAACTCCGATGAGCGACCTGACCGTCTTCGCCTGGACGTTCCCGGTCGCGGTGCCGTTCTGGGCGCTGATGATCTTCCTGCCCGGCTGGCGCGGCACCCGCCGGATCCTGGCGTCGCCGTGGGTGCCGCTGCTGCCGCTGGCCTGGTACTTCGTGCTGGCGATCCCGCATTTCGGCGAGCTGTGGCACGCGATGCGGCGGCCGGATCTCGGTGTCCTGCAAGGGTTTCTGAGCACGCCGTACGGGGCCGCGCTGGTCTGGGCGCACCTCATCGCGTTCGACCTGTTCATCGCGCGCTGGATGTTCTTCGAGGCGCGCACGCACCGGGTCCCGTGGTGGGTGCTCAGCCCGCTGCTGGTGCTGACGATCTTCCTGTCGCCGTTCGGGCTGGTCGCGTTCCTCGCGGTGCGCAGTGCCCGGATACGCTCGGCGGCATGAGCAACCTGGAGGAGGCGGCCGCGGCCGTCATCGCCGAGCGCACCGGCGTCGAGAAGCACGACATCGCCGTCGTGCTCGGTTCGGGCTGGCGCCCGGCCGCGGACGTGATCGGCACCGCGGACACGGAGATCCCGTTCGGCGAACTGCCGGGCTTCACCCCGCCCGGAGCCGTCGGCCACGGCGGCACGGTGCGGTCGCTGCGGATCGGCGACAAGCGTGCGCTGGTCCTGCTCGGCCGCACGCACTTTTACGAGGGCAAGGGCATCGACCCGGTGGTGCAGAACGTGCGCACGGCCGCGGCGGCGGGCGCGCGGACGGTGCTGCTCACCAACGCGGCGGGCGGGCTGCGCGCGGGGATGAGCGTCGGGCAGCCGGTGCTGATCTCCGACCACCTCAACCTGACCGCGCGCTCCCCGATCGTCGGCGCGAACTTCGTCGACCTCACCGACCTGTACGCCGCGCGGCTGCGCGACCTGGCGCGGGAGATCGACGGTTCGCTGGAGGAGGGCGTGTACGCGGGCCTGCCCGGACCGCACTTCGAAACGCCCGCCGAGATCCGGATGCTGCGCACCCTCGGCGCGGACCTGGTCGGCATGTCGACCGTGCTGGAGGCGATCGCCGCCCGCGCGGCCGGGCTCGAGGTGTTCGGGCTGTCGCTGGTCACGAACCTGGCCGCGGGCATGACCGGCGAACCGCTGAACCACGAGGAAGTCCTGGAGGCGGGGCGGCAGTCGGCTACGCGGATGGGGTCGCTGCTGAAGGAACTCGTCACCCGCGCCTGAGCCCGGCGAGCGCCCCAATGTGGCATTGGGTGCTCCATCCATGCCCCCGCCACCACCCTCAACGGAGGCGCTGCGCGCCGCAGGCTCGCTCAACGCACCCAATGTGGCGTTCGGTGCATCTAACGCACCCAATGCCACATTGGGGCGCAAGCAGCTCAGGCGTACTGCGACAGCTGAGCGACCACTTCCTGCGGCGAAGGCATCCCCGCCACCTCTTCCGCCAGCCCGCGCACGGCGTCCGCCACCGCGCTGTCGGTCAGCAACCGGGCGGAGGCTTCGCGGACCGCGTCCGCCGTCAGTTCGTCGCCGAGCAGCTTCGCGCCCGCGCCGGCTTCGATCACCGCGTCGGCGTTGGTGAACTGGTCCGCGCCCTGCGGCAGCACCAGCTGCGGCACTCCCGCCGCGAACGCGCCCAGGGTGGTGCCGCTTCCGCCGTGGTGCACCACGAGGTCGACGTGCGGCAGCAGTTCCGACTGCGGCACCCACGCCTCCAGCTGCACATTGGCCGGCACCTCGCCGAGCGCGGCGACGTCGACGGCCGGGCCAGTGGCCACCAGCACGTCAAGGTCGAGCGAGGCCAGCCCCTGCAACGCCGCGGTCAGCAGGTGCGCCTGGCTGGCTCCGGTGGTGCCGAGCGTCAAGTACGCCAGCGGGCGGCTGCGGTCGCGGCCTTCGACGCCGGACGGCAGCTCGCCCGGTTCGCTCCAGCCGACCGGGCGCAGCGGCAAGCGCTGTGCCCTGGCGACGAACTCCGGCGCCTGCACCGACGGCGGGCAGATGTCCACGAACGGGCGGCCCCAGAAGACCCCGCTGTCGCCGTCGAGCCCGAGTTCGGCGGCGAACGCGTCGATCTGCTTGCTGATGTGCTCCATCGGACCGCCGGTGGACACCCGGCCGAATCCGTGTCCGATCGCGGGAATCCCCGCGCGGTGGGCGGCGAACATCCCGCCCGGATTGCCCATTTCGTACACCACCAGGTCCGGTTTCCGCTCGGCGATCACCGGTTCGAGATCGGTCATGAACCGGGTGGGCAGCAGCCGCCCGAACCCCTTGCCGATCGCCTGGTTCAGCTCGGCTTCCGGGATCTCGTGGCGGCCGCGGGCGTCTCCGGCGAACAGCTCGCCGAAGACCTCCTGCAGCGTCATTCCGGCGGCGACGCTCTCCAGGCCCGCCTTCTCCAGGGTCGGATGGGAG
Source organism: Amycolatopsis silviterrae (assembly GCF_042684085.1). NCBI lineage: Bacteria > Bacillati > Actinomycetota > Actinomycetes > Pseudonocardiales > Pseudonocardiaceae > Amycolatopsis > Amycolatopsis silviterrae. The sequence goes on from NZ_JBHUKS010000004.1 coordinate 145,734, forward strand.
TCCGGGGCGGTCGCGTAGACCACGTCGTGGCCCGCGTCGCGCGCGGCGGTGGCCAGCGGCAGCAACGGATAAAGGTGACCGTACGACGCGAGGGAAGTGAAAAGAATGCGCACGAAGCCAGCCTATCGTCGGCGATCAACTTCTTTCCGGATCCGCGTAAGCTGGCCAGGGTGTCCGACAGCCTCGATTCCCGCCTCCGCGATTCCGTCTACCGCTGGATCACCGACGACCCGGATCCGGCCGCGCGCGAGGAGTTGACCGCCGCGCTCGCCCGCGCGATCGGCAAGGTGCCCGGCGCGGTCGAGGAGATCGCCGACCGGATGGCCGGACCGCTGGAGTTCGGCACCGCGGGGCTGCGCGGTCCGGTGCGCGCGGGTCCGAACGGGATGAACGTCGCGGTCGTCACGCGGACCACCGCGGGCGTCGCCGCGTGGCTCGCCGCGCACGGGCACGCGGGCGGCGTGGTCGTGGTCGGCCGGGACGCACGGCACGGTTCGGAAGAGTTCGCCACCGCGGCGGCCGAAGTGCTCACCGCCGCCGGGTTCGCGGTGAAGGTGCTGCCACAACCGTTGCCGACGCCGGTGCTGGCGTTCTCGGTGCTGCATTACGGAGCGGTCGCCGGGATCCAGATCACCGCGTCGCACAACCCGCCCGCGGACAACGGATACAAGCTTTACGACGCCACCGGCGGCCAGATCGTGCCGCCGTCCGACGGCGAAATCGAGCGCGCGATCCAGACCGCACCGGCCGCGCGCAGCATTCCGCGCACGCCCGGCGCCGAGGTCGTCGACCCGCGCGAGGCGTACCTCGCGGCGGTCGGCGCGCTGCCGCACGGCACGACGCGCGAGCTGCGGATCGCCGCGACCGCGCTGCACGGCGTCGGCGCGGAAACGTTGCGGGCCGCGCTGTCTCGCGCCGGATTCACCGACGTGCACCTGGTTTCCGCGCAGTCCGAACCGGACGCCGACTTCCCCACCGTCTCGTTCCCGAACCCCGAGGAGCCCGGCGCGACCGACCTCCTGCTGGCGCTGGCGTCCGAAGTGGACGCGGACCTGGCGGTGGCGCTCGACCCGGACGCCGACCGGTGCGCGCTCGGCGTCCGCGGCCCGGACGGCTGGCGGATGCTGCGCGGCGACGAGACCGGCGTCCTGCTCGGGGCGCACGTTCTGTCCACAACGGACAATCCAGACCCGTTGGTGGCCACCACCATCGTGTCCTCGTCGCTGCTCGGCGAAGTGGCGAAGGAAAAAGGCGCGCGCTACGCGGAAACGCTCACCGGGTTCAAGTGGCTGGTCCGCGCCGGCGAGGGGTTGGTGTTCGCGTACGAGGAGGCGCTCGGGCTGTGCGTGAACCCGAGCTTTGTTCGCGACAAGGACGGCATCGCCGCCGCGGTCGCCGGTGCCGACCTGGCCGCCACGCTCAAGGCCGAAGGCCGCACGGCGCTGGACGTCCTCGACGACATCGCGACCCGGCACGGCGTGCACCTGACCGATCAAGTGTCGTTGCGGGTCACCGATCTTTCCGTGCGCGGACGGCTCATGGCCGCACTGCGCGCGAACCCGCCCGCCACGCTCGGCGGGGTGCCGGTGACGCTCGAAGACCTCCTGCCGGACGCCGACGTGCTGCGGCTGAGCGGCGACGGCGTGCGGGTCGTCGTGCGGCCGTCCGGCACCGAACCGAAACTGAAGGCGTACCTGCAAGTGGTGGCTCCGGTGACCGGCGAACTGGCCGATGCCCGGCGCGGCGCGACGGAACGGCTCGACGCGGTCCGCGCGGAGATCACCGCGCTGCTGCGCTGACGGGAGGACCATGTCCACGTTGCTGATCGTGCACCACACGCCGTCGCCGTCGATGCAGGCGATGTTCGAGGCCGCGCTCGCCGGCGCGAAACATCCGGATATCGAAGGCGTCGAGGTCGTCCGCCGTCCCGCGCTCGGTGCGACGGTGGCCGACGTGCTGGCCGCGGACGGTTACCTGCTGGGCACGCCGGCGAACCTCGGCAGCATGAGCGGTGCGCTGAAACACTTCTTCGACACCGTGTACTACCCGTGCCTGGACGCGACGAAAGGCCGCCCGTTCGGGGCTTACGTGCACGGCAACAACGACACGTCCGGAACCGTGCGGCAACTCGACGCGATCACCACCGGGCTCGGCTGGACCCGGGTGGCCGAACCGGTGCTCGTGATGGGCGAGCCGGACAAGGCCGCGCTGGAAGCGGTGACCGAACTCGGCGGAACGCTTGCCGCGACGCTCATGTGAGCAGGCCTTACTCCGGTGAGCGGGGCGGAAACCCTTCCCGGGAAAAGTAAGAGGCCTGTCACCGGAAGCCCTGGGGGTCGACCTCCGGCAACAGGCCAAGTCAAGGGTTCGCAACGAAGGCGATCGACCTCGACTACGCAAGAGTACTACAAAGAACCGATCATGACGACCCTGCGATGACAACCAAGCGTGCCCGGTTCGACTCCCAGGGCGCCGACCAGGCCCGCCGCGCCGGAAGAACGCGGATCCGCAGTTGCACACCGTCCCGGCGAACGGGCCCCCGGTGCCCCGGAGCCGGGAACGCGAACCGGCCTTGAGTGTCCATTGTGGAGCAACATGGACGTCGGCTGATTCCCTCAGCGACCCGCGCCCGGGAGTGCCGAAATCGCACCGGATCCACCAGCCGCCGGATAAACGAGGGGCGGGCACCGGTCCGCCGACCGATGCCCGCCCTGGGAAAAATCAGGCGGGCGAGACCATCGCCCGCACCGTCGCCGGCACGTCGGCCAGCGTGACCCGCTGCTGCTCCCGGGTGGCCAGGCTCCGCACGGTCACCATGCCTTCGGCCCAGTCCTCCTCGCCCACGATGACGACCGCGATCGCGCCCGCCTTGTCCGCGCGGGTGAGCTCCTTGCCCAGTTTGCGCAGTTCCAGCGGGGTCGAGGTGCGCAGCCCCGCCTTCCGCAGCGTCGTCGCGACCTCGCGGGCCGGGTCGGCAAGGTCCTCGGCGACCGGGATGACCGTGACGTCGACCTCGCTGCGCGGCTGCGGCACGAGGCCGTGCGTGTCGAGGAAGTCCATCAGCGTCACGTCGCCCATGCCGAACCCGATGCCGGAGATCTGCTCCTTGGTGAACATCGAGGCGAGGTTGCTGTACCGGCCGCCGCCGAACAGCGCTCGGCGGTTCTGCGGCGAGGTGTCGAAGACCTCGAACACGGTCGACGTGTAGTACGCCAGCCCGCGCACGATCAGCGGCTCGTACCGGACCAGGCTCGCCGCGCTGCTGGCGAGCACCTTGACCAGGTTCGACTCCGCCTTGACCTCGGCGGGCAGCTCGTCGAGCAGCGCCGGACCGGCACTGAGCGTCTCGGTGAGCTTCGCGAACTGCTTGTCCGACAAGCCGATCTCGGCGGCGCTCGCCGCGTGGTCCTCGGCCGAGGTCTTCTCCCACCGGTCGACGAGCGCGAACACCTGCGGCAGGTGGTCCGGCGAGATCCCGGCGACGTCGGTCAGCGCCGACGACAGCAGGTTCCGGTCGTTGACCCGCACCGCGAACATGTCCGGGGTCGCGCCGACCGCGCCCATCAGGTCGTGGATCAGCTCGAACATCTCGATCTCGCAGTTCGCGCTTTCCGAACCGAAGATGTCCGCGTTGATCTGCCAGTGCTCGCGCACGCGGCCGCGCTGCGGGCGCTCGTAGCGGTGGCAGTTCGGGTGGCTGTACCAGCGCACCGGGAACGACAGCGATTTCGCGTGGCCGGCGATCATCCTGGCCACCGACGGCGTCATCTCCGGGCGCAGCGCGAGCCGTTCGCCGCCGCGCGTGGTGAGCGTGTACAGCTGCTGGTCGGCGATCTCCTGGCCGGACTTCCGCTCGTAGACCTCCGCCTGCTCCAGGACCGGGCCGTCGTAGCGGAGGTAGCCGTAGCGCTCCAGCACGTCGTAGAGATGGCCGAACACCTGCGTACGGACGGACATTTCGGCGGGGAGGAAGTCTCGGGTCCCCTTGACAGGCGCGGTCGACAGGTATTCAGGCACGTCATCCAGCTTAACGACCCGGCGCCAGCGATTTCGTCAGGGGAACGCGATGCCGTACGCGGTGAGCAGCATGGCCGCGCCGAGCAGCACCGCGCCACCGGTGGTAACGCCCATGCCGAGCCGGGTGCGCAGCATCGCGAGGAAGAACCCGCCGGACTGCGCGAGCACGCCGAACAGCAGCAGGAAGCAGGCGATCCAGCGCACGGTGTCGCCGAGTCCGCCGTGCTGGACGAGCTGCAGCGCGGCGAGCGTGAGGACGAGCAGCACACCGGCGTGCGCGTGCCCGGCGCGGAACAGCCCGCGCTGCTTCTCAGTGAGATCGCCGCGGCGCAGGACGCCGCTCAGCGCGTAGCCGCCGTACATGACGGTCGGCAGCGATACGAGCGCGATGACGGTGAACAACTGGACTGGGCCGTGCATGGTCGCCTCCTCGGGGTGCGACGGCAACAGTAACACTGTTTTAAAACACTGTCACGAAGCTTCACGCCGTCCCTCTTGCCGGTGCCTGTCCCCCGACGGTCGAGGGAACGGGGAAGCGGGACGACCGCCGATGCACTGCGCTGGGCCGATGACTACGACCTCGATGCGGCGGCCCGGCCGAGCGGCCGGTCTCGCCTTGTCCCTCGTCCTCGGCGGCCTGTGCCTGGCGCCGCTGCCCGCGCAGGCGGCGGTCCCGCAGTCCGCCGCGCATCAGCTGGCCGGGAAGAAGACACCGGTGCACATCAAGGCCGGACCGGTCAAGGCCAAGGTGCACAAGGGAGAGCAGCTCCGGATCCACGGGCACGTGGCGACCGGCCCGGCTGGCCGCGGCGACGACGGCGGGTTCCTGTACCTGCAGCAGCAAACCCAAGCCGGGGTGTGGGTGAACCTGGCTTCCACCCTGTGCTCGCCGGGCGACTTCAACCTCGGCGTCCGGCTGAGCGTGTCCGGGAGCTTGACGCTGCGCGTCTTCCACCCCGAATCCACCCTGTTCACCGCGGCGGTCTCCACCGTGTTCACGGTCGTGGTGTTCTAGCCAGCCCGAGCTGGTCGGTATCGGCGGCGGAAAGCAGGCATGATGTCGGGCGTGAGCCAGCCCGGGGATGTCGCGTTGCCGTATGCCGACCAGCTCCGCCAGCAATCGGCGACCTGCCGCTTGCTAGCCGAGAAGCAGCGCGAGAACACCGCGGTTTTCGAAGGGTTCGCCGAGCGTGGGCTACCCGGCTCCGCCGAGATGGCGGAGCGCTCCGAGCGTTCGGCCCGTTTCCTGGTTCAGCTGGCGTCGGTGATCGCGGAACAGGCGCTGGCGCACGACGAATATCTCGCCGCCGGCGGACCGGAAAACTCACGCGCCTACGTCGAGTACGAGGCAACGACCCGGCGGCTGCGGGCGTTGCTGCCGACCGACACCCTCACCGACTGACGCAAGCTCAAGCCCGTTGGAAGCGCAGCGTGAACGTCGCGCCGGCACCAGGTTTCCCCGCCGCGGCGATCGTCCCGCCGTGCCCGGCAACGACTTCCTGCACCAACGCCAGCCCCAGCCCGAACCGCCGTCCCTCGCCGTGTGCCCCGTGCGCGAACCGCTCGAAAAGCCGTTCCGCCTCGTGCTGCGGAAAGCCCATTCCGGTGTCGCACACGCGCAGTTCGACGTGCCGCGCGTCCGGATTGGCGAGGATCACCTCGATCGACCCGCCCGGCGGCGTGTGCCCGATCGCGTTGTCCAGCAAGGCGGACAACACCCGCCGCAACGCCGTCGGCACGCCCGGCACGACGTCCTCCAGCCCCGGCGAACGACTCAGCTTCAGGTCCACCCGCCGGTCGCTGGCGCGCACCGATTCCGCCGCCACCACCTGTTCCGCCAGCACCGCCAGCTGCACCGGCTCCAGCTGCGGCCGTTCGGCGCAAGCCTGTGCGGACAACAGCAGATCGTCGACCACCGCGCCCAGCTCCCGGGTGCCCGAGACCAGGGTTTCCAGATCGGCCGGTCCCGCGCCGCCGCGCCGGGCCAGCAGCTGGGTGCGGGTGTGCAGCCGGGTCAACGGCGCGCGCAGCTCGTGGGACGCGTCGGCGACGAACGTCCGTTGCCGGCGCAACGCCTCGCCCAGCGGCCGGATCGCCCGTCCGGCCAGCAGATACCCGCTGATCACCGACGCGATCAGCACCACCAGCTCGGCCACCCCGAGCCCCAGCAGCAGGTGCTGCCGGTCGGAGATCAGGTAGTGCTGGTTGAAGTACGCCTGCCAGGTCTGGCCGTCGCGGTTCTCCGTGCGGACGGTGTACGTCGCGCCGTCGAGCACGCGTTCCTCAGTGACCACGTCGCCGGGGTGCGGCACCGGCGACGCGGGCGGGAGGGTGAACGGCAGCCGCCCGGCGGGCGCGTGCCCCTCGGGCGTCACCAGGTAGGTGCACCCGGGCGGGGTCGCGGAAAGCCCGTGGCTCAGCGCGAATTGCAGCTGCCGCTCGGTCTCCGCGGCCTGTCCGCGCAGCAGCACCCAGTACGCGATCCCGCCAGCGATGAGCACGACCATCGTGATCACCACGGCGATCTGGCCCGCGATCGTCCGCCGCGCCCGCCGCAGCGCACGCGATTCGGGGGCGACGACGGTGGTCACACCGCCCCGATCTGGTAGCCAAGGCCGTGCACCGTCTTCACCACGCCTCGTCCCAGCTTCCGCCGCAGGTAGTACACATAGGTGTCCACAATGGACTCGGCGGCGGACTCGGTGAACACCCCCGCGCGCAGCGACGCCCTCGGGTGGATGGCCTTGGGCCGCTGGGCAAGCGTGCGCAACAGCTCGAACTCGCGCCCGGACAGCGTCACCCGTTCGCCGCGCGGCAGCACGACCTCGTGCCGTTGCAGGTCCAGCGCCGCCGCGCCGAGCGGAAGGGATTCGGCGTGCTCCTCGTCGCGGCGGCACAACGCGCGCACCCGGGCGAGCAGCTCGTCAGTCTCGAACGGTTTCACCAGGTAGTCGTCGGCCCCGGTGTCGAGGCCGTGCACCCGGTCGGCCAGCTCGCCGAGCGCGGAAAGCACCAGCACCCGCGCGGGCACCGCCCGGCGGCGCAGCTGGGCCAGCACCGAAAGCCCGTCGACCACCGGGAGCCGCCGGTCGAGGATCACCACCGCGTGCCTGCCAGTGAGCCCGAGGTGCAGGCCGCGCTGGCCGTCGTGGGCCACTTCGGTCTCGTAACCTTCTCCGGTGAGCAACTCGACGAGCATCCCGGCGAGGTCTCGATCGTCCTCGACCAGGAGCACCCGGGAAGCCGCCGGGGTCTCTGCCTCATCGTGCACGGGTCCATACTCGCAGTGATCCGGCCATCCGACCCTCGACTTTCGTAGGCAATCGTTCAGCTTCGTCCAGTCAGGAGAAATTCGGGCATTTCCCCGCCGGCGTACCGGCGGGCGTCGCGCCGGTCCAGCCAGCCGAGCACCGGCGAGGTCATGATCGTGGTGACGAGCGCGACGAGCACCAGGACGGTGAACAAGGCGGGCGAAACGATTCCGGCGGACAGCCCAACGTTCAACGCCACCAATTGCATCAATCCGCGCGCGTTCACCAGTACGCCGATCCGCAGCGCGATCGGCTGCGGTTCGCCGGTCAGCCGTGCCGCACCCCACGAAGCGCCGAGTTTGCCGATCACCGCGACCAGGATGCAGATCACCGCGAACAGCAGCAGCTTCGGGTCGGCGAGCAGCGCGAAGCGCGTGTTGAGGCCGGAATAGGTGAAAAACAGCGGCAGGAACACGACCCGGCCGATCGGCATGATCCGCCCGAGCACCGCGTCGGACGCCTCGCCGCGCGGGAACACGAGCCCGAGCATGAACGCGCCGAACACCGCGTACAGGCCGATGATGTCGGTGAACCACGCGGCCCCGAACAGGAACATGGCGGTGACGAGCATCCGCTGGTCCAGCGACACCCGCGGGTTGTCCATCACCCGCGCGACGACCCGGCGGACCACCAGCCACACCAGCAGCACGAACAGCACCCCGCCGCCGATGGCCGTCGCGATCGGGCCCGCCGAACCGGCGTGCATGCCGAGGACGAGGGCGAGCAGGATCCAGGCGAGGACGTCGTCGAGAGCACCGCAGGCGAGCGCCAGCGAACCGAACCTCGTATTGCCGAGGCCGCGTTCGGTGATGATCCGGGCCATCATCGGGAACGCGGTGATGGCGAGCGCCACCGCGACGAACGCCGCGGACACCACCGGCGACACCCCTGGCTTCAGGATTCCGGCCCAGCTCGCGCCGAGCACGCTCACCCCGACGCCGAGCGCGAGCGGGACGAGCGTGCCCGCGGCCGACACCGCCGCGACGGTTTTCCGGCCTTCCTTCAACGCGCTCAGCCGGAATTCGTAGCCCGCGCCGAACATGTAGATGACGAGCCCGATCTGGCCGCCGAGGTACAGCAGCGTCCGCACCGAGTCCGGGAACAGCCATTCCTGCACGCCCGGCAGCACCAGGCCGAGCAGCGACGGGCCCAGCAGCACGCCGGTCACCATCTCGCCGACCACCGGCGGTTGCCCGAGCCGCACGGCGAGCGCGTTCACCGCCCGGCAGGCCACCAGGATCACCACTGCCGCCAGGAAAAACGCGGGCGCGGCTTCTACGGCACTCATCGAGTTCCTCCTTGGAAGTGCTTGGTACACAACCGAAGCCGTCGCGCGTCGAGAACCATGTAGGTGCCGAACACCAGCTGCGCGAGGCTGCGCCACACGTCTTCCCAGCGATCGCGCACCGCCAGATAGGCCAGCGCGGTACGCGGATTTCGCCGCGATCCGCGCGGGGTGGCGAAAACCGGCCCGCGGTTGGGGATCGACCGGGTGTGCGCGGCGCTCGTGGCGAGCGTGAACCGGCGCAGGAACTCCCTGGTGACCACCCGCATCGTCACCGGGGCCAGGCCGCGCGCCGGGCACGGCCGGTTTTGCGCGACCCCGAACGGCAGGAAATTCCGCTGCTGGTGTGCGGGGCAGCCAGTCCAGCGTTCCGGATCGAATTCCTCCGGACGGTCCAGTCCGGCGTGGTGGAAGTCCGGGTAGCTGAACAGCAGCACGGTGCCGGCGTCGATGGTCCGGTCGGCCAGTTCGATGTCGCCAGTGGTGATGCGGTGCGCGATGCCGAACAACGGGTACGTGCGCAGGCATTCGTCCAGCACCCGGTCGAAGTACTCGTCGTCGTCCGGGTTTTCCGCGAGCCTGCGCTGCACCTGCGGATGTTCGGCGAGCACCATCAGCAGGTGCGCCATCGCCTCGGACATCTGCACGACCGCGGTGTTGAAGAAGGTCCCCTGCAGGTAGAACGCCTGCTCCTCGCGGGTGAGGCGGGACGGCAGCGGATGCGGCACGTCGTCGAGGCGGCGGCGCAGGTACGCGGTGAGCCGGGCCCGGCGGCGCATGTTGCGCGGGCGGACGCACTTCAACGCGGACACGACGTCGTCGGCGTGCCCGACGATCAGATCGCGCGCTTCCGGCGGGCACGGTTCCCCGAACACCAGCTCGTAGTACAGCTCGGCCCAGATCGGCATCATCTCGTCGCGCAGCCGGAGCAGCCGTCCCGGACCGGTTTCGATCCGGTCGAGCACGCGCGCGGCGACCCGTTCGGTCAGCGCCTGCGATTCGGCCTTGGACTTGACCAGGATGCTCCGGGTGGTTTTGGCGACCTCGTCGTAGCGCGGGCCCGGTTCCAGATGTTCCTGGTGCACCTGCGGTCCGGGCGCGAGCCAGTACCAGAACAGGTCGGACAGCGCGGCGCCCTCGCTGCGCCCGTCGGCCGCCGGATCGGCGTACACCCGGCGGAAGTCCTCGACCGGCACCGGATAGCCCTCGTCCCCGTTGACCAGCGCGAAGATCCGGTTCCGCACCGCGACCACCCGGCCGGGCAGCCACCTCGGCAGGGTCGCCACCAGCCCGGCCGCGCCGGCGAGCGCGAGCCGCTTCATCGGACCAGGTCCGCGGTCAGCTCGCCGGGATTCCGTGCCCCGCAGAGCGCGAGCGCGGTGTCCGTTTCCTCGCGCAGCCGCTCCAGCACCTCGGCGACCCCTTCCTGACCCGCCGCGGCGAGCCCCCACAGCACCGGCCTGCCGACCCCGACCGCGTCCGCGCCGAGCGCGAGTGCCTTGACGACGTCCGCGCCGCTGCGCACGCCGCCGTCGAGGATCAGCGGCACCCGGCCATCCACAATGGACGCTATTTCCGGCAGTGCGGCCAGGCTCGAAATCTCGCCGTCGAGCTGGCGGCCGCCGTGATTGGACACGAAAATCCCGTCGATTCCGGCCGCCACCGCGCGCCGGGCGTCCTCCGGATGCACCACGCCCTTGAGGAACATCGGCATGTTCGTGACCTCGCGCAGCCAGTCCAGGTCTTCCCAGGTCAGGTCGGCGGGCATTTCGATATCGCGTACGCGGCCGGTCTCGTCGCGCATGTTCTCGGCGGCCAGCCCCGGCGGGAGATCGTGGAAAGCGTTGCGGTATTCGCGTTCCCGTCGTCCGCGCACCGCGGAATCGACCGTTACCACCAACGCGCGTGCTCCCGCGTTCTCCGCCCGGTTGAGCACCGCCTCGGTGAATTTCCGGTCTGATTGGAAATACAGCTGGAACCACAGCACGTCGGCGACCTTGGCGACATCCTCGACCGCCGTCGTCGACGCCATGCTGCACACGAAAACGGTGCCCGCTTCAGCTGTGGCTCGCGCGGTCGCGAGTTCTCCGTCCGGATGCGCGAGCCGGTGGAAAGCCGTCGGGCACACCAGAATCGGCATCGACAACGGCGATCCGGCAATTTCCACCGCCAGCTCGTGTTTGCCGACCGCGCGCAGCACTCGCGGCACGAGCACCCGGTCGTGGAATTCTCTTTCGTTGGCGCGCAAGGTGGCTTCCTCGCCCGCGCCGCCGGCGTAATAGTCGTAGTGTGCTGGATCGAGCCGTTCCCGCGCGATGGCTTCCAGCTCCGCGATCGTGCGCATGTCAGAGCTGCTTGGCGAAGAAGGCGGTCAGCGCGTCCACGTGCACCGGGCGGTTCCACTCGTTTTCGAGGTTCTCGGTGACGTGATGGGTCGCGACCAATTCGCCGCGCCGGTAATGCCGGACGATCGGGTGCAGGTAATGCCCCTCGCCGGAATCGTTCGCGACGTCCTGGCTCGCACGGGTGACGGTGAAGTCGAACGGATCGACTTTGTCGTGGTCCGGCCCGTAGTCGAGGGTGATCACGAAGGCGTCGTCGCTCTGTCCCAGCGGCGTGTCCTTGAACCGGTCGACCGGGACTTCCTCGTAGTACCGGGCCTGGTCGCCATCGACCACCAGGACGTCGGACATGAAGCCGAACTGCTGGTACAGCGCGGAAGTACGGTTGATCCGGCTGATGACCGCATCGACCAGATCAGCGGTTTTGTTGACCACGACCGTGCTCGGCCATTTAGTGTCGTGGTAACGCTCGTCGAGGATCTTGGAAAGCGCGCGCACGCCGTAGCGGTAGCCGTGAATGAACGCGCTGGTGGCCTTCTTGAAATCGCGGGCCTGCGTGATCGTCCCGGCGAAGTAAAGCCCCGGTACGTTCACCGATTCCCACGACGACGTCTGTGCCGGGAACCGGTCGTTGATCGTCAGCTCCGGACGGCAGGTCTCGTCGAACATCGAGGCGTCGAACCGGAATCCGGTCGCCGCGATGACCCGGTCGTAGCGGATTTCCTTAACCAGCTCGTCAGCGCGGGCGAAGGCGAATTTGACGTGGTAACCGTCCGCGTCCTTGGTGATCTCACGGACATCGCCGTCGAGGATCGCGTGCTGCAGTTTCAGTTGATACATGTCGAGCACGCCAGCGTTGAACGCGCGGAGGTGTCCGACGAAGTGCGTGCGCCACGCGAGTTTCACCGGCCGCGGACCGGCGACATGCAGCACCGCGGCGAACGCGTTGATGCTGTCGGCAGTCTCGAACGCGGAGTTTCCCTTGCCCAGCACGAGAACGCGCTGGTTGATGAATTGCTCCGGTTCGGTGTCGTAATCGGCGTACTGGTCGACCAACTCCATCCCCGGCACGTCCGGGACATACGGTTTGGTCACCCCGGTCGCCATGATCAGCCGGCGCGCGCGGAACGTTTCCCCGTCCGCAGCGGTGACCGTGAAGACGTCGTCCGCCCGCGAAATTCGCGTAACCTCGGTGTCGTACCGGATTTTGATTTCGTGCTTCGCCGCGTAATCGGCGGTGTAGCTCAGGAACGCTTCCGCCGGCGGGAACATCTCGGCGCTGTAGTCGGTGAAGACGAGCGGATCGGGGCCGTCGTCGAGCAGCGAGTTCCAGTCGACCCGGAGGTTCAGCTCGGGGTCGGTCCAGCCGGTGTACTTCTTGTTGACCGAGATGAGCGTGCGGTGCCGGGGAAAGCGCGTGAAGAACGCCGCCGGCACGGACCCCCGCTCCAGCACCAGGTAGCTGCGCCCGGCCCCGCCCAGCTGCCGTCCGAGCTGCAATCCCGCCGGCCCGGCTCCGACCACCAGGTAGTCCAGCACGTCCGCCATGACACCGACCTCCCGCGTCGCCTTGAACTGACGGCGATCAGAGTGGTCGGAAGATCTCAGAAATCCCTCAGAACCTACCCGGTCCCTGGGACGCCGGCGCCTGGGACGCGGTTCAGAGGTCCGTGAAGGACTCCTTGAGGGAACCAGATTCCCTCAAGGAGTCCTTCACGGACGACTACAGGAGCCGAGTCGCGCGGCTACTTGCCCGTGACGCGGGCGAGCGCCTCCGGGTACCGCTCGCCCGCGACCGCACCGGCCGGAGCGACGTTCTCGATCGCCGCGATGTCCTCTTCGGACAGTGCCAGCTCGGCCGCGACGACGTTCTCTTCCAGGTACTTCCGCCGTTTCGTGCCCGGGATCGGCACGACGTCGGCCCCCTGGGACTGCACCCAGGCGAGCGCCAACTGCCCAGCGGTGACGCCCTTGTCCGCGGCCAGCGCGCGCAGCGCCTCGACGATCGCCAGATTGCGGTCGAAGTTGTCCTCGGCGAACCGAGGCAGGCCGCGGCGCATGTCGTCCTCGGGCAGTTCCCGCAGCGAGGTGACCGCGCCGGTCAGGAACCCGCGTCCGAGCGGCGAGAACGGCACGATCCCGACGCCGAGCTCCCGGCAGGTGCCGAGGATCTCGTCCTCGATCCCGCGCGTCCACAGCGACCATTCGCTCTGCAGCGCGGTGACCGGATGCACCGCGTGCGCCCGGCGGATGGTCTCCGCGCCTGCCTCGGAAATCCCGGCATAGCGGATCTTCCCGGCCTGCACCAGGTCGGCGAGCGCGCCCCAGGTCTCCTCGATCGGAACGCTCGGGTCGACGCGATGCTGGTAGTAGAGGTCGATGTGGTCGACCCCGAGCCGCTGCAGCGATTCGTCGCAGCACTGCTTCACGTACGCGGCGTCCCCGCGCGCGGTCATGCCCTCGTCGGTGTGCACGATGCCGAACTTCGTCGCGAGAACCACCTGGTCACGACGGTCGGCGATCGCCTTGCCGACGAGCTTCTCGTTCTCCCCCGCGCCGTACACGTTGGCCGTGTCGAGCAGGGTCACCCCCAGTTCCAGCGCCCGGTGCACGGTGGCGACAGCCTCGCCGTCGTCGTCGCGCACGCCGTAGGCCGCGCTCATCCCCATGCAGCCGAGGCCCTGTGCCCCGACTTCCAGCGCGCCGAGCTTCCTCGTACCGATCACGCGGAAATTCCCTCCATCTCGGGCGCGACGCCGAAGGCCTTGCGCTCGATCTGCTCGTAGTTGGCGATCTTGTAGTCCAAAATGTCGAGGCACCCCTGCAGTTCGGCGATCCGGTCGGCGACCGACTGCCGCTGCTCCACGAGGATCGCCTTGCGCCGTCCCGCGCTGGCCACCCCGTGGCGGCGCAGCGAGGCGTACTCGCGCATGCTCTTGATCGGCATCCCGGTGAGCCGCAGCTTCGTGAGGAAGCCGAGCCAGCCCAGGTCCTCGTCGGAGTAGGCGCGCCGCCCCGCCGAATCCCGGGCGGGCGGTTCGAGCAGCTTGATCCGCTCGTAGTACCGGAGGGTGTCGATCGACAGGCCGCTACGTCGTGCGGCTTCCGCTATCGAGTAGCTCATGCGCTCGACAGTACGACCTGGAGTGCACTCCAGGTCAAATCTGAAACCGGTGGTCACGCTCGCGTTTTATAACGTTGTTGCGTTACGCTGGGTACATGCCTCGCCCCCGTACCCACGACGAAACCCTCCGGCTGAAGCTCCTGGACCGGGCAGGCGAACTGATCTCCGCCGACGGCCCCAAGGCGCTGTCGCTGCGCAAGCTGGCCGCCGACTCCGGCACGTCGACCACCGCGGTGTACTCGCTGTTCGGCAGCAAACCGGACCTGGTGAACGCGCTGTATGTCGAAGGCTTCCGCCGCTTCGGAGCCCGCCTCGCGACGGTCCCCCTCACTGGCGACGCTGTAACCGACCTCGTGCGCCTGGGCATCGCCTACCGCGAAAGCGCCCTAGCCGACCCGCACCTGTACGCGATCATGTTCAGCCGCTCGGTGCCGGGTTTCGAACCCAACGCCGAAGCCGACGAGGTCGCCCAGTCCACCCTGGCCCCGCTGACCGGAGTGGTCCGCAACGCAGTGGCGTCCGGACAATTCCAGGACGTCGCCCCCGAACTGATCACCGTCAGCCTGTGGGGTTTCGTGCACGGCCTGGTGTCCCTGGAACTGTCCGGCCGCCTGCCGGACGGCTTCAGCGTTTCCGACGCGTACGAAAAAGCCTTGCACGCCAACGCTTCCGGCTGGCTCACCTAGCCCCGTACTGCCGGTCCCCCGCGTCCCCGAGCCCCGGCACGATGAACCCGGAATCATTGAGCCGCTCGTCAATACTCGACGTGACCACCCGGACCGGCAGCCCAGTCTGCTCCAAATGCGCAAGCCCCTCCGGCGCGGCAAGCGCACAAATGGCCGTCACGTCGGTCGCCCCACGATCGGTCAGCAGCCGAATCGTGTACTCCATCGAGCCCCCAGTCGCGAGCATCGGATCAAGCACCAGCACCGGCCGATCCGCAAGCGACTCGGGCAGCGACTCGAGATACGGAGTCGGCTTGAGCGTCTCCTCGTCGCGCGCGAGCCCGACAAACCCCATCTGCGCATCCGGAATCAGCTTGTGCGCCTGGTCCGCCATACCCAGCCCAGCCCGCAAAACCGGCACCAGCAACGGCGGGCTGGCAAGCCGATAAGCATCAGTACGCGCAACCGGAGTATGAATGCGCTCAGTCCGCACCGGCGCGTCCCGCGTGGCTTCGTAAACCAGCATGACAGTCAACTCATGCAGCGCGGCCCGAAACGCAGCACTATCCGTCCGAGCGTCCCGCATAGTAGAGAGACGAGCCTTAGCCAGCGGGTGATCGACGACGTGCACATCCATGCCGCACAACTTAGCCGCCCAGTTCCCGCCCCGCCGCCGGTTCCCCAAGCCACGTGGGCCCCGTTACTTCCGTGAGGGGAACCCTCACAGCCCCAGATTCCCCCAGGGTTCCCCTCACGACCACTGCCACCGTCACCGGAGTCCGTGAGGGGCCCCTTCACGTACTCAGATTCCCTCAAGGAGTCCTTCACAGACCTTCGCCGCCCGCCGCCACTGTTGCGCCCCAATGTGGCATTGGGTGCATGCGACGCACCCAATGCCACGTTGGGGCGCAAGCCCCACCCCCACCAAACCGCCGCCGACGCACCCAACCCACCAGCGCACCCACACCACCCCCGCACCCCGATACGAAGCCCAAATGCGGTCTGAGGGTGCTTGTCAAGGCATCTTTCCCGCCTTGACAAGCACCCTCAGACCGTCATCACAATCAGGCTTCGGGGTGCCCCCACAACCCTCGGGCGCAATGTCGCCGCCAGGCGACGAGCAGACCCCCTACCGCCCCCGCGCAAACCACCCAACCCACCACCGCTGCCAAGGCGTCTCCACCGCCCGAGCGTGATGGTTCTCCCGAACCCAAGCCACAGCTTCCCCCGGACCCATCCCGCCCAACGTCACGAGGCAAGCCAGCACAGTCCCAGTCCGCCCCACCCCGCCAAGACAAGCCACCTCCACCGCCTCCCCCGCAAGCGCCCGCTCACGCACCCCCACAATCTCCCGCCGAGCGCCCTCCCAATCCCGCGGCAACGAGAAATCCGGCCACCGCACCCACCGCCGTTCCCACCGCAACGACGCGTCGTACTTGGCCCGCATCCGCCGAGACCCCAAATACAGCCCGAACCCCGGCTCCGGCCCCTCCGGCATCGGCCGCCGCAGCCCGCGCCCCCGCACCTCGACCCCATCGGGAAGCACGAGCGTCCCCGTCAACGCAACATCCATCACGCCATGATCCCCCTATCCACCGTTAGATGGACCCGAGGCCGACCCGACAGGACTAGGCTGCCCCAGGTGAGTGAAGACCCAGCCACCCCGGGCCCTGACCAGATGCGCGTGTCGGACGCCGACCGGGAGCAGGTCGCGCAGGTCCTGCACCAGGCGCTGTCCGAGGGCCGCATCACGATTCACGAACTCGAAGAGCGGCTGTCCAGCGTCTACGCCGCGAAAACGTTCGCCGATCTGAAGCCGGTGACCGCCGACCTTCCCGGCAGTGCCGCGGTCGCCACCACCGCGTCGGCCGCGTTGCAGGCCGCTCCTACCCGCGCGCTCGGGCTGCCGGACAACCGCGTCGGCGGGCATCCCGGCTCCGCCGTGTCGATCGGCGTGATGTCCGGGGCCGTGCGCAAGGGCAGCTGGGTCCTGCCGCAGCAGCACACGACGTTCGCGTTCTGGGGCGGGGCCGAGATCGACCTGCGCCGGGCCCGGTTCGCGGAGAAATCGTGCACGATCACCGCCATCGCGATCATGGGCGGGATCGAGATCACCGTGCCCGACGACATCAACGTGAACGTCACCGGCATCGGCTTCATGGGCGCGTTCCAGCTGGAGGACAAGTCCGGCGCGCCGCCCGCGCCGCCGACCGCCCCGACGGTGACGATCAACGGCCTCGGGTTCTGGGGCGGCGTAGTCGTGTATCGCAAGCCGGCCAAGGACCTGAACGCGCCGCAGATCGAATCCTGAACCCGGCTGCACACGGCACCGACAAAAACCGCCGCCCCACCGGCGTCGCTGTGGACAACTGCGAGCCGGTGACCAGCTGTCCACAGATTCCGGTGAGCGCCCCGGCGCCTGCTGTCGCGCACTTACACTCAGCGGTATGACAGCTACCACCAGCCCGGCAGCGGTGCCGGAAACCCTGTCGCCGCTGACGGACGTCACTCGCGACGAAGCGAGCTTGCGGCGGTTCCTGCACGGGCTGCCCGGGGTCGACCAGGTCGGCGTCGAGCAGCGCGCGGCGGGGCTCGCGACCCGGAGCATCAAAAAGGAAGCCAAGCGGTGGGCGATCGACACCGCGGTGTCGATGGTCGACCTGACCACGCTCGAGGGAGCCGACACTCGCGGCAAGGTCCGCGGACTCGCCGCGAAGGCGATGCGGCCGGATCCCGAGCGGCAGGACTGCCCGCGCGTCGCGGCCGTGTGCGTGTACCCGGACCTGGTGGAGACGGCCGTCGAAGCGCTCGCGGGCAGCGGGGTGCGGGTGGCGAGCGTCGCCACCGGATTCCCGGCGGGCCGCACGAGCCGCGAGGTGAAACTGGCTGACACGCGGCTCGCGGTCGAGGCGGGCGCGGACGAGGTCGACATGGTGATCGACCGCGGCGCCTTCCTCGAAGGCCGGTACCTGGAGGTGTTCGACGAGATCCGCGCGATCAAGGCCGCCTGCGGTTCGGCGCACCTGAAGGTGATCCTCGAAACGGGCGAGCTGGCGACGTACGACAACGTGCGCCGCGCGTCCTGGCTCGCGCTGCTGGCCGGCGGGGACTTCATCAAGACGTCCACCGGCAAGGTGTCGCCCGCCGCGACGCTGCCGGTCACGCACGTGATGCTGCAGGCCGTGCACGACTGGCACGAGCGCACCGGCGAACTGCGCGGGGTCAAGCCCGCGGGCGGGATCCGGACGACGAAGGACGCGATCAAGTACCTCGTCGCCGTGCACGAGGTCGCGGGCGAGCAGTGGCTCACGCCGGAGCTGTTCCGGTTCGGTGCGTCGAGCCTGCTCAACGACCTGCTGCTGCAGCGGCGCACCCAGGTGGACGGCCACTACAGCGGCCCTGATTACGTGACGGTGGACTGACATGGGCATCTTCGAATACGCGCCCGCGCCGGAATCGCGCGCACTGGCCAATCTGAAAGAGCACTACAAGCCGTTCATCAACGGCGAGTTCGTCGACGGTTCCGGCGAGCCGCTCAAGACGATCAACCCGGCCACCGAGGAGATCCTCGCCGAGGTCGGCACCGCGTCGGCGTCCGATGTGGACACCGCGGTGAAAGCCGCGCGCAAGGCGTACACGTCGGTCTGGTCGAAAATGCCCGGCAGCGAGCGGGCGAAGTACCTGTTCCGCATCGCGCGGCTGATCCAGGAACGCTCGCGCGAACTGGCGGTGCTGGAAACGCTGGACAACGGGAAGCCGATCAAGGAGTCGCGCGATTCCGACGTGCCCACCGCGGCCGCGCATTTCTTCTACCACGCGGGCTGGGCGGACAAGCTCGGTTACGCGGGCTACGGCCCGGACCCGAAGCCGCTCGGCGTCGCGGGCCAGGTGATCCCGTGGAACTTCCCGCTGCTGATGCTGGCGTGGAAGATCGCGCCGGCACTGGCCACCGGCAACACCGTGGTGCTCAAGCCGGCCGAGACCACGCCGCTCACCGCGCTGGTGTTCGCCGAGATCTGCCAGCAGGCGGAGCTGCCGCCGGGCGTGGTGAACATCCTGCCGGGCGCTGGCGACATCGGAGCGTCCATTGTGGAGCATCCGGACATCGACAAGATCGCGTTCACCGGCTCCACCGAGGTCGGCAAGCTGATCCAGCGCACCGTCGCGGGCACCCGCAAGAAGCTGACCCTGGAACTGGGCGGCAAGGCGGCGAACGTGGTGTTCGACGACGCGCCGCTCGACCAGGCGGTGGAGGGGATCGTCAACGGGATCTTCTTCAACCAGGGCCACGTCTGCTGCGCGGGCTCGCGGCTGCTGGTGCAGGAATCGGTGGCCGAGGAGGTGCTGGAGAAGCTCCGCTACCGGGTGTCGACGCTGCGGATGGGCGATCCGCTGGACAAGAACACCGACCTCGGCGCGATCAACTCGGCCGAGCAGCTGGCGAAAATCCGCGGCCTGGTCGAATCCGGCGACGCCGAAGGCGCGCAACGCTGGACCAGCCCCTGCCCGGTGCCGGACCGCGGCTTTTTCTTCGCGCCGACGGTGTTCTCCGAAGTGCACCAGTCCATGCGAATCGCCCGTGAGGAGATCTTCGGCCCGGTGCTGTCGGTCCTCACCTTCCGCACGCCGGAAGAGGCCGTGGCGAAGGCGAACAACACGCCGTACGGGCTGTCCGCGGGCATCTGGACTGAGAAGGGTTCGCGCATTCTGTGGATGGCGAACCAGCTCCGGGCAGGCGTTGTCTGGGCCAATACGTTCAACCGCTTCGACCCCGCCGCCCCGTTCGGCGGCTATCAGGAGTCCGGTTTCGGCCGCGAGGGCGGGCGCACCGGTTTGGAGGCCTACCTCAATGTCTGACCGGATTTCCGTCGCCAAAACCTACAAGCTCTATATCGGCGGCAAATTCCCCCGCTCGGAATCCGGCCGGGTCTACCCGGTCACCGATTCCCAGGGCGCCTTCCTGGCCAACGCGGCCCACGCCTCCCGCAAAGACCTCCGCGACGCGGTGTCCGCCGCCCGCAAGGCCTTCCCCGGTTGGTCGTCGGCAACTGCTTACAACCGCGGCCAGGTGCTCTACCGCGTCGCCGAGGTCATGGAAGGCCGCCGCGCCCAGTTCGCCGCCGAGGTGGCCGCCTGCGAAGGCGTCCCCGCGAAGAAGGCCGAGTCCCTTGTGGACGCCGCCATCGACCGCTGGGTGTGGTACGCGGGCTGGACCGACAAGATCGCCTCGGTCCTCGGCGCCGCCAACCCGGTAGCCGGCCCGTACTTCTCCTTCACCACGCCCGAGCCGACCGGGGTCGTCGGAGTCCTCGCGCCGCAAGAGTCGTCCTTGCTCGGGCTTGTGACCGTCCTGGCCCCCGTCCTTGCCACCGGCTCCACAGCGGTCCTGGTCTCCAGCGCGAACCGCCCCCTGCCCGCCATCACCCTGTCCGAGGTACTGGCCACCTCCGACGTCCCCGGCGGCACCGCCAACATCCTGACCGGCCACGCCGCGGAACTCGGCCCCTGGCTGGCGTCCCACGGAGACGTCAACGCACTCGACCCGACCGGGGCCACCCCCGCCGACCGCGTCACCCTGGCCCAGGAAGCCGCCGGAACGGTGAAGCGAGTCCTGTCCGTCCCGGACGCGGAACCGGACTGGACCGCCGAACCAGACCTGTCCCGCCTGCGGCGGTACCTGGAAGCGAAAACCGTCTGGCACCCGATGGGCGTGTAACTCACAGGTGCACCAACACCCGCTGATCGGGCTAAACCCGATCAGCGGGTTTTGTTTCCGCACGGTAGACACAATGCCCGACGGCTTAGGTTACGCCATTAAAACGAGGCTAATAACCTAAAGGGACTACCATGCATTACACCGTGCTCAGCAAGCCCGTACCCCCATTTGCCACTCAGAGTTTCCCGCAGCTCACACCTGGGAAAACAATCAAATTCGCGCAATTTCTCCAGCAGCTCGGAGATTTCCGACAAATACAGCCTGACCCCACGACTAACCGTACTCCGTCAGCTACGGTGAATATCGCCGAGGGGTGTCGAACCACCCGTTGCGCGAAATGTCCACCGTGTCTCGGGGAGGACGAGGACATGGACCAGCCTGCCTCCGACGCGGGTAAGAACTGGCTACCAGACTTCACCATCACCGACGGCACCGGTTCCCCGCCCGGCCCAGGCTTCACCATGAGCCGCGACGACGCCCACAGCATGCTCCGCCTGGCCAAGCAGGCGTTCGTACAGTTCGACGAAATGCAGAGCCGCGCGACATATTTGACCAAGCTGACGCCACCCGCGGACGAACCGGCAAGCAACGACTACAACGGGCGGTTGATCAACGGCGACGGCGCGTTCGGGGCAGGCCTGGAACACCTTGGCCAACTGCGCGGCTACACGCACGCGTTGGTCCGGAAGCTGGAGCAAGCACTCGGGATCACCGAAAGTTCCGAGCAAACCGCAGCCGCGGACGTGAAAGCCGCTGGCGCTCCGACGGGTTTCACCGGATGAACCGCCACTCGCCAGCGTGGCTGCTCGTCGCCGTGGGCACACTCGGCACAGCCGCGGGCTGCTCGGGTGGCAACACTCCCTCGCCGCCCGCCTCCTCGCCACCATCGCCAGCCGCAGCTTCCCTGCCCTACGGAGGAGCGCCGAAGGTGGGCCAGGCCCTGCCGTCGTCGGTCTTGTCGGGAGACCCCTGCCATAATGCACTGACCGCTGGGCAACTCAAGGAAATCCTTGGCACCACAGATCCACCCAAATCCGAAAACATCCCGGCCACCGGGCCTTCCTGTCGCTGGAACCATCCGGACTCCGGCGCTGGACTGAATATTTTCTACGATATCCGCACCCACCAGGGTCTCAGTTCGGTCTACCAGAACACCAAACCCAGGACGACCACGTGGCGGCCGCTTCCCTTGATCCAGGGATTCCCCGCAGTCGCATTCTCGATCCACACCGGATCCGACGTCGATAATTCCTGCGACGTCAGCGTCGGGATCGCGGACGACTACACCTTCGACGCGGCATTGACTCTCGGTCGCGGCAAAGAAGGAAAGGCCGACCCGTGCGATCTGACGGCCAGGGTCGCCGACATGGTCGTCACCAACCTTCGGCAGCGGGCAGGTTCGTGATGGGCTTCTTGGAGATCGCCGAGGGTGTCGGCCACTGGATCGGCGAGCGCATCGACGATCTCGGCAAGTTCTATTCCGTGGCACTGCAAGGCAACACCGGCACCGAGGCCATGCCCGCGCCCGAACTGGCTCAGAAGGTGCTCGCCGGCCCCGGCACGTCCGTCTGGCACGAGGGAGCCAACCAGGCCGCCCAGCTCACCAGTCAGCACCACGAGGCCAGCGACCTCGTCTCCCGGATGAGCGCCGGCCTGGAATCCGCCTGGACCGGCCGGGCCGCCGACGCCGCGCAGACGCGGATCCGTGCCCTAGCGGAAATCACCTCGGTGTCCGCCGCGATCTACACCACCAACGGAGCCAATCTGTCCGACGTCGCGCACGGGTTCGACGCCATGAAAACCTCCCTGCAGCCGATGCCGGACAAGCCGCCGCAGTTGACCTTCATCGACCGGATGACTCCGTGGGACACCGACGCGGAGCGGGAGATCAACAACTACAACGCGGTGGCCCAGCACAACGTCGACCGGTATCAGGCCTACGTCCAGCACGCCCGCACGGGCGGCCAGCAGCTCCAGACCGACTACGGCCGGCTCGACGATTTCGGCGGGCCGAGCGGACCGAATGGACCAAGCGGACCAAGCGGGCCGAGCGGACCGGCGGGACCGGGCAGCCCGATCGCCCCCGGCCCGAAGCCGCGAAGACCGAGCCCGCATTCCCCAGAACCTCCACACCCAGGCCACCCACCGGACATTCCGTCACCAGCACCGCCGGTGAGCGGACCACCCGCCCCGCACAACCCCAGCGCAGCAGCCGAACCACACGCAACCCGGGCGCCAAGCGACGCATCCGTCCCAACCACAGCACCAAAAACCGACGAGCAGACAACGACTTCCGGATGGACCCCACCGCCATCGTCGCCTGATCCAGCGACGCCAAGGGAATCCACCACACCCCGGAGCGGCAACACCGCATGGCCGCCAGGATTCGTCAGCACGATCCCCGAACAGGGAAGAACCACCGGCGACCCCCAAGGCAGCAAAGACAACCGCACAGCCCGCAACCCCCAAGCCGAAACACCCACCGGACGACCCGCCCGCCCAGGCACCGACCAACCCCGCCCAGCCAACGCTTCACCCCGCGCCACCCCAGGCTCCCGGGGCGCACCCGGCATCGGCGGGATCACCCCCAGCCGCGGCAAAGACGACGAGGCCAAAGACCACCACCGCAAATACGGCCTGGACAACGACTCCGCCTTCACCCTCACCGACGAGGACGGCGAGCGCGTCGTGGATCCGCGCACCGGCCTGCCTCCGACGCCGCCGACCATCGGCGGCTAAGGGGCCGCGGCCATGCCCATCCTCGAGAGACCGGTCCGGATGCCGCGGCTGGCTTTCCTCGCCGTGTGGAATCAGGAGAAACTCGGCGATCCGCCCGTCGTGGTCGAGCACGCGCCGATGTTCATGACCGACGAGTTCGCCGAGAAGCTGCGGGTCCAGTCGTACGCGCTGCTGGCGCGGTTCGGGCTCGCGGCGAGCGGTGCGCCCAGTCCGCGGCTGCGCGACACTCTCGAATTGCTCGCCGAGGCCCGGCGCGAGGTGTACTCGTGGAGCGATTTCGGCAATCGCCGCGGGGACAACGGGGCGATTCTCGTCGCGGCCGCCGGGCGGGAGGCCGTGCGGCTCGTGACGGACAACCGTTCGGTGCAGCTCGAACCTGTTTCGCCGCGCGACATCGGTGCCACGCTGGTCGATCTGCTGCCCCGGTGCGATCCGGCGAAGCTGCGCCCGATCAAGGTGCCCAAGGACTACTACGACAGCGCCGCCGCCGATCCGCTCGCCGAATCGTCGGCCAGCGCGGACGAGCTGCGGCACCTCATGCGGGCCCGGCGCGACGCGGTGCACCTGATGCACGTCGCCGTCCGGGGGCAGGACGGCAGCCGGACGCACAGCACGCCGCTGTCCGCGATCGACCTCACCGGGCGCGGCCGGGTGCTGAGTTACGTCAGCCCGGGAAGCGACGGGGAGCCGCAGATCAACGTCTACTCCGGCACCCGCCCGCACCTCGTCGACGCACTGGCGCTGACGCTCGCCGAACTCGCCTGACCGGACGGCCGCCGGGACTCAGCATTTCGCGTGAAAGCCCTATCCTTTCGCGAAATTCTCTGCAAACATGAGTTATTGGCGAAATTTCGCCAGCCTCGTGTCCCGAACAGGCGCCGCCAGCACGTCAGGAGGACTCCGCATGACCCTGCATCCCGCTCAGCCCGAAGAAGCTCTCGCCCTCGAGTTCCTCGGCACCACCAGCGCCGGCGGCAACTGTCCCAACGCATACCGCACCAATCGCGGCACGTACGTCGTCCAGGGCTACCGGGTCACCGACGCCCACGCGTTGCGGCAGCTGCGCGAACGCGGGATGCCGGACACCGAGACGGCCGTCGAAATCCCCGTCGGCCTGCTCAAGTTCTTTCCTCCGGAAGCCTGATCACGGCGTCCGGCGCGGGCACGGCAAGGGATCCCGGCGATCCAGACCCACTAGACGCCCCGGATTTCTCGAAACTCGACCCCAGGTGTGGGAAGATGCCATCGGGTTCGAGGAATTCCGCATGCGATAGCGAGGGCGAGTGCCTACCAGTTTCGAGAAACGCCGGGCAGAACTCGGCGACCGCCTGCGCCGGCTCCGGGTCGACGCGGGCTACGAGACTGGGAAGGATTTCGCCAAGGCCATCGGCTGGAACGCGCCCAAGGTCAGCAAGATCGAGAACGGCAGGCAGACGGTCGGCGACGACGATCTCGACACCTGGATCGCCGCCGTCGGCGGGCCGCCGGAGCTGGCCGCGCAGCTGCGGGAGCAACTGGTCGAGGTCCGCGACGCGCACGCCAGCTGGAAGGACAAGGTCCGCGACGGACACCGGGCCCGGCAAGAGGAATCCATTGCCCGAGAGGCCCGCGCGATGCGGATTCGGGCGATTGACCTCCGGATCGTCTCCGGATTACTGCAAACTCCGGAGTACGCGCGGCATACCCTGCTCGCGCACGCCCGGGTTCACGGCGGCGGCCAGGACATCACCGAAGCGGTCCGGGCGCGGATGCAGCGCCAGCAGATCCTCTACGAACCCGGCCGGACCATCGAACTGCTCACCTCCGAGGCGGCGCTGCGCTACCCAAACGCGCCGCGCGAGGTGATGGTCGCGCAGGTGCACAAGCTGCTCGCGCTGCTCGGCACCCCCAACATCCGCTTCGGCATCATCCCCGCGGACGTCGTCCTGCCCTATCCGGTCACCGCCGACTTCTGGGTCGTCGACGACGTCGCGATGGTCGAAACCCCGGAGGGCGAGCACATCGCGAGCGACGCCGACCCGTACAACGAGGTCGCGGATCTACTGTGGACAGTCGCGGCCGAGGGCGAAGCAGCGCGGGCGGTGCTGCTGCGGGTCCTCGATTCCCTCACCCGCACCGCACCGCCCGGCTAATCCGTTACGCCGTGGGCGCGACGCCACCGGTCAGCGCGCCGACGTCGAGGGTGTGGCTGTCGGCGTTGGCGTCGACCGCGCCGAAGGTCCAGTCCACCGTCACGTTCGGGTCGATCGGGTCCCCGTGCGGGTTGGACGCGGCCGGAGCGGTCACGGTCACCGCGTTCGGCGTCTGCTGCTCGTCGTCGGCCCCGATCGCGGTCCAGTGCAGCGGCACGTACGCCGACGAACCGTTCGCGATCAGCACCGGCGGGGCGTCGGCGGGCGCTTCGTTGTTCACCAGGACGTTGTGCGCGCCGACCAGGCCGACGTCCGCCTGGCCAGGCAGGACGCAGCGCTCGCCGGGGTTCGCGGTGAACTGCAGCGCGGCCTGGCGCTGGCCCGCGCCTGCCCCGCCGTAGACGAGCTTCGTGCTGAACTGGTTCGCCGTGCACTGCAGCGGCGAAGAGGCCGAAGAGTCAGCGGTCGCGGCACTGGCCGTCCCGGCGAAGATCGCGGCGGCACCCCCGGCGACAGCGGTGGCGATGGCGATTCGGCGGATGTTCTTCATGATTCGTCCCCTCTCGTGGTTCCGGCGGCTCCGCACCGGCTTTCACGAGATAAGACGTCCCCGCCCGCACCGCGATGGCCCGTTGTGGGATCACCCCCACCAAAGCAACCCAAGATCGCCCGCCGCGTCCGAAAGAGGGGTCAGAGCAGATCTTCCTTGTAGATCGGCCGCCCCGGCAGCGGGGTGGCCGGACCGGCGCGCAGGCCGTCGATCATGATCGCGATGTTGCGGGCGGTCGCCATTTCCGGCGACTTCAACCGGTGCGCGGGCAGCTGCCGGATGAGGCGGGCGAACAGCACCGCGACGTCGCCCGCGCCCACGTCCTTGCGCAGCGTCCCCTCGGCTTGCGCCCGCTCGACCAGCCCTTCGACCTCAAGCAGCACCGCTTCACGCAGGTGCGCCACCTCGGGGTCGTCCTTGAGAATTTCGTGCGCCCGCTGCGAAAGCATCGACAACTGCATCGACAGCTGAAGTTCCGCGCCGTGGTAGAGCAGCTGTACCAACGCTTCCCACGCCGTCGGCGCTTCCGCTGACAGCCGCCTGGCGTCGTGCAGCACGCCCGCGAAGTTGTCCACCGCCACCGCGCGGATGAGCGCGTCGCGGTCGGGGAAGCGCCGGTAGAGGGTGCCCACGCCGACGCCGGCCGCACGCGCGATCTCCTCCATCGGGACCTCGGGGCCATGGCTGGCGAAGATGACACGGGCCGCGGCGATGATCTGGTCGCGGTTGCGCTGGGCGTCCGCCCGCAACGGCGCCTCGGGGTCTGCACTCATAGCCCGGCCTTCCCTCTTCCGGTTCGCGCGAATTCTCGCATGCCGGTCCATCTGCGCAAACGTGCCCGCGACGCGGGCTGGACAGCAATTGTCACCCTGTTGCTAGTGGACGACGATCCTCCACTTCGGTACCTTGGGCAGTGAACCGGAATGTAATCCTCCACATTCATTCCGTAACGGGGCAAACCCACCACAGGGGGTTCAGATGACCGAAGTCGCCCAGCCCAGCCGCACCCAGCCTGAACAGGCCGCATTCCCGATGAAGCGGACCTGCCCGTTCGCGCCGCCGCCGGAGTACGACCGGTTCCGCGACGCTCGCGCGCACTACGTCGAACTCGAGCACACCGGCCAGCGCGCCTGGGTGCTCAACCGGCACGAGGACCTGCGGACGATGCTGAACGACCCGCGGTTCAGCTCGGACCGCTTCAATCCCGGCTTCCCGATCCTGTTCAAAGACGGCCAGCAGCGCCGCGCGAGGCTGCGCCCGTCGCTGATCGCGATGGACGCGCCGGAGCACGGCCCGGCCCGGCGCAGCGTCGTCGGCGAGTTCACCGTCAAGCGGATGAAGGCGTTGCAGCCGCGCATCCAGGAGATCGTGGACCAGCACCTCGACGCGATGCTGGCCGGCGACAAGCCCGCCGACCTGGTGTCCGCGCTCTCGCTTCCGGTGCCGTCGCTGGTGATCTGCGAGCAGCTCGGCGTTCCGTACTCCGACCACGAGTTCTTCCAGAAGCACAGCTCACGCCTGCTCAACCGCGAAACAGGCGTCGAAGAACGCAGCAAGTCAGTCGAAGCGATGCAGAACTACCTGTCCGACCTGGTTTCGGCGAAGGAAACCGCACCGGCGGACGATTTGCTCAGCCGGCAGATCGCGAAGAAGCGCGAGGAGGGCAACTACGAGCGCGACGACCTCGTGTCGCTGGCCTTCCTGCTCCTCATCGCCGGGCACGAGACCACCGCGAACATGATTTCGCTCGGCACCGTCGCGTTGCTGGAGAACCCGGACGCGCTCGCCGCGATCAAGGAAGACCCGGGCAAGACCCTCGACGCCGTCGAGGAATTGCTGCGCTACTTCACCATCGCGGAATTCGCCACCTCCCGAGTCGCGCTCGAGGACGTCGACATCGCGGGCGTCACCATCAAGGCCGGCGAGGGCGTGCTCGGCCTGAGCTACGCGGCCAACTTCGACTCCGACGTCTTCCCGGAGCCCGAGCGGCTCGACATCACCCGCGGCGGCCGCCACCACGTCGCGTTCGGCTTCGGCGCGCACCAGTGCCTCGGCCAGAACCTCGCGCGGATGGAACTGCAGATCGTGTTCGACACGCTGTTCCGCCGCATCCCGACCCTGAAACTCGCCGCACCGGTCGACCAGTTGCCGTTCAAACACGATTCCGGCGTCTTCGGGCTGTACTGCCTCCCGGTGACCTGGTGAAGGGGGAAAACGATGACTGCCACTGAAGAACTCCACATGCCGGTCGCCCGCACCTGCCCCTTTTCGCAGCCGGAGCAGTACGTCCGGATGCGCGAGGAGAGCGCGCTCACCCGGGTGCGGATCCCCGGCGGCAAGGAGGCATGGGTCGCCTCCCGGCACGAGGAAGCCCGGCAGATCCTCGGCGACCGGCGGTTTTCCTCCGACCGGTTCCTGCCCAACTTCCCGTTCCTGGCCGAGGGCGGGGCCGCGATCCTCACCAACACCAAGCAAAAGGCCATGATCGGGATGGACGCGCCCGAGCACGGCGAGGCCCGCCGGGCGGTGCTCGGCGAGTTCACCGTCAAGCGGGTCGAGGCGATGCGGCCGCGGATCCAGGAGATCGTCGACGGCCTGATCGACGAACTGCTCGCCGGGCCGAAGCCGGCCGACCTGGTGGAAAAGCTGTCGCTGCCGGTGCCGTCGCTGGTGATCTGCGAGCTGCTCGGCGTCCCGTACACCGATCACGACTACTTCCAAGAGCGCACGATGGCGCTCATCCGGCGCAGCACCAGCGTCGAAGACCGGATCAAGGCCTCCGCGGAGCTGCGCGAATACCTGAGCGGCCTCGTCGCGGCGAAGGAGAAGGCCCCGTCCGACGACCTGCTCGGCAGGCAGATCGTCAAGCGGCGCGAGGAAGGCACCTACGACCACGACGCGATGATCGGGCTGGCGTTCCTGCTGCTCGTCGCAGGGCACGAGACCACCGCGAACATGATCTCGCTCGGCACCATCGGGCTGCTGGAGAACCCCGGGCAGCGCGCGACGATCGAGGCCGACCCCGGCAAGACTCTCCTCGCGGTCGAGGAACTCCTGCGCTACTTCACGATCGTCGAAGGCGCGACCGCCCGCGTGGCGACCGAGGACGTGGAGATCGGCGGCGTCACGATCAAGGCCGGCGAGGGCGTGCTCGTGCTCGGTTACGCCGCGAACTGGGACCCGGAGGTGTTCGAGAGCCCGGAAAAGCTCGACCTCGAACGCGGGGCACGCCACCACGTCGCGTTCGGGTTCGGGCCGCACCAGTGCCTCGGCCAGAACCTCGCGCGGATGGAACTGCAGATCGTGTTCGACACGCTGTTCCGCCGCGTCCCGACGCTCACATGCATGCTCCCCGCCGACGAGCTGCCGGTGAAGAAGGACGCCACGATCTTTGGCCTGTACCAGTTGCCGGTGACCTGGTAGAGATCAGAGTGCTCCCACCACAAGCCAGGAAGAGGACATCATGAAGATCATCGCGGACACCGGCAAGTGCGTCGGCGCCGGCCAGTGCGTGCTCACCGAGCCCGCGCTGTTCGACCAGAGCGAGGACGACGGCACGGTCATCGTCCTCAACGACACCCCGGACGGCGAACTGGTCGAGAAGGCGCGCGAGGCCGTGAACATCTGCCCGAGCCAAGCGCTTTCACTGGAGGAATGAGCCTCGTGAGTGCTGATGCCGGTTAGAACCCAATGCTGGGAACCAACGCCCGATTGATGCCCGTCTGACCGTATCTTCACGTCCGTGAGGGGAACCCTGAGGGAATCAGATTCCCTCAGGGTTCCCCTCACGGACCGCAAACCCGCCCCCGGCACCGTCTGCGCCGGCTTAAGCCACGCGGCATTGGGTTCTAACCGGGATTGCCGCTCACGACGGCAGGCGGACGGCGGTCACCACGGCGGTCGAGTAATTCGTCGTCAGGCGGCCGCCGCGAGCGTCGATCGCGCGGCCGACCTCGGCCAGGATCTGGTCGCGCTGCTCCGGCGTCGCCACCGTGACGCCGCCCTGCGTGGCGAGCAGATCCAACCACTCGTCGCGCGTGTAGTCCTGCGTCCATTCATAACGCCAGTTCTCCGCTTCGGCGAATGCGCCGGTCTCGGCCAGGCCGTCCGCGGCCTTGTCGAGCATCGGCTGATAGGCGTCCGCGCTGGGGCTTTTCAGGTAGTTGCCGCTGAACGGCGAGTCCGGCATCGCGCGGCGCAGCGCGTCCGCCAGTGCTTGGGAAATTTCTTCCGGCGGCATGAAGACGTGCCAGAACGCGGCGAACCGCCCGCCCGGCCGGAGCACCCGCGCGGCCTTCGCGGCTCCCGCGACCGGGTCGACCCAGTGCCACGCCTGCCCGGACACGAGGGCGTCGAACGTCCGCCCGGCCGGGTCCCATTCCTCGAATTTCGCGACTTCGACGGCGAAGCCGCGCCGGGCGAACTCCGCCATCCGCTCGTCCGGCTCCACGCCGAGCACGACGGCACCGTGGTCCTGGAGCTGCCGCCCTTCGATGCCGGTGCCGCAGCCGACGTCGAGAAATTCCTTCCCCGGGCTTGCTTTGACGAGCGCGGCGACCAGTTCGTCCGGGTAACGCGGGCGCGCCCGGTCGTAGCGCGCGGGATCGACGCCGAACGACTCGGCCATGCTCCGGTGCTGATGCGGTTCTGGACGAGGTAAAGTGGGCATGCGCCCACCATAGTGGGCAAGCGCCCACTATGGCTAGAGAGGACCGTCGAGTTGCCCACTGGGATCCATCTCCGCGACGTGCGCGCCCAGCTTTTCGACGCCGCCGAACGCGTCCTGCTCCGCGACGGCCCGAGCGGCCTCACCAGCCGCGCCGTCACTACGGAGGCGGATTGCGCGAAGGGCGTGCTGCACCGGCACTTCGAGGATTTCGACGCGTTCCTCGCCGCGCTGGTGCTCGACCGGATCCACCGGCTCGAAGCCCGCGCGGACGACCTGCAGGCCGGAGCCGGCGACGTGGTCGAAACGGTGGCCGAGGTGCTCACCGAGGTCTTCTCCTCGGTCGCGGTGTCGATCGTCGCCCTGATCACCTTCCGCGACGAACTCCGCCACCGCCTCCGCACGGCACGGCCGGGGGCGGGGATTCCGCTGGCGACAGACGCGGCGAGGGTGCTGGCGGATTACCTTGCGGCGGAGAAAGAACTCGGTCGGCTCGCTCCGGATGCCGATGTGCAGACGTTGGCTCCGACGCTGATCGGGGCGGGGCATCTGCTCTTCGCGGATCGTACGGGGGAAGCGCCTAGCGAGGAGGCCGTGCGGCAGATGGCGAGAACTGTTCTTGCCGGGGTGCTCACCCAATGCCAGTAGCCAACGCGGCCACCGACAGAGCCAACGCACCCACCGCGCCCACCACTCCGTAACGCGTCAACGTCCTTTGGCCAGGGTGGTCCCGGACGTACCACGCCACCGCCCCAGCGAACGCAAGACCACCAGCGATAAACCACGGCCCCCACAGGTAGAGGTACCAGCCGACCAGGTCGGACAACGCCGGGTCGACAGCGACGACCCCGGTCTTGATCAGCACTCCCTGCACGACGAACAGCCCGCCGTGCCAGGTCAGCAGGATCGCCGCGCCACCGCCGCACAACACCATCGCGCGGCTGAGCCACCGGCCGCGCGGCCGGGTCAGGCTGACTCCGATCACGGTGCCGAAGAGTTTCAGCAGACCGGTGATCACGAGGACGGCCACAAACCACGGCACCCGGTCTTCCGCGAGCTTCACCAGCGACGGCGAGACGGTCGATCGCGCGCCGAAGGTGTTGCCGGTTGCCCAGACGAAGCTGGGTATCGCGAACAAGAATCCCCAGGCAGCAGCTGCGAAACCCGGCCATCTGCGCAGCTGTGCCTGGGGACTTGCTTGCTTCGAGGTCATGCGTCCAGCGTCGTCCGAACCGCGGCGGAACGGATCGGACGCCAGGGGGAGGTGCCTCCCCCGCGAGAGCTAGGTGGCTCAGCCCAGCCGCAGCGTCGTCTTCGGGTCGAACGCATGCGTCTCGCCCTCGCCGCGCAACGCCACGCGCACGTTGTCGCCGATCCTCGGCGGCGTCCGCCCGTCCACCCGGACCACGAACCGGTCGTCGCCGACCTTCCCGTGCAGGTAGGCGTCCGCGCCCAGTTCCTCGACCAGCTCCACCACCAGCTCGAAGCCGTCGTCCGCCTCGCCGACCAGGCGCAGCGACTCCGGGCGGACCCCGAACACGACCTCCGACAGCCCGGCCGCGGCCGTCCGCACCTCGGTGGGCAGCGGCACCACCAGATCGCCCAGCCGCACTCCGCCGTCGGACAGCGGCAGCGTCGCCAGGTTCATCGCCGGCGACCCGATGAACCCGGCCACGAACGAGTTCTCCGGCTTCTCGTACAGCGACCGCGGCGAAGCGCATTGCTGCAGCACGCCGTCCTTCAGCACGGCCACCCGGTCGCCCATCGTCATGGCCTCGACCTGGTCGTGCGTGACGTAGATAGTCGTCGTGCCTAGGCGTTGCTGCAGTTTCGCGATGTTGGCGCGCGTTTCGACCCGCAGCTTAGCGTCCAAATTGGACAGCGGTTCGTCCATCAGGAACACGCTCGGCTCGCGCACAATCGCCCGGCCCATCGCTACCCGCTGCCGTTGCCCGCCGGACAACGCCTTCGGCTTGCGGTCGAGGAAACGAGACAGGTCAAGCATCTTGGCCGCTTCGTCGACCCGCTTCTTGATGTCGGCCGCCGAGAAACCGCGTAGCTTCAAAGCGAAACCCATGTTGTCGGCGACCGTCATGTGCGGGTACAGCGCGTAGGACTGGAACACCATCGCGATGTCACGGTCCTTCGGCGGCAGGTCCGTCACGTCGCGGTCGCCGATCCGGATGGTGCCCTCGTTGACGTCCTCCAGCCCGGCGAGCATCCGCAGCGCGGTGGACTTTCCCGAACCGGACGGTCCGACCAGCACGAGGAATTCACCGTCCGGCACTTCGAGGCTCAGCTGGTCGACCGCGCGGACGCCCGGGTTGCCGGGATAAACCCGCGATGCCTTGTCGTAGATCACTTCAGCGGACATCTGCGTTCTCCCTTACTTCACAGCGCCCATGGAAAGCCCGCGCACCAGGTGGTTCTGCGCGATCCAGCCCACGATCATCACCGGCAGCGAGGCCAGCAGCGCGGCGGCGGACAGCTGAGCCCAGTACAGGCCCTCGCTGGTGATGAAGCCGACCAGGAACACCGGCACCGTGCCGGCCCGGGCGGCGGTGAGGTTGACCGCGTAGAAGAACTCCGTCCACGAGAAGATCACGCAGATCAGCGCGGTCGCGGCGATCCCGGGCGCGACCACCGGCATGATGATCTTGCGCAGCAACGTCGGCAGATTCGCCCCGTCGATCCGCGCCGCCTCGATCATTTCGCCGGGAACCTCGAGGAAGAACGACCGCATCATCCAGATCGCGAGCGGCAGGTTCATCGCGGTGTACAGAATGATCAGCGCCCACACGGT
Organism: Amycolatopsis silviterrae; assembly: GCF_042684085.1. Lineage (NCBI taxonomy): Bacteria > Bacillati > Actinomycetota > Actinomycetes > Pseudonocardiales > Pseudonocardiaceae > Amycolatopsis > Amycolatopsis silviterrae. Next base: position 179,084 of record NZ_JBHUKS010000004.1, read on the forward strand.
GTCCAGCAGGTTGGTGTTCTGCGAGATCACGTAAAGCGGGATGATCGCCGCGACGATCGGCAGCATTTTGGTCGACAGGAAGAAGCTCAGCGCGTTCTTCGTGCCCTTCACCGGGGCCAGCGACAGCGCGTACGCGGCCGGAATTCCCAGCAGCAGCACGAGCAGCGTCGAAACCACCGTGACGAACGCCGAGTTTCCCAGGTACGGCAGGAAGCCGCTGTTGAGGACGTTCGAGATCTGGTCGAACGTCGGGGTGAAGAACAGCTTCGGCGGATCGGTGTAGGCGTCGTTTTCCTGTTTGAACGCGGTGAGAATCATCCACAGCAACGGGAAAACGAACAGGATCGCGATGATCCAGGTGGCGACGGTCAGCGCGCCCGGGCCGTAGCGGCGTTTGGTCTTGCGCTGCGGGGGCGGCACGGTGTCGGTGGCGGCGGGCGAGGCGGTGGCGGTTGCGGTGCTCACTTGACTCCTCCGTCCACGGAGAACGCGCGGAACATCAGCCGCAGCGCGAAGGTCGCGACGATCATCGTCAGGATGACCACGACGACGCCCATCGCGGACGACTGGCCGATGTCGAAGCCCTCGAACGCGCGCTGGTAGATGTAGAACGGCAGGTTCGTGCTGGCCGTGCCCGGACCGCCTTGCGTCATCAGGAAAATCGCGTCGAAGCTGTTCACGATGTAGATCGCGCCGAGCAGTGTGGCCAACTGCAGGAACCGTGACAGGTGCGGCAGCGTGATCGACACGAAGGTGCGCCAGCGGCTCGCACCGTCCACAGAGGCCGCTTCCAGCACCTCTTTCGACTGGCTCTGCAGCCCGGCGAGAATCAGCAGCGTCATGAACGGCGTCCACTGCCAGACGATCTGCGCCATCACCGCGGCGAGCGGGAACTGCGAAAGCCAATCAGTGTCCGTCCCGAACACGAAATGCAGCAGCCCGAACGTCGGGTCGAACATCGTGGTCTTCCACAGCAGCGCGCCGGCCGCCGGGAGGATCAGGAACGGCGTGATCAGCAGCGTCCGGACGAAGCCGCGGCCGAAGAACTTCCGGTCCAGCAACACGGCGAGCCCGAGTCCGAGCAGCAGCGCGAGGAACACGCACACCACGGTGAGCACCACCGTGTTCACCAGCGCGCCGAGGAACGTCGTGTCGGTGAAGACGTCGACGTAGTTGCGGAAGCCGACGAAATGCCGTGAACCCGGCCGGACCAGGTTCCACGACTGGAACGAGTAGAACACGGTGAGCAGGAAGGGAATCTGCGTCACCGCGATCACGAAGATCAGCGCGGGCAGCAGCGGAAGCCGCCGTTTGCCTGCCGAGCCGGTCACTTTCTTGGCAGCGGGCGGTGCGGTCGCCGGCGCGGTTCCGGCGGGGACGGAGAGGGTGCTCATTTCTGCACCTCCTGATAGGACTTTCCGACGGATTCCGCGTACTTCTGCGATTGCGCGAGCGCGTCGGCGACGGAGGTCTGACCGGCGATCGCGGCGGACAGCTGCTGGCTCACCCGGGTGCCGAGGTCCTGGAACTCCGGGATCCCGACGAACTGGATGCCCGGATACGGCACCGGATGCACCATCGTCTTCTGCTGGTTGGCCGCCGCGATACCGTCCAAAGTGGGCTGTGCGTAGGCTTTCGCGGCTTCCTTGTACTGCGGGATTTCATAGGTGGACTTGCGCGTGCCCGGCGGCACCCGGTTCCAGCCGTAGGTCTCGCCGATCTTCTTCGCGTAGTCCTTGTTCGTCATCCACGCCATGAACTTCCAGGCGTCGTCCTTGTTCTTGCCGACCTTCGGAATGCCCAGCGACCAGGTGTAGAGCCAGCCGCTCGCCTGCGTCTTCTCCACCGGCGCGGCGACGTACCCGTTCTTGCCGCCGACGTGGCTGGTCTTCGGGTCTTCCGTGGTGCCGGTCATCGACGTGGCGTCGTACCACATCGCGGCATTGCCCTGCGCGTACTTCGTGCCGCATTCAGTGAACCCGGCACTGGAGGCACCGACCTCGCCGTGGTCGCGCAGCAGGTTCACGTAGAAGTTGGCCGCCTGGGTGAACTCCGGGCTGGTGAGCTTCGCGTTCCAGTCCTTGTCGAACCATTGCGTGCCAAAGGTGTTCGCGACCGTGGTGAATGGCGCGAGACTCTCGCCCCAGCCAGGCTTGCCACGCAAGCAGATCCCGGAGATGCCAGCCTGTTTGTCGTCGAGTTTCGCGGCGAAATCGGCGATCTGCTGCCACGTCGGATGCGGCGGCATGCTCAGCCCAGCCTTCTGGAACAGGTCCTTGCGATAGACCACAAAGGACGATTCACCGTAGAACGGCACCGCGTACATCTGGTTCTCGTACGACAGCGACTGCCGGATGCTCGGGATGAAGTCGCCCTCGTCGTACCCCGGCGTCGCTTTCATGTGCGGTTCGAGGTTTTCCAGCCAGCCGTTGGCGGCCCATTGCGGTGCTTCGTAATTGCTGATCATCACCACGTCGAACTCGCCGCCCTGAGTGGCGGTGGACGCGGTGATCTTGGCCCGTGCCTCGTTTTCCGGCAGGGACACGAACTTCAGTTTGATCCCGGGGTTGGCCTTTTCGAACTCGCCCTTGAGCGAGATGGCGTCCTTCATCTGCGGATTGGACACGATCGCGACGACCAGTGTCCGCCCGCCGGTGCCGAGCGCCCCGGCTCCGGCGCATCCCGTCACCAACAACGCTGTCGCGGCAAGGAGGCACAGGAGTTTACGCACCGCCACCACCTCCGGGCAGCACCTGGATCTTGAGGCCGGACCCGCTGCGCATCTTCGCCAGCGCCTCGGGGTATTGCTCCAGCGGAAGAGTATCGGTGATCAGCGCGTCGGTGTCGATGTAGCCGTTCGCGACGAGATCGAGCGCATTGCCGTAGCTGTTCAACACGGCCATCGAACCGACGATGGTGATTTCGTCGTTGTAAATGCGGAACGGCGAAAGTGCCACGCGCGCTTCAGCCGGGGCGACCCCGAACACCAGCAGACGGCCGCCGCGGTGAAGCGCATTGAAAGCCGCCTCGATAGCCGGTGCCGCGCCAGTGCAATCCACCGCGGCGTCAAAGCGTTCATCGTCCAATTCGGACACATCGGAGGCCACCGCGGCCGCACCGAGGTCGGTCGCCCGGGGCAGCCGCGCGGTGTTGCGGTCGACCATCGTCACGTGCGCGCCCGCGCGAAGCAGGAGCTGCTGCATGATCAGGCCCATCGTGCCCGCGCCGACCACGAGGAAGCGTTCGCCCGCCTCCACACCGATCCGGCGCACGCCGTGCACCGCGCAGGAAACGGGTTCGACCAGCGCGCCCTGCTCCCAGGTCATCGAATCGGGCATCTGGTGGCAGGTGTCGGCGGGCACCGCGACGTACTCGGCGAAGGCTCCGTTGACCGTGTCGCCGGTGGCGGCCCAGTTCGCGCAGAGGTTGCCGTGCCCGGACCGGCACGGAGTGCAGTATCCACAGTAGATCGACGGGTCGACCGCGACCCGGTCGCCGACCTTCCACGCGGCGGGGACGTCCGCGCCGAGTTCGACGATCTCCCCGGCGAACTCGTGCCCGGGAACGATGGGATACGGGGTCGGCGGGAAATGCCCGTCGGCGATGTGCAGGTCCGTGCCGCAGATCCCGCAGGCACCCACCTTCACGACGACCTGGCGCTCCCCGGGCTTCGGATCGGGAACCTCGCCGACCCGGATCTCCCCGGGCCGGTCCACGATCGCGGCGCGCATGCGTCATCACCTTCCAAGATGCTCGTTTGAGCGATATTGACTTATGCCGTAGGTAACATGCGTAGGCATTAGAGGCTGCTGCCTGCGGATCCGTCAACCAGCAAAGCTCATTTTTGCGCTATCCTGCTCATGTGAGCAGGAAAAAGGGGCCACCGCCACTGACCGAGACGCTGCTGCTGGCGACCATGGCCAGGCGGTTCTACGTGCAGGGCGCCTCGAAACTGGAGATCGCCGACGAGTTCGGCATGAGCCGGTTCAAGGTCGCGCGGATGCTGGACGCCGCGCGCGACAGCGGGCTGGTGCGGATCGAGTTCGACCTGCCCGCGCCGATCGACGTCGAACTGTCCGACGACATCCGCCGCGCCTACCGGCTGGACCGCGTGCTCGTGCTCGAACGAGCGGCGGAGAAGGAACCACGAGAGATCGTCCGGAAGCAGGTCGGCGCGCTGGCCGCCCGGCTGCTGGAGGAGATCGCGACCATCGACGACGTCATCGGGCTGTCCTGGGCGCGGTCGGTCAACGCGATGACCGAGGCGATCCGGACCCTGCCGCGCTGTCCGATCGTGCAGTTGTGCGGGGTGCAGGCGGGGATGGACATGCGCGGCCGTTCGGTGGAGACGGTCAGCCGCGTGACGTCGGTGTCCGGCGGCGATTCCTACCCGATCTTCGGCCCGCTCGTCCTGCCCGACCGGCGGACCACCGAGATCCTGCGGCACCAGCCGGGCATCGCGGAAACGTTCGCGCAGTTCGGGAAACTCACCAAGGCGGTGGTCAGCATCGGCTCGTGGGAGGCCGGCGAGTCCACTGTGTACGACGCGCTGGACGAGGCCGAACGCGCCGCCATCGCCGCCAGGGGTGCGACCGCCGAGGTCGCCGCGCGCTTGTTCGACGCGGACGGGAATTCGCTCGGCACCGGGCTGGCGCACCACGTGCTGGCGATCAGCCACGAGGAGCTGATGGCGGTGCCCGAGGTGATCGCGATCGGGTACAGCCGTCCCAAAGCCGAAGCGGTGGACGCCGTACTGCGGTCCGGGCTGGTATCGACGCTGGTCACCGACGCCGCGGCCGCCGTGCCGCTGCTGGAGTTGGCCCGCGCACGACCGTTGCCGGAACCGTCGTGAGTGCTGGTTCCAACCGCCACTCACGACACCCGGGCCTGCGCCTCCACCACCCGATCCCCGTATTCCTCCGCCCATCGCCCAAACCCCTCGATCGGCCCGAGGAAGCTCACCCCTAGCTCAGTCAGCTGATACGCCCCCTCGACCCGCTCGACGAGCCCGTCGCGCTCCAGCTTGCGCACCGCCTCGGTGAGCACCTTCGCGCTGATCCCGCCGATGCGCGTGCGCAGTTCGCCGTGCCGCAGCGGGCCGTTCTTCAGCGCCCACAGCACCACCGGGTGCCAGGTGTTCGCGACCAGGTCGAATGCGAGCCGGGTGCGGCAGTCGGCGATGAACTCCATGGTTACCTTTCGGTTCCTGCCGTGGTCCATAACGTCGCTTCCGTACAACCACGCGACGACAGGAGACCTTCCCATGCGCATCGCTCTCTTCGGCACCGGCGGAATGGCGTCCGCACTCGGCAGCCAGTGGACCCGGCACGACCTGACCGTGTCCGGCCGCTCCCCCGCACGCACCGCCGCCTTGGCCACCGAACTCGGCGCCGAGGCCGCGAGCTGGGCCGATGCCGCCGCCCGCGCGGACGCCATCCTGCTGGCCGTCCCCACCACCGCGCTCGAAGCCCTGCTCACCCCGCTCGACCTGGCCGGCAAGGTCCTCATCGACTGCACCAACACCCCCGGCGCGACCGGCGAACCGGTGGCCGCTCGGATCGCCGAATACGCCCCGCGCGCTTCGGTGGTGAAGGCGTTCAACCTCGCCCACGTGGACGTCTGGCGGATGACCCCGCCGCTGTTCGAAGGCCGCCCGCTCGGCGTTCCGCTGTGCGGGACCCCGGACGCGGTCGCCGTGGCCACCGAACTGGTCCGCGACCTGGGCGGCACTCCCCTGCCCGCGGGCGGTCTCGACCGAGCCGCCCTGCTGGAAGCCGCCGCCGGGCTGGCGATCGGCCTGTGGTTCGACGGCCTGGATGCGCGTTCCATGCTCATGAGCGCCTGAATCGCCCTATCCTGGCTGAGTGCCCAGAGCTGGAACAGCAGTAGTTGTCGGCGGCGGAATCGGCGGCCTGGCCGCGGCGATCGGGTTGCACCGAGCCGGCTGGGAGGTCACGGTCTTCGAACGCCTTCCCGGCGAACTGGACGACGCCGGTTCCGGCATTTCCCTAGCCGCCAACGGCGTTCGGGCCTTAGACGCGCTGGGAGCCGGCGACGCACTCCGCGCCGCCGGCTGCTTCCAGCGCACAGTGAGCACCCGCAGTCCACGCGGCACCTGGCTAGCCCGGATGGACGGGGCCGAACTCGAACGTGTCGCCGGAACGCCGATCGTCGGCATCGCGCGGTACGAACTGCATCGGCTGTTGCGTTCGCTGCTGCCCTCGCCGGTGGTGCGTGAAGAGGTCACCGCCGTCGAGGGCAGCACCGTACTCACTGCGTCGGGCCGTCACGAGGCTGACGTGGTCGTCGCCGCGGACGGCGTCAACAGTCGGCTGCGCAAGCATTTCTTTCCCTCGCACCCCGGTCCTGTCTACAGTGGATCAGCGGTCATCCGGGCCATCACCGCCGAGCCGATCGAACTGTCCTCTTCGGACTTCAACCTCACCTGGGGCCGAGGAGTGGAGTTCGGCCACATCGTCCTGGCCGACGGCCGAGCCGAATGGCACGCCGTACTGACGATTCCGCCCGGCACCCGCTATCCCGATCCGATCGCCGAAATGCGCCGCCGTTTCGGCTCGTGGCACGACCCGATCACCGCACTGCTCGACGCGACCGCCCCGGAAGCCGTGCTGCACCATGATGTTTACGAGCTGGTGACGCCGCTGCCGTCCTATGTGTCCGGTCGAGTCGCCTTGCTCGGCGATGCCGCACACGCGATGCAACCAAATCTCGGCCAGGGTGCCTGCCAAGCGTTGGAAGACGCCGTGACGCTGGCGCATACGCTGTCGTCCGCCGACGTCGACTCCGCGCTCACCCGGTACGACGCCGAACGCCGCCCACGCAGCCAAGCCATCGCCCGCGCGGCCCGGCAAACCGGCCGGATGGGCCAGCAGCTGACGAACCCGGTCGGGATCGCGATGCGAAACGCGGCGTTCCGGGCGATGCCGACGTCGCTGATGGCCCGGTCGATGCTGCGCTATACCCGTTGGCAGCCACCGACCCTCGGCTGACCTCAGGGTCGAATTGGGTGGTTTCACCGGATGTCCCCCGCCCCAGCACCCGCGAAACTGGCCCGGTGACTAGGGTTTCCCCGCGATGGCGGCAGACACTGGTGTGGCTCCACGTAATCTCGTCAGTCGCGTGGATGAGCCAGGCACTCGCCCTCTTCGTACTGACGCTCATCGCACTCGCCGGAGAACAGCCGGGCCCGGCGATGACCATGGCCAAGCACCTCGACACTGTGCTGCTCGCACCGATGGCGAACACCGCCGCCTTCACCGGCCTGTTGCTCGCCGGAGCGACCGCCTGGGGTTTCTTCCGGCATTGGTGGGTGCTGGTCAAGTTCGGCCTGACCCTCATCCAGCTGTACGCCGGGATCTTCCTGCTCTCCCCCGCGCTCACCGAGGCCGCGGCGACCGCCACCCCGATCTGGCAGCAAGCCGCGGGCACCGCGCTGATGGCGAGCGGGCTGGCGTTCCAGGTCTGGATTTCAGTCGCCAAACCGTGGTCGCGCACGCCGTGGTCCACCGCCAAACCGCCCACCGCGCCCGTCTGGGTCTTCGCGGCCGGGCTAGCGGCACCGATCGTCGACACCGCGGCCGGGATCGCGCTCGGCTACCCGATGCCCGCGTTGTCGCTGCTCATGCTCGTCGTAGTGCTTGCCCGGCGGCCGAAACGGGTCCTCAGAGCTGGTTGACGTCCACGACCCGGACCACAGCGCTGCCCACCTCGTCCGACGCGCGCAGATCCACCTCCGCGCTGATCCCCCAGTCATGGTCGCCGGCCGGATCGTCGAAGATCTGCCGGACCCGCCACAGGTCCGGTTCCTGTTCGATCAGCAACAGTGCCGGACCGCGGGCGTCCGGGCCGATTCCGAGCGAATCGTGCTCGTCGTAGTAGTCCTCGATCGCGTCTTCCCACGCATCCGCGTCCCAGCCGGAGCCGGAATCCAGCGAACCCAGTTCGCCGTACGCCCGGCGCGAAGCCAGCTCCACCCGGCGGAACAGTTCGTTGCGCACCAGCACCCGGAACGCCCGCTCGTTGCGCGTGACCGCGGGCGGCTCGGCGGGCGGGCGGTGCGAGACCGGGCCCTCCTCGTCCGGATGCCGCAGCGCTTCCCATTCGTCCAGCAGGCTCGAGTCGACCTGGCGCACCAATTCGCCGAGCCATTCGATGAGGTCCTGCAACGATTCGGTCTTCGCCTCGTCCGGCACGGTGTGCCGCAACGCGTCGTAGGTGTCGGCGAGGTAGCGCAGCACCAGGCCCTCGGACCGGGCGAGCTGATAGAACCCCACGTATTCCACGAAGTTCATCGCGCGCTCGTACATATCGCGCACCACGGATTTCGGCGAAAGCTCGTAATCCGCCACCCACGGATGCCCGGAGCGATACGACTGATAAGCCGCGTTGAGCAGTTCCTCCAACGGCTTCGGATACGTGACGGATTCGAGCAGTTCCATCCGTTCGTCGTACTCGATGCCGTCGGCCTTCATCGCCTGCACGGCTTCCCCGCGAGCCTTGAACTGCTGCTGCGAAAGCACCGGCCTCGGGTTGTCCACTGTGGACTCCACAATGGACACCACGTCCAGCGCGTACGAAGGCGACTCCATGTCCAGCAGCTCGATCGCCGCCAACGCGAACGGCGAAAGCGGCTGGTTCAACGCGAAATCGAACTGCAGGTCCACCGTCAGCCGGACGATGCGGCCCTCGTCGTCCGGTTCGGACAGTCGTTCCACCACTCCGGCGGCCAGCAGCGAACGGTAGATCTCGATCGCCCGCAGGATCAGTTTCCGCTGCGCCGGACGGTCCGAATGGTTGTCCTCCAGCAGATGCCGCATCGCGTCGAAAGCGTTGCCCGGCCGGGAGATCACGTTCAGCAGCATCGAGTGGCTGACCTGGAAGCTGGACGTGAGCGGTTCCGGATCGGCCGCGATCAGCCGGTCGAACGTGCTCTCGGTCCAGTTGACGAAGCCCTCCGGCGCTTTCTTCCGGACGATCTTCTTTTTCTTCTTCGGGTCGTCGCCTGCCTTCTCCAGCGCTTTGGCGTTCTCCACCACGTGATCCGGCGCCTGCACGACCACGTAACCGTCGGTGTCGTACCCGGCCCGGCCCGCGCGTCCGGCGATCTGGTGGAACTCGCGCGCCTTCAAATGCCGCTGCCGCACGCCGTCGTACTTCGTGAGCGCCGAGAACACCACCGTGCGGATCGGCACGTTGATGCCGACGCCGAGCGTGTCCGTCCCGCAGATCACCTTCAGCAGCCCGGACTGCGCGAGCGTTTCCACCAGCCGCCGGTACTTCGGCAGCATGCCCGCGTGGTGCACGCCGATGCCGTGCCGCACGAGCCGCGAGAGCGTCTTGCCGAACCCGGCGGAGAACCGGAAGTCGCCGAGCAGGTCGGCGATCGCCTCCTTCTCCGCCTTGGTGGTGACGTTGATGCTCATCAGCGTCTGCGCCCGCTCGATGGCCGCGGCCTGCGAGAAATGCACGACATACACCGGTGCCTGGCCGCCGTTGAGCAGCTCCGACATCGTCTCGTGCAGCGGCGTGAGCGCGTACCGGAAGGTGAGCGGCACCGGCCGCTCCGCCGAGGTGACCACCGCGGTCGGCCGTCCGGTCCGCCGGGTCAGGTCCTTTTCGAAGAACGAAACGTCGCCGAGCGTGGCCGACATCAGCACGAACTGCGCGTTCGGCAGTTCGATGAGCGGGACCTGCCACGCCCAGCCGCGGTCCGGTTCCGAATAGAAGTGGAACTCGTCCGCGACGACCTGGCCGACCGGAGCGTCGGCGCCGTCGCGCAACGCGATGTTCGCCAAGATTTCCGCGGTGCAGCAGATGATCGGGGCATCGGCGTTGACGCTCGAATCGCCGGTCATCATGCCGACCTGATCGGCCCCGAAGATCTCGATGAGCTGGAAGAACTTCTCCGAGACCAGTGCCTTGATCGGCGCGGTGTAAAAACTGCGTTTGCCGTGGGCGAGCGCGGTGAAGTGCGCGCCGACCGCCACGAGGCTCTTGCCGGAGCCGGTCGGCGTCGACAGGATCACGTTGGCCCCGGAGACGACCTCGATCACCGCCTCCTCCTGCGCCGGGTACAGCTCGATCCCCCGTTCGGCCGTCCACGTCGTGAAGGCTTCGAACAGGGCATCTGCGTCGGGATCCGCTGGCAGGAGGTCGGTGAGAGTCATCGCGGCCCCCATCGTGCCATCCCGCCCCCGGTTCCGGGTGCAGGGGAGATCGCGGGTGCTTGCCCTAACCCGTAGGCTTCCGGTACCGCGCGCTGCCGGAGGGGAACGGACAGGCGGGCGCGCACACGGGCGGTACTCGCGGAGGATTCGGCAATGGCACAGGACATCATCCCGATCGAACTCGGGCTGCCGCAGGGCGACGTGGTCACCCTCTGGGCCCCTCGTTGGCGGGAGGACGGCGAGGAGTGGGAAGCGTTCCTCGGCGACGAGGACGACCTGTACGCCTTCCCGGACGCCGCGCACCTCGCCGCTTTCGTGCGCACGGCCGAGCAGCACGACCTGCTCGACCACCCGGCGTGGGACGCGGTGCCCGCGCTGAACGTGCCCGAGCTGATCCCCGACGACGACCACTCCTACGACCTCGTCGGCGTGCCCGAGCTGGTCGCCGAGGAGCCGGACTCGTGGACGATCGGCGAGCTGGCCGAGATCGTCGGCATCGTCCGTTCGCTCGCCGACGTGTGCGAGCTGGACGAGGTGCACGAGGTGCTCGACGCCTACGAGGGCTTCTCGCTGCTGGAGCAGGGCCGGCTGCCGTTCACCGGGCGCGAGGGCGAAGCGCTGTGGAACGACCTGTCGAAGGCCGTCTCCGAGAAGTGGGACACCGTGCTCGACGCGATCGACAACCTGGTGACCGTGCCGGACGTCGACGCCGCGGTCCTGGAGCAGACCGCCGAAGAGCTGGCCGCCTTCCACGAGGAGTCGGCCGAGGCCGAGGCCGGCGAAGAGGACGGCGGGCCGGAGGACCTCGAAGCGGTCGACGGCGAAGACGAGGACGCCGAGGACGAGCCGGTCGGTTTCTGGGGCGAGGTCGGCATCGACCCGGTCAAGATCGTCACCTCCGGCGCGGAGTACTACACGCTGCGCTGCTACCTCGACGACAAGCCGGTCTTCCTCGGCACCGACGGCGAGATCGACGTGTTCAGCTCGCCGAAGGCGCTGCTCAAGGCGATCAAGGCGGGCGACGAGCTGGCCGACACCGACCTCGCCGGCGTGTCCACTTGGGACGAGGTGCGGGAGAAGGCCGCGGCGGGCGAGCTGGAGGTCGAGGTCGACCCGGACAACACCTACGTGTTCCCCGGCCTCGACGAGGACATCGCCGAGGGCCCGGAGTCGATCGACCCGACCCAGCTGGAGCTGGCGGTCGAGCTGATCACCGACGCCGCCGAGTGGGCTGGCGACGACACCGTCGAAACCGCGCTGGCGGCCAACGAAAGCCTCGGCTGGCTGGTGTCGTTCGTGCTGCGGCCGGACCCGAGCCGGCTCGAGCCGAGCGCTCCGTTCGACGCCGAGCAGAGCGCGTGGCGCAAGCTGGTGGAGGACTTCGAGAACCGCCTCACGGTGGTCTGAACCTCCTAGCTAGAGGGCGTCGAACACACTCTCCGCTGGGGCACCGGCGGAGAACATCTTCCAGGCGACGCTGGCGAGCGCATCCGGATCCAGGGTGTGCCCGCCGGCGTCGCCGTATTTTTCCCGCTGCGCGACGACCATCCGGTGGATGTCGCCGCGTTCGACCAGGCCGCCGATAATGAGGCTGCCCACGTACACGCCGGTCCCGGCCAGCCCCTCGTGCAGCGTTCGCGCGTAGTTCCGCAGCGCCGCCGACGACACCGCGAGCGCGCCGAGCGCGGGCATCGGCCGCACCGCGCTGAGCCCGCCGGCGAACAGGAATCCGCCGCGGCCGCGCTCCAGCATTCCCGGCAGCAGCTTGCCGACCACCTCGACCGCCGGATACACCCAGCTCATCGCCTTCTCGACGGCGGCGGGGGTCGCTTCGGTGATGTCCGCGGGAAAGCTGTCCGGTTCGATCGCGGCCGGACCGTAGTAGGCGACGTCGATGGCACCGAACCGTTCGGCGATTTCATCGAGCGTCGTCCCGACCCCTTTGCGGACATCGCCGACGAACGCCGCCGCGTTTTCAAGTCCGGCCAGATAACCCGGGTGCCGCTCAGCGGTACGCGAAACGAGCGCGACGTTGTATCCCTCGTCGGCGAACCGGTGCGCGATCGACATCCCGAGGCCGGGTCCGGCTCCGAGAACGACAGCGGTCGGGCGAGCAGTCATGGCTTGCGTCCTTCCCCAGTGGTAAATCGAGGGTGCCCTCGACTTCGATCGCCAAGCTACCACAAAACCCGAGGGTGCCCTCGACTTGTACGATGGGACCCATGGCCACCGGATCGAAGCCGTTGCGCGCGGACGCCGCCCGCAACCGCGACAAGCTGCTGGCCGCCGCGACGCGCGCGTTCGGCGAGCACGGACTCGACGCGCCACTGGAGCAGATCGCTCGCAGCGCCGGGGTCAGCATCGGCACGCTGTACGCGCACTTCCCGACCCGAGACGCCTTCGTCGACGCGATCCTGCCCGCGCAAATCGCCACGCTGGACGAGCTGGCGACAAAGGCGTTAGCGGAACCGGACCCGTGGCAGGGCTTCACCGAATTCCTCGACGGGTTGTTCGCCTTACAGGCCAAGGATCACGGACTCAACGACGCCCTCGCCCGCCGGATGCCGTTGAGCCCGGCGGTGCTGGAGGCATGCCACGCCGGCTTCGTACACGCGGCGCGAGTTTTGGACCGGGCAAAGGAATCCGGCCAGCTGCGCGCGGATTTCGAGCCGGAGGATCTCGCCCCGCTGGTGTCCGCGATGTCGCAGCTGATCCACGAACCGCGCGAGACCTGGCGGCGACACTTGGCGTTCTTCCTCGACGGCCTGCGCGCTTAGTCCTTTTCGGACTCCGCGCGCACCGGCACCAAACCTATTGCCAGCAGCGGGAAAATCGCCGCTACGCAATAGGCCAGCGCGTACCGGCTGTCCCCGATCACCAAGCCCAGCAAAGGCGGCGTCAGCGCCGAGGCAATGTTCTGCGCGGTGTTCTGCGTCCCCATCGCCCGCCCCGACCACGCGACACCAGCCAGCTCGGCTGAGGCGGTGAAGCCAAGACCGTTGTCCGCCACCGTGATCACCGCCGCCAGCACCAACGCGGCCAGCACGAGCCACAGCCACGTCGCGTCCCCGACCGCGACCAGCAGCATCACCACCACACTCGCGACCGCGAGCTGCCGCATCGGCCGCAGCCGGCTGCCGACCCGGTCCGACCAATACCCCGACGCCAGCCGCCCGAGCGCGCCGAGCACCTGAGCCACCGCGACGAACACGCCAGCCTGCGCCGCGGTCCACTGGTGCTGCGACACCAGATACACCGGCGCGAACGCGGACACCGCGAACTGCGGCACCACCAACAGTGCGCTGGCACCGTGCACGCGCCACAGCCACGGCTTGCGATACGGCGAGGGCGGCCGCTCCCCCTTCGCCGCACGCGGCGGCCGTGGCGGGTCCACGACGAACACCGCGACCAACAGCGCCACGCCGACCGCCAGCACGGCCGGCAGCAGCATCGCCGCCTGGAACCCCCACCGCGCGGCCAGCGGCGGCAGCCCGAGCGCCGCGACACCGACGCCCAGCGGCTGCGCGGTCTGCCGGATCCCCATCGCGACGCCGCGCTCGGATTTCGCGAACCAGCCCATCACGACCCGGCCGCTCGCCGCGTTCACCGAAGCCGTGCACGCACCGGCGACCAGAAACACCCCAAAGAGAAAACCGACCGGGTGGTGCCACAGGGCGGCGTACACGAGGAGTAACCCCGATACGCCCAGGCCGAGCGCCATGATGAGCCGCTCGCCGTAACGGTCCGCAGCCGCGCCCCAGGCGATGAGCGTGAGCAGCAGGCCGATGCTCGGCGCCGCGACGACCGTGCCGGCCTGCGCCAGCGTCAGATGGTCCGCCTCGCGCATGGCGGGCACGAGAAACGGGAGCCCGTAAAGGAACGAGCAGCTGGCAGTCTGCGCCGCGAGGCCGAGCGCGAGGATCAGCCACCGTCGCGAGCTGCCTTTTTGCCGCACCTGCTCCCCGGTCTCGACCTGCGTCATTCCGCCCACCGTCTCAACATTTGAGATATATGTCTTACATATTGAACGATAGTTGGCATGGCTAACGAACGCAACCGCCTTTCGGGCGGCCGCGTTCGGAGTGCCGGGACTCAGCCGAGCGCCGCGTACCCGGGCTTGACGACCTTCTCGATCAGTTCGAGCCGCTCGTCGAAATCGAGGAACGCGGATTTCATGGCGTTGATGGTGAACCAGCGGAAGTCGTCGAGGCCGAAGCCGAACGTCTCGGCCAGCGCGGCGAATTCACTGGTCATCGTGCAGCCGCTCATCAGCCGGTTGTCGGTGTTGACGGTGACCCGGAAGCGCAGCCGGGCGAGCAGTCCGATGGGGTGCTCGGCCAGCGAGGGCACGGTGCCGGTCTGGACATTCGACGACGGGCAGATTTCCAGCGGAATGCGCCGGTCCCGGACGTAGCCCGCCAACCGTCCAAGGTGGACATTTCCGTCAGCGTCGGTGGTGATGTCCTCGGCGATCCGCACGCCGTGCCCGAGCCGTTCCGCACCGCAGTACTGGATTGCCTCGCCGATCGACGGAAGCCCGAACGCTTCGCCGGCATGAATAGTGAAGTGCGCATTGTTCCGGCGCAAATAGTCGAATGCGTCCAGATTGCGGGTAGGCGGGAATCCGTCCTCCGGTCCGGCGATGTCGAATCCGGCCACCCCGGCGTCGCGGTAGCGCACCGCAAGCTCAGCGATCTCCAGCGCGCGGGCGTGCTGGCGCATGCCGCACAGCAGGGTCCGCACCCGGATCCGGCCGCCGCCCGCGGCTACCCTCCGCATCCCCTCGGCGAAGCCTTCCTGGACCGCCTCAACCACTGCATCGAGTGACAGTCCGCGCTCTACGAACAACTCCGGCGCGTACCGCAGTTCGGCGTAGACGACCCCGTCCGCGGCCAGGTCTTCCACCGCTTCGGCGGCAACCCTGACCAGCGCTTCCTCCGTTTGCATGACACCACACGTATGGGCGAACGTTTCGAGGTACGACACGAGCGAACCCGAGTCCGCCGCGGCGCGGAACCAGCGGCCGAGTTCGCCCGGATCCGTCGCGGGAAGTTCCCGGTAGCCGAGATCCTCGGCGAGTTCGGCGACCGTGGCCGGGCGCAAGCCGCCGTCGAGGTGATCGTGGAGCAGGACCTTGGGGGCGCGGCGCAGGATCTCCGCGCCGAGCGGGGTTACGTCCGACATCCTCCAACGGTAGCCTCGCTGTCATTCCCCTACCTGGCCGTAACCGAGCGCACCGGAGCAACCCTCTGCTCAGCACTGTGCGCAAGGAATCGGCCATCCGGGTGGCACGGCCGTTATCCGCGTTCCCCGGGGGCCATACGCACAGCAATTTTCTTCATCGATAAGCTCGGGTCAGTCCCTTCCATTTTTCCCCGCCGACGAAGGACACCGCAGTGACCACTGACAACCACATTGCCGCTCCGTCGTTCGACCGGATGCGCAACATGCTGGTGCGCGCGGCCGAGGTTCGTGAGAGCGAGCAGCAGCAGATCTTCGACGCGCTCGACGACATCTACGCCCGGCTCGCGCCGGTGGACTCCCTGGGCGCGGTGCGCAAGCGGCTGTCGGAACTGCCGGACCGGACCGAGGTCGGGGTGCTGGCGGAACGCCTCGACGAGGCGATGACGCGGCTGGAGTCGCAGGACAACGCGATCGCGGCGCTCACGCACGCGGTGGAGAGCATCGTCGACAAGCTGGCGAAGCCCTTCGCCCAGCTGGACGGACGCCTCGACGGCGTCGCGGCCCGGTTCGAGGGCGTCGCCGGCCGGATGGACGGGCTCGAGGACAAGCTGCAGAACATCCACCGCCGCCTCGACGAACTCGGCGGGCACCTGGACAAGCAGGACGCGAAGCTCGAATCGCTGCCGCAGACCACCCAGGGCCCGATCCGTGACCGGATCGAGATGGCCGAGACGTCGCTGCGCGAGCGGATCGAGACCACGGACCAGGAACTGCGCTCGCGCGTGGACGAACTGGACCGCGCGACCAAGGAGCGGATCACCACCGCGACCGACGCGCTGAAGAGCGCCGTGTCCGACACCGGCGAGATGATCGACCCTGCCGCGCGGCTCGACGCGGTGGGCACGAAGCTCGAAACGATCACCCAGCGTCTCGACGACCTGTCCGGCCGCATCGACAAGGTCGAGGACGACGTCACCGGCCGCATCGGCGACCTGGACGGCTCGCTGCGCAGCGGCCTGTCGAAGGTCGAGGGCACGCTGTCGAAGCAGCCGGACACCGACTCGGTCGACTCGCTGGTGCGCCGCAGCAACGACGAATCCGTCCGCCGCATCGGCGGCCAGCTGGACGAAGCAATGGCGACGTTCGCGGAACTGATGCTCGGCGGCGGCCCCGCGGTGCAGCAGATCGCCCCGCCGCCGCCCGCGCCCCGTCAGCCGCGCCGCAGCTCCCGCAACGGCCGTTCGCCGAAGGCCGCCGACGCGAAGGCGAAGGCAGGCAGCGACGCGGATGAGTCGACCGACTGAAGCTGAATGAGCGAAGCCCCCGTCCAGGATCTGGACGGGGGCTTCGTCGTTTCAAAACCCTCAGGGCCGAACGGTGTCCAGCACGATCCCCGTCGCAGCAGGAGCCTCCGCCCCCACCGAGAACCCGGCCTCCAACGCAGCGAGGGCCGCCGGGATCGCCTCCGGGGTGTCCGTGTGCAACTCCAGCAACGGCTCCCCCGCCACCACCGCGTCACCAGGCTTCGCGAGGCACAACACCCCAGCCGCGGCCTGCACCGGATCTTCCTTCCGCGCCCGACCAGCCCCGAGCCGCCAAGCCGCGACGCCCACCGCGTAGGCGTCCAGCGAAGTCAGCACCCCCGAAGCAGGTGCCGGGACGACGTGCACCGAAGCAGGACGCGGCAAGGGTGCCGAAGGATCCCCACCCTGCGCCGAGATCATCCGAGCCCACACCTCGTAAGCCTCACCAGACGCCAGCACTGCGGCCGGATCAGCGGAAATACCCGCTAGAGCAAGCATTTCCCGAGCCAGCGCCACCGTCAACGCGACCACGTCAGCGGGGCCGCCGCCGCGAAGGACCTCGACCGCCTCGGCGACCTCCACCGCGTTCCCGACCGCTCGCCCGAGCGGCGTGCTCATGTCGGTGATCAACGCCGTGCAAGCGACCCCGTGCGCCGTGCCGATGTCCACGAGAGTGCGTGCCAGGCGCTGCGCGTCCGGCACGGTCTTCATGAACGCCCCGGAACCAGCCTTGACGTCCAGCACAAGCCCCGAAGCGCCTTCGGCGATCTTCTTGCTCATGATCGAGCTGGCGATCAGCGGCACCGACTCGACCGTCGACGTGACATCCCGCAGCGCGTACAGCTTCTTGTCCGCCGGAGCCAGCCCCTCGGTCGCCGCGCAGACCACCGCACCGACCGAGTTCAGCTGCGCCGCGATCTCGTCCAGGGACAAAGCCGCACGCCAGCCCGGGATCGACTCCAGTTTGTCCAGCGTCCCACCGGTGTGCCCGAGCCCGCGGCCGGACAGCTGCGGCACCGCGGCCCCGCACGCGGCGACCAGCGGAGCCAGCGGCAAGGTGATCTTGTCGCCGACCCCGCCGGTCGAGTGCTTGTCCACGGTCGGGCGCGCGACGTCCAGCGACAGCCGCGAACCCGAGTCGATCATCGCGCCGGTCCAGCGCGCGATCTCGCCGTCGTCCATGCCACGCAGGAAAATCGCCATGGCCAGCGCGGCCATCTGCTCTTCCGCGACCGCCCCGCGGGTGTAAGCGTCGACGACCCAGTCGATCTGCTCGTCGCTCAGCCGTCCGCCATCACGCTTGGCCCGAATGACGTCTACCGCAGTGAAACTCACGGCAAATCCTCCGGCCCGAACGCGTCCGGCAGCACCTCCGACATCGGCAGCACCCCGCGCGGAGTGTCGACCAAGCAAGAAGAACCGCCAAGCTCAAACAGAATCTGCCGACACCGTCCACAAGGCATCAACAGCTCACCCGCACCGCTACGGCAAGCCACCGCAACCAACCGGCCGCCACCGGACAGTCGCAATTGTCCGGCCATTGTGCACTCAGCGCACAAACCCAAGCCGTACGAAGCGTTTTCGACGTTGCACCCGGTCACCTGCCGACCATCGTCCACAATGGCCGCGACACCGACGTGCAATCCCGAATAAGGCGCGTACGCATGCGAGGCAGCTGAAACCGCAGCCGCACGCAAAGCTTCCCAGTCCACTTCGGACATCAGTCGCCCTCACCTCGCCGGTACCGCGCACCGTCTGCCTTAGGCGGTCGAAGTCGTTGCGACGCAACGGCTAGCACAATCAGCGTGACGAAGTGCGCGGTGTACGGGATCAAGTCGCTCGGCAGCGTGTCGTTGGTCCAGTAGATCGCGTACAGAATCCCAGCGCCGACCACCCCGAGCGCGGCCGCGATCCAGCGCTTCCGGATCAGCTGCACGATCACGATGATCGCCAGCAGAATCACCGCGCCGTACAGCAACGCCAGCACCGCGTCGCCGCCGCCGGCGAGCTGCAGACCGTCGGAGTACCCGAACAGCGCGGCACCGCCGAGCAGCCCGCCCGGCCGCCAGTTGCCGAAAATCATCGCGGCCAGACCGATGTACCCACGGCCGTTGGTCTGGTTCTCCAGGTAGTCCGCGCCGCCCTTGAGCAGCACCAGCGACGCACCACCCATCCCGGCGAAACCACCGGAGATCAGCACGCCGACGTACTTGTAGCGATAGACATTCACGCCAAGCGACTCAGCCGCGACCGGGTTCTCGCCGCACGAACGCAGCCGCAGGCCGAACCGGGTGCGCCAGAGAATCCAGTAGCTCACCGGGATCAGCAGGATCGCGATCATGGTCAGCGGCGCGACCCCGGTCACCAGCCCGCGCAGAATGCCCGCGACGTCCGAGAGCCCGACGCGCTGCTGGTCCTCCAGCGACCCCAGCCAGTCCGACACTCCGGCCGCCGAGTAGGTGTCGAACTTCGGCACCGGCGGCGACTGGCGCGGGTTGCCCGACAGCGGCTCGAAAATCAGGTTCGCCAGATACTTCGCGACGCCGAGCCCGAGCAGGTTGATCGCGACGCCGGAGACGATGTGGTTGACGTTGAACGTCACCGTCGCCACCGCGTGCAGCAGCCCGCCCAGCGCGCCGAACGCGATCGCGGCCAGCAGGCCGACCCACGCGCCGCCGTAGTACGCACCCCAGGCCGCGCCCCAGGTGCCGAGGATCATCATGCCTTCGAGACCGATGTTGATCACGCCGACGCGCTCGGCCCACAGCCCGCCCAGCGCACACAACAGAATCGGCAGCGCCAGCCGCAGCGCGGTCGACGCGGTGTTGCTCGACGTCAGCGCCGAGACACCGGTGGCATACGACGCGGTGGACATGACCGCGATCGCGACCACGGCCCAGATCACGCCGCGCAGCCAGCCGGGGATCCGCGGCCGCTTGCGCTTGACCGGCATCGGCGTCCCGGATTCCGGTCCCGGCCGGGAGAACTCCGTCGTGGTGGTCACACCGCACCGCCTTCCGCGACCGAGGCGCCCTTGCGGCCGTTGCCGGCGAGCGCCCTGCCGACCCTTCGCTGTTCCGCGGCGAGGTCGGCCCGGCGCACGATCTCGTACGCCACGACGACCGAGAGCACGATGACGCCCTGCATGATCGTCGCGATTTCCTTGGACACGTTGATCTGCTCCAGCGACACCGCTGAGGTGTCCAGGAACGCCCACAGCAGCGCGCCGAACGCGATGCCGCCGGGGTGGTTACGGCCGAGCAGCGCGACCGCGATGCCGGTGAAGCCGTACATCTGGGTCGCGGTGATGCCGTAGGAGTAGTCGCGGCCGAGCAGTTCCGGCATCGCGACCAGACCGGCGACCGCACCGGACAGCAGCATCGCGATGAGCGTCATCTTCTTCGCGCTCACGCCACCGGCCGCGGCGGCCGTCGCGGACTCGCCGCTCGCCTTCAGCTCGAAGCCGAACCTGGTGCGGTTCAGCATGAACCAGTACGCGGCGCCGATCACGAGCGCGATGAACACGAACCCGAACAGCGTGCCCGACCCGATCGGGATGCCCGGGATCCGGCCGGACGGCGCGATCACCCTGGTCCCGATGTTGTTGCCGGTCTGCACGCCGAACTGGTCGGCGTTGATGAGGAACGCGATGATGCCGGCGACGATCGAGTTCAGCATGATCGTCGAGATGACCTCGCTGACGCCGCGGGTCACCTTCAGCACGGCCGGAATCGTCGCGTACAGCGCCCCGGAAACGATGGCCACCAGCAGGATCACGATGGTGTGGAGGACCGGCGGCAGCTGCAGCGCGCCGCCGATGATCGCGGCGACCACCGCGGCGAACCGATACTGGCCCTCGACGCCGATGTTGAACAGGTTCATCTGGAACCCGATGGCCACGGCGAGGCCGGACAGGTAGTACACCGTCGCGAGGTTCACCGTGTCGACCGCGGTGGAACCCTTGAACAGCTGGCCGATCATCGTCCCGTACGCCTGCAACGGGTCGGCGCCGGAGATGACGAGCGCGATCGCGGACAGGATCACTGCGAACGCGATCGCGAGCAGAGGCGGCAACAGCCGCGTGCGCCACGAACTCATGAGTCTTCACCTTCTTCGGCGCCGGTCATGGCGGAACCGAGTTCCTGCGGGGTCACGGTCGCGGGGTTCGCCTCGCTCACGAGCCGCCCGCGCAGCATCACGCGAATGGTGTCGGACAGCCCGATCAGCTCGTCGAGGTCCGCGGAAATCAGCAGCACGGCGAGACCGTCGGCACGCGCCTGCCGGATCTGTTCCCAGATCAGCGCCTGCGCGCCGACGTCGACGCCGCGCGTCGGGTGCGAAGCGATCAGCAGCACCGGGTTCCCGGACAGCTCGCGCCCGACGATCAGCTTCTGCTGGTTGCCGCCGGACAGCGCGGCCGCCGGAACGTCGATACCGGGCGTGCGGACGTCGTACTCGCGCACGATCCGCTCAGTGTCCTCGCGCGCGCCCGCGATGTTGAGCAACTGCCCGCCGGACACCGGTTCCCGCGTCTGGTACCCGAGAATCCGGTTGACCCACAACGGTTGCGTGAGCAGCAGGCTGTGCCGCGTGCGGTCCTCGGCGATGTACCCGATGCCCGCCTCACGCCGCGCCAGCGTCCCCAGCTTGACCAGGTCGTGCGTCTCGCCGTCCGGCGGAGTCAGCTCGATGTGGCCGCCGCTCGCCTTGCGCATCCCCATGATCGTCTCGACCAGTTCGGTCTGGCCGTTGCCCTCGACGCCCGCGATGCCGAGCACCTCGCCCGCGTGCACAGTGAACGAGATGTGGTCGAGCACGTTGCGCTCGGACCCTTCGGCGGACAGCCGCAGCTCGCGCACCGCCAGTACCTCGCGGTCGGTCACCGTCGACTCGCGCGTCTCCGGGCTCGGCAGCTCCGACCCGACCATCATCTCGGCCAGCTCGCGGCTGGTGATCTTCTTCGGATCCGCGGTGCCGACCGTGGTGCCGCGCCGGATCACGGTGACCGTGTCGGCGATCGCGCGCACCTCGTCGAGCTTGTGCGAGATAAAGAGGAAGGTGTAGCCGTCGGCCTGCATCTCGCGGACGGTGGCGAACAGCGCGTCCACCTCCTGCGGCACGAGCACGGCGGTCGGCTCGTCGAGGATGATGATTTTCGCGCCGCGGTAAAGGACCTTCACGATCTCGACGCGCTGGCGGTCGGCGACGCCGAGTTCCTCCAGCAGCGTGTCCGGTTTCGCGTGCAGCCCGGTCCGCTTCGACAGTTCCCGCAGCCGCGTCCGCGCCGCGCGGCCGATGCCGTGCAGCGCCTCGCCGCCGAGGAACACGTTTTCCGCGACAGTCAGATTGTCGGCGAGCATGAAGTGCTGGTGCACCATGCCGATCCCGGCGCGGATGGCGTCCTGCGGGTTGCGCAGCTTCACCTCGGCGCCGTTGATGGCGATGGCGCCCTCGTCGGGCTGCTGCATCCCGTACAGGATTTTCATCAGGGTCGACTTGCCCGCGCCGTTCTCGCCGCACAGCGCGTGCACTTCGCCCGCCGCGACGGTGAGGTTGACGTCGGAGTTCGCGACCACGCCGGGGAACCGTTTGGTGATCCCGGTCAGCTGGACGGCCGGCACGCCCCGGTCGGGGACGGCTTCGGCCTCGATCTCGGTCATCGGAGGGGACATCCCGTTCTGTCGAAACGCGTGAGGGCCCGGAAGGAAGATCCTTCCGAGCCCTGCCACGTCGTGAGCGTTACTTGGCCGGCTTGTCCGAAACCTTGATGGCGCCGGACACGATCTGGGCCTTGTACCCGTCGAGCACGTCCTTGATGTCGTCGACCTTGCCACCGGAGGTGGAGTAGCCGACGCCGTCGGACTTGAGGTCGAAGCGCTTCGGCACCGTGCTCAGGTCGCCCTTCGCGACGGCCTTCAGGTACTCGAAGACCGCGACGTCGACGCGCTTGATCATCGAGGTGATGATGATGTCTTTGTCGGCCGCGACCGTCTTCTGGTTGTACTGGTCGGAGTCGACGCCGATGGCCAGCGCGTTGCCCTGCTTCGCCGCGTCGAACACGCCCTTACCGGAGGCACCGGCCGCGTGGTAGACGACGTCCGCGCCGCGGGAGATCTCCGCCGCGGCCTTCGCGTTGCCCTTCGGCGGGTCCTGGAAACCGGAGAAGTCGCCGGCAGGCGTCAGGTACTCGTCCTCGACCTTGATCTTGTCCGAAACGGCCTTCGCGCCCTGCAGGAAGCCCGCCTCGAACTTCTGGATCAGCGGGGTGTTCACGCCGCCGACGAAGCCGACGTGGCACTTCTTGCTCTTGTACGCGGCGGCGACGCCGGCCAGGAACGAGCCCTGCTCCTCGGCGAAGACCAGCGGCGTGACGTTCGGCAGGGTGATCGAGTCGTCGTCGACGATCGCGAACTTGGTGTTCGGGTACTTGGCGGCGACCGTCTTCACCGACGGCGCGTAGGCGAACCCGACCGCGATGATCGGGTTCAGGCCCGACTGCGCCATCTGCTCGAGCCGCTGCTGCTTGGCGGCTTCGCTCTCGCTCGCGCTCGCGGTGCTCTCGTTGACCGTCGGGACGCCGAGTTCGGACTTCGCCTGGTCGGTACCCGCGGCGGCGGCGTCGTTGAACGAAGCGTCACCACGGCCGCCGACGTCGAAGGCCAGCCCGACCTTGAGCTTGCTGCCGTCGACCTTGCCCGACGCGGCGCTGCTGCTCGTGGCGGCCGCCGGAGCGGCGGGCGGCTTCGGGGCGGTGATGCAGTTCGAGCCCGAGTTGCCGTCCGAACCGGACGCGTTGTTCTTGCTTCCCCCGGTGTCCTTCGCGCACCCGGCCAGTGCAAGCACCCCAGCCATGGTCGCGGCGGCCAGCGCGGTTCCACGCATGCGACGCAACGTGTGTCTCCCTCCCCGCTGATCCAGCGGACGATCCAGGAACGGCCCGGTCACGGTCGCCGGGCTCAACCGCCAGACCGTACCCAACCGCCGGGTAACCGCCATAGGAACGGCACGCTACGTAACACAAACGTTTACTCGGCGGCTCGATCCGCGACCAAACCGGCGCCGACCGTGATCAACAGCCCGCGCCCCGCGCCCGCACTCACTCTCCGTGGCCCCCGAAAAGTCCGTGAAGGGAACCCTGGGGGAATCAGAGTCCCCCAGGGTTCCCCTCACGGCCAGCTCAGACGTGCTCCAGACCACACGTCCGAGTGGTCTGCCGTGGTCACCGGTGTCTGGTCCATCACAGAGAGGAACCCGGAGGTGAGCCGCGCGTAGGGGTCGGGTCTAGCATCCATGCATCCACGCTCGATGGCCCCTGATCTCGGCACCGTCGCCGGAGTTGTCCCCAGTGGACCGACCCCGGCCGCGGGTGCGGACCTCACCGGTCACCCGGGCACGACAGTCATGACGTTGGAGGCCGTTCACCGATGTCCACCACGGCGAGCACTGCCACCGAAAGCGGGGCAGGAGCTAGCGATCGGGCGGGTGCCTCACGCCGGCAGGGAACCTTCTACCGGGGCGACCCCGGCATGTGGTCCTGGGTGCTGCACCGCATCACCGGCGTGCTGACCTTTTTCTTCCTGTTCGTGCACGTGCTCGACACCGCGCTCGTGCGCGTGTCGCCGAACACCTACGACCAGGTCATCGAGACGTACAAGACGCCGATCGTGAACCTGCTCGAGGTCGGCCTTGTCGGCGCGGTGCTGTTCCACGCCCTCAACGGGCTGCGCGTCCTGCTGGTCGACTTCTGGGCCAAGGGCCCGAAGTACCAGAAGACGATGCTCTGGGTCATCGGCGTCGTGTGGGTGGTCGTGATGGTTCCGGGTGCGTTCTTCATGCTGAAGCGCACCGTCGAGACGCTTTTCGGGGGTGCCTGATCCCATGGCCGACGCTCTGATCCTCGACAAGCCGCGCTCGCCGCGGCGCCCGTCCGCCCGGCGCAGCAACTTCGAGCTTTACAGCTGGCTGTTCATGCGCATTTCCGGGCTCGCGCTGATCATCCTGGTGCTGGGCCACCTGTTCATCATGAACATCCTCGACGGCGGCGTGCACCGCATCAACTGGGGCTTCGTCGCGGGCCGCTGGGCCTCGCCGTTCTGGCAGTTCTGGGACCTGGCGATGCTGTGGCTCGCCGAGATCCACGGCGGCAACGGCCTGCGCACCATCATCGACGACTACGCGCGCAAGGACTCCACCCGGTTCTGGCTGAAGATCGTGCTGTACGTCTCGATGGTGCTCATCCTGGCCGTCGGCACGATGGTGATCTTCACGTTCGACCCCGAGATGCCTGCCTCCTGAAGGCGCACCCACCACTAGCTAGCGGAGTCTTTCCCTATGCAGTTCCACAAGTACGACGTGGTGATCGTCGGCGCGGGCGGCGCCGGCATGCGCGCGGCCATCGAATCCGGTCAGCGCGCCCGCACCGCGGTCCTCACCAAGCTGTACCCGACCCGGTCCCACACCGGCGCGGCGCAGGGCGGCATGTGCGCCGCGCTGGCGAACGTCGAAGAGGACAACTGGGAATGGCACACCTTCGACACCGTCAAGGGCGGTGACTACCTGGTCGACCAGGACGCCGCGGAGATCATGGCCAAGGAGGCCATCGACGCCGTCCTCGACCTGGAGAAGATGGGCCTTCCGTTCAACCGGACGCCCGAGGGCAAGATCGACCAGCGCCGGTTCGGCGGGCACACCCGCGACCACGGCAAGGCCGCGGTGCGCCGCGCCTGCTACGCCGCGGACCGCACCGGGCACATGATTCTCCAGACGCTGTACCAAAACTGCGTCAAGCACGGCACCGAGTTCTTCAACGAGTTCTACGTGCTCGACCTGGTCCTGTCCGAGGGCGAGGACGGCAACCCGATCGCGTCGGGCGTGGTCGCCTACGAGCTGGCCACCGGCGAACTGCACGTGTTCCAAGCGAAGTCGATCGTGTTCGCCACCGGCGGCGCTGGCAAGATCTTCAAGACCACCTCGAACGCGCACACCCTCACCGGCGACGGCCTCGGCATCATCTTCCGCAAGGGCCTTCCGCTGGAGGACATGGAGTTCTTCCAGTTCCACCCGACCGGCCTGGCCGGCCTGGGCATCCTGATCTCCGAGGCGGTGCGCGGCGAGGGCGGCATCCTCCGCAACGCCGACGGCGAGCGGTTCATGGAGCGCTACGCCCCCACCATCAAGGACCTCGCGCCGCGCGACATCGTCGCCCGGTCGATGGTCCAGGAGGTGCTGCAGGGCCGCGGCTGCGGGCCGAACAAGGACTACGTCGTCCTGGACGTGACCCACCTTCCGGTCGAGGTCCTCGAGACCAAGCTGCCGGACATCACCGAGTTCTCCCGCACCTACCTGGGCGTCGACCCGGTCAAGGAGCCGGTGCCGGTGTTCCCGACGTGCCACTACGTCATGGGCGGCATCCCGACGAACATCCACGGCGAGGCGCTGCGCGACAACGAGCACGTCATCCCGGGCCTGTACGCCGCGGGCGAGGTCGCCTGCGTGTCGGTGCACGGCTCGAACCGGCTCGGCACGAACTCGCTGCTGGACATCAACGTCTTCGGCCGCCGCGCGGGCATCGCCGCCGCGGAGTACGCGCTGGCGCACGAGCACGTCGAGCTGCCGGAGAGCCCGACCACCCTGGTCGAGGAACAGCTGGAGCTGCTGCTGTCGGAGCACGGCGACGAGCGCGTCGCCGACATCCGCAAGGAAATGCAGCAGACGATGGACTCGCACGCTTCGGTGTACCGCACCGAGGACACTCTGAAGCAGGCGCTGACCGACATCCAGGCGCTCAAGGAGCGCTACCAGCGGATCACCGTGGCGGACAAGGGCAAGCGGTACAACACCGACCTGCTCGAGGCCGTCGAACTCGGCTTCCTGCTGGAGCTGGCCGAGGTGCTGGTCGTCGGCGCGATCGCGCGCAAGGAGTCCCGCGGCGGCCACGCCCGCGAGGACTACCCGAACCGCGACGACACGAACTTCATGCGGCACACCATGGCCTACAAGCAGGGCGAGGGGCTGTCGTCCGACATCCGGCTCGACTACAAGCCGGTCACCTTCACCCGCTACGAACCGATGGAGCGGAAGTACTGATGACGACGGCCACCCCTGAAGCGCCTTCCTCCAAGGCGTCCGACGAGCACACGCCGATCCAGGTCACGCTGAAGATCCTGCGGTTCAACCCGGAGACCGACCAGGAACCGCACTGGGAGACCTACGACGTCCCGGCGCAGCCGACCGACCGCGTGCTGAACCTGCTGTTCTACGTCAAGGACTACCTTGACGGCACGTTCTCCTTCCGCCGCTCGTGCGCGCACGGCGTGTGCGGTTCGGACGCGATGCAGATCAACGGGATCAACCGGCTGGCCTGCAAGGTGCTGCTGAAGGACCTGCTCGAGAAGAACGGCAAGAAGACCGAGATCACCATCGCCCCGATCAAGGGCCTGACGACGTTGAAGGACCTCTACGTCGACATGGACCCGTTCTTCGAGGCGTACCGGGCGATCAAGCCGTACCTGATCACCTACGGCAACGAGCCGACGCGCGAGCGCATCCAGTCCCAGGCCGACCGCAACCGCTTCGACGACACCACCAAGTGCATCCTGTGCGCCTGCTGCACGTCGTCCTGCCCGGTCTACTGGAACGACGGCTCGTACTTCGGCCCGGCGGCGATCGTGAACGCCCACCGCTTCATCTTCGACTCCCGCGACGAGGGCGCCGAAGAGCGGCTGGACATCCTGAACGACGGCGAAGGCGTGTGGCGCTGCCGCACGACGTTCAACTGCACCGACGCTTGCCCGCGCGGCATCCAGGTGACCAAGGCGATCCAGGAAGTGAAGCGCGCCCTCCTCTTCAAGCGCGTCTGATCTTCTGACTGTCCGTGAGGGGAACCCTGAGGGAATCTGATTCCCTCAGGGTTCCCCTCACGGCTTTAACGCGGCATATCCACAAGCCGGCAGGTTGTCCACAGAACCAGCCTGGTCAGGCCCGAAGTTATGCCCGATGCGGCAGCATTCGTCGGGTGAAGCAACGAGGCCGCTGGGCCGCAAACCCCGAGATAATCGCGCAGCACAGCACGCACCAGGCGATCCGGGCGATGACCCTGGAATCGCTGGGCATGAACAGCAAGGTCATCTATCGAAGATGCCTGCCCGGGGGAACGTGGCAGCGGCTGTTACCCGGGGTCATCCTGCTGCACAACAACGATCCCACGCCCGACCAGCTAGTGCACGCGGCCTTGTTGTACGCGGGAGAATCAGCGATCGTCACCGGAGAAGAAGCGTGCCTGCGGTACGGTTTGCGCCTTCCCTCGGCCGACGGCCCGCGGCAAGTCCATCTGCTGGTTCCGCATCGGAAGAAGCTGAACAGCGCTGAGTTCGTGACCATCGAACGGACGAGGTACCTCCCGGCACCATGGCAGCGCGACGGTGTCCCGCTCGCGCCGATTGTCAGAGCCGCCACAGACTTGGTCAGGCGAACACGCAACTCCGAGAGCGTCAGCCGGATCCTGATCGAAGCAATCCAGCGGGGAAGCTGTTCACCACAAGCCCTCGCAGAAGAGCTGAATCGCGGTTCCCAACGCGGCACCGCGATTCCCCGCCGGCTTCTCGCCGAGTGGTCGGACGTCCGATCCGTCGCCGAGGCCGAAGCTCAGAAATTGGCCGCACTTCTTCCGAATCCGCCAACGCACCAGAACGCTGTGCTTTACGACCGCTCGGGCGGATACGCTGGCAGACCCGACTTCTGGTGGGACGATGTCGGCCTTGCCTGGGAGATCGACTCGGTGGAGTTTCACTTCCGGTCGGCCGACTACGCGCGAACGTTGCGGCGAAACACTCGTTACGCAGCACTGGGTATCGCCGTCGTGCAGACTCTGCCGTCTCGTCTGCGCACGGAGCCGAAAGCCGTTCTAGACGAACTCAGCGACGCATACCGCGCGGCCGAGACCCGCCCCCGTCCGCCAGTATCCCTGCACATCCCGCCTGAAGACCTGCGCACAGCTGGGTAGTCCGTGAGGGGAACCCTGAGGGAATCTGATTCCGTCAGGGTTCCCCTCACGGACGTGGAGCAGGCGTCAGTGAACCGCGTCCAGAGCGTTCACCAAGCCGTGCCCGTAGTACGAGTTGTTCTGCTTCGGCCCTTCGCACGCCGACACGTCGCAAGCCACCGGATCCGCCTCTGCGGTCAGCAAAGCCGTCAAAGCCCGCGGCGGTGCGTTTCGATGCGTAGAAGCCAGCAGAGCCGCAACCCCGGCCACGTGCGGCGAAGCCATCGAAGTGCCGCACATCGTGCCGTACGCGCCGTTGAAGACCGTCGACAGTGTGCAGCCCTCGCCCTGTCCAGACGGCGGCTGCTGCGCGAAGTCCCCTCCCGGCGCGGTGACCGTGACAGCGCCGTAGTTCGAGAACGACGACTTCGTGCCCGCGTAACCCACCGAGGACACCGTCACCACACCGTCGATCGCCTTCGGCAGGATGCCGCACGAAGAGTCAATCTTGTGTGGACGGTTGGGATCGACAGTCTGCGTACGCACGTCGAAGCCCGAGTTGCCCGCCGCAGCGACGTTCAGGGTCCCGCGCTGCGTCGAGTAGGTCACTGCGCGCCGTACAGCCTCGTACGCGGCAGCGTCGCCGGCTTCGTTGCGGCAGTAGAACATCCCGGGGTCGATGTAGTAGCTGTTGTTCGTCACCTGGAAGCCGTGCTGCGCGGCCCAGACAAAGCCACAGACGGCCGCCTCAGGGAAGATGTAGCCGTCGTCGTTCACCACCTTCACCGACGCCAGTCGCACGCTCGGCGCGATGCCGGTGAAGCCGCGCGAAGCGTCCTTACCGGCGATGGTGCCCGCGACGTGCGTACCGTGTTCGGAGTTGGTGGGCGCCCACGCGGAGGCGTCCGGCGCGCCGGTGACACAGCCGGTTGACGCTCGTGTGTCTACCGCGTGCGCGAGCGCGGGGTGTTTGGCGTCAATGCCGGAATCCAGCACCCCGACGGTGACCGACCCGGAACCGGGGTTGATCTTGTTCGCCTCCGGCGCGTGGATCGCGCGCATGTCCCACTGTTGAGTCGACAAATCGTCACCAGTGGCGACGCTCTCCGTCCGCTCCAGCATCCCGACCGCCGAGCGCAGTCCGGCCCGGGCGGCGGCCTTCGCGGCGACGTCCTTGCCGCCCGAATACGCCCGCTTCACCCCGATCCGGTCGGCGAAGTCCGCGTTGCGCGAGCTGGCGATCGCGACCCCGATCTCCGGGTAGTACGCGATCCGCTTGCCGCATTTGGCGTTCAGCTCCGTATCGACCGCGCGCTGCTTTTCGCCCGGTTGATACAGCACGACGTAGCTGTATTGCGGGCTGGTGGTGTCGCACGACGGCGCGGGCGCGGCAGCCGCGGGCACGGTCACCGCGCCGGCGGCGACCCCGGCCACCGCCACCGGAATGAGCAATCGACGTAAACGGGACATTTAGCCTCCATGGTCGGTCGCCCGAAACTAAGGCAGCCCGGACACGCTCCGCCACCGACCAAAGGACGCATCCCCTTATCAGGTGTTCGCGCGGTCCTTCGCGGTCGCCCGGATGCCGCGCCAGCCGAGCACCCCGATGGCGGTGCCGAGCACGAACGAAACCACGGTGAGCACCGCGTGCACGATGAAGTACCCAGTGGGTGAACCGTCGGCCGCCCAGGACTGGTTGCTGGCCCACAGATTCTTGGCGAACGTGATCCAAATGATCCAGGACCAGATGCCGAAAGCGAACAAGGCCATCGCTGTACCTCGTGAAATGCGCATGTCTCGAGTATGCCGCCGGGCCATCGGCGCTAGATTGCGTGGGTGCACCCCGCTTTCACCCGGTCGCTGCGAGCATTCGCCGCGCCACTCGCCGCAGCCCTCGTAGCCGTCGCCGCTCCCGTCGCGTTCGCCTTACCGGCAGCGGCGGAGCAATGCACCGAGCACGCCGTGCCGCCGGCTCCGGTGGACACCTCGGAGAAGCCGAAGCCGGGCCAGCCCGTCCCGCCGCCGCTTCCGGTGCCCGCGCAGCCGGTCGGCGGCGACCGCCTCGGCGGCTGCGGCCCGATCCTCCCGCCCGGCGCGCCCGCCCTGCCGCCGGGCGACACCTCGGCGTCGTGGGTCCTGCAGGATCTCGAAACCGGCGCGGTCGTCGCGGCGAAGGACCCGCACGCGCGGGAGCGGCCGGCGTCGCTGATCAAGACGCTGCTGGCGCTCGTGGTGGTCACCGAGATGAAGCCGGACCAGATCATCGTCCCGACCAAGGAGGACGCCGAGCAGGAGTGCACCTGCGTCGGCATCACCGCGGGCGGGCACTACACGGTGGACCAGCTCCTGCACGGCCTGCTGATGCACTCGGGCAACGACGTGGCGCACGCCTTCGCCACGGCACTGGGCGGGGTCGACGCGGCGGTCGCCAAGATGAACGCGCTCGCCGCCCGCATCGGCGCGACCGACACCCGCGCGGCGACCCCATCCGGCCTCGACGGACCGGGCATGTCGACCTCGGCGTACGACCTGAGCATGGTCTTCCACTACGCGATGAAGCAGCCGGAGTTCGCCAAGGCGGTGGCGACGAAGGCGTACACGATCCCGGCGATCGACGGAAAGCCGCCGATCCCGGTGTACAACGACAACAAGCTGCTCGGCGTGTACCCCGGTTTCCTCGGCGGGAAAACGGGCTTCACCGACGACGCGCGGCACACGTACGTCGGCGGCGCGGAACGCGACGGCCACCGCCTCGCGATCGTGATGATGCGTGCCGAACAACGTCCGACGAAGGTGGTGGACCAGGCGGCGAAACTGCTCGATTACGGCTTCGCGCTGGAGAAATCCGGTGCCCAGCCAGTCGGGCAAATCGCCTATCAGCCGCTGACCGCCGACGCCGCCCCGCTCTCGGACAAGGAAGTCTCCCCCGCGGGCGCGACCACCGCGGCGGCGGAGAAACCGGACCCGTTCGGGACGACCGGCTGGGTGCTGACGGTGGTGGTCCTGGTGCTCATCGTGGCTGGGTTCGCCATCGGCTATCAGCGGAAACGCAACGCCCGCTAAGTAACGCTAGTAAACGGCGAAGGCCTCCTTGCCGCGCTCAAGGAGGCCTTCACTGTTTCAGCTCTTCCGCCTGCCCAGCCAGGCCAGCAGCGCACCGGCGCTGAACGCACCCGCCACGGAGCCGAGCCCAAGCCCGTGCTGCACCGTCACGCGCGGCTGCAGCAACACCGGAGCGGGCGGCTGCACCACGCGCCGCTGGTTCTCCCGCGCGGTCGCCGTCCACGCGGTCACCAGCAGCAGGAACCGCGACACCAGGTTCGCGAACACCAGCAACCCGATCACCGGCCCGAACAACGCGAACGACGGCGACTTCGTGACGCTCCCCAGGTAGATCGTCGCGACCTTCTGCAGGATCACGAACCCGACCGACGCGAAGATCGCGCCCTTGACCGCACTGCGCAACGCGACGTGCTCCCGCGGCAGCCGGGCGATCACCCACAGAAACACCAGCGTGTTGGCGACCAGGCCGAGCACGATCGTCGCGACCTGCAGCAGGAACTTCGCCCACCCCTGGCCTTCCAGCCCGACCAGCTTCAGCAGTAGTTCGCCGACGCCGCTGCCAGCCGCGGTGAGCGCGAACGACACGATCAGCGCCAGCCCGAGCCCGAGCAGCGACAGCAGGTCCTTGATCGTCTTGCCGACGAACGGTTCCGCCTTCTTCTCCTGGCCCCACTGCGCGGTGAGCGCGTCGCGGAGGTTGGCCATCCAGCCGACGCCGGAGTACAGCGCCAGCAGCAGCCCGAAGATCCCGATGCCGCTGCCGGACTTCAGCGCCGCGTCGGTGATCTGCCCGACCAGGCCGCGCAGTCCTTCCGGCACCGAAGTGTCGATCCCGTGCGTGATCTGGGCGATCACCGCCTCGTTGTGCCCGAGCACCATGCCGACGATCGCGAACGCCACCATGAAGATCGGGATCACCGACAGCACGCTGAAGTACGTGATCGCCGCCGCGTAATGGTTGCCGTAGTTCTCGTTGAAGGAGTCGTTGGCGCGGATCAGGTGATCCAGCCACGGGTACTTCCGCCGCAGCCGGGGCAGCAGCTTTTCCTTGTCACCGGTCTCTTTCGCCACCGGAAAACGCTAACCACGGCACCCGGCCCCCGCAACGCGAGCGTGCCCGCGCGGTTACCGGTCGCGATCAACTGGCGGGCAGGAACCCGATCCGCTCGTAGACCGACGCGAGCGTGGCCGACGCGACCTCGCGCGCCCGACGCGCACCCGCGGCGAGGATCCGGTCCAGCTCGGCGACATCGTCCAAATAGGACTGGACGCTCTCCTGCAGCGGCGTGACCCAGTCGACCAGCACCTCGGCGAGATCCTTCTTGAGATCGCCGTAACCCTTGCCCTCGTAAGCGGTTTCGAGGTCGACGACGGTGCGGTCGGTCAGCGCGGAGTAGATCGTGAGCAGGTTGGAGACGCCTGCCTTCTCCTCGCGGTCGAACCGGACCTCGCGCCCGGTGTCGGTGACCGCGGACCGGATCTTCTTCGCCGAGCGCTTCGGGTCCTCGAGCAGTTCGATGAGCCCGTTGCCGGTCGCCGCCGACTTGCTCATCTTCGCCGTCGGTTCCTGCAGGTCGTAGATCTTCGCGGTGTCCTTGACGATGAACGGCTCCGGCATGACGAACGTCTTGCCGAACCGGCTGTTGAACCGCTGCGCGAGGTTGCGGGTCAGTTCGAGATGCTGCCGCTGGTCCTCGCCGACCGGCACCGCGTTCGTCTGGTAAAGCAGGATGTCCGCGGCCATCAGCACCGGGTAGGTGAACAGGCCGACGCTAGCGTGGTCGCTGCCCTGTTTGGCGGCCTTGTCCTTGAACTGCGTCATCCGCCCGGCCTCGCCGAAACCGGTCTGGCATTCGAGCACCCAGCTGAGCTGAGCGTGCTCGGGCACGTGGCTCTGGACGAAGAGCGCACTGCGCGCCGGGTCGACCCCGATCGCGAGCAACTGCGCGGCCGAACGGCGCGTCCGCTCCAGCAGCACCTTCGGATCCTGCTCGACGGTGATCGCGTGCAGGTCGACGACGCAGTAGAAGGTGTCGTGGGTGTCCTGCAGCCGGACCCACTGGCGCAAGGCACCGAGGTAGTTGCCGAGGTGGAAGGAGTCGGCAGTCGGCTGGATCCCGGAAAGCACCCGCAGGCGCCCGTTCTGTTCGTCGGACACGCCGAGATTCTTCCAGGCAGTGAAGAGGGCTTCGCCGCGGGCCTAGCGGTTGTGGCGCACCTGGGCTGGTGGGGCGGTCTGGGCGGCCGCTGTTGGAGGGTCTGCTGCGGGAAGCCGCTGGTGGCTCGGAACCGACTTCACGACTGAGCAGCTCCAAGACCGGGCAGGCTCCGTGCGATCTGAACCGGCTCCATGACCAGCGAACATTCCGTTGCGGCCCGAGCCAGCTCCCACAACCAAACGGCTCCAAGACCCGCACAAGGGCAGCGCGCCCAGAGCCGGGACGCCCCTAAGACCGGCGCAGGTTCAAGGCAGCCGGAGCCGGTTCCAGCGGCCGGGTGGGCTCCTCGTCCAGCGCACCGGCGGCAGCCACCGCCTCGATCGCCTTCGCCCGTGCCTTGCGTCGCTGCCGGACCACGCCCAGCGCCATCCCGATGATGCCGAATCCCACCGCGACCAGCCCGACCGGACCGAGCATCCCGAAGCCGGTGGACGTCGTCTCCGCCCGGACGACACCGTCGTCGGCGAAGGCCGTCGCGCTCGTCCCGGCGGCCGCGACCAGGATCGTCGCCAGCACCGCCAGGACCCGCCCGCCCGCGACCGCCAGGGAACGGCGTCCGAAAGCCGCGGAACGGCTGCTGCCGGCCGCCCGAGCCTGGTCCCGCGCCGCCCCCGATGGGGTGACGGACGGGTAGAGCGCTGGACGGCCAGAAGCCAGCGTGGACCGTGTCACGAACCGGCCTGGGTTGCGCACCGGAGTGCCTCCCGCGAGGTGACTGTTCTGAGCGAGCGTCTCACCCGTAAGGATGAGTTCTCGACGTGCTACTGGTCAGAAAACTACCGAGCGTGTCAAGACCTGTCGGATCTGATCAACTCGGGTGCCGAGGCTAGCGCCCACTCGGGGAGTGACCGTGGGCACCCCTGCCGTCTCAGTGTCCTCGGTGGTCAGCGCCGTGCGCGGTCACTGAGACCACGCACAGTGTCCTCAACCGAGGAAAAACCGGACGAGCTCACCCCTGAGAACGGACCCGAACTACCCTCCGCAGGCTATTCACCAACTAGTCACCAGCAGGACAATCGGCCTCAGCCTGGGAACGGCACGTCGTACTTCGCGGTGACCGGCGCGTGGTCCGACCAGCGCTGGTCGTACGACTCCGCCCGTTCGACCACCACCGACGTCACCTTCTCCGCGAGCCCCGGCGTCGCCAGCTGGCAGTCGATGCGCCAGCCCGAGTCGTTGTCGAACGCCTTGCCCCGGTAGGACCACCACGTGTATGGGCCTGGTCCTTCGGCGTCGAGCCGGCGCTGGACGTCGACGTAGCCCGCCTCGTAGACGCGGCCCATCCACTCGCGTTCCTCCGGCAGGAATCCGGAGTTCTTCTGGTTGCCGCGCCAGTTCTTGAGGTCGACCGTGTCGTAGGCGATGTTCCAGTCGCCGACCACGACGACCTCCCGCCCCTCCGCAGCCGCCTTCGCGCGCAGCTCGACCAGGTACGGCAGGAACGCGGCCATGAAGCGTTCCTTCTCGTCCTGGCGCTCCGTGCCGACGTCGCCGCTCGGCAGGTACAAGCTCGCCACCACCACGCCGGGCAGGTGCATTTCCAGGTACCGCCCGCTGTCCTCGAACTCGGGCTCGCCGAACCCGGTCCGCACCTCGTCCGGCTCGACGCGGCTGTACAGCGAGACCCCGTTGCGCCCCTTCGCGACCGAAGGCGCGTGCGCGGCGAACCACCCCTCCGGCTCGACCACCGACGCGGGCAGTTGCGCGGCCTCGGCCCGCACTTCCTGACACGCGACGACATCGGCCTCGGTGGCGGCCAGCCACTCGACGAAGCCCTTCTTGACGGCGGCCCGAAGGCCATTGACGTTGACAGTGGAGACGATCAGCACCCCGCGCACGCTACCCGCCGGGTCTGACAATTTTCCGGGCAAGGCAGGTCAGGCGCGGTCCAGAATGTTCGGCATGCCCCGTCTGACTATCCTCGGCAGCTGTGGCGCCTGGCCGGAACCCGGCCGCGCCTGTGCCGGATTCCTGCTGTCCCACGAGGATTTCCACCTCGCCCTAGACCTCGGCTACGGAGCCGCCTCGCAACTCTTCCAGCACGTCCCCGCCGACCGGCTCGACGCGATCGTCGTGACCCACGAGCATCCCGACCACATCGCCGACGTCAGCGCACTCGGCCGGGCCCGCTACTACACGACCGACCGCAAGCTCCCGATGCACTGCACTCCCGGCACCGTCCGCCGGCTAGCCGCGATGGGGCCGAACCCGTCCCCCGCCGAGAACTTCGACCTCCACGACCTCGGCCCCGAAGCCGACGTCGGCCCGTTCCGGCTCACCACCGCGCTCCTGCCACACCACGTGCCGAATTACGGGATCCGGCTCACCGCGCCCGGCTACACCCTCGCCTACACCGGCGACACCGGCCCCGCCCCGCAGCTGACGGACCTAGCTCGCGACGCCGACGTCCTGATCTGCGAAGCCACCCTGCAAGGCACACCGCCGGACGGCCCCCGCTACCTGATGACCGCGGCCGAAGCAGGCCAGCTCGCCACCGCGGCGAACGTACGAACGCTGCTGCTCACCCATTTCTGGCCGGGTTCCGACCGAACGGTTTCCGTAGCCGAAGCCCGTGCCGAGTTCGTCGGGGAAGTGGTGGCCGCGGAAGAAGGTCTCATGCTGAATCACGCATAATCGCGCTGCGTAAAACAAACGCGGTCAACCTCTGCGCGCCGAACGCTTTCGCGCCGATACAAACCGGCGGAAAGAGCAAGCCGAGCCGACGCAAGTGCGGTAAAGGCATCCGGCAATCGCGAACGTTCCGAGGAGTACGGACGCATCGGCTCCACCGACCGGCGCATTCCTGGTTGGACAACCGAAGCTGTCCCACCACATGAGACGAACCGCGAATAAGCACGGGGGAGCCGATGTGCGCCGACCCGAACTCGCCCCGGAACCAGGCTCAACGACCGTCCTCGGTCCCAGGCGAACCATGTGACGCACCAAGCCCAGCAGCCACGCGAACCTAAGCGCGCAAGCCACTCTGCGCGAGCCAGCGTCATCACACCGGACACTCAGCACCAGCACGACGCAACAAACCCAGCAGCCACACGAGCCTAAGCGCAACAAGCTATTCCGCACGACCTAGCGTCACCACAGGGGACGCTCAGCACCCAGCCAGGCATCACGCGAACCTCAGCGCGGCAAGCCATTCCGCACGGACCGGCGTCACCACGCCAGACACTCAGCACCTCAGCCGGGCACCACACGAACTCAAGCGCAGCAAGGTACTTCGCACGACCCAGCGTCACCACACCAGACACTCAGCACCGCAACCAGGCACCAACCGAACTCAGCACTTGGCCCCGGATACCGGCGTCACGAAGCTGTCCGCTACCCACTTGCCGTCGGCGATCTTCCGGAACCCGTTCTGCACCACGGGTTGTGCGTCGAATTCCGCGCCGCGCAAGTACTTCCCGATGACTTTCCCGTTACCCGCGGCGGTTTCCCGCGCGTTGAGCACGTCGGCGGTCACCGAGACCTTGCACCCGGTCGGGGATCCCTGCGCGTCGGCCTGGCCTTTCTGGCCGAACGCGTAGATGACCACGACCGCCGCGATGACCCCGATAATAATCAGTGTCTTCTTGGGCAAACCCAGAATCACGGCCGCTCCTCAGTCGCAAAAACCCCTCGTCCAGAGTAGGCATCCGCGCGGCGCCCGGACAGGCTCTCGCAGCCATTCCACCCGGAGGTGCCAATCCTGTCACCGGCAGAACACGAAGAGTGACAAAAAGGAGAAGGGCACCTCGGAAGACTCCTCCGAGGTGCCCTTCTCGCAAAAACGGCTAAGGAAAGATCAGCCCTGCGCGATCTTCTTGGCCAGGTTCTCGTCCAGCGTCGCGAGGAAGTCCTCGGTCGTCTGCCATTCCTGGTCCTTGCCGACCAGCAGCGCGAGGTCCTTGGTCATCTTGCCGCCTTCGACGGTGTCGACGACGACCTGCTCCAGCTTGTTCGCGAAGCCGATCAGCTCCGAGTTGCCGTCCAGCTTGCCGCGGTGCTCGAGGCCCCGGGTCCACGCGTAGATCGACGCGATCGGGTTCGTGGAGGTCGGCTTGCCCTGCTGGTGCTGGCGGTAGTGCCGGGTGACCGTGCCGTGCGCGGCCTCGGCCTCGACCGTCTTGCCGTCCGGCGTGCGCAGCACCGAGGTCATCAGCCCGAGCGAACCGAAGCCCTGCGCGACGGTGTCGGACTGGACGTCGCCGTCGTAGTTCTTGCACGCCCAGACGTAGCCGCCCTCCCACTTGAGCGACGCGGCGACCATGTCGTCGATCAGCCGGTGCTCGTAGGTGATGCCCTTGGCGTCGAAGTCGGCCTTGAACTCGGCCTCGAAGATGTCCTGGAACACGTCCTTGAACATGCCGTCGTAGGCCTTGAGGATGGTGTTCTTGGTCGACAGGTAGACCGGGTACTCGCGGTCGAGGCCGTACTGCAGCGACGCGCGCGCGAAGTCCTCGATCGACTTGCGGTAGTTGTACATCCCCATCGCGACGCCGCCGCCCTCGGGGAAGTTCGCGACCTGGAACTCCATCGGCTCGGAGCCGTCTTCGGGGGTGTAGGTCATCGTCAGGGTGCCCGGGCCGGGGACCTTGAAGTTGGTGGCCTTGTACTGGTCGCCGTGCGCGTGCCTGCCGATGATGATCGGCTTGGTCCAGCCGGGTACCAGACGGGGGACGTTCCGCATCACGATCGGCTCGCGGAAGATCACGCCGCCGAGGATGTTGCGGATGGTGCCGTTGGGCGACACCCACATCTTCTTGAGGCCGAACTCCTCGACGCGCGCCTCGTCGGGCGTGATGGTGGCGCACTTGACGCCGACGCCGTGCTGCTTGATGGCGTTGGCCGCGTCGACCGTGATCTGGTCGTCGGTGCGGTCCCGCTCCTCGATGCCCAGGTCGTAGTAGTCCAGGTTGACGTCCAGGTACGGGTGGATCAGCTTGTCCTTGATGAACTGCCAGATGATGCGGGTCATCTCGTCGCCGTCGAGTTCGACAACGGTGCCCTGGACCTTGATCTTGGCCATGAGCAGCGGTGCTCCTTCCGCGGATCTTCGCGTTCTGTTCTTCGCTCTCCGTTAGCGGTACGAGCGTACTGCTAAACAGAGCTGGATGGTTCCAGAAGTGGTCGGAATCAAGTCTCTACCACCCTTGACCCGGCATGCCGACCGGGCACGAATGCGGAACCATCCGAACGGGACGACCGTCCCACCACGGCAAGCGCCGCACTGGGAGGTCCCGCCATGTCATACCCCGAGCCGTACTCCGTTTATCCCCCGGCGGGCGGCCCGATCGCCGCCCCGGAGGGCAGCCGGGCCGTGGCGCGCGTGCTCAGCGGGCTGTGCGGACTGGTCGTCACCCCGGTCGCGCTCGGGCTGCTGGCCTACGGCAGCTATCTGCACCAGCGGCAGGTCGCGGCCTCGTTCGCCGAACACGGGGACGCCCTCGGCATCACGTTGACCGTCGCCGGCGCGGTGCTCCTGTTCGGGGTCGCCCTGCTCGGCGCGTGGTCGGGAACCGGGCCGGCCGTCGGCGGGCTGGTGTGGGGCCTGGTTCCGGGCGTGATCACGCTGGTGTCGCCGCGCTCGGCGTTCGATCTGCTCAACCTGCTGCCGCGCGGCCAGATGACCGTGGGAGTGGCCGGGTGGATGTCCTCCGGAGCCTTTCTCGCCACCGGGTTCCTGCTGCTCGGCGCGGGTCTGGCGGTACGGCTGGCGCGCCGGCGCAGGTAGCTTCGGGGCGGCGCGGGCCCGGTGAGACTATTTGCAGATGGGATTGTTCACCGTAGCCGAGGCCCGCACCGAGCTCGCCCGGTTGCTTCCCGTGCTCGCCGAGCTGATCCGGGTCCGCGCCGATGCCGCCGAACTCGCCGCGTCCCTGCGCCCGGGCGGACGGGACACCAGCCTCGGCGGCCTGCCGGAATGGAAGGCGGCGCAGGCCCGGCTGGACGACCTGATGACCGCGATCCAGGCGACCGGGGCCGAGCTGAAGGGGTTCGCCCCGCTGCTGGTGGACTTCCCGGCCTCGCTCGACGGCGACGACGTCCTGTTGTGCTGGCTCGAAGGCGACCGTGAACTGTCCTGGTACCACCGGGCCGATCTCGGTTTCGCCGGCCGCCGCCGATTGCCGGGATAATCACTGGTCAAGCGCACTACGGTGACCAGGTGAGCACACTTTTCGACGCCGACGCGGCGGGATACGACGAGGACACCTTCCACCCGTATGTGGCCGAGCAGCTGATCGGCGGCCTGGCCCCGAAGCCGAACCTGCTGGTCGACGTCGCCG
Source organism: Amycolatopsis silviterrae (assembly GCF_042684085.1). Taxonomy (NCBI): domain Bacteria; kingdom Bacillati; phylum Actinomycetota; class Actinomycetes; order Pseudonocardiales; family Pseudonocardiaceae; genus Amycolatopsis; species Amycolatopsis silviterrae. The sequence continues at coordinate 219,299 of NZ_JBHUKS010000004.1, forward strand.
CGGGCACCGGCGCGGCAGCGTTCGCGGCGCTCCGCCTGGACCCGGCCGCGGTGTTCGCCATCGACCTCTCCCCCGCGATGATCGAGATCGCCCGGGCCAAAGCCGCCGACCGCGACCCGGACGGACGGATCTCGTGGCACGTCGGATCCGCGGTGCCGCTGCCGATCGGCGACGGCGAGGCCGACGCGGTGGTGTGCGCGTCGGCGCTGCATTTCCTGGGCCCGCGCGCACTGGCCGACTGGCGGCGGGTGCTGCGCCCGGGCGGCAAGCTGGCGTTCAGCATGGTGTCGTCGGAGCGGTTCAAGCCGACCGGCAAGTTCGCCGACGTGTTCCCGCGCGACCTGCGCGTCCCGGGCACCCTGGACGAAGCCGCCGCGCTGGCCACCGACGCCGGGTTCAGCTCGGCGACGGCACAGCACGTGGCGCTCGATCAGGGCGACCGGGTGCGGCAGGTTTTCGCGGTGTTCGCGGAGGCCTAACGGTGGAAGTGCGCTTCGCCGCTCGTTGCGGCGGCGGAGCAATGCAGAACGAAGGTGACGTCGAGGTCGGTCACGGTGCCGTTGGCGGCGCGGACCAGGCGGGAAACGGTGAAGTCAGCGGTCGCGTCCGGGGCGGCGCAGGCACCCGCGCCGCCCGCCTTCGTCCCGCGAAACGCGATGAAGCCCGGCGTCGCGAGCTGCGGTGAGTTCTGCTGCCGGACAGCGGCGTTCGCGTAGGTGCCCTCGTGCAACTGCTGTCCGGCGGGCGCACTGAGTTCCAGGCGGGCCCAATCCCAGCCGTCCGCCGACTCGGCGTTCACCTTTACCGCGTCGCCGTACTCCCACACGTCGACCTGGTCAGCGGTCCACGAAGCACTGCCTTCGAACGGATACGCGCCGGCTTCCGAGGTGTAGCCGAACCCGACCGCCGGGTCGGCGTGCGCGACCGATGCCGTCCCGCACGCGATGCCCGCCGCAGCGACGACCGCCAAGATTCTTCGCATGATTTCCCTCCCCTGGGCTGCGTCCGATCTTGGCAGGATTCCCAGTGCTGCGGCGAAAAATCCCCCATTCAGCCGTGCAACCGCGCGCCCTTGAGGATCTTGTCCACCGCGTTCTTCGGCCCGTGCATCGCCATCCCGGCCAGCGCCAGTTTCTCCCCCGGCACCGCCCGCACCGCCGCGCGATTGTCGACGTCATTGCCGGTCTGGAACAGCTCGTCGGTGAAGATCGAGAACCGCAGGCCGCGCGTCAGTGCCCGGCTGCGGGCGAGCGCGAGTGTCTCGGCGGTGCTGGCGAAGACGAGTACCGGCTGGCGGAACATCGGCAGGTACTCGGTGTCGTCGGCGTCGAGGTAGGGCTCGCCGAGCAGCTCGGGCGTCGCGTGGGCCACGCCGCTCACCAGGAACGCCGTGACGTTCAGCCGTTGCCACGAGGCCAGATCGTCCCGCAGCAGCACGGCGATCTTCGTGTCGAATCGGTTCATACGGGACAGGATCGGCCGGGTGCCGCGCGCGGGTCTTGTACGTTTTGAACATGACGGTGTCGGCCTGGCGCCCTTCGGTGCCCGGAATCGCCGAGGCGTTCCACGCCCGGTTCACCGATCACGCCTACCCCGCGCACACGCATGACACCTGGACGCTGCTGATCGTCGACGACGGTGCCATCAGCTACGACCTAGACCGGCACCACCACGGCGCACTCGGCACAGCCGTCACGCTGCTGCCACCGAACGTCGCACACGACGGTCGCGCCGCGACGAGCCACGGCTTCCGCAAGCGCGTGCTCTACCTCGATGCCGACGTGCTCGGCGAAGACCTGATCGGGGCCGCCGTCGACCAGCCAAGCCTGCCGGACCCGTTGCTACGCACCAGAATCCACCAGCTGCACCAGGCACTCGCCGAGCCGCTGGAAGCCGAAAGCCGCCTCGCCCTGGTCGCGCAACGGCTACGCACCCACCTCGGCCGCCCTGCCGACACCCCGCCCGACCGCAGCCTGGCCGACGACCTCCGCGACCTCCTGGACGAACGCCTGCCCGGCTCACTGACGCTGGCCGACGCGTCCGAGGTGCTCGGCGCACATCCCGTCCACCTCGTCCGCGCCTTCGGCCGCCGCTTCGGACTGCCGCCGCACCGGTACGTCACCGGCCGCCGCGTCGACCACGCCCGCCGTCTCCTGCTCGACGGCACCCCACCGGCCGCCGTCGCCGCCACCGCGGGGTTCACCGACCAGGCGCACCTGACCCGGCACTTCCGCCGCTACCTCGGCACCACTCCCTCCCGCTTCGCACGCGGCTGACCGGGCGGTTTGTGCGAAGATGGCGGCATGCTGCGCGAACTGCACCTGACCGGCGACCCGGCGGCCGACAAGCTGCTCAACGACGACCCGTTCGCCCTGCTCACCGGGATGCTCCTGGACCAGCAGTACCCGATGGAGCACGCCTTCGCGGGCCCGCGGAAGATCGCCGACCGGATGGACGGCTTCGACCTGCGCAAGATCGCCGCGACGGACGTCGACACCTTTGTGGAGATGTGTGTGGTGCCGCCCGCGATCCACCGCTACGGCGGCTCGATGGCGCGCCGGGTGCACGCGCTCGCGCTGCACATCATCGAGAACTACGACGGCCGCACCGAGGGCATCTGGCTCGACGGCCGCCCCAAGCCGGACGGCGCGGAGGTGCTGAAGCGGCTCAAGGAGCTGCCTGGTTTCGGTGAGCAGAAGGCGAAGATCTTCCTGGCGCTGCTGGGCAAACAGCGCGGGGTCGCTCCGAAGGGCTGGCGCGAGGTCGCCGGCGCGTACGGAGATCGCGGGTCGCGTCGGTCCATTGCGGACGTGACGGACGCGAAGACGCTTGGTGAGGTGCGTGCGTTCAAGAAGGCGGCGAAGGCTGCGGCTAAGGCGGGGTGACTTCACCTCGCGCGAACACGCAGATCATGAGTCGGCCCGGCAATCCGGCGAACCGATAGAGTGGAACCTGTCGAGGACGAATCCATCTCAGGAAGGAGTGCCGTGGTCGACAAATTCGCCGATCCGCTGCTGACTCCCAAAGAGGTGGCTCGGCATCTGCAGATCCCTCAGTCCACCATGTACGACTGGCTCGGCGAGAAGGCAGACGGTACGCCGCTGGTGCACCGAGTCGAACCAGAACGACACGGCAGGCCTTCGGTTCCGTTTGTCGCCGTGATCGAGGCCTACGTGCTTCGAGCCCTGCGCGACCTCGGGCTGACCAAACGAAAGATCCGTGACGCCGCCGCCGAAGTTCGCCGGTCGTTTCACACGCCATACGCGCTGGCGACGAAGCAGATCGCGACAGACGGCGTAGACATCTTTCTCCACTACGCGGACGGCGATCTCGCACGCGTCGGCGACGGTCAACGGCCGTTCCGTGAGATCATCAACGATTACCTGCATTTCATCGAATGGGACGCTGCGGACGGTTTCGCCGGAAGCCTTCGCCTCCGGCAGTACCCCGATCTGGCACCAGTGGTGATCGACCCTCGGTTCGGATGGGGAACGCCCGTTGTCGCGTCGACGAAGGTACCGGTTGATGCCGTCGTCGATCTATGGCTGGCCGGAGAATCCTTCACCGACGTCGCTTACGAATACGGTCTCACTTCGGAACAAGTCGAAGCTATCTGCAGAGTAGGCCGTGCCGCCTGAGTTTTTCCTCGATCGAGGGTTGGGACGACGGCTGGCCGAAGAGTTGACCGGCCTGGGTTGGATCGTGCACCGAGCCGCGGCGCACTTCCCAGACGACGCCCAGCATGTCGCTGACGAGGACTGGCTGGACTACGGCCTGGCCAGAGGATGGTCGCCCTTGTGCAAAGACGGCCGGATCAAAGGTCGTGACACGGAACGTGCGCCGTTGGAAACGTACGGCGGGGTTCTCTTCTATCTCGACAACCAACGCCTCAGGGTCGACGACATGGTCGCGCGATTCGAGCAACATCGGCAAGCGATCCACCAGGCCGTCGCACGTGGCGGCCCGCGCGCATACGCAGTCGGCGCGCAACGCCTACGCGCGACCTGGCCGTAGTCCACCGGACTATCTGATTCAACCCCGCGCGAACCAAACCACGTCCGGCTCCCCGCGTGGCACCGGAATCTCCACCACATCCACCTCGCCGAACCGCTCCCGCAACCGAGCCGTGAACCCCGGTGCCGCGCCCGCGCTCCACACCGCCAGCACCCCTCCCGGACGCAGCAGCCGGGACAATCCCGCCAATCCGGAATCCGCGTACAGCGAGGCGTTCCCCTCGGTGACCGTCCACTCTGGACCGTTGTCGATGTCCAGGCACAGCGCGTCGAACGTCTCGCCGGTCGTCCGCAGCCACTCCAGCAGATCGGCCTCGACCACCGTCACCCGCGGATCGTCCAGCGCCGCGCCGTGCACCTCGCGCAGCGGGCCGGTCCGATTCCACGAGATCACCGCCGGCTCGCGTTCCACGACCACCACGGAGCCGACCGTGCCGTGATCCAGCGCGGCGCGCAGCGAGAACCCGACGCCGAGTCCGCCGATCAGCATTCGCGCGCCGGGGGCGAGCCGGTCGGCCGCTCCGGTTACGAGCAGCCGCTCCGACTCGCCGTTGCGGGTGTCCATCAGGAACATCCCGTTTTCGATCACCTCGAACTCGGCGCCGTCGCGCCGCAGCACCAGTTCGCCGCCGTGTCCGGACACGGTCTCCAGTACCTCCGCCACGTCCGGCAGCTTCTCAGACCGCGACCTCCTCGCGGACCTCAGCCCGCTTCCGCGCGCCCCAGAAGAACACGACCACCAGCGCCGCCGCGGCGGCGAGGATCGCGGCGATCTCCGGCAGGACGGTCGGCCCGGCCGAGGTCAGCACCGCGCCGCCGACGACGCCGGACAGCCCGACGCCCAGGTAGATCGCCGACGCGTTGAGCGACAGCGCGAGACCGGCGTGCCCCGGCGACAGCTCGATCAGCCGGTGCTGCAGCGGCGGGCTGAACGACCAGTTCGCCAAGCCCCACACGAACAACGTGATCCCGGCCCCGACGACGGTCGTCGCGGTGAACGGCAGCACCACCATCACGACGGTGAACCCGGCGAGCACGATCAGCAGCGGCTTGCGCGCGCCCCACCGGTCGGCCGCGCGGCCGCCGGCGAAGTTGCCGATCGCGCCGCCGATGCCGTAGCAGAACAGCAGCACGGTGATCGTCCCGCCGGAAACCCCGGCCGTCGCGGTCAGCACCGGCGACACCAGCGTGTAGACCATGAACGCGGCGAGGCAGGCGAGCGTGGTGGTGACCAGCAGCGCGACGACCCGTTTGTCCCGCGCGACCGCGAACCGCTCGGCGAGCCCCACCACCGGCGGCGGCGCGACCTTCGGCAGCGCGACCCGCACCCCGATGGCACCGAGCAGCGAAAGGATGCCGACAAACAGGAATGCGCCCTCGTAGCCGAACTGCTGCGAGATCACGCTGCCCAGCGGAACGCCGAAGATCAACGCGATGGTGAGCCCGCCGAACACCAGCGAAACCGCCCGGCCGCGACGTTCCGGCGTGGTCAGCTCCGCGGCGACGGCAGTGGCGGCCGGGGTGTACACGGCGGCCCCGATCGCCGTGACGACCCGCGCGATCAGCAGCGTGACGTACCCGGGCGCGACGGCCGCGAAGATGTTCCCGACCGCGGCCACCGCGAGCGCGGCGACCAGCAGCGTGCGCCGTTCCCACCGGCCAGTGGCCGCGGCGAACAACGGCGAACCCACCGCGTACGCGATGGCGAACGAGGTGACGAGCTGCGCCGCGGCCGTCGCGGAGATGTGCAGCTCGGAGGTCAGCGCCGGCAACAGCCCGGCCACGATGTAACCGCTGGTGCCGACGCCGAATGCCCCGAACGCGAGCACCGAGTTCCGGGCCGCTGCCGAGGACGAGACGCTGGACATGAATGTCCCCCCAATGAAACCTGAACGGATAGTTCGACGAACGTCGTAGTTCGATGACGACCGTACACGGACCCGCCGACAATTTCGACAGCCGTCGTACTATGGACACATGCCCGCCTCTGTGCCCCTGCCGCCGCTCGCCTATCCGGACCGCGACGAGATCACCGTCGAAGCGGTGCTCCGCGCGCTGGCCGACCCGGTCCGCCTGGCGATGGTCCGGCAGCTGGCGAACGCCGAAACGGAGATTTCGTGCAGCGGATTCGAGGTGCCGGTGACCAAGTCCACACTCACCCATCACCTCGCGACCCTGCGCCAGGCCGGGGTGATCGTCGGCCGCCAGGTCGGCACCACCCGGTACAACTCGTTGCGCCGCAACGATCTCGACGCGCTGTTCCCCGGCCTGCTCAACGGCGTGCTGGCCGCGCCGCGCTGAGCCGTCGCGCTACGTGGCGGGCCTCACCCGAATACCGGGATGACAAGGCCGCCCTCCATCGGTTCAACTAGAGCGAGACAGCACGACGACGTCGGGGCTGTCTAGTTTTTTGCCCTCGTTCTAAAGCGCTTCAGAAGCCTGTGACCCAGGCGCTGAGAAAACGATTTCTCCAGGAAGGGAGAGCCGTGCCCGTCGCGTTGCTCGCGCTCGCCGTCGGTGCCTTCGGCATCGGGACCACCGAGTTCGTGATGATGGGTGTGCTGCCCCTGACCGCCGCGGACTTCCACATCGACATCCCGTCCGCGGGCTACTTCATCTCCGCCTACGCCCTCGGCGTGGTGATCGGCGCGCCGCTGCTCACCGCGCTGGCCGTCCGGCTGCCGCGCAAGACCATGCTGCTGGCGATGATGGGCCTGTTCACGGTCGGCAACGCGCTGTTCGCGCTGTCGCCGAACCAGGACTTCGGGATCGCGTTCCGGTTCCTCGCCGGCCTGCCGCACGGCGCGTTCTTCGGGGCGGGCGCGGTCGTCGCGTCCAGCCTCGCGCAGCCGGGCCAGCGTGCGAAGGCCGTGTCGATGATGTTCATGGGACTGACGCTGGCGAACGTCATCGGCGTCCCGCTCGGCACGCTGCTCGGCCAGCAGGTCGGCTGGCGCGCGACGTTCGGCGTCGTGGCGGTGATCGGCCTGCTCGCCATCGCGGCGATCGCGAAGCTGGTGCCGCACCAAGGCCGCCCGGCCGACCCGTCGATCCGCGGCGAACTGGGCGCGTTCCGCCGTCCGCAAGTGTGGCTGGCACTGGCGATCGTGATGTTCGGCCTCGGCGGCGTGTTCGCCTGCATGTCCTACATCGCGCCGATGCTGACCGACGTCGCCGGATACTCCCCGGCCAACGTCACGGTGCTGCTCTCGCTGGCCGGCGTCGGCATGACGATCGGCAACTACCTCGGCGGACGGCTCGCGGACAAGGCGCTGATGCCGAGCCTGTACGTCGCGCTGCTCGCGCTGGCGACCGTGCTCTCGATCTTCACCGTGACCGCGCAGGGCAAGGTCGGCGCGGCGGTCACGATCTTCTTCGTGGGTGTCGCGGGCTTCATGATCGGCCCGATGATGCAGGCGCGGATCATGGAGAAGGCGGGCGGCACGCCGTCCCTGGTCTCGGCCGCGGTGCAGTCGGCGTTCAACATCGCCAACTCGATCGGCGCGTACCTCGGCGGCCTGGTCATCGCGGGCGGGCTCGGCCTGCTGGCTCCGAACTGGGTCGGCGCGCTGCTGGCCGTGCTCGGGGTGTCGATCGCCGCGGTGTCCGGATTGCTGGACCGGCGCGAGGCACGAGTCGAGAAGGAACTCGCGCTCGCGTCCTGACGAGGTCTCGTTAGGACGAGGCGTCGAACGGGCCGCCGACGATCGACAGCGAGATGTAGAGCACCGCGGCGCACAACGCGCCGTAGGTGACGATGTCGACGACCTTGCCGCGAATCGCCAGCAGCCCGACGCGTTCCTCCGGCAGCACGGCGCGCAGTACACCGGCCACGAAGAGGGCCACGCCGACCAGCGCCGCGCCCTCGCGCCAGTGGTACTGCAGCGCCCGCACCACGGCCGCGGCCAGCAGCAGCATGATCACCGCGAACGGCACGTGGACGAGCCAGGGACGGTCGCCGCGCTGCCGGTGTCCGGTCATCGCCATCAGCGGGCGGCCGCGCGTTCCGCGGCCTCGACCACGTTGGTCACCAGCATCGCCCGCGTCATCGGGCCGACGCCGCCGGGGTTCGGCGACAGCCAGCCGGCCACCTCGGCGACCGCCGGGTCGACGTCGCCGGTGAGCTTGCCGTCCACATGCGAAACGCCGACGTCCAGCACCGCCGCGCCGGGCTTGACCATGTCCGGCTTGATGATCCCGGGCACGCCCGCCGCGGCGATCACGATGTCCGCGCGCCGGACCTCGGCGGCGAGGTCACGGGTGCCGGTGTGGCAAAGCGTGACAGTGGAGTTTTCGCTGCGCCGGGTAAGCAGCAGCCCGAGCGTGCGGCCGACGGTGATGCCGCGGCCGACCACGGTGACCTGTGCGCCGTTCAACTCGACGCCGTGCCGCTTGAGCAGCTCGATGATCCCGTACGGAGTGCACGGAAGCGCACCCGCTTCGCCGAGCACGAGCCGGCCGAGGCTGATCGGCGCGAGGCCGTCGGCGTCCTTCTCCGGGTCGATGCGCTCCAGGACGCGGTTCGCGTCGAGGTGCTTCGGCAGCGGCAGCTGGACGAGATAGCCGTGGCAGGCGGGGTCGGCGTTCAGGTCGTCGATGACGGCCTCGAGCTTCTCCTGCGAGATGTCCGCGGGCAGATCGCGGCGGATCGAATTGACGCCGATCTTCGCGCTGTCCGCGTGCTTCATCTTCACGTAGGAGTGGGAACCGGGGTCGTCGCCGACCAGCACTGTGCCCAGCCCAGGGGTGATCCCCTTCTCCGCGAGCGCGGCCACCCTCGGGCGCAGCTCTGCGAAAATGGCGTTCTTCGTGGCCTTGCCGTCGAGAATCTTCGCCGTCACGGCGGCCATTGTCGCAGAGTCGCCGCGAGCTGCCGGGCAGGAGTGGGCTCTGCACTCTGTGTGTCCACGACACCACCCGATCGGCCCGCGCGTCTTACGTCGAATCAGCCGTGCGGCGTCTTAAGGTGGAAGCTCCACCGCATCACCCACCCTGGCGTGTGACCCGTGCCATATCGCGTCCGCCGAGGTCAGCGGGCTCGTCGACCGGCCCGAGGGTGGCAAAAGCCCTATGCGGGGTGCGTTCGTGCGCGCGAACAGTCAAAATGTTCTCTGTGGCACAACCGACGACGCAGCTGAACGCGACGGAGCAGGACACTCTGGTCAAGCAGATCGGACTGGCCCTGCTGCGCGCCGCCCCGCGCGACTGGCGCAAAGTCTCCGCGGAGTACCGAGCCGTCGGCAGGTACCACGAGCTGACCGGCGAGATCGTGCTCGAAGACGGCTCCGCCCAGGAATGGATCGCGACGCACGACATCGCGACCCTCTTCGGCAGGCTCCGCGCGGGCATGTACCGCGACGGCCGCGGCACCTGGTTCAACGCGCGCTACCAGCTGGACCACCCCTCCAGCTACAACCTCGAGTACAACCGCGACGAGCCGCAATGGCACCTCGCCCCGCCGCCCCAGGCGTACTCCGACGAGCTGCGGATGTTCCCGCGCACCGAGGAGAACGTGCCCGAGTGGCTGATCCGCCGGATGTCCGGCCTCGGCCCGGAACAGCCCGGACCGCACTTCCGCATCGCCCGCATCTTCGACACCATCGGCCCGGCCGGCCGCCCGGTGATCAACCGCCCCGACCTGGACGTCGACGAGCAGGACCGCCTGCTGGACTACCTGGATCACGCACCTCTCGTGGTCCAGGACCGCGGCTACGACATCGACCGGCTCGCCCAGACTCCCGAAGCGACAGTGCCGGTCGCCTTCCACAGCGACGGCCACTGGATCTGGCCGGCCGCGGTGAACTTCTACCTCCGCACGTACGGCGTCTCGCCGGAAGCGGACCTGATCGAGCACATTCGGGCCAATGCGTTCCAGCTTCCGCAGGTGGACGAACTGACCCTGCAGGGAGCGGCGGCTTATCTCACGCGGGGGAACCAGCCTCCGCAGCAGAGGCCCGCTCCTGGCGGCGCTGGTGGCGCCGGGGCGCCTGGCGGTCCTAGTGGATTGAATGGACCGGGTGGCGCTGGGGTTCCCGGCGGAGCCGGTGGCCCGAGTGGGGCCGGGACTCCCGGTGGCCCGAGTGGGGCTGGTGGCCCAGGCGGTGCCGGTGGACCTGGCGGAGTCGGTGCTCCCGGCGGAGTAAACGGCCTTGGCGGAGCTGGAGCCCTTGGCGGAGCCAATGGACCTGGTGGGGTTGAGGCTCCTGGCGGCCCCGGCGGGATCGGGGCTCACAGCGGGGCCGGTGGCCCTGGCGGACCCAACGGTCCGGACGTCTCTGGCCCGGGTGGTGCTGGTGGCCCAGGCGGCGCTGGCGCGCCGGGCGGGCCTAACGGTCCTGGTGGCTCTGTCGGCCCCAACGGCGCTGGCGGTCCCGGAAACGCTGACGGATTTGATTCCGGCGGACCCGGTTCCAACGGACTTGGCTCCGGCGGGCCAGGTTCCAGCGGGTTTGACGCTGGCGGGCATGGTGCGAGCGGATCCGACGCTGGCGGGTTTGACACTGGCAGGCGTGGTCCCGACGAGTCCGACGCCGGCAGGCGTGGCGCAAGCGGATCCGGTGGACCTAGCGCAGCCGCACTCGGTGCCGCGGGACTCGGCGCGGCCGGTCTCGGCGCGGCCGGACTGGCCGCGGCTGGCGATCACGGCTTCGACGAATACGGCACGACCGGCCACCCCGAAGCAACCGGTGGCCCAGACCGCCCCGACAGCGGCTTCGCCCCCAATTCCGGCAGGCCCGGCGCAGCTGGCGAACCACGCGACCCCGGCGTCGACCGGCTTGGCCCACCCGACGAATTCGACAACCGCGATTCCGCCAGGCCCGGCCCGGCAACCCGACCGGACAGCCCCGAGGGATTCAGCCCAGCCGACGAATTCGGCGGCCCCGATCCCCGCAGGCCCGGCGCGGCCGGCCCCGGAGAATTCGACACCCCTGAGTCCCGCAGGCCCGGCGAACCGGGCGGTGCCAGCGGGTTCGCCGACCCCGGCTCCGGCAGGCCCGGCGGACCGGACGACAACGGTGGATTCGCCGACCCCGGCTCCGGCCCGACCGGTGCCAACGAGTTCGGTGCCCCCGGAACAGTCCGTGGCCCCGGCGCAGCAGACGAATCCGGCTTCGACGACCGCGGCGCGGGCGTCGGCTCGGATTCCTTTGAACCCAACGGGCCAGCCGCGCACGGAGGCTCCGGCACGCCGAGCGACGCCACCGGTTACGCCGAACCCGCCGCCTACGACCAGCCCGACCACGCGGAGGGCTACGACGCCGACGGGTACCACGGCGAAGGCTACGACCAACGCGGCCAAGCCTACGAGCAGCAAGGCCACGGCGAGGGCTACGACCAGCCCGGCGACGGTTACGACGACCGAAGCCGCGCCGAGGGCTACGACCAGCAGGGCTACGCCGAGCACGACTACGACGGCTACCGCGAACCCGAGCCGCACGGCGAGTACGACGAATCCGCACCGCACGAGGCTCGCGGGTACAACGGCGCACCGCGTGAGGGCGACGGGTATGCCGAGCAGCACGGGTACGAGGACGCGGAGCCGCACGGATACGACGAAGCGCAGCACGTCGACACCCGCAACCGTGACGCGGCGAGCGACTACGACGCCCACGGGTACGACGACCGCGTCGACCCGCGCGGCGCGTTTGAGCAGCCTGCCGTCCCGGATGACGGGCTGGTCGGCGCGGATGGCCTCATCGGCGCCGACGGGCTGATCGGCGCGGACACCGCCGAAGAACCCGCCGCCGCGAGCCGTCACAACGTCGAGCCGGAAGCCGGTCGTCGTGGTGCGGCGCCGGAGGACGGCCGGCCCGGTGAGCAGGAGGGCGGTCGTCGGCGGGCTCAGCCGGATGCTGAGGCGGACGACGCGCGGCTGAACGCCGAGGACGGTGGACGGCGCGCCGAACCCGCAGCGGACAGCCAGGCCGAACCGGCCGACGAGCACGGTAGTCACGTCGGCGCGGCTGCCGCCGGGATCGCCGCGGCAGGCGGGTTGGCCGCGGCGGGGGTTACCGCCGTGCGCGGTCGGGGGCGCGAGAAGGAGGCCGAGGGTCGCCACGGCACCGCGCCGGAGCATCCCGCGGAGCCGCCGTTCGAGCAGGACTTCGACGGTGCCCAATACGACCGCTACGAAGACGGCCACTACGACGACGAGGACCACACGGACGTCCACCACGACCTCGTCCCGGGCCGCAACGGCACCGGTCCGGGGCACCCGGACGACGAGGACCACACCGACGTCCACGAACCGATCGACGCCGGGCAGGACGAGCCGGTCCTCTTCACGCACGGCAACGAACCGTCCCGCGACGACGACGAGCAGCGCGCCGAACTGTTCACGCACTCCGGCGGTTACGAGGACGACAACCGCCGCGAGCCCGAGTACGACTCGGGTCCGCCCACCGCGATGATCATGCCGGGGGCCGAGATCCCCGGCGGTCTTCCGGTGCCGGAGATGCCGGTGCCCCCGCCGTCCGGTGGGCGGCGCGCGGCGCGGGAGCAGACCGAAGCGGCCCCGGTCGCGCGGCGGGAGCAGCCCGCCGAGCCGGAATTGGCCGAGTTGCAGGCGAAGCTCGACGAGCTGAACGTGCCCGAGGCCGCGTACCGGCTCGGTGCTCCCACCGAACGCGGGTGGAGCGTCGAGCAGGTGGGCGAAGGCTGGCGCGTCGGCTGGTACGACGGCGAGCTGATCAACCCGGCGGTGTTCGGCGACGCGGAGGACGCCGCGGCGTTCATGCTCGGCAAGGTGCTGCTGTACCCCGACGGGTACGTCGCGGCGGAGGCCCCGGCACCGGCTGAGCCGGTCGCGGAGGCCCCGAAGCCACCGGTGGTGGCGACGCTGTCGCCGGAGGTCGCGACGGGCTCGTTCCCGGTGCGGCCACGCGAGAACGTGCCGCCGCAGGAGCAGACCGCGTTCACGCCCGCCGATCAGCTGCTGGCCGACGACGAACCGCCTGCCCGCCAGCAGACCCCGCCGCCAGCCCCGCCGACGCAGATCGCGGCTCCGGTGAGCCCGCCGACCCAGGTGGCACCGCCGGTCAGCGCTCCGCCGACGCAAATCGCCTCGCCGGTCAGCGCACCGCCCACCCAGGTCGCGCCTCCGGTCAGCCCGCCGCCGCGGCGGGAACCGCCGGTGCGGCGCGAGGAACCGGTGCGCGCCAACGGAACCGGCGGCAGCGGGCAGTGGCCGATCGCACCGCTGTCCGGGGAACCGCCGCTGACCCTGTTCCGCGGCAAGGAACTGCGCGAGCTGCCCGCGGGCAGCGAGCTGGACCGGTTCGGCGGCCCGAACGGCAACCTGACCTACGCGGCGGGCACCCCGTTCGAGGAGCGTTCGCTGGTGCCGGAGTGGGTGAACCGGCCGTACCACGTGTACCGGGTGCAGCGGCCGCTCGAAACCCTTGCCGGCGTGGCGATCCCGTGGTTCAACCAGCCCGGCGGCGGGTCGGCGTACCTGCTTCCGGCGAGCATCGAGGAGCTGCTCGCCGAGGGCGACCTGATCGAACTCGACCCAGGCGAACCGCCGATCGACTGAGGACGCGGAAAGGGGGCGGGGCCAGCTGGCTTCGCCCCTTTTCCATGCCCGGAGTCGCGTTACTTGACGACCAAACCATGCGCCGCGGCGAAGGACACGGCCAGCTCCACGTCCACGTACGCGCCGCGCAGATCCGCCTGCACCAGCCCGTTCGCGTCCACGACCGCGCCGCGCAGGTCGGCTCCGGGAAACTTCGTGCCGATCATCCTGGCCCCGGACAGATCCGTGCCCCGCAGATCGGAATCCGTCAGATCCGCCTCGTTGAGGTTCACTTCCCGCATCCGCAGTCCCGACAGGTCCAGTTTCCGCAACCGGCCGCGCGCGAACGACGCCAGTGACAGATCGCATTCGGTGAGCGCGATCCCGGAGTACCGACAGTCCATAAAGGACGAGCCGAGCAGCGAGCACGACGACCATCGGCTGTCTGCCAGCACCGACCGGTCGAAGGTGCACGAACGGAACGCGGACGCGTCGTGCCGCGAACCGGCGAGGTCGACCTTGGTGAAGTCGCAGTTGTCGAAGGTGCAGCCGCGGGTGCGCAGGTCGCGCAGGTCCGCTTCGGTGAAGTCGCAACCCACGAACTGGCGCTTTTCCCACCACTGGCCGGAAAGTCGTGCTTCGGTGTAGTCCTCGCCCGTCTCCGTCACCCCGACAGGATGACATCAGCCTCAGCACCGCCTCCGCCATGGGGTGGCTGCGAGCCGCGGAAAGGCGTGTGTCCACGAACCGTCCGCCGGTCATCGGAAGTCCCGGGATCTCGTGGGGATCCGCAGCATCAGCGGCTCCAGTTTCTGCGCGCGCACACTCGCCACTCCGTCCGCTTTTTCGAGCACTCCATGCACCAGCAGCGCCGCGCTGCCCCGCGCGATCCGGTGGAACCGTTGCCACAGCCCCAGCGTGCAGACCACGTTCACCATGCCGGTCTCGTCCTCGAGGTTCAGGAACGTGACCCCACCGGCGGTCGCCGGACGCTGGCGGTGCGTGACCGCTCCCCCGACCAGCACTCGCTCCCCGTCGGGCCGGCCCAGCAGCTTGTCGGCGGTGAGCACGCCGAGCGCGTCGAGCCGGTCGCGGATGAACTCCGTCGGATAGCTGTCCGGCGAGATCCCGGTGGCCCACACGTCGGCGGCGGCGAGGTCGAGCCCGTCCATCCCGGGCAGCATCGGCGCGTCCACGCCGGCGCCGGTGCCGGGCAGTTTCTCCGGCCGGTCCTGCGCGACCGCGCCCGCGGACCACAACGCCTGCCGCCGGTCCGGGCCGAACGCGCTGAACGCGCCCGCGGTGGCCAGTGCTTCCAGCTGCGGCGTGGTGAGCCGGACGCGCCTGCCGAGGTCGGACATGCTCTCGTACCGGCCGTTCGCCCGCCGCTCCGCCACGATCTCCTCGGCCAGTGTTTCGCCGATCATCCGGACGGTTCCGAGCCCGCCGCGCACCGCGTGGAGTTTCCCGTTGTCCGGCAACGCTTCCAGCGTCGCGTGCGGGAGGCTCAGGTTGATGTCCGGGCCAAGCGTGGTGACCCCGTGCCTGCGCGCGTCCGCCACCAGCGACTGCGGCGAGTAGAACCCCATCGGCTGCGCCCGCAGCAGACCCGCGCAGAACGCGTCCGGGTGGTAGTACTTGAAATAAGCGCTCGCGAACACTAGATGCGCGAAGCTCAGCGCGTGGCTTTCCGGGAAGCCGAAGTTGGCGAACGCCTTGAGCTTCTGGAAGATCTTCTCCGCAAGCTCAGCGTCCAGCCCGTTGGCGATGGCTCCGTCGAGGAACCGCTTGTGCAGCCGTTCCATCTTTCGCTGCGACCGCTTCGACCCCATCGCGTGCCGCAACTGGTCCGCCTCGGCCGGGGTAAAACTCGCGACGTCCAGGGCGATCTGCATCATCTGCTCCTGGAACAGCGGCACTCCCAACGTCTTCTTCAGTGCTTTTTTCAGCGACGGATGGTCGTAGTCCCACTCCTCGCGCCCTTGTTTGCGGCGGATGTACGGGTGCACCGAACCGCCTTGGATCGGGCCGGGACGGATCAGCGCGACTTCCACTGCCAGGTCGTAGAATTTCCTCGGCCGCAACCGTGGCAACGTCGCCAGCTGGGCTCGGCTCTCTACCTGGAACACGCCGATCGCGTCGGCGCGGCAGAGCATGTCGTAGACCTTCTTGTCCTTGAGATTCAGCTCGGCGAGATCGACTGTCTCGCCCTTGTACTCCTTGACCAGATCGAGCATGTAGTGCAGCGCGGAGAGCATGCCGAGCCCGAGCAGGTCGAACTTCACCAGCCCGGCCATGGCGCAATCCTCTTTTTCCCACTGCAGCACGCTGCGGTTTTCCATCCGCGCCCATTCGACCGGGCACACCTGGCTCACCGGTTCGCGGCACATCACCATGCCGCCGGAGTGGATGCCGAGGTGGCGGGGGAAGTCTTCGAGCGCGAAGGCGAGTTGCACGACGTCGCGCGGGATGTCGTGGTCGTGGTCCTTTTCCGTGCTCCGCAAGGCACCCCAGCGGTCGATCTGCTTGCTCCACGCGTCTTGCTGGCCGGGTGAGTAGCCGAGCGCCCTGGCGGCGTCGCGGATCGCGGAGCGGGCGCGGTAGGTGATCACGTTCGCGACCTGTGCGGCGTTGAGCCTGCCGTGTTTGCGGTAGACGTACTGGATCGCTTCCTCGCGCCGGTCGGACTCGATGTCGATGTCGATGTCCGGATAGCCGTCGCGGTCGGGCGCGAGGAACCGTTCGAAGAGCAGGTGGTACTCGATGGGGTCGACTTTGGTGATCTCTAGCGCGTAGCAAACCGCCGAGTTGGCCGCGGAACCCCTGCCCTGGCACAGGATGTCACTTTCCCGGCAGAACCGCACGATGTCCCAGACGATCAGGAAGTACCCGGGGAACTCGAGTTTCTCGATCACCGCCATCTCGTGCTGGATCTGCTGCCAGGCTTTGTCCGCGTGCTTCTTCCCCGAGTAGCGCTTGTCGAAGCCCTCCTTGACGAGGTTGCGCAGATGCGTGGTCTCGGTCTCGCCGGGCGGCACGTCGAACGGCGGCAGCTCCGGCGCGAGAAGTTCAAGCGGGAAGGCACATTCCATGCCCAGCAACGCCGACCGCTGCACCGCGCCTGGGTATCGCTGGAAGACCTCCGCCATTTCGTTGCCAGAGCGCAAGAACGCGGTAGCGTCGCCGGGCAGCCAGCCTTCGAGGTCGTCGATGCCGCGCCGGGCGCGGATGGCGGCGAGGGCGTCGGCGAGGCGGCCGCGCTCCGGGCGGGCGTAGTGCGCGGCGGTGGTCGCGACGGTGGGCAGGTTGAGTTCGCGCGCCATTTTGTCGAGTAAATCGTTGTGCACGCTGTCGAGCGGCTGGCCGTGGTCGATCAGTTCGACGTAGACCTGGGTGCGGCCGAAGAGGTCGACCAGCCGGCGCAGTTCGGCGAACGCGGCGTCCGGCCCCTCGCGCACCAGTGCCGAACGCACGGATCCCTTGCGGCATCCGGTAAGCACGGCACATTGCCCCGCTACTTCCTCAGCGACGGCAAGCAAGTCGTAGATCGGACGGCCCTTTTCCGCCCGGTCGCGGGCTGGCGCTTCGGTGTCGTCGTGGCCGCGCAACTGTCCGGCGGTGATCGCGCGGCACAGGCTGCGGTAGCCGTCGCTACCGCGGGCGAGCAGCAGGAGGTGTTCGCCTTCGGGGTCGGCGACGCCGTTCTGCGGCCCGGACAGACCAAAGCTCAGCTCGGTGCCGAATACCGTTGCGACGCCTAGCTCTTTGGCGGCTTCGGCGAAACGGACCACGCCGTACATGCCGTCGTGGTCGGTGAGCGCGATCGCGTCAAGCCGCAACCGCGCGGCCTCCTCCACCAGTTCCTCGGGGTGGCTGGCACCGTCGAGGAAGCTGAAGTTGGAATGGCAGTGCAGTTCCGCGTACGCCACTCGCGGCTCGGACTCCAGGTCGCTGCGCGGCGGCGGGATGTCGGCGGGGCGGCGGTACGCCTCGCGTTTGCGGCCCCACGCGGGACTGTCGCCGTGATCGCCGGGCGGCACCCCGCCCGACAGTGCCCGCGCGAGGTCCTTCCACGGGACCGGCGGGTTGTTCCAGCCCATCGTCAGTCCATCCGGTTCTCAGGCGATCGCCGGGGTTCCGGGATCAGCAGCGCGACCGGCACCGGGTCGATCGGATACGGCGGTTCGACCGGGATGCGGGGCACCGGCAGGTCGTGGTCCATCATCGGCAGCTTCCTTTCGCTGGCTTTGCGGTTCTGGGGCGTGGCATCGGCAGTTTTCTCAGTCGTAGCTTCCCTCTACCGTCCATAGTGGATTTTCGGTTCCGGAGCAGAGGACGAGCACCGCCTCCGGCGCCTCGTTTTCCCCTGCGGCGAGCAGCAATTGCAGGCGGGCTTGCTGCGGTCCGGTCGAACGACGGCCCGACGTGACCGGCCAGGGACCGGCCCATCCGGTGATCTGCCTCGGCGGCCCGCCAGCGACGCAAAGCCCGTGCGGGGACGCGGTCAACCGCTTGCGTGCGGTAAGCCCGACTGGCTGGCCTTGCTCGTCAACGACCTGGACCGGCAACGGCCGTTCCAGCACCGTCGCCGGGGACGGGGACGGCAGCCGGGCAGGCCACGTGGCGTCCGGCGGACCGGCGAGTTCCCGCGGATCGCCCCACGGGATGAGCCGGACCCGGCTCGCCGGATCGCGTCCGCCGTCGAGCAGCGGCGTGACCACGCCCTCCGGCCCCAGCAGGCCTTGCACCCGCACAAACGCCCGACCGGCCCGCTCGGCGGCCAATTCCTCGTCCTCGCCCGGGCCGGCGCCGGGATCGCTCCCCCGCCACAGCCCCAGCTGCAATGACCTCCCTTCGACAGTCTCTTCCGGTTCGAGCCGCAAACGCGCGACCCCGGCCGTAGGCCGTTCGCCGGGCGCGGCCTTGAGCCAGCCCTCGAACTGCCACCGGACCCGGTCCGCAACTCCTTGCGGCGTCAGTGGTTCCGCACATCGCCAGACGCGGCCCAGCTGCTCGCCGTTCTCGGTGGTCGCGTATATACCCAATCGAGTGCAAGCGAGGCCGCGATCCGCGAGCGCGGCATGGAACCGCGCGCCGAGTTTCTTGGCCGTGAACGCGGCGACGTCCACTCTGGCGAGCACCGGATCGAACGATTCGGCAAGCGACAGCTCCGGCGGCGGACTGCGGCGCAACGGCGGCCGGTCGGACAATCCGCGAGCCAGCCGATGCGCGAGCACGCCGGTGCGCCCGAACCGGGCGACGACGTCCCGCTCGCCGAGTTCGGCAAAGGCACCGAGAGTGCGCAACCCGAGCCGGACGAGCAGGCCGACCAGATCCGCTCGCTCAGCGCCTGGCTGATCCAGCTCAGTCACCGGCAACGGCGCGAGAAATTCAGCGGCCCGTCCAGGTTCGACCAGCGCCCCCTGCCTCGCGGCCAGGGTCGCCGCGAACAGCCCTTCCGCCACGCCGACCTGGCATTCCACCCCGGCCGCCGCGGCCACCTGGTCCACCAGCTTCTCCGCGAGCCGCGGTTCACCGCCGAAGTACCCGGCCGCGCCCGCGACCGGAACCGCGAGCAGCCCGGGCCGCACCACTTCCAGCCCGACGACCAGTTCCTCCACCGCCGCCGCGACGTTCTCGAACAACCGCGCGTCCCGAGCCTCGTCGACACCGAACACCGCCAGGTCCGGGCATTGTGATTCCGCTTCGCGCCGCCGCATGCCGCGCCGCACGTTCCGCGTCCGCGCGACCGCGGTGCACGCGACGACCCGGTTGGCATGGAACACCGCAGCTGGCTGGGTAAGCGCGCTCCCCGCCGCGGCGACGGCGGCTACCGCGGGCCAGTCCGGGCACCACAGCACCAGCATCCGCGTCGGATGGCGACGGGGGTCTTCTTGTCCTTTATGGACATTCGCGCCGGTCATCCGACCGCCTCTTCTCGCGCCGCAGCCAGCTTTTCGGCCCGGGAGACCCGCCCGTCCGGGCCAGGCAGGAGCATCGTGGCCGACCGGGGCCGAGCCGCCGCGCCGCGACCCCGGGCATGCACCTCGACCGGGCGGGAACGGAGATGTCCGGCACCGTGCTCGAGCACCCCGGTCCAGGCGCCCGGAGTGCAATGCAGTTCGACGTCGGCGGAAGGCCAATGCCCCAGCGAAAGCAGCACCGCCCCGCGATTACGGGCCCTTGCCGCGAGCCGGCGGGCGACGTCCGGCCGCACTGAGCGGGGCTCGGTGACGACGAGGTCGACGCCGTCGAGCAAAGCTGCCATCACTGCTTGGTATTCGGTGCCCGGCTGGGGGACCAACGCGAGCCGCGAAATGACGACCCCGTGCTCCGCCGCCGCGACAATCCCCAGCGACGGTGCCCCGACCACCGCGGCCCATGCCCCGGCGGCGGTCGCCTCCGCGAGCAACGCGAACAGCAACGAGGTGGATTGGTGCACCGCGACGATGCTCCCGCGGCGCAGCCCAGCGCCGGGAAGGAGATCGGCCAGGGCAGGGGCCACGGGGAGCATCCGCCCGGCGGCGCGACCCCAGTCGGCCCGGGAAGCCCGATCGGCCGCGACGGTGCTGGCCGTGCTGACGCCGGGGAGGGCGGTCAGTTTGGCCAGCGGGTGCGCCGGATCTGCTTCCTCCGCCGACGTGGACGGAGGCGGATGCGGCGAGTCGGCGGGGTGGAGGCGGGTTGGGGGGCGGAGTTTTGGCGGTTCGTGAGTTGCTGAGGCCGGTGAAGTGGCTGGGTCAGGTGGAATCGCCTGGTGGCCGAGCGGAGTCGCCGAACCAGGCGAAGTGGCCGGGCGGCTGGGCGGAGTCACTGGGCTGGACAGAGACGCCAGGCCAGGCGAAGTCAGCGAACCAGGTGGAGTCACCAGGTCGGACAGAGCCGCCGAACCAGGCGAAGCCGCCAGACGGCTGGACTGAGTCACCTCACCGGGCAGGGACGCCGGACCGGGCGAAGTCGCCAGGCCAGACCGAACTGCCGGGTTGGACGGAGCCGCCGGGCGAAGCTGAGTCGGAGGATTGAGAGGAGTATCGGGCGCGGTTGCCGAACCAGGCTCAGTCAACGAGCCGGACGGAGCTTCCTGGCGAAGACGAGTCGATGGCTCGCCTGAATTCACCGGCCCAGGCTGCGTCGGCAAATCGCGTTCGGCAGACGAGGCACTCCGAGCCGACGACCGTGGGCTGGCAGTCGAACCAGGCTGAGTTAGCGGAGCAGCGGAATCCGCGCCGGGCACACGCGCAGCCCCGGCCCGTCGACTGGCTCCGGCCGACGGGCTGTACTGGGCCAGCGGGCGAAGCCCCGTCGACCAGTCGGTTTCCGCCGTTCCCCCGGGGCTGGCTGGCGTCCATGGCCCGAACGCAGCGTCCAGTGAACTCAGCCGAGCGCGGGATCCGTTCTCCCCCAACGAGAAACCCGCGGACATCGCGGCGACCGGTGTCCGTTCCTTCGCCAAGGCCTCGATCGCCGACCACGGCACCAGTACTTCCCACGAGCGTGCCGGCCGCGCCTCCGGCACGCTCGTGGGCACCACTGGGATCCCTGCCGCACCAAGGAGATTGGTCTCGGCAGAGCCAGCAGGCACCATCGACGCTTCCGGGAGCGAAGCCGCACCCGCCGCAAGGGAAGCACCGGCCTCACTGCTCGAGGTCACCGGCAGAGCCGAAGCGTCGCTCGCTCCATGGACCCCAGCGTCAGCCGCCGCGGAAGTCCCCCCGGCTGCACAAGCCACCCCCGTGGCCGGTACAGCTCCGGTCTCTTCCGCGATCCCCGAAGCAACCCCCGAAGCCACTCCGGTCGTCACCGATTACTCCCTCCGCCGAGATCAGCCGGCGATCCGCCCCGGAGCAAGGTCGCCAGACCAAGCCCGGGACGGATGCCGGCACACCGCGGGGAAGACGGCTCCGCATCACCCGTGCGGAATCCGCACGGTCACCCAAACAATCGCACCCAACAGTCACACCACTACACCGAACAGCATCGAACACCTGTTCGACATCATCCATGTTTCACCCCGCCCGCCCCCGCTGTCAAGCGCGAGCCGGGAAAGAACCCGGAAGAGCACCGGACACCAAGAGGAAACCGCTCTTTACACTGGGAACCCTGATGAAGACAGGACACATCGCCCTCCGTGGCGTCGCCGAAGCAGACCTGACGGTGCTCGACCGGTTCGCCACGGATCCGGACGTCGCCGGGACCTTTCAGTGGACCAGTTTCACCGGCCCGCAAGCTCGGCGGCGGTTCGCCGAGGACGGGTTTCTCAGCCCGGCTTCAAGCGCGGTCGCGGTGACTGTCGACTCGGCGGTCGCGGGGTTGGCGACCTGGGAGGCGGCCGATCGAGGCGGGCCAGCCGGTGGATGCTTCCGGATCAGCGTCACGTTGCTGCCGGACTACCACGGCCATGGTGCCGCCGCGAAGACGTATCAGCTGCTCGTCGACCAGCTCTTCCGGCACACCCGCGCGCACCGGCTCGAAGCCTTCGTCGACAGCGAGGACCTCGCCGGGCAGGAGGCGCTGGAGAAGACCGGCTTCCACCGCGAAGGCCTGATGTGCCAGGTCACCTGGCGGGACGGCGGCTACCGCGACGAGGTCGTCTACGCGATCTTGCGCGAGGAATGAAAACCCGGCCGGGACCCGAAAGTCCCGGCCGGCCACCAGAAAATCAGTGCGCGAAGTGCCGCGTTCCGGTGAGGTACAGCGTGATCCCGGCCGCCTCGGCAGCGGCGATCACCTCGGCGTCGCGGATGGACCCGCCGGGCTGCACCACCGCTCGCACGCCAGCCTCGATCAGCACCTCGAGCCCGTCCGGGAACGGGAAGAACGCGTCCGACGCGCCGACCGAGCCCTTCGCCCGGTCGCCCGCCCGCGAGACCGCCAGCCGCGACGAGTCGACGCGGTTGACCTGTCCCATGCCGACGCCGACGGTCGCCTGCTCGTGCGCCAGCAGGATCGCGTTGGACTTCACCGCGCGCAGCGCCCGCCACGCGAATTCCAGGTCCGCCAGGGTCTGCTCGTCGGCGGGCGAACCGGTGGCCAGCTCCCAGTTCGCCGGGTTGTCGCCGGGGGCGTCGATCGCGTCGGCGGTCTGCACGAGCACCCCGCCGGAGATCGGCCGGAACTCCACCGGAGCCGCGTTCTCGATCGCGGGCAGCTTCAGCAGCCGCACGTTCTTCTTGCGCTGCAAGATCTCCAGCGCCTCCGGCTCGAAGTCGGGGGCGAGCACGACCTCGGTGAAGACCTCGGCGATCTGTTCCGCCGCCGCGACGCTCACCGGCCGGTTCGTGGCGATCACGCCGCCGTACGCGGACACCGGGTCGCAGGCGTGCGCCTTACGGTGCGCTTCGGCGATGTCCGCGCCGACAGCGATCCCACACGGGTTGGCGTGCTTGATGATCGCGACAGCCGGCTCCGAGAAGTCGAAGGCGGCCCGACGCGCGGCGTCAGTGTCGACATAGTTGTTGTACGACATCGCCTTGCCGTGAAGCTGCTCCGCGTGCGCGAGGCCCGGCTGCGCGCTGCGGTACAGCGCTGCCTTCTGGTGCGGGTTCTCGCCGTAGCGCAGTACGTCCGCACGGTCCCACGTCGCACCGAGGAAGTCCGGGAAGCCGCTGTCGTCCGAAGGCGCGTACGCGTTGGCGAACCACGACGCGACAGCCGTGTCGTACGCAGCCGTGTGCGCGTACGCCTGCGCAGCGAGCCGCTTGCGGTCCGAGAGTTCGAAACCGCCCGCGGAGACCTGCTCAAGCACCCACGCGTACCGCGCCGGGTCCACGACGACAGCGACACTGCCGTGGTTCTTCGCGGCCGCGCGCACCATCGCGGGACCGCCGATGTCGATGTTCTCGACGCAGTCCTCGGGGCTCGCGCCGGACGCGACAGTCGCCTGGAACGGGTACAGGTTCACCACGAGCAGGTCGAACGCCGCGATGTCGAGCTGCTTGAGCTGCGCGACGTGGTCGTCGTTGCCCTGGTCGGCGAGCAGTCCGGCGTGCACGCGCGGGTGCAGCGTCTTGACCCGGCCGTCGAACGACTCCGGGAACCCGGTGACCTGCTCGACCGGCGTGACCGGGACCCCGGCGTTCGCGATGACCTTCGCCGTGCCGCCGGTCGACACGATCTCCACGCCGGCCGCGTGCAGGCCGGTCGCGAGCTCGAGCAGGCCGGCCTTGTCCGAGACGCCGATCAGCGCGCGCCGGACCGGGCGCCGTCCCTGTGCTGTGCTCACGAAAACCTCACCTTTCGTCCGTCCACGGTGCACCCACCACGGCCGAGTCGCTCGATCGTTTCAACCAGCAGCCTGCGTTCCACGGCTTTGATCCGCTCGTGCAGGACGTCTTCGGTGTCGTCGGTCTCCACCGGCACCGCCTCCTGGGCGATGACCGGGCCAGTGTCCACCCCGGCGTCGACGAAATGCACCGTCGATCCGGTGACGCGCACGCCCGCGGCCAGCGCGTCGGCGACCGCGTGCATTCCGGGGAACGACGGCAGCAGCGCGGGATGGGTGTTGATCACGCGGCCCGCGAAGCGCGACAGGAACTCCGGCCCGAGGATCTTCATGAAGCCCGCGGACACCACCAGGTCAGGCGAATAAGCCGCGACCGCCTCGGCGAGCGCGCGGTCCCACGCGGCCCGGTCCGGATGGTCGGCGACCCGCACGGTGAACGACGGCACGTCCGCCCGTTCCGCCCGCGCGAGCGCCTCGATGCCGGTGCGATCCGCGCCGACCGCGACGACGGACGCCGGGAACCCCGGCTGCGCGACCGCGTCGAGCACGGCCTGCAGCAGCGTCCCGGAACCGGACGCGAGCACGACGATCTTCACCGGGGTGGGCAGTTCCAAGCGGCTGGCCAGAACGGGCTCCTTGCACGGCGGTACGCCTCGGGCGCACGGCGCTTCACCAGGTCGCCCCAACCCTAACGGTCGTCCTCGGCGGGCTTCGCGTCGCCGGAGTCCTCGGTGGACTCGGTCACAGACTCCGGCTCTTCAGCAGGGGTTTCGGACTTCTCCTTGGCCTCGCCTTCGGGCTCGGCTTCCGGCTCCTCCTCGGGCAGGTCGAGGCCGAGTTCGGCGTCGGCCTCGGCGTCGAAGTCCTCGTCGGCCTCGGAGTCTTCGGGGTCTTCGGCCAGGTCCGAGTCTTCCTCGGAAGCCTCGGAGTCCTCGTCCGCACCGTCCTCATCGGACTCGGACTCCTCCGTCTCGTCAGCCTCGTCGGACTCAGCCTCGGCCTCGGCCTCTTCCTCCACCTCAAGCGAACCGACCGGCTGCATCGGAGCGTGCGCCCCGGCGAAGAACGCCACGAACCCGGCCGGAATCACGATCCAGCAGAACGCCACGATCGACGCCACCCCGACCGGCACGCTGACCGGGTCGAACGGGCCGTCGCCAAGCCGTCCGCCGGCGAGCGTGCCCAGCAGCACGCAGCCGAACCCGACCACCGCGCCCGCGACGACCACGGCCCGCAGCCGCGCCGCCGGATCGTCGTCCACCGCGCGCACCGACCAGCCGACCAGCACCCCGACCGCCAGCGGCAGCACCATCAGCACCGGCCACCACGCCGCGGCGTGCTCGGGGATGCCGCCGAGCAGCGGCACGCCCGGAACCGAACCGCCGCGGTAGCCGATGAGGTGCACGTCGAGGCTGCCGATGCTGAACCCCGGCCCGCTCACGAACGACATCGCCGCCACCACGGCGTTCGGCAGGTACAGCACGGAAAGCAGGAAGAGACCAAAGCTGCCGCCGAAGGACGGCTCGAACAAGCTGGACACCGTGCGCGCGGACAGCGCCGTGGCAACCGTCAACGTCAACGCACCAGCGGCCAGCAGCGCGAACAGACCGAGCAGCCCCGCGCGCAGACCGCGAAGTGCCAGCGGGTCGAGCCGTTCGGCGAGCACCTGCGGCAGGCCGAACCGGCGCAGCACCCCGGCGGTGGCCGCGAGCCCCGAGATCACCGCGGGCACGACCGCGGCGAGCGCGACATTCGCCCCCACCGGTTCGCCGATCGAAAACAGCGAGATCAGCAGGCCGAACAGCAGATGCGCACCGGAAATCGTGGCGATCAAGGGGACCGCGTGCCGCAGCCTCGCGCAGCGAAGCCGTCGCACGGCCTTGGCCGCCGCTCGTGCGACCAGCAGCACCGCACCGATCGTCGGCAACAGCGGCAGCATCCCGAGCGGATGGCCGCCGATCCCGAGTTCGACCTGGTAGGCGGCCAGCCAGCCAGGTCCCGCCGACAGCAGCACGCCGCCCGCGGAGAAGATCGCGTGCTGGGCGGTCAGGGTGACGAGCGCGAGCAGCGTGGCGACCACCGCGTAGCCGGTGACGAGCGGGCCGAGCGCCGCGGCGAGCAACACCCGGAACCGGGGTACATCCTGGTCAAGGGAGTCGCCCACCGGCTCGTCGCCCGCGGGGCGTCCGGGACTGGTGAGCACCTGCATGTCCCCGACCATGACATCCGCGCTCGGCCGTCCGGGTGAGGCACGCCGCCCGGCGGACGTGGCGAACCCAACGCCCACCCGGTCGTGGCACCAGGCCAAGAAAAACACCCGCTGTGACACGGAGAGTCACAGCGGGTGCGGGAAGCGGGGGATTTCAGCCTTGCTGTCCGAAACCTCCGGGCGGCGTGCCCGGCTTGTTCTGGTCAGCGGGCGGCTGGAAGAACTGGCCCTGCTGCGGCGCGTACGTCGTCGCCTGGCCGCCGGGCGGCGGAGTGGCGGGCGGCTGCTGCCCCGGAGCAGGCTGCTGCGGCGACTGCTGGCCGGGAGCCGGCTGGTACTGCGTCGGCTGGTACTGCGTCGGCTGGTACTGGCCCGGCTGGCTGTAGGGCTGCTGGTACGCCGGGGCGGACGGCTGCGGGGACGGCGGCTTGAGCACGTTGTACTCGAACAGCAGCACCGCGACCGACGCCGCCATCTGCAGAAGACCGAGGATCAGCACCACGATCACGATGGCCGACGAACGCCCGGAGATGACGGCGTCGAGCGCGCCCAGCCCGCCGAGCACGCTGAACAGCGCGGCGAACGGCAGCGTCTTCGGCCCCTTGGGCAGCAGGTTCAGCGCCGACAGCAGACCGCCGACGAGCAGGAACAGAATGGGCTGCCCTGCCGTGCCCGCCTCGGAGGCGAAGCCGAGGAAGTACTGCACCAGGCCGAGCCCGGCGACGCCGAGGGACAGCAGCAACGGGAGGTTCGGCGGCGCTCCGGCACCCGCGGCAGGCGGGCCCTGCTGGGGCTGGGGCTGGGGCTGCTGCGGGAACCCGCCCGACGGGGGCGGTCCCTGGGACGGCTGGCCCTGCTGGGGGTAGCCGGGCCCGCCACTGGGGAAGGTCATCGGAAGCTCTCCTGTCTCATCAACCGGCGGTTCGAGATCCTGCGGCGCCCGGGCGCACCGGCGGCGTCCCCCGCTCACGAGTGACTGCACGCTAGCGCATCCGCCAAGGGCGTCCGCGTCGTTGGACGCACCGAACGCCGGATCGGTTGCGGGCGGAAACGACGAAGGCCGGGCACCGTGTCGGTGCCCGGCCTCCGCCAGTGGAGTCGCTGCTGGTCAGCCGAGGCTGTTGTACAGCTCCCGGGCGAGAACCGCGGTCTCGCTCGGGGTCTTGCCGACCTTGACGCCGGCGGCCTCGAGGGCCTCCTTCTTCGCCGCGGCGGTGCCGGACGAACCGGAGACGATCGCGCCCGCGTGGCCCATCGTCTTGCCCTCGGGGGCGGTGAAGCCCGCGACGTAGCCGACGACCGGCTTGGTCACGTTCTCCTTGATGTAGGCCGCGGCGCGCTCTTCGGCGTCGCCGCCGATCTCGCCGATCATCACGATGACCTTGGTGTCGGCGTCCTTCTCGAACGCCTCGAGGGCGTCGATGTGGGTGGTGCCGATGACCGGGTCGCCGCCGATGCCGACCGCGGTGGAGAAGCCGATGTCGCGCAGCTCGTACATCATCTGGTAGGTCAGCGTGCCCGACTTCGACACCAGGCCGATGCCGCCGGCGTCGGTGATGTCGGCCGGGATGATGCCCGCGTTCGACTTGCCGGGGCTGATCACGCCGGGGCAGTTCGGCCCGATGATCCGGGTCTTGTTGCCGGTCGCGACCGCGTGCGCCCAGAAGTAGGCCGAGTCGTGCACCGGGATGCCCTCGGTGATGACGACCGCAAGCGGGATCTCGGCGTCGATCGCCTCGATGACCGCGTCCTTGGCGAACTTCGGCGGCACGAAGATGACCGACACGTCGGCGCCGGTCTCCTTGATGGCCTCCTCGACCGTGCCGAACACGGTGAGGTCCTTGCCCTCGATGGTGACCGTCTGGCCCGCCTTGCGGGCGTTGACGCCGCCCACGATGTTGGTGCCGGACTTCAGCATCTTGGTCGCGTGCTTCATGCCCTCGGAGCCGGTCAGCCCCTGGACGATGACCTTGCTGTTCTCGTTGATCAGGATCGACATCTCACGCACCTGCCGCGGCGAGCTCGGCAGCCTTGTCGGCCGCGTTGTCCATTGTGTCCACCACGGTGACCAGCGGGTGGTTCGCGTCGGCCAGGATCTGGCGACCCTCGACGACGTTGTTGCCGTCCAGGCGGACGACCAGCGGCTTGGTGGCCTCGTCGCCAAGGATCTTCAGGGCTTCGACGATGCCGTTCGCGACCGCGTCACAGGCGGTGATGCCGCCGAAGACGTTCACGAACACGCTCTTCACGTCGGTGTCGTTGAGGATGACGTCCAGCCCGGCCGCCATGACCTCGGCCGACGCGCCGCCGCCGATGTCGAGGAAGTTGGCGGGCTTCACGCCGCCGTGCTTCTCGCCCGCGTAGGCCACGACGTCCAAAGTGGACATCACGAGGCCCGCGCCGTTGCCGATGATGCCGACCTCGCCCTCGAGCTTGACGTAGTTGAGGTTCTTGGCCTTGGCCTTCGCCTCGAGGGGGTTCTCGGCCTGCTTGTCGACGAGGTCCTCGTGCGCCGGGTGACGGAAGGCGGCGTTCTCGTCGAGGGTGACCTTGCCGTCGAGGGCGATGATCTTGTCCTGCGGGTCGCGGACCAGCGGGTTGACCTCGACCAGCGTGGCGTCCTCGGAGACGAAGGTCTCCCACAGCTTCACCACGACGTCGGCGGCTTCGTCGATGATCTCGGCCGGGAAGTTGCCCGCCTTCAGGATCTCGAGCGCCGTCGCCTTGTCGACGCCCTTGATCGCGTCGACCGGGATCTTGGCGAGCGCGTCCGGGCGCTCGACCGCGAGCTGCTCGATCTCCATGCCGCCCTCGGACGACGCCATCGCGAGGAAGGTGCGGTTGGCGCGGTCGAGCAGGAAGGAGAAGTAGTACTCGGACGCGATGTCCGAGGCTTCCGCCACCAGCACGCGGTGCGTGATGTGGCCCTTGATGTCGAGGCCGAGGATGGCTTCCGCCTTCTCCTTCGCCTCGTCGGGCGTCTGGGCCAGCTTGACGCCGCCCGCCTTGCCCCGGCCGCCGACCTTCACCTGCGCCTTGACGACGACCTGGGTGCCGATCTGCTCCGCGGCGGCCTTGGCTTCTTCCGGGGTGCTTGCCACGGCGCCCGGCAGAACCGGTACTCCGTGGGCGGCGAAGAGATCCCTCGCCTGGTACTCGTAGAGGTCCACTACTCCAGTCTCCTGACGACACGCCACTGTGGTGGTCCGTTTTCCGGACCGCGCTGTCGGACCAGTCGAGGTTAGCGACCAGCGCAGACGCAGGGGACGCCGCACCTGGTGAAGTCCGTCACCGTGCGCGGTCAGAGGGTGTGCCGAGAGTGTGAGACCGCCCACCGACAAGCATTTCGACGGCCTTTTCGGGGCTTTCCGAGCCCAGCTCGACGACGGTCGTGCCGGGGAGCGCTTCGGCGAGGCCTTCCGGGATCGGCCCGCCGAGGAGGCCCAGAATGTCTGGATCCTCCTGTTCGGTGGTGCGCGCGATCTTTTCTTTCGTGTCGAGGTGTCCAACGTGGACGACTTCGAGACCGGCGTCGCGCAGCATTCGCGCCAAGGGGATCGCCGCGGTTTCTTCGGCCAGCTCCACTAGAACGACGCGGCGCGGGCTCACTTCTTCGCGCCAGCGGCCGCGGTGACCGCGGCGATGACTGCCGCCGCCACGGCGGCGAGCCCGAACCAGAATCCCGTGCCCGGTCGTGCGCCGTAGAAGAGGTAACTGACCCAGGGAATCTCGGCGACGTGCAAGGCGAAGAGCAACGCTGCGCCGGTCAGCCCCGCCGCCGCGGCGCCGGGCCGCGAACGAACGCTCAACCCGAGCGTTCCGAGAACGACGAGCAGCGCGACAAGCAATCCCCACGACGGAGTGTCGAAATCGGACCAAAGGCCGGACGGCGAGTAATCCTTCGCGGTGAATACCGGCGTGCTGAACGTCGCGATCGCCAGCAGGGCGGCGATTCCGGCGGGAAGCACCACCCGGGAACGCGGCCCTTCGGTACCGGTGTCGTCGCGTTCCACGACGCCGGTAATCACCGCGGCCAATCCGGCGAGACCAGCGAGACCGAGCGCGATCGCGGTGAAAACGGCACCCGCGCCAAGGTGATAACTGATCTCACCACCGAGCCCGCCGAGCCCAGTCGCCTCGGACGCGGTGATCGCGGTACTCAGCACGGCAGTTCCCGCGAGAACAACGCCAGCCCACAACACCGCGAGCATCCCGCGCGCGAACGGCGCGGTACGGCGGGAGAGAAGGAAAGGTGTTGGCAGCACGACAAGAACTGCCGCGATCAGCAGTTGCCAGCGAGCTGGGCTGTCCGTGCTGTTGCCGAGTTGCGGAGCGGACGCGCCGATCGCCGCCGCGATTCCGGTCAGCAACGCGAGCAGAGCGGTGAGGGTGCGCCAGATCGTGAGCCCGGGGACGCGAGCCTCGCCGGCCAAGTCGGTGCGTTCGGCCTGAGTCTGCTGCGGTGTCGCAAGTGGAGTGAGAATGAGGACGAGCACCATCGGCACTACGGCGAGATACGCACCCGTCGACGCCGTCAGCCCCGACACAGCCAGCCCGGCAACCAACGCCGGCCCCGCGACGGCCAGCACCGCCGCGACAATCCCGCCGAGCGTCCCGCGAGCGACCCCGTCGGATCCGGCGGAAACCCCCAGCACTGCCGCGACGGGCAGCGCACCGGCGAGCAGCAGGTACCCCGCGAGCGCTAGGCCGGGCCCCTCAAAC
The DNA here is from genome assembly GCF_042684085.1 of Amycolatopsis silviterrae. Taxonomy (NCBI): domain Bacteria; kingdom Bacillati; phylum Actinomycetota; class Actinomycetes; order Pseudonocardiales; family Pseudonocardiaceae; genus Amycolatopsis; species Amycolatopsis silviterrae. The sequence continues at coordinate 249,979 of NZ_JBHUKS010000004.1, forward strand.
GCTGACCGGGCAAGGAGAAACGGATCGTCCGAGAGAACGGGCGACATCAGCAGTCCGACCGCGGCGACCACGGCGAGCAGCGGGATGATCAACCGCCAGCGCCGTTTGTCGTCCCCGCCGGCGATCTCATTGCGCTCCCGCACGACGCGCGCGGCCACGACTCCCGCGACGAGCGTCAGCACGTGCCCGGCAATCAGCAACCAGAACCCGATGCCGACACTGCTGCGGTCGAGCAGCCGGTCCGGGAGGTACAGCTCGGGGCGGATGGTTTTGGAACCGTTGACGAGGAACTGCAGATCGAGAACCAGCCGCCCGGGCGCGAGGACGGCGAGCCCGGTGACGAGCCCGGCGGCCAGCCCCTGCCGCCCGCTGAGCGCGGCCGCGAAGGCGATTCCGGCCGGGACGACGGCGAGGATGACGAGGAGTGGCCAGGAGAGGTAACCGGGGCCCGCGTCGGGCGAGACCGGGGCAATGGCGCCGGCGGCCAGGGCCAGGGCACCGAGGCCCAGGAGGGCGGTGGCGGCTCGGAGCCTCGGGGACGGGGTTTCGTCGGTCAGGTGCTCGCTTTGGCGGCTGGGGATGACGTGGGGGGTTGACCGGTCGGTGAGTGGTTTTTGACCGGTCAGGCCTGTTGGCGCGGTGTCGCCGGTCGGTTGTTTGGCTCCGCGGCTGGGGGCCGAGCTTTCCGTCTCTGGCTCGGCGTGAGCGGACGAGCCAGCCGGGTTCTTGGCGGCGCGATCGTCGGACGGGTTCTCCGTCGGCTCGGCGTGGGTGGACGGGCCCGCCGCGCCTGCCGCAGAAGCCGCTCCGCCGCGATCGTCGGCCGGGCTGCCCGCCGCCCCCGGCTCGCGGCTGGACAAGCCAGCCGGATTCGCCGCGGAAGTCGGTCCGCCTTGTCGAAGCGAGTCGTCAGGGGTCTCCGCTGACGTCGCCGAGTCAATGTCCGCTCGACGGTCGGCCCGGTTTGCCGTCGGCTCGCCGCGGCCGGCCGAGCTTCCGGAGGAAGCCCTCCCCCGGCGGCGGGGCGAGTCGGCCGGGCTTTCCGCCGGGTCCGGCTTGGCACGTCCGGCGTCGCGACGGGCTCGGGCACGGGCGGCGGCTTTGCGCTCGGCGAGGCTGGGACGCCGGGGTCCGGCGGGGCGGCCCGGGGTGTCCGGGGCGGAGTCGCCGTCGGGAGGCTCTTGGGTCGGCGGAGTCATCGCTCGCGACGCTAGCAAGGACCGGGTCCGGCAGGGGCACAGCAGGGCCGCCTCGACCAGGCCGGGGCGCACTTCCGGGTGAATTCTCCGCTGGATGAACCTGCGGCCGTCCCCGCGCGTCTGACGGGTACGAAGAAAAAATCCGCCGATCCGCGTAAGAGGGGCGTGGGTCGGAGGTCTCGAAGGCGAAGGGCCGAGACGCCGGGGCGTCGAGGAAGAACTTCGGGGAAGTCGCGTAAGGGAGTGGCGTTCGGGGCGTCACTCCGGCACGGGACGAGGAACCGGGGACCCATCGCGGGGGCGGTGGAACGAGGTCGGATGCCTGTTCGTGGCAGGCAACCGACCAGGTCGCGGAGGGGAGCCGCGGCAGGTGCTGGCAGGTCGTGGGGACGATCGGCCAGGGCCGAGGTGAAGAGGGCCGAGACCTGCCGGGGAGGGCATGTGAACGGCCACGTCGCGGAGGGGAGCCGCGGCGGGTGCTGGCAGGTCGTGGGGACGATCGGCCGGGGCCGAGGTGGAGACGGCCGAGACCTGCCGGGGAGGGCAGGTGAACGGCCACGTCGCGGAGGAGGACCGCGATAGGCTCCGGCGGGTCATGGGGATGACCTGCCGGGACGGCCGGGGCCTGCCGGGGAGGGCAGGAACCGGCCGGGCCTCGGAGGGGAACCGGGATTGGCTCCCGGGGCCGGACGGCCTGCGGGACCGGAGCCCGACGGTGTGCGGGACCGGGGACCGACGGTCTCGGTCTGCGAGACCGGGGACCGACGGTGTGCGAAACCGCGGACCGATGACCTGCGGGACCGGGGACCGACGGCCTGCGGGACCTAGGCCTGGGGAACAACGGGACCCGAGAACAGGAAACGGGACCGGAGCCCGGGCCCAAGATCCGGGGCCCGAGGTCCGGGGAACGGGGTCCGGGGAACGGATCGCCGGAGGGACAGGCGACCGGGCGAGCCATGGAGGGAATGGCGATTACCTCCGGCAAGCCACGGAGGGGTGCCCCGCCGGGAGAACAGGCAGCCAGCCAGGTCGTGGCGGAGCCGTCCAGTGGCACCTCTGCCGGGCTGCCGCGAGTGAGCGCCATCACATGAGTCCACGCGAAACTGCTTCAACGCACTTTGGCGACCGGTTATTTCGTCCGCGACGGCTCCGGAACGGCCTTCGGAGGCACTGGGCCATCCGAAGGTATGTGACTCAAGCCACAACCAGGGAAGTAGTTCCCGATTAACTTTGGGTAGTTTCCACAGCTAGAAGCTCGATGAAGGCCACTCGTTCGGCCGAAAGCCCGGTCGCGTCTTGCTCATTGCGGCGCCGCTTCGTTACTGTCCTCCGGTCCCCATTACAGTCAGGTCACGAAGCAGGACGCTGAGCGAATCACCCCCGAGGTTCGTTCACGGGATCCCCCGCCCGAGTCCGTTTCCGCCCGGCTCCCCGACGATGGAAGGCCCTGTCTTGGCTTCACACCGCTCCCCCGGCGGCCAAGCCCCTTCCCCGGCGCTGAAAGACGCACTGGACGGTGCAGTCATCCGCGTCCGGGGACAGCACCGCATCTCCCCGCCCTCCTCCGCCCTTCGCGGGCGGGTCGTGGTCGCCGCCGTCGCGGCTGGCGCGTTCGCCGCAGCCGCCGCCGGGCAGACCCTCAAGGCCACCAGCGGCGGCGACTCCGACGCCGCCGTCACCCCGCTCGCCAACGCACAGAACGCGAGCGCCTCGTTCACCCTCGGCAGCGCGGGCTCCGGGGGAGCGCCCGAACTGCTGCCGACCGGGCACGCCGTCGACGCCTCCGCCGAAGCCGCGAAGATGGCCGACAGCGCCAAGGTCACCAAGGCCCGCGTGCAGGCGGAAAGCGAAGCCGCGCGCAAGGCCGCCGAAGAGGCCGCCCGTCCGAAGACCTGCATGCCGGCCCACGGCACGTTCACCTCCGGCTTCGGTGCCCGCTGGGGCACGAGCCACCTCGGCATCGACATCGCCAACTCGATCGGCACCCCGATCTACGCCGCCTCCGACGGCACCGTCATCCAGGCAGGCCCCGCCAGCGGGTTCGGTCTCTGGGTACGCGTCCAGCTCGAGGACGGCACCATCCAGGTCTACGGCCACATGAACAGCTTCTCCGTCCGCGAGGGCCAGAAGGTGAAGTGCGGCCAGCAGATCGCCGAGATCGGCAACCGGGGCGAGAGCACCGGCCCGCACCTGCACTTCGAGGTGTGGCAGGACGGCACCAAGAAGATCGACCCCCGCCCGTGGCTCGCTGCCCGCGGCGTGGACTTCTGAGCCGACCCACGCTTCTCCCCCGCCGGGCAACCGGCGCGGTGGCGACTGTCGTACGAGGTCGCTACCTCAGTTGATTCGCATACCTCGCCTCCTAGGCCGATGTTTTTGCCTCGGCTGAGCTGCGGCGGAGTTCCGCGTCTCACATACGAAGCACGCGATGCCTGAGTGTCACCTCCTCGGCAACCAATCGTGTTGTGTTGCGCTGGCAGTACGCCGCGCCAGACGGAAGTCGTTGCCTGCGGCCAAGATCCCGGGCTTACGTTGCCCGGCGGATCGGCCAATGATTCTCACGGGTCACTGCCGGGTAGGCGTCGGATGAAGTAGGCGACTGCTACCTGCCACACCGTGCACAGGTCTGCACGTCTTCGCCACGGCAGCCATCGAGCGACCCCCTCGTCGGCGCGCGACGCTCCTCCGCAGACGACGCACCTGCCGTCTGGGCCCAGCGCGTGCTGCCTCAGCAACGCCCACCATGCCGCGGCCAGTCGTGCCACATCCCCTGGCACGTCCCGTGCTGACCGGGTTGCCGTCCCCACCGCAACCGTCCCCGCGACTCTCCTCAGGTATTCCTGTACCCCAGCGGCAAACACCCCAAACAGCACCGCGTCCATGCCTTGCTCCCCTCCACAGCTTACCGCATTTCATCGAACTTGTGTTCGATAAAGTTCAGTATGCCGCAGGGGACCGACAAGATCGGCTGGTTCTCGGGGAGTTCACTCGGTCCGGGGGAATGTGTCCGGACTTCGAGCGCTACGAGAGCCCGGAGGTTCGGGAGGGCGTGGGGCTTGGGGCTTGGGGAGGAGGCCGGTGGTGGGCAAACCTGGGGGTGGGATCAGCGAGAGTTCGACCGGGGCAACGGTTTGATCAGCTCGGCACCGCTAGTTCCGACCGGTTAGCCCGGCGAATCCGGTATGGGAGACGTCGGCTTAACCGGTTCTGCGCGGCAAAACCCGGCCCAGTTCGCCGGTACCTGGCGAACCGGGCCAACCAGCACTGGTTTCCTGGCCGACCTGGTTCCCGTGGCGTCGGCTGCCCGGCACGGCACGGCACGGCACGGCACGGCACGGCACGGCACGGCACGGCACGGCACGGCACGGCACGGCACGGCACGGCACGGCACGGCACGGCACGGACGAGCCAAGCCGAAAACCCGGCAGCCGTCAGAGTTTCACCATCGGCACGCTGCCGATCAGCATCAGCCGGACCTTTCCGGAAGCTCCGAAGTCGATCGTCGCCGTCGCACGGGGGCCGATGCCGTCGCAGGAAATCACTGTGCCCAGGCCGTACTTGTCGTGGCTGACCCGGTCTCCGACGTCCAGCTTCAGCGCCACCGTGTCCTTCCAGGCCTTCCCGAAAGGCGAACTCGAACTCGAGGACGTCGAAGACCGGCGGCCCCACGTGGTCGCCGCGCGCGGGCCGGACGACGAGCCCGAGGAAGAGCCGAAGTTGCCGAAGCCGGGTGAGGACGGTTCCAGGCGACGCCAGTCGACCAGGTCCGGCGGCAGTTCGTCCAGGAAGCGGGACGCCGGGTTCATCTGCGGCTGTCCCCACGCCGACCGGGTGAGGGCCCGCGACACGTAAAGCCGTTGCCGTGCACGGGTAATCGCCACGTAGGCCAGGCGGCGTTCTTCGGCCAGTTCAGCCGGATCGCCCAGGGCGCGCATGTGCGGGAAGACGCCGTCCTCCCAGCCGGTGCAGAAGACGACCGGGTACTCCAGCCCCTTCGCGGTGTGCACGGTCATCAGCGTGACCACGCCCGCGCCGCCGTCGCCTTCCTCGCCGCCGTCTGAGGCGGGGATCGAGTCGGCGTCGGCGACCAAGGACACCCGTTCCAGGAAGGCGGGAAGAGAGCCAGGGGCAGGGACGCCGTCGTCCAGGACCAGTTCCGCGTTCTCGTCGTTGGTGACCTCAGCGGTGAACTCGGCGAATTCGCGGGCCACCGTCACCAATTCAGTGAGGTTCTCGACCCGCGAAGCGTCCTGCGGGTCGTCGGATTCTTCCAGTTCCGCGCGGTAGCCGGTGCGCTCCAGGACCGCTTCGAGCAGGTCGTGCACCTCGGTGCCGGAGGACGCCATCTCCTGCAGTTCGTCCAGCAGCGTCACGAATCCGGTGATCGCCTTGGCCGAGCGCGGGTTAAGCAGCGCCACCTTGTCCTCGACCGCGTCGCGCAGCGCGGCCCAGAACGAGATTCGCTCCCGCTCCGCGTGGGTCGCCACGACCGCCTCGGCCCGGTCGCCGATGCCGCGCTTGGGGACGTTGAGAATCCGCCGCAGGCTGACCGTGTCGTCCGGGTTCGCGAGCACGCGCAGGTACGCGATCATGTCCCGCACTTCGCGCCGCTCGTAGAACCGCACGCCGCCGACGACCTTGTACGGCAGGCCCAGCCGGATGAAGATTTCCTCGAACACCCGTGACTGGTTGTTGGTGCGGTAGAACACCGCGACGTCCGAGTAGTCCGCCTCGCCCTTTTCCGCCAGCGAGTCGATCTCCCCTGCGACGAACGCGGCCTCGTCGTGGTCGTTGTCCGACACGTAGCCGACGATCTTCTCGCCGTCGCCCGAATCGGTCCACAGTCGCTTGGCGCGCCGGTTGGGGTTGCGCGCGATCACCGCGTTGGCCGCGGACAGGATCGTTTGCGTGGAGCGGTAGTTCTGCTCCAGCAGAATCGTGTGCGCGTTCGGGAAGTCGCGTTCGAATTCCTCGATGTTGCGGATGGTCGCGCCGCGGAAGGCGTAGATGGACTGGTCCGCGTCGCCGACCACGCACAGTTCGGCAGGCTCGATCCCGGTGTCCGTCGCTTCGGTGCCGGCGAGCACGCGCACCAAGGTGTACTGCGCGTGGTTGGTGTCCTGGTACTCGTCGACCAGCACGTGCCGGAAGCGCCGCCGGTAGTACTCCGCGACGTCCGGGAACGCTTGCAGCAACGACACTGTCCGCATGATCAGGTCGTCGAAGTCGAACGCGTTCGCGCTGGACAGCCTGCGCTGGTACTCGGCGTAGACCTCGGCGACCCGGCGCTCGAGGTCGTTGGCCGCCTTCGAGGCCGCCTCGTCCGGGTCGACCAGCTCGTTCTTGAGGTTCGAGATGTGCACCGCGAGCATGCGCGCGGCGTACTTCTTCGGGTCGATGTCGAGGTCGCGCGCCACGAGCGTGATGAGCCGCTTCGAGTCGTCCGAGTCGTAGATGGAGAAACTCGACGACATGTCGAGGGTTTTCGCCTCGCGGCGGAGGATCCGCACGCACATCGAGTGGAACGTGGACACCCACATCGCGTTCGCGCGTTTGCCGACGAGCGCCGCGACGCGCTCGCGCATCTCGGCGGCAGCCTTGTTGGTGAACGTGATCGCCATGATCTCGCCCGGATGCACGCCGCGCTGCCCGAGCAGGTACGCGATCCGGCGCGTGAGCACGCGCGTCTTGCCCGATCCGGCTCCCGCGACGACCAGCAGCGGACCTCCGGCGTGCGTCACCGCCTCGCGCTGGGCGGGGTTGAGGTCCTCGAGCAGGTCTGCGGTTCCCGGCCGGGCAGCGCGGGCGGGCGGGTCTGCGGGGAGATCGAAGAGGGTGTCCATCGTCTGTCAACGCTACCCCGGGGGTACGACAGTCCCGGAACAGCCACGGGGTCGGCCTGCGCTCCGCGACGTACGCCGGAGTGTCGCCTCGCGTCCGACGCGCGACACCGCTTCGGCGCGGAGCATCGAACGGTATGGACGACAAGATTCCCGCCCGGCTGAGGGCTTCCGACGGCGACCGCGAGCGCGTCGCCGAGACCATCCAGGCCGCCGGTTCCGAAGGACGGCTCACCCTCGAAGAGGTGGAAGAGCGGCTGCGCGCGGCCTACGCCGTCCGCTTCACCGACGAACTCGGCGAACTCACCTCCGACCTTCCCCGCCCGGAGCCCGCCCGGCCGCGCGGCGGCGGCTGGCCGCTGACCCGGGCCGCGCTGCGCGAGCATCCGGCGCTGCGCGTCCACCTCGGCATCGTCGCGGTGCTGGCGACGTTGCTGATCGTGCGATGGGCGGTCGGCGGCGCGCTGTTTTTCTGGCCGGCGATGCCGTTGTTCTGGCTGTTCATCAGCCTCGTGCTGCACGCGCGGGTGCGGGCGTTCCGGCGGCGACCGGGCGCGCCTGTGCCATACTGAACCCGTGCGGCACAGCAGCGAGCGATTTTTTTACGGGACCCGGACTCCGGCTCCCGTGATCGCGTAGTGCCCCACCCGCCATCACCCGCAGCCCCGGAGTCCACTGGACCCGGGGCTTTCGCCGTCCCTGGGCCACGGGGAGTCCGGACTTCAGAGAGGTCCCGATGAACGCGCAGACGCAGAACGCCGACGGACAGCCCGCCGAGCACACCCCGGCGGGCGACGACATCTCGTCGCTTCGCGAGGAGATCGACTGGCTCGACTCCGAAATCCTCCGGCTCGTGAAACGCCGGGTCGAGGTGTCGAAGACCATCGGGGCGGCCCGGATGGCCGCGGGCGGCACGAAAATCGTCTACAACCGCGAGATGGACGTGCTGGCGCGCTACCGCGAACTGGGTCCGGAGGGCCGTCAGCTCGCGATGCTGCTGCTGAACCTCGGCCGCGGCAGGCTGGGCCGCTGACGCCGCATCCGGGGCATCCCCGATTCGCGCCGCACGGAAACCGGGCAGACTGGACACATGATTGACCTCATCGCCACCATCATCGCGATCGCGAGCGTGCTGGCCGCCCTCGGACACGTCGGTTACCTGGCGCTGCTGAACAACGCGGCGGGCAAGCGGGCCGGCGGAGCTCCGGTGGCGCAGTACGTGCGCAGCCGCTGGGCGCTGGCCGGCGGCGCCACCGCGGCCTCGCTGTTCGCCTGGCTGCTCACTTCCGGCAACGTCGTGCTGGACGTTCTCGCCATCGTCATCGCGGTCGGTAGCGGCGCGACGTCGGTGAAGGCCCTCCAGTCGACGCAGGCGAAGTACCGCAGCGGCGGCTGACGAGCCCCCGAACTGGGCAAACACCGGGCGGCACGCTGCGCTGCGTGACGTGCCGCCCGTTCGGGCGCGCCCGGTCGAGTGAAACCGGTGCAAGTTGCAGGATGGGTGAAGACATTCGCCTGCCGGTTTCCTACTGTGAAGTCCGTGAGGACCCTGGCGTCTGCGCCGGGCAAGGCCCGGAGGATGCGCGGGAGCTGCGGCTCCGCGCGCCGTTCTCCGCGTGCGCGTGCATTTGCGCGGGAGTTCGCAAGTGTGGACGCAAGCGCCGTTCTCCGCTTCCCTGCTCCGTTCGGGTTGACCGACGCCCCGGTGCCGTCACGCCCCTCTCCCGGAGGGGTCGGACCGGCATGACGGGAAACACGATGGGCGGTCCGCGGCGCGCTGACCGTCCCGGCGCGGTGCCGGACGCCGAGGTCACCGTCCCCGGACGGCACCGCGTCCGCGCCGACGGGACCTGGACTCCCGTGGTGCCGCCCCGCACCGCCGGACATCACCGGCACCGCACCGGCGGCGCCCCGGCCGCCGACAGTGCTCCCGGTGCTCCCGGTGCTCCCGCACAACGGGGCAGCGAGAATCCGCAGCGGCTCGGCACGCCCGCCCCGCGCGCGAACCGGGTGCCCGACGACGGGAACCGCCCGGCCCCGAACCAGCCGGTTTTCCCCACCGCGAGCGGCACGTTGCCGGTCGGCGAACCGCCGTTGCCGCAGCCGCAGCGCCGCCGGACGGATCCGCAGAGCCGCCGAGCCCCCGTCGAACCCCCGCGCCGCCCGGCCGCCTCCGCCCCGGACCGGCTGGCCGAACCTCGCGGCCGCCAGCCGGAACCCCGCCAGCCCCACGCCGATTCTCCTGGCCAGCCGGAACCCGGCCGCCGGAATCCCCCTGGCCAGCAAGAATCCCCGAGCCGCCGAGCTGAATCCCTTGCCCGGCAGCCGGAACCCCGGCACCCCCGCGCCGCCTTCGCGCCGCCGCAGGACCGGATTCCCGAGGAACACCGCGCCTTCGCCCCGCCGTCGAGCGCGCTCCCCCAGCCGACCCGGCGCACCCGGCAGGAACGCGTCGCCGCCACGTCCGCCGCGCTGGCCAGCCAGCCGGACGCCCCGGACGGCCCCCGCGAACGCGTCGAGCTGAACCCGGTCGCGGACGAACCGCCCCGGCGCCAGCGCGTCACCCTGCGCGAACCGGCCGTCTCGCCGCGGGAAAAGGAAGAACAGCAGGACGACGAGGTGCGCGTGTACGCCGCGCCGCTGCTGGACGGACTCGGCACGTTCGACCTCGGCTCGGTGCCCGCGTCGGTCACGCCGCCGAAGACCTGGCGCAAGGCCGCGTGGTTCGCCACCGGGGCGTCCGGCGCGGTGGTCGTCGGACTGCTGTTCGCCGGGACGTTCCTGGTCGGCGGGCCCACCACCACGACGACCGACGCGGTCGGCGGCGGCTGGCCCGGCAGGCAGAACGGCGGCAACCCGAACCTGAGCGCGCTCCTCCCGAACGGGCAGCACGGCGGGGTCGGCGGCAACGTCCCGCGCAGCGGCACCAGCACCAGCCCGGACGGCGTCACCTCGGACAACGGCACGCACCCGCAGCAGGGCGCAGGCGCGAGCAGCTCCGCCAGCAGCAGCTCCGCCGGGGAGACCACCGCGTCCAGCCCGGGCACCGGCAGCACCTCGTCCGCGCCGACGACTACGGACTCGCCCTCGTCCAGCGAACCGCCGGAGAAGCCGCCGGTCACTCCCGCTCAGCGGGAGACGAAAGAACCGCCGTACTACACCGCCAACGACCCGAACAAGATGGGCAACAACTCGGAGACGTTCTTCAACAACGTCACCACCGATCCGTCGAAGGCCTCGTCGGTCACGTCCGGCGACCTCAAGCAGGAGGGCTCGCAAGGGCTGCGCAAGCGCTACTCCGACGTCGCGTACTTCGAGGTCAAGAAGGTCACCATCGACCCGGAGCACGGCACCACGGTGAACACCGTCGAGGTCACGCACCAGGACGGCAGCAAGAGCACCGAGCAGCGCACGCTCACCTTCGACGACAACGGGAAGATCACCGACGACGGCCGCTGACCAGCACACTGTCTGCAAATGCCGATGCACGTGCGGAGCGGTGAGCGGTTATTCCCTCGTCCGGTTGGGTGACATAAGCTGCCGTTCGTCGTACGACGGCGGCATTCCGGCGACGAAGTCTGGCGGCCGTCTGTCGGCACAGGGTTACCTGGCGACTACGAGGTCTGGCTCCGACCACGAATCGGCTGCCCGGACCGCCCCGGGGACACCGCCACCGCGCTGTGTCCTGCCCCGAACCCCCATAGCGAGGACTTTCGTGCTTGAACGGCAGCGAACCCGGCGAGAACCCGACGCCGTGCGCGTCGAGGACGTGATCCCGCCGGAGCTGCTCGAGGACGTGGCCGAAGCCGACCGCGAGTATCTCGAGCAGGTGTTCCGCGAACCGCAGAAGTACCTGCCGCCGCGCACCCGCCGCCCGGTCGTCCGGACCGAGGAACCCGCCGACGAACCCGAAAGCAAGCTCGCCCGCCGCGCGAAGCTGGCCGGGCTCGTCGGGGCAGGCGCGCTGGTCGCCGGAGCCGTCGTCACCGCCTCGCTGCTCAGCGGCGGCCCGCGGCCCACCGTGCCGGTCGCCGAGGGAACGGCGATGCCGGCCGGGTTCAGCGGCGCGGCGGCGCTTGGCGGCCAGGACGTGCCTCAGCAGCGCAAGAGCCACTCTTCCGGCGGCACGACGTCGGGACACAGCGAAAGCACGACACAGACCAAGCACACCGGCTCCGCGCCCGCGACGCCGACGGATTCGGGCACCACGACGCCGGAAACCACCTCCGGCACCTCGTCTTCGGCCTCGTCGAGCACCTCGCCCTCGGCACAGTCGCAGAAGTCCGCCACGTCGTCGGCGGCCGCGCCGGATCCGGTGAAGCTCGAAGCGGTGCGCAAGTTCTACGCCTCGATCGACCACCATCCGGAGAACGCGCTCTCGCTGCTCACCCCGAACGTCGCGCGCGGCGAAACGGGCGACCTGGTCCGCGCGTGGAGCGGGGCCGACTCGATCGACGTCCAGGAACTGCACGTCCAGGACGACGGTTCGGTCTTCGCCGTGGCGCTGGTCCGCCAGGCCGACGGCACCCTCTTGCGCGTGACCCAATTGTTCGAGGTCGTCGAGCAGGATGTGATCTCCCGGGCCCGCGTTCTGTCCGCAGTCTATTCCTGACCTGCGCAAACGCGAGTGGACCTGGACGCCCCGAGTGTGCCGCGTGCGTGTGCGCAGAGTGAGCGCCTAGCCTTGTCACGGGTCGGTCTCGGCAAAACCGGCACACGGTCCACAGCAGGTGCCTACGCTCTGGTGCTGCGGCGGGTTCGAACTCACCCCTTTGGGGTAGACAAGTCCCGCCCCGTCAAGTCAGAGCCCCAAAGGGAGGTCGCGTGAGCGACGAGGGTCGTCTGGTCGCCGGCCGATACCGCATCGTCGGGAAGATCGGTTCCGGCGCGATGGGGGCCGTCTGGCGCGCCCACGACGAGGTACTGGGCCGTACGGTCGCCATCAAGCAGCTTCTTCTCCAGCCCGGGCTGGAGAACCACGAGGCGGAGGACGCCCGGCAGCGCACCATGCGCGAGGGCCGGATCGCCGCCCGGCTGCACCATCCGAACGCGATCACCGTGTTCGACGTCGTCACCGACGACAACGGCCAGCCCTGCCTGATCATGGAATACCTGGCTTCCACCAGCTTGGCGCAGGTGCTGCAGGAGAAGGGCACGCTGCCGCCGCTGGAGGTCGCGCGGATCGGCGCGCAGATCGCCGCCGCGCTGCGCGAGGCGCACGCGGTCGGCATCGTGCACCGCGACATCAAGCCGGGCAACATCCTGCTCGCCGGCAACGGCACCGTGAAGATCACCGACTTCGGCATCTCGCGGGCCAAGGACGACGTCACGGTCACCAAGACCGGGATGATCGCCGGCACCCCCGCTTACCTGGCCCCCGAGGTCGCGATCGGCGGCGACCCGGGCCCGGAGTCGGACGTCTTCTCGCTCGGCTCGACGCTGTACGCCGCCTGCGAGGGACAGCCGCCGTTCGGCCTGTCCGAAAACACGCTGAGCCTGCTGCACGCGGTCGCCGCGGGGCAGATCAACCCGCCGCGGCAGTCCGGTCCGCTGGCGAGCGTGCTCGCCGTGCTGCTGCACCCGGAGACCCAGCACCGGCCCACCGCCGACGAATGCGAGGAGCTGCTGTCCGCGGTCGCGCGCGGCGAGACCCCGCTCGGCGGCCCGGCCGACGAGACGATGATGGCCTCGTCCTCGGGCACCCTCGGCGCGGCCGCGCTCGGTGCGGCGGGCGGAGCGGCCGGTCTGCTGCATCCGGACGAAGAGCAGGCCAGCCACTCCGGCACGCTGCTCGACGACCCGGGCGTCACCCAGCAGTACGACCCGAGCGCGCAGCAGTACTACGGCGAGGACCCGTACCCGCCGGGCTCCGGTTACCCGGAGGACGACTACGACGACTATCACCAGGACGGATACCAGGAACCGCCGCTCTACGGCGATCCAAGCCGCAACGGCCTCGCCGCCACGCGCGCGGTCCCGGTGCCGGACGCCTACGACGACGACCCGTACGACGAGGAGCCGGCTCCTCGGACGCGGGTGGTGCAGACCGCGCCCGAGGACGACGAGCCCGAGAAGCCCGGCGCTTGGAAGAAACCGGCGCTCATCGGCGGTGTCGTGGTGATCGGCCTGGTCGCGCTCGGCGTGTGGCTGCTGACGCCGGGCAATCCGCCCGACGCTTCGCAGCCCGCCCCGCCTGCCTCGTCCTCCGCGGTGGCTCCGACGTCCGTCACACAGCCGTCCTCGGAAGCAACCACTACGTCCCCGCCTACGTCTACCCGGGAAAGCGCGACGCGCGAGACCCAGTCGACGCGGCACTCGCGGAAGTCCACTACCGCAGAGGACACTCCGACGCAGGAGCCGTCAAGGACACGGGAGACCACGTCGAACCGGCCGTCGACTTCGAAGGAACCGACCTCGTCGGCAGCGACGACGGCCAGCTCGGCCAGCGGCGGATGATTCAGGGACAGCATTGAGTTCAGAAGGCAGCATCGTCGGCGAGCGGTACCGGCTCGACCAGCCGATCGGGCGCGGCCGCGCGGGCATCGTGTGGCTCGCGTTCGACACGCGGCTGTTCCGGACCGTCGCCGTCAAGCGCATGTACCTGCCCGTCGGCCTGCCGCCGGAGCGCGCCGAACAGGCCCGCGCGATGGCGATGGAAGAGGGCAAGGCGGCGGCCCGGATCGAGCATCCGTGCGCGATCACGGTGTACGACGTGCTGCCCGACGGCCAGGACGTATGGCTGGTGATGGAGTACATCCCGTCGCGCGGGATGTCGGTGTTCCTCGCCGAGCACGGCAGGCTCACCCCGGAACAGGCCGCCTTCCTGGGCATTCAGCTCGGTGACGCGATGGCGTCGATCCACTCGGCGGGCATCGTCCACCGCACGCTCGAACCGAACACGGTGCTGCTCGCGGACGACGGCAGCGTCAAGCTCACCGACATCGGCATCACCGGTGGCGGTCCGCACGCCGCCTACCGGGCGCCGGAAGTCACCCGCGGTGCTCCTCCGTCGGCGGCGGCGGACGTGTTCTCCCTTGGCGCGACGCTGTACACGGCGGTCGAGGGTGTGCCGCCGTTCGGCGATGACGGTCAATCCCCCGAGCGGCCGGCGGAGAACGCGGGTCCGCTCGTTGGGGCACTGCAGAAGATGCTGCGCGCTGACCCGGCGGCCCGGCCGACCATGGACGACACCGTGCACGCGCTGAAGGCGATCACCGTGGGACGCGAGCAAACGGCGTTCATCCCGCCGACCGCGCCCGCGATGCCGACCGTTCCCGCGTCTCGGCCGATTCCGACGCAGCAGCCCAATCTGCCGGAGGCAACCCGGCAGATCCAGCCGGACGCCACGCAGCAGATTCTGCCGCCTCAGCAACCGATGCCCGCGCAGCAACCGGCTCCGCTCATGCAGCTTCCGGTCCAGCAGGTGCCGCAGTCCCCCGCGCCAGCGCAGCCGATGCAGCAGCCGACCGCGCGGTACGTGCCGACGCCGGCGCAGCAGGCCGCGTCCGCTCAGGCAGTTCGCGAGAAGGCGGCCGCGCGACGGCGGATCATCCTCACCGTCGCGGCGATTCTGTGCGCGATCCTGATCGGGATCGGCGTTTCGCAGCTGCTGTTCGTCTGAGCCCGCTCAGGCGACGTTCTCGGTCGCCTCTTGCATGGCTTCCAGGAACGTCTGCACGGCCGGACTGCCCGCGACGCGCGCGGCCACCGCGGCGTGGATGTGCCTGCTCGGCTGCGGATTGCGGACCCGGCGGACCACCACGCCCGGATGCGGCGTGCCAAGGCCCAGCTCCGGGACCAGCCCGACGCCGAGACCAGCGGCGATGAACCCTTGCGCCGACGGATAGTCCTCGGACTCGACCACGACGTTCGGGTGGAATCCGGCCGACGCGCAGGCCCCTTCCAGGATCGCGCGGCAGGCACCGGGGATCGGGTCGACGCCGACCCAGGGTTCGTCGGCGAGGTCCGTCAGGTCGAGGACGCGCTTGCGGGCCAGCCGGTGCGCCCGCGGCAGCACCGCGCGGTACGGATCGTCCAGCAGCGGCACCAGCTCGATGCCCCGGCCCGGCTCCGACGGCCGCGGGTACACGATGATCGCCAGGTCGGCGCGGCCTTCCTCGACCTCGGTGAGCGGGTCGCCCGGATCGATGAGCTTGAGATCGAGCCACACGCCAGGGTGTTCGCGGCGCAGCGCGGCCACCGCGTACGGCACCATCGTCGCGCCCGCGGTGGCGAAGTAGCGGATGGCGAGCTTGCCGGTGCGGCCTTCCTTCAGCTCAGTGAGCGCGGCCTCGGCTCTGGCCAGCTCGGCGCTGAGCGTCTCGGCGTGCTCGGACAGCAACGTCCCCGCCGGGGTCGGCTGGACGCCGCGGCCGACGCGTTCCAGCAACGGCGTGCCCGCTTCGCGTTCGAGGACCGCCAGCTGCTGGCTGATCGCCGACGGCGTGTACCCGAGATTCCTTGCCGCGGCAGTGATCGAACCGCTCGTGATCACCGCGCGCAGCACCTGCATGCGCCGCACATCGAGCATGGGTTGATCCTACAGCTTTGCTTAATTGTCCATGCAGTTATTTGCGCTTGTCCTTACACCTCACCACCGCGAAGCTGGCAGTGAGGCGAAGGAGGAACCTGGGGTGGGCGAGACGAAGACGCTGCTGAGGATCGCGGCGCTCGCGTTGATGTGGGGTTCGAGTTTTTTCTGGATCAAGCTCGGGCTGGAGGCGCTTTCACCGGTGCAGCTGGTGCTCGCGCGGCTCGTGCTCGGCGCCGTAGTACTGCTGGCGCTGTGCCTGATCGGCCGCCGGAGCCTGCCCGCGGAAAAGCGCACCTGGGGACATCTGCTCGTCGCGGCGTTCTTCCACAATGCCTTGCCGTTCCTGCTTTTCGCGGTCGGTGAGACCACTGTGGACTCCGGCATCACCGGGGTGCTGAACTCGACCACCCCGCTCTGGGTGCTCGTGGTGGCCCCGTTCCTCGGGGTGTCGAACCGGATGAACGCGACGCGGATCGCCGGTCTGGTGGTCGGGCTCGGCGGGATCCTGCTGATCTTCGCGCCGTGGCAGGCGTCCGGGCTGCTCAGCTGGGGCGCGCTGGCCTGCCTCGCCGCGGCGGCGAGCTACGGGTTCGCGTTCGTCTACGAGGGCCGGTACCTGTCGAACACCAGCTCCTCGCCGTACGCGATCGCGGCCGGGCAAATGCTGCTGGCCACCGGTTTCCTGGTGCTGGCGATGCCGTTCGGCGGATTCACGCCGGTACACCTGAGCCCGGTCGCGCTGATCGCGGTGGTGATCCTCGGCCTCGGTTCGACCGGGATCGCGTTCGCGCTCAACTACCAGCTGCTGGCGAGCGAAGGCGCGGTAGCCGCGTCCGTGGTGGGCTATCTGCTGCCGGTGGTTTCGGTGCTGCTGGGCGCGGTGTTCCTGCACGAGCAGCTGAACCTGCGCGTGATCGCGGGCATGGTCGTGGTGCTGCTCGGGGTCGCGCTGACCCGGTTGCAGCGCAAGCCGGCGGCGGCCCCGGAGGAAGAGCTGACTCCGGCTTAGACCAGGCGGCGGTCCGAGGCCCAGCGGGACAGCTCGTAGCGGTTCGACAGCTGGGTCTTGCGCAGGACGCTCGACACGTGCGTCTCGACCGTCTTCACCGAGATGAACAGCTCGGACGCGATTTCCTTGTACGCGTAACCGCGGGCGAGCAGGCGCAGGACGTCGCGCTCGCGCGGGGTGAGCAGGTCCAGCTCGGGGTCGTTGATCGGCGCGGAGCCGGGACGGTCGGCGAAGGCGTCGAGGACGAAACCGGCCAGCCGCGGGGAGAACACCGCGTCGCCGTCGGCCACCCGGACCACCGCGCGGACGAGTTCCTTCGACGAGATCGTCTTCGTGACGTACCCGCGCGCGCCGGCCCGGATCACCGCGATCACGTCCTCGGCGGCGTCGGACACCGACAGCGCGAGGAACACGACGTCCGGCAGCTCCGGGCGGACGCGGCGGAGCACCTCGGCTCCCCCGCCGTCGGGCATGTGGACGTCGAGCAGCACGACCTGCGGACGGGTGCGCGCGATGCCGGCGACCGCGTCGGCGACCGACCCGGCCTCGCCGACCACCTGCACCTCGTCGGTGATCGAATCCAGTTCCGTGCGCACTCCCGCGCGGAACAACGCGTGGTCGTCCACGAGGAAGACCTTGACCGGTTCCCGCTGGTTATCCGTCACGACTGCCCCACTCCCTCGCTTCGCCTGCCCCCGAGCATAGCGAGGTCATGCCACCCCTTTGCCCGCCTTCACCGGCATGGCGAGCTGGACTTCGGTGCCTTCGCCGGGCGCGGTGCGCAGTTTGCAGGTGCCGCCGTGGCGTTCCATCCGGCCGCGGATCGAGTCGGCGAGGCCGTGCCGGTCGGCGGGCACGACGTCCGGGTCGAAGCCCTTGCCGCGGTCGCGCACGAAGACGGTGACCTCGGTGGGCTCGACCTCGGCGAACACGCTGACCTCGGCGACGCCCGCGTGTTTGGCCGCGTTGACGATCGCCTCGCGGGCCGCCTGCACCAGCGCGGTGAGCGGCGGGTTCAGCTCGGCGTCGCCGACCACGACCTGGCCGACCGAGATCGCGAACTGGTCCTCGACCTCGCCGCACGCCGCAGCGAGCGCTTCGGACAGCTGCTGGCGGGTGCCTTCTTCCTCTTCCTTGGTCCGCTTGTCGCTGGGCTTGCCGTAGCCGCCGGGGCCGTACAGCCAGCCGCGCAGCTCGCGCTCCTGGCCGCGGGCGAGACGGGCGACCTCGGCGGGCTGGTCGGCCTGGCGCTGGATCAGCGCGAGAGTCTGCAGGACCGAGTCGTGCAGGTGGGCGGCGATCTCGGCGCGTTCGTCGGTGCGGATGCGGGCCTGGCGCTCCTCGCCGAGGTCGCGGACCAGCCGCAGCCAGAACGGGACGGTGAGCACGGCGACGCCGATCAGCGTCGCGATCACCGCGATCAGGGCGAACTTGACCTGGTCGAAGTCGCCGCTGGCGAACACCACGAAGCCGATGCCGGTGGCCACCAGCGCGACCCCGGCCAGAATCCGGACGAACGCCGCGAGCCGGCCGCCCTCCCCGACCAGACCGTCGCGGGCGCCGACGCGCCAGCGCCGCCGCTGCGACTCGTCCGCCTCCCGCCAGACGACCGCCGCACCGAGCGCGGCGAGCGCGAGCGGCACCGCGACCCAGCCGCGGATCGCACCGGTGAGCGTGCTGCTGGCGATCGCGAGCCCGATGCCGAGCGCGATCAGCCCGTACGCCTGCTGCCGGTCGCGAGCCTTCGGCGCGGTCTCGGTTTCCTCGGCGCTCTGCGGCACGAACACCCAGAGCAGGCCGTAGGCGAGCAACCCGGCCCCGTTGAGCGCGGCCAGCAGCGCGAACACGACGCGGACCCAGACGACCGGAACCCCGAGGTGATCGGCGAGCCCGCTCGCGACGCCCGCGACGGCCCGCCCGGAGCGCCGCCGGTACATCTTGGGCCGCGCCTCCGGTTCGGCGACCTCCATCGCCTGGGCGGACATGAGCGCCGAGGGCTCCTCGGTGGCCGAGGAAACCCGCCCTGGGGCACTGATGTCGAGAAAGTCCTGCACGAGTTCCATCGTCACACGCGAGCGCGGCCCGGACATCGGGGAAGGCCCTGATCAATTCCCCCGGATGGCCGCTCCGGAAATTTCCCGAACCTCCCTGCCGCCGTCCGGGACTCGGTACCATGCAGGGGGCGAGCGATCACAGTGCGTAAACGGGGCGGGGAGGCCGGGGATGACGGAGCAACATCGCGCGGAGCACGTCGAGTCCGCGGGCGATTACTACGCCCGGACGCAGAACGTGAACCAGATCTTCTCCGTCGGCGTCGACTCGCCGGAGACCCGCGGCACCACTGAGCGGGACGCCTCGCAGTACTCCGTCCAGCAGGGCCAGCAGCTGCTCCAGGGCCAGCAAACCCGGGGCGACGCGCCGGCGCCGGACGCGAACTACGCGTCGTACAGCCACGACGACCTGCACAAAATGGTCAACGAGGGCTTGAACTTCGAAGGCATCAACGACCGCAGCCGCGTGACGAACACCTACGGCAACTGGCTCGCCGACGTCTCCAACCAGTTCCGCGACGCGGCCAACACCGCTGGCGCCGAGTGGCAAGGGACGGCCGCGAACCAGGCGCATTCGTTCTTCCAGAGCACGGCCGAGCACACGGAGAAGACCGGCAGCGCGATGCAGCTGGTGTCGAACCGCTACTCCCAGCAGTCCGCGGCGGCTGATTACGCGCACAAGAACATGCCGGAGCCGACCGGGTTCGACCAGAAGGCCGAAATGGCCAAGGCGACCGAGCAGTTCCAGAGCGGCAACCCGTTGCAGGGTGTGATCGCGATGGGTGACGTGGCGGCCAAGCAGCAACAGGCTGACGCGGCACACCAGCAGGCGGTCCAGGTGATGCACGGGCTGGACACGACGTATCACGAGACGTCTTCGACGCAGCCGGTTTACTCTCCGCCGCCGCAGATGAACAACGACAGCACGCATGCCAGTAGTGCCGCGCCGGTGACGGTGCCGGGTGGGGCTTCTAGTGGGCCTTATGTCGGGCCGGGTAACGGCGGGCCTGCGACTGGGTTCACTGGCACGAATCCGCCGCTTGGCGGTCCCGCTGCCAACACTTTCGGTCCGCCGTCCGTCGGAAACCCCGCTGGCCCTCCGCCCGGGGTGTCGTACAACCCCGGACCCGGCATCAACACCGGCACCGGACCGCTCAGCAACCCCAGCCTGCCCGGCGGCGGCAATGCCCGGCCTACGCCGGGTCCGCTGGGCCGCCTGTCCCCTGACGGGCTCGCGCTGGGCGGGGGCAATGTCGCGAAGCCTGGCGAGGACACGCCGCGCAGCCGGTCGGGCGGCGGTGTTGGCCGGGGTGGCGCTGGCGGTCGGGTGACTGGTGGCGCTGGTTCGGGCGGTGCTGGAAAGCCTGGTGAGAGCGGCGGCAAGGGCGCGGCGGAACGGCTTGAGCGCGGAGCTACGGCGGCCGCGAACGCCGGAAAGGGCGGCAAGCCGGGTGCGGCTGGGGCCGCTGGTGCTGCTGGGGCTGGGAAGAAGAAGGAAGAGGACAAGGAACACAAGAACAAGATCCCGACACAGGTCGATCCGGACGAGGTCTTCGAGGTCAAGCCGGAACGCGGGCCGGACGGGGAGAAGATCACTCCGCCGGTGCTCGGTGGTTGATGCCAGCTGCCTGGCGCATGCCATGGCCTCCGCATCTCGAGCGCAGACGTAGACACAGGAGCAGCTGATGTCAGGAATCGAAGTAAACTCGGAGCCGCTCTCCGGCGGCTCTCCCGCAGCCGACACGGCGGGCAACGCCTTCTTGGCGGGGCTCACCGAGGGCCCCGGAAGCCACGAAGCCGCCGAGAAGATGCGCGATGCCGGGCACACACTGAAGACCTTGGCACAAAACGGGTCGTTTGCGGTCAATGAGGCTGGATTCAACGCCTACATGAAGGCCTGCAATTTTTTCCTCGACGGCTACAAGACGATGATTCACGACCTGACCCTCCTCACTGAATTCGCCGAAATGGGCAGTTCTCCGTACGCGACCTTGGTAGCGGGGTTCAATGTCGAAGTAGCAGCCGGAGGCGGAGAAGCCATGCTGCCCAACCTTGTCCTAATGCGGGATGCGGTTGAGACCGCGAGAGACGCTCTTGCCATCGCGCGCAAAAATTACCGCGAAACCGACCATGCTCACAAGAAGTCATTCGATCAGCTCAACAAGAAAATTAACAACTGATGATCGCATCGCGAGTCCCGAAAACCCTCTTCCTGCTCGGCGCGGCCACGGTGCTGCTGACCGCGTGCGACAAGACCGTCGACGGGACCGCAGGAGCAGGCCAAACACCTTCTCCGACCGCCGCGCCGTCATCCTCTTCCGCAAACCCTTTTGCCGCGAGAAACCAGTGCTCCTTGCTGGATCAAATCCTGGCCGGCCGAGGTTTTCCCAAGGCGACCCCCTCAGTTGCCGACTCAAAGCGCTCCTGCATGTCCCAGAAGCCAGGAGACGGACCTGACGCCGGTGTCATCGGCCTCACCTTGCAGGACGGTCAGCGCTACACCGACAACGTTGCCGACCCCAGCAAGGCGCACGCCGGCGACGTCAATGGCCGCCCCCTCATCGAGGAACGCCAGCCACTCGGCTCGAGTGGATCATGCCTGATCAAGTTGGCTGTCGCGACCAACTCTCGCGCACTTATTGATGTCACAAACGGCAGCGACACCGACGTCGCATGCGAGGCAGCCCGAAAGCTGGCGGTCAAGCTGGACCCTCTTCTTCCGAAAAACTGACCCAGCCACCCGGGAAGTCGCATTGCGAACCGTAGGGGTACTTCTCACGTTGGACACCGCAGCCATCCTGGTCACCGCGTGCGACAACTCCGTCAACGGCGAAGCAGCTCCGAGCACACCAGCTTCCTCAGCCGCGTCCAGGAATCCCTTTGCCGCTCGGAACCAATGCGCCCTCTTGGGCCAGGCCCTCGCTGGCAAGGGGTTCCCCAAAGCGACACCCATGGAAACATCCAAAATCCCGAAAAAGCTCGCAGCGGAAAGCTCAACGGTCGACCGTCCGCTGAAGACCCCGAGCCCTTGCAGTCAAGCGGCCAATGCTCGATTTTCTTGGCAGTTGAACCCAACTCTCGCGCGGTGCTCGACGTTACCAGCGGCACGGACACGACTGCCTCGTGCAAGACCGCCGAGGACCTAGCAGGCAAACTGGAACCTTCTCCCGAAGAACTGACTCCGCCAACGCAGTCGGCCGGGACTCGCACCATGGAAGCTGGAAAAATCGTGGCCAATATTCGCCGAGTCGCCAGGACATTGAGCGTCACACTGGCCCTAGTCAACGCAGCGGCCTGCGGAAACTCGATCAATGGAACTGGCACAGCTACCACATCAGCTTCTGCGCCAGCCAATCCGGCCTCTAGTTCCCCCAACCCATTCGCCACATTGGACCAATGTCAGCTAGTCGATCAAATCCTGTCCGGGCAAGGATTTCCGCCAGCTCGGCCGTCCATCGCGGACGCCAACCGCAGCTGCCGGACGAAGAGAACCTCCGTCAATGCCGCGAAGGATCCTGCGGCGGAAGTTGGGATCGCGCTCCAGGACGGCCAGAAGTACACAGATAACGTCCTTGACCCACATTCCGCGCACAACGGAAATATCAACGGGCGCAAGCTCATCGAGCAACGTGATCTGCTGGGCTCGCCAGGCGGTTGCCAGATAGGAATGGAAGTCGGACCAGACTCGCGCGCCTTGGTGATCGTGCTGATCGGCGACGACACCGCAGCCGCGTGTGAAAAGGCCGAAGACGTCGCAACGGCGTTAGACAAGCTGCTGCCCCGGAACTGAGAATCAGGCCAGCCAAAGATCGCATCGCGAAGTTCGAAAGCTCCGGTCGTGCTACGACGCTGACCGCGGGCGGCAAGATCGAATAGGGGTCTGCCTCGGCGGCGTCGACGACCGTCCCGTGATCTAGGAGCCACGACCGTTCGGTCCGAGTGGGTCATGCGAGCTGGCCCCCTCCCAACGGAAGACCCCCGGCAAGGCCCCCATCTCGGGGATAACCTCAGGGACCTTCCCCGATGTGCCCTCCCCCTCCATCGACCATGCTGTGAAGCATGAGTGGTGCGAACGACGTGCGGCCTCCGCGCACGAATCCGTTGAACGGGTTCGAGGAGACCGTCAAGGACTTCTGGGCCAGCCGGCCCCGGCGGCCGCACTCGGGGCGGAAGGTCGCGGGGGTCGCGGCTGGGCTGGGGGATCGCTACGGGATCGATCCGGTGGTGATTCGGGTCGCGTTGGCGGCGGCGACCGTCTTCGGGGGGTTCGGGCTGGTGCTTTACCTGCTCGGGTGGCTGTTCTTCCCGGGGGAGGGCGACGAGGTTTCCGGCTTCGAGGCGTTGATCGGCCGGGGGCGGTCGACCATGACCAAGGCGTTCGCGGCCGTGCTGACGGTCGCGTTGATTCCGGTGGTCGGGTGGACGTTCGGCGGTGGCTGGTTCGACGGCGGCGGCCTGATCGGGTTCGCGTTGCTCGCCACGTGCCTTTACCTCCTGCATCGCACCCGCGGGCAGGACAACCGACCGGCGCCGGTCGTCGCGTTCGCGGCGGACGGAACCGCTTCCGGAACCGGAGCTTTCACGATGAACAGCGACACCCCGACTCCCGCGGCGGCGGCACCGGGCTGGGATCCGCTGGCCGCCGACCCGGCGGGCTGGGATCTGCCTGACCCGGCGGCGCCGCCACCGCCTCCGCCGCCGAGCGGCGACTACAACGACTCCGCGCCGAGGACGCCGCGGCGGCGGTCCAAGATCGGGGCCGCTACGTTCGGCATCGCGGTGATCGTGGCCGGCGTCGGCGTCGCGCTCGCGCTGAACGGGTTCGACTGGTTCTCGCTGCGGCACATCATCGGCTTGACGCTCGCGGTGCTCGGCATCGGGCTCGTGGCCGGGGCGTTCGTCCGCGGCGCTCGCGGCCTGATCGGGCTCGCGATCCCGCTTTCGGTCGCCGGGATGGTGCTCACGACCAGCACGTTCGACAACCTCGACGTGCGCGGCGGCGTCGGCGATCTGACCGCCACCCCGCATACGGTGGCCGAGCTGCAGCCGGTGTACCGGCACACGGCCGGGAACATGCGGATCGACCTGACCCAGCTGCCCGCGAGCGACCCGATCACCACGACGGTCTCCAACGGCGCCGGGAACACCGAGGTGATCGTGCCGCGCACCGCGGACGTGACCTTCACCTGCGAGAACAGCGCCGGTGAGGTCGACTGCCTGAACCGCACGTCCAACGGCGTAGGCCAGCCGGCCATCACCGGGACCGACAACGGCGACGACAACGTCGGCGGACAGAAGATCACGCTCCACGTCACCAACGGCGTGGGCCAGGTGGAGGTGCGCCGTGGCTGAGAACCCTTACTCCTACGACGAGCCCGAGGCCCCGGCCCGCCGCCGCGGGGTCGACTGGATCACGCTGATCGTCGGGGTCGCGACCCTGCTGGTGTCCGGGTACGTCCTCACCGACGGCTCCAGCTGGCTGCCCACCTTCGACTTCCGCTGGATCATCGCGGGCGGCGCGGTGTTCTGCGGGATCCTGATGCTCGGTGCGTCGTTCCGCAAACGACGTCCCTGAGAACACAAAAAACGGGGCCCGGATGTCCGGGCCCCGTTTTCTTATGTCATTCCCACTCGATCGTGCCCGGCGGCTTGCTCGTCACGTCCAGCACCACGCGGTTGACCTCGGACACCTCGTTCGTGATCCGAGTCGAGATCCGCTCCAGCACCTCGTACGGCAGCCGCGTCCAGTCGGCGGTCATCGCGTCCTCCGACGACACCGGGCGCAGTACGATCGGGTGACCGTACGTACGGCCGTCGCCCTGGACGCCGACGCTGCGGACGTCCGCGAGCAGCACCACCGGGCACTGCCAGATCTCCTGGTCCAGCCCGGCCGCGGTGAGTTCCTCGCGGGCGATCGCGTCCGCCTCGCGCAGGGTCTCCAGGCGGTCCGCGGTCACCTCGCCGATGATCCGGATGCCGAGACCCGGGCCCGGGAACGGCTGGCGCTGCACGATCGTCGCGGGCAGCCCCAGTTCGAGCCCGACCCGGCGGACCTCGTCCTTGAACAGCAGCCGCAGCGGTTCGACCAGCTCGAACTGCAGGTCGTCCGGCAGGCCGCCGACGTTGTGGTGGCTCTTGATGTTCGCGGTGCCCTCGCCGCCGCCGGACTCGACCACGTCCGGGTACAGCGTGCCCTGCACGAGGAACCGGTAGTCGCCCTGTGCCTTGAGGTCGCGCTCGGCCTGCTCGAACACGCGGATGAACTCGCGGCCGATGATCTTGCGCTTCTGCTCCGGGTCGGTGACGCCGGCCAGCGCGTTCAGGAACCGCTCGCGCGCGTCCACGGTGACCAGGTTGACGCCGGTGGCGGCCACGAAATCGCGCTCCACCTGGGTGCGCTCCCCCGAGCGCAGCAGGCCGTGGTCCACGAACACGCAGGTCAGCCGGTCGCCGATGGCGCGCTGCACGAGCGCGGCCGCGACCGCGGAGTCAACGCCGCCGGACAGCCCGCAAATCGCCCGTCCGTCGCCGATCTGCGCGGCGACCGCGGCGACCTGTTCGTCCACAATGGACGAAGTGGTCCACCCGGGCTGGACGCCGGCGATGTCGTACAGGAACCGGCGCAGCACCTCCTGGCCGTGCGGCGAGTGCGCCACTTCCGGGTGGTACTGCACGCCGGCGAAACGCCGCTCGACGTCCTCGAAACCGGCCACCTCGGCACCGTCGGAGCTGGCCGTGACGACCGAACCCTCGGGAGCCTTGGTGACGCTGTCGTTGTGGCTCATCCACGCCGTCTGGTGGCCGGGCAGCCCGGTGTGCAGGACGCCTCCCTCGCCGACGATCCGCACGTCGGTGCGGCCGAACTCGCGCACGCCGGTCGGCTCGACGACGCCGCCGAGGGCGCGGGCGAGCAGCTGATGGCCGTAGCAGATGCCGAGGATCGGCACGCCGGCCTCGACCAGCTTCGGGTCCATCGCCGGGGCACCCTCGGCGTACACGCTCGACGGGCCGCCGGACAGGATGATCGCGGACGGGTTCTTGGCCAGCAGCTCCTCGACGGTCGAGCTGGACGGCACGACCTCGGAGAAGACCTGCGCCTCGCGCACGCGACGGGCGATCAGCTGCGCGTACTGCGCCCCGAAGTCCATGACGAGTACCGGACCGGTGGGAGTGGCCACCCAAGACCTCCAGGTATCAGCGCTTTTGCCACCATCGTCCCAGGTGGGCCCCGTCACGTCGGCAATGCCCCCGTAATGAGGACAGCCGTCGTCCGCGAACCGGCTTACCGTGCCCGCATGACCAACGACTGGACCAACGAACTGACCGAACAGCTCGACTGGCACTGGCAGCACCACGTGCGCCCGAAGCTGGACGGGCTCACCGACGACGAGTACTTCTGGCAGCCGGTCGCGGACTGCTGGACCGTGCACCCGCGCACGAGCGAGAGCGATCCGGGCACCGGCGACTTCACCATCGACTTCTCGTTCCCGGAACCGACCCCGCCGCCGGTGACCACCATCGCGTGGCGGCTGGGCCACATCATCCCGGGCGTGCTGGGCATGCGCTCCGCGTCGCACTTCGGCGGGCCGCCGGTGTCCTATCAGGACTTCCCGTACGCGGGCACTGCCGACGAAGCGCTGAAGCAGCTCGACGACGCGTACGCGACCTGGATCGCCGGCGTACGCAGCCTCGACGCCGAAGCGTTGGCTCGCCCGTGCGGTCCGGCTGAAGGGCCGTACGCGGAGCTGTCGATGGCCGCGCTGGTCTTGCACATCAACCGAGAGATGATCCATCACTGCGCGGAGATCCTGCTGCTGCGCGACCTTTACCGAAACCGGTGACCAGCAACCCCAGCACCATCCCGAGCAGTGCGGGCAGGCCGTGGTTGTCGTGCAGCACTGTGTCGAGCACGGCCAGCGGAGCGATCAGCAACGCCGCCCGGTACAGCCCCGGAGGCGCCCCATCGGCACGCAGCACGACCACGGCGAGCACGCCAAGCAGCCCGGCGACGCACATCGAGTTCCCCGCCCCCACCGGGTTCAGCCAGACGTAGCTCAGGAACTGCCCGAACAGCCCGCACCCGAAGTACACGATGAACCAGGACATCCGGCCGAGGCACCATTCCGCGAACGTGCCCACCGCGGCCAGGGCGACCAGGTTGAAAATCCCACCGAAAAGCTTGCCGTCCTGGAAGAACATCCCGGTGAGCAGCCGCCACCACTCGCCGGCGTCGATCGCGGTGGCGTCGCGCTTGAAGCGGTCGAAGAGGGACGGGTCCGCCAGCTGGGCGATGAGCACGGCTGCGGTCACGAGGAACACCGCGCCGGTCAGCACCGGACGGCGCGGTGTTCCGACGCGCGCGAAGAAGGCTCCGACCGGCGTGGCGGACCAGCGAGAAGCAACCGAGTTGGTCATGGGCTGACGATATGACGGACGCGCGCCGGACACCCCCGATAAATGTCATCTCGGGGCCAGGACAGGTGCCACAAAAGAAGGACCGAGTCCGGCGTGCCGGGCCCGGAGCCGCCTAATACCTTGATGCGCATGGACACGATCACCCCACAGCCGCGGGCCGCGTGGATCGCCGGTCAGGCTGAGCAGGGCGCGAGCACCCTCGTGGTGCACCACCCGTTCGACGGCAGCGAAGTGGCGACGGTCGCGGTGCCCGGCGCCGACCAGGTCGAACGGGCGGTGGCCGCGGCGGCCGCGGTCGCGAAGGAGTTCCGGCGGACTCCCGCGCACCAGCGTGCGGCCGCGCTGGAGCACGTTTCGCGCGGGCTCGCGATGCGCGCCGAGGAACTCGCCGAGGTGATCACGGCCGAGAACGGCAAGCCGTTGAAGTGGGCCGAGGCCGAGGTCAAGCGCGCGGTGTCGGTGTTCCGCATCGCCGCCGAAGAGGCGCGCCGGTTCAGCGGCGACATGCAGCGGCTCGACGCCGACCCGTCCGGCGACGCCCGGCTCGCGCTGACCCGCCGGGTGCCGCGCGGGCCGGTGCTCGGGATCGCGCCGTTCAACTTCCCGCTGAATCTGGTGGCGCACAAGGTCGCACCCGCGCTCGCGGTCGGCGCGCCGATCATCATCAAGCCCGCGCCGCGGACGCCGCTGTCCTCGCTCGTGCTCGGCGAACTGCTCGCCGAAACCGACCTGCCGGAAGGCGCGTTTTCCGTGCTGCCGCTGGGAAACGAGGAGACGCAGGCGCTGGTCGCCGACCCTCGGCTGCCGGTGGTGTCGTTCACCGGATCGGGCCCGGTCGGCTGGTCGATCGCGGACGCGGCGGCGCGCAAGCACGTGGTGCTCGAACTGGGCGGCAACGCGGCGGCGGTCGTATTGCGGGACTGGCCGGACGTCGAGGGTGCCGCGCAGCGGATCGCGACGTTCGGGAACTACCAGGCCGGACAGTCGTGCATCGCGGTGCAGCGGGTGATCGTGGACGCGGCGATCGCGGACGAGTTCGTGCCCGCGCTGACCGAGGCCGTCGAGGCGCAGCAGACCGGCGACCCGTACGACCGCAACACCGACGTCGGCCCGGTCGTCGACGAGGCGGCCGCGGAACGGATCGTCGCGTGGGTCGAGGAGGCCGTGGCCGGTGGCGCGCGGCTGCTGACCGGCGGAACCCGTTCTGGCGCAACGGTTGCGCCGACCCTGCTGACCGACGTGCCAGCGGACGCCAAGGCCTGGTCGGAGGAAATCTTCGGGCCGGTGCTCGCCGTATCCATTGTGGACGGTGTGGACGAGGCTTTCGCTTCGGTGAACGCGTCCGCGTATGGGCTGCAGGCCGGGGTGTTCACCAGCGATGTGCAGCTGGCGTTCCATGCGTCGGCGGAGCTGGAAGTGGGCGGCGTGATCATCGGCGACGTGCCGTCGTATCGCGCGGATCAGATGCCGTACGGCGGGGTAAAGGGTTCCGGTGTCGGCCGGGAGGGCGTGCTGTCGGCGATGCACGATCTGACCGAGGAGCGGGTGACGGTCTTCACCGGAGTAGACCTCTGACCACAGTGGACCTTCGGCGGGCAACGGCCGCCGACGCACGCAACGTCGCCGACGTGTGGCTGCGGTCGTTTACCGCCGCGCTGCCGTCGGTGCGCCGCGCGCACGATGACGACGAAGTCCGCTGGTGGTTCGCGAATGTCGTGCTGCCGCAGCAGGAAACCTGGGTCGCGGTCGCCGAATCCACTGTGGCCGGTCTTTTGGTGCTCGACGGCGCGGAGTTGGCGCAGCTCTACCTCGACCCGCCGTGGCGCGGACGGGGAATCGGCGATCAGCTGGTGGGCTTGGCCAAACAGCTCCGTCCAGACGGCCTGACTCTGTGGACGTTTCAGGTCAACGAGTCAGCGCAACGGTTTTACCGCCGCCACGGCTTCGTCGCCGTCGAATACACCGATGGGCAGCGGAATGAAGAAGGCGAGCCAGACGTGCGTTACGTCTGGCCCCTCCTCACGCAGACTGAGCGAACTTGAAAACCCCGTTGGGATCGTATTTTTTCGCCACCTGGTCCAGCCGGGCCGCGTTGTCGCCGTAATAGGCTGACTTCCAGTCCGGCAGATCCGGGTCGATGTAGTTCACGTAGCCGCCACGCGCGCCCGCATCCGCCAGCCCTGAGACCACAGAGGACACTGACTTGCGCGCGTTCTCCTGGCTGCTCGCGGTGGCCGGTGCGTAGACCTGGATGCTCGCCAGCGCTTTCCGGTGCGGGAAGGCCGTCGCGGTCGGCGCGAGTTCGCCCACCGCGCCGCCGAGACCGTCGATGAGCAGGTCCATTCCCTTGTGCCCGGACGCGAGATCCGCGACCTTCCCTCCGTCCACCGGATCGGTGATGATCCGCGACGATGCCACAAACGTCTGCCGTTCCGAACTTCCGGAGAAATAGTTCATCGCCCCGCCGTAGCCGAGGGTTTTCATCGTGCGGCTGGACGGCGTCACGGACAATCCGCTGAGCGCCGACGTCAGGCCCGACTGGCTGCCGACAAACGCCCCGCCGATCCGGCAAGCCCCGCTCGAACCGCCGGAAACCACGCAATTGGACCACAATTCGGGCGGCGCACCCGGCAGCCAGCGCTGCCACGCGTCGACCACGTCGCTCGCCGAACCGGACGGGAACTTCAGCGAAAACACCGTGATAGTCGGCGCTTCCACGGTGGAGAAGGTGAACGACGTGACCACGCCGAAGTTTCCGCCCCCGCCGCCGCGAAGCGCCCAGAACAGGTCGTCGTCGGATTGCGCGCTCACCGTACGCAGCTTGCCGTCCGGCGTAACGATCTGCGCGGACTGCAGCCGGTCGCAGGTCAAACCGTATTTGCGGGTCAATACGCCGATACCGCCGCCGAGTGCGAGCCCGGCGATGCCGACCGTCGGACACGAACCCGCGGGCAGGCAACGGCCCGCTTTCGCCAGCTCCGAATAGACGTCGCCGAGTTTCGCGCCCGCGCCGATCACGACCTGGTCGCCCTGGACGTCCACCCCGGCCATGCCGCCGACGTCGATCACCAATCCGCCATCCGGAGCCGAGTACCCGGCATAACTGTGCCCACCGCTGCGCGCGGCCAGCGGGAGCCGTCCGCCAGCAGCTTCAACGCACGCCTGCACGTCCTCCGGTTTCGCGCATTTCGCGACCGCAGCCGGGTTATGCCCGTCGAAAAGCGGATTGAACGCCCGCTTCGCGGTGGCGAATCCGCTGTCGCCGGACACCACGAGGTCCCCGGAGAGCTTGGCACGCAACGCGTTCCAGTCCGGCGGCCCGGACGGCTTCGAGCTGGTGCTCGGCGGTACAGACGCTCTCGACGTCGGGCTGGTCTGCGGCACCGGCGGCCCTGGTTTCGTCGTGCACGCGGCGGCCACCGCGCCGACCGCCGTCAGCCCGGCGGCGCGCAAGAACGTCCTTCTCCCCAGTGTCATGTTCATTCAGACGCCTCAGACCGCGGGTCGGTTGCGAAGAGTCCGGCCAGTAATGCCCGAAGGGCGAATTCGAACCGCTCGCCGTGCCGGGCCCCGTCCCGCAGCGCTTGCGCGAGCAGCGGAAAGCGGTCCGCGTCCAGGCGTTCCAGACTGTCCACATCGGACTGAGTGCCGGGTGTCCGGCCAGCCTCGGCGAGCGTGTGGCCGAGGACGAAAGTCATCACGGCGTTCACCATGTCGAGTCCGCGCGCCGGCGGCAACTCAAGCAGCCGCAATGCGGTTTCGATCACCTGCAGCGAGTCCGGGCTGACCGCGGGGCGGGTCGCGGCGAGCGGCAGCACGCCCGGATGCGCGAGCAGCTGCTCCCTGTACGCCCGTGCCACCCGGCCCAGCCACTGCTGCCCGCGCTCGCCCGGCTCCGGCTCGATCCCGGCCAGCGCCGAGACGAGCCGGTCGATGAGCGCGTCGAACAGCGCTTCCTTGTTCGGGACGTAGTGGTAGAGCGTCATCGCCTCCACGCCGAGTTCCGCGCCGAGCTTGCGCATCGACAGCGCGGCGACGCCGTGCTCGTCCGCGAACGCGAGCGCGGCGTCCACGACCCGCTCCCTGGTCAGCCCGGCGCGCGGCCGGGCCCTCCGATCGGCCACCGGTCCCCCTTGACGTTTCTTACGCCGTAAGGTACCACTACAGTCGTCTCTTACAGCGTAAGAATCGAGGAACCATGACTGACCCCAAGACCGTCCTGCGCCGTTTCGTCTCGATCGTCAACAGCCACGACCTCAGCGAGCTGGACACCGTGGTGGCCGAAGACGTGACCGAGGCGGGCCCGGTCGTGGTCGACGCGCCGACCGGCGGGCTGGCCGCCTTCCGCGCCGGCTGGACGCAGATGCTGACCGCGTTCCCGGACCTGCGCGTCGACCTCGATTCCGTGCTCGCCGAAGGCGATCGGGCCGCCGCCACGGTGACGCTCACCGCCACCAACACCGGCTACTACCGCAGAGGCTTCGCGACCGGCAAAAGCGGAACGTGGCGCGGTTTCCTCCTGGCGCGGGTGACCGGCGGCCGGATCTGCGACCTCGACATCCAGACCGACCGGCTCGCCCTCCTGCAGCAGCTGGGCATCGTCGGCGACGACGACGAACTCGCCGCCGCCCGGCAGTCCGGCTGAGGTCAGATCAGCGGCACCATCTCCGGCACCGGCCCGGAAAGCGCGGAGCTGTCGCCGCGACCGGTGAGCCAGGCCAGCACCGCGCCCGGCGTGCCGGTGACCAGCTCGCCGCCGTCTCCGAGGGTCCAGGTGCGCACGCCGTCGGTGATGCGGAACGAAGGCAGCGGACGCGGGCACATCCGGATCAGGGTGGCGACTACCGCGTCGAGATGCTCGCCGAGCAATGAGGTGGCGCTGTCGAAATCGTGGCCGGCGTCGAGGTCGGCGAGGTGAATCGTGGTCTCGGACAGCCGCAACGTGAGCACGTCCGCGCCGGTCATCTCGCCGCCGTGCCGGTGCCGCACCCGTGCCGACCACACCTCGTCCGGCAGCCGCGCGGCGTGGTCGGTCATCCGCTTCCCGGACGCAGCCAGGTCGGCCACGATCTCCGCCGGAGCACGACCGGCACCGGCGTCGATCTCGTCGTCACGGGCGTTGCCGGGGCCGTACATCGACTGTTCGACCCCGGTTTCGGCCCAGGTCAGCAGGTTGCCGAGGGCGTCGGCGTTGCGCGCCAGATGGGTCAGCAGATGCGCGCGCGTCCAGCCGGGCAACGCGCTCGGCTCGCCGAACGCCGCCTCCGGCATCGCCTTGGCGACCCGTGTCCATTCGTCGTGCAGTTCCCGGATTCGCTCCAGCGCCGTAGTGGTCACTGGGCGAGCTTAATCAGCGGCGCAACGCCGCGGGAGCGTTCGCCGGAACCGCCGGGTTCTTCGGCGCGACCGGCTCCAGCCGCGCGTACCCGTTGCTCTGCTCCGGCCGCTGGTCGTCCTCGCCCTTGTTGGGCCAGAACGAGAACGCCCGCTCCGCCTGCGCGGCGATCGTGAGCGACGGGTTCACCCCGAGGTTCGCGGTGATCGCCGAACCGTCCACAACGGACAATCCGGGATAGCCGTACACCCGGTGGTACGGGTCGATGACACCGCTGTCGGCGCTGTCGCCGATCGGCACGCCGCCGATGAAATGCGCGGTGAGCGGGATGTCGAACACCTCGCCCCAGGTGCCGCCGGGCATGCCGCCGATCCGTTCCGCGGTCAGGACGTTCGCCTCGTGCCCGGCCGGGATGAAGCTCGGGTTCGGTTCGCCGTGGCCCTGTTTCGACGTGTACTTCCGCCGTCCGAACAGGCCGCGCCGGGTGTAGGTGGTGATGGAGTTGTCGAGGCTCTGCATCACCAGCAGGATCACCGTGCGCTCGCTCCACCGGTACGCGTTCAGCAGTTTCGCCGACTGCACCGGGTGCTTGACCAGGAACGTGACCGCCTGCCGCCAGCGCGGAACGCTCGAAGACCCGTCGGTGGCCACGGTTTGCAGCAGGCTCATCGCGTTGCTGCCCTTGCCGTAGCGCACCGGTTCGATGTGCGTGTTCTCGTCCGGATGGATCGACGAGGTAATCGCGACGCCGCGGCTGAAGTCCCGGTTTTCGTCCACAGTGGTCCGGGCCGCGCCGATAATCGCCTCGGAATTCGTCCGCGTCAATTCCCCGAGCCGCTGCGACAATTTAGGCAGCGCGGCCGTGTCCTTCATGCGGTGCAACAGGTTCTGCGTACCCCAGGTGCCGGCGGCGAACACCACCTGCGTCGCCGTGACCGTGGTCCGGAAGCGCCGCGAACGCGTGCCGGTCTTCTGCAGCGTGATCGCGTAACCGTTGCTGCGCGGGCTCACCGACGTCACCGTGGTGAGCGGAATGACCTTCGCGCCGTCTTTCTCCGCGAGGTACAAATAGTTCTTCACCAGCGTGTTTTTCGCGCCGACCCGACATCCGGTCATGCACGAACCGCATTCGGTACAGCCGACCCGATCCGGTCCGGCACCCCCGAAGAACGGGTCCTTCACGGTCTCGCCGGGCTTGCCGAAATACACCCCGACCGGCGTGGCGTGGAACGAATCCTCGACGCCCATCTTCTTCGCGACGTCCCGCATCACCACGTCGGACGGCGTGATCGTCGGGTTCGTGACGACACCGAGCATGCGGCTGGCCTGGTCGTAGTGCGGCGCGAGTTCGCTTTCCCAGTCGGTGATGTGCGCCCACTGCCGGTCTTGGTAGAACGGCTTGAGCGGCCGGTACAGCGTGTTCGCGTACACCAGCGAACCGCCGCCGACGCCAGCGCCGGCCAGCACCATCACGTCGTTGAGCATGTGGATGCGCTGGATGCCGTAGCAGCCGAGCTGCGGGGCCCAGAGGTAGCGCTTGAGGTCCCAGGACGTCTTGGCGAACTCGTCGTCGGCGAAGCGCCTGCCCGCCTCGACCACCGCGACGCGGTAGCCCTTCTCGGTCAGCCGCAACGCCGCGACGCTGCCGCCGAACCCGGATCCGACCACGAGGACGTCGTAGTCGGGTTCTTGCCGCGCGGTGGTGGTGTTACTGGCAGTCACAGATAAGAGGGTAACCCCCAGGCACCCGCCAGACCAGAGGTAAGTTACTGACGGGTTACATCACCTGGGCAAAGTCCGTGAGGGGAACCCTGAGGGAATCAGAGTCCTTCAGGGTTCCCCTCACGGACAGCCGAGCGCAGGTCAGCCGCGGACGGTCAGGCCCACGCGCTGGAACTCCTTCAGGTCCGAGTACCCCGTCTTAGCCATCGCGCGGCGCAGCGCACCGAACAGGTTCACCACGCCCTCCGCGTCCGAGGACGGGCCGAACAGCAGCGTCTTCAGGTCCACCGCGTAGTCCGAGTCCGGGCCGGCGACCACGCGCGAGCGCGGCAGCGACGGGTGCGCGGCCGCGGCCGTCCAGTACAGGCCCTGGCCCGGGGCGTCCGACGCGGTCGCCAGCGGGGCGCCGAGCATCACCGCGTCCGCGCCGCAGGCGATCGCCTTCGCGATGTCGCCGGACGTCGTGATGCCGCCGTCGGCGAGGACGTGCACGTAGCGGCCGCCGGTCTCGTCCAGGTAGTCGCGGCGGGCGGCGGCCGCGTCCACGATCGCCGTCGCCATCGGGGTGCCGATGCCGAGCACGCGGTCGGTGCTGGTGACGCCCTCGGTGTAACCGTGGCCGACGATGACGCCCGCCGCGCCGGTGCGCATCAGGTGCATGGCCGTGCGGTAGTCGCTTACGCCGCCCGCGATCACCGGCACGTCGAGACGGCCGATGAACTCCTTGAGGTTGAGCGGTTCCGCGTCGCGCTGCACGTGCTCGGCGGAGATGATCGTGCCCTGCACGACCAGGATCTCGACGCCCGCGGCGATCAGGTCCGGCGTCAGCTCGGCGGCGTGCTGCGGGCTGACCCGCGCGGCGACCGTCACGCCGGATTCGCGGACCGTCTTGATCGCCTCGGTCAGCAGGTCGAGCCGGATCGGCGCGGAGTGCAGCTCCTGCAGCTCGCGCACGACCGCGGCCGGGTCCTCGCTGTCCTCGGCCGCGCGGACGAGCCGGAAGATCGCTTCTTCGACGTTCGCGTGCCGGGCCCACAGCCCTTCGGCGTTGAGCACGCCGAGGCCGCCAAGCTCGCCGACCGCCACCGCGGTCCCCGGCGACACGATCGCGTCCGTCGGGTGAGTGACCAGCGGCAGGTCGAACCGGTACGCGTCGATCTGCCAGGCAGTGGACACCACTGACGAGGACCGCGTCCGCCGCGACGGCACGATCTCCACGTCATCGAGGTCATACGCCCGCCGCGCGGTGCGGCCCATGCCGATCTCGACCAGATCCCGCACGTGATGTCCCTTCTCGCGCCTGACGCCTTCGCGGTCCATTGTCGCGAGTCGGCACGGGTGACCTGCGCGCGGGGGACCGTTGCCGTGGCGACAACCACCGGTTGTGCGCGCGGTTGTTTGCCACCGGCGGCACCGGATGGTTGGCTCCCCCGCTGGACGAGGGGGACGGATTTGGCGCTGGGCAAGGACTTTCACCGGCTCTGGCTGGCGTACGCGGTCAGCATCGCGGGCACCTACTTCGCTCTCGACGCCTTCTCGATCATCGCGGTACGGGTGCTGCACAGCAGTGCCGCGCAGGTGTCGTTGCTGGCCGGAGCCGGGCTCGCGGTGGGTTCGCTGGCCGCGCTCCCGCTCGGCCCGTGGGTGGAATTCCGGCGGAAACGGCCAGTGCTGATCGCGATGGACCTGGTCCGGTTCGCCGCCCTGCTCACGCTGCTGCCCGCGTACCTGCTGGACGTGCTGACCTTCGCCCAGCTCGTGACGGTGTCGGTGATCGTGGCAGCGGCGAACATCGCGTTCACCTCGGCGAGCGGGGCGTATCTGAAATCACTCGCCGCTGGTCCAGACCTGCTCACCGCCAACGGCCGGTTCGAGACCACGCTGTGGACCGCGACCGCGCTCGGCCCACCGGCGGGCGGCGCGGCGATCGGGTTCTTCGGCCCGCTCGCCACAGTGATTCTCGACGCGTTCAGCTACCTGTTGTCCGCGTTCTCGCTCTCGACGATCCGCACCCGCGAGCCCAAACCAGCCCGCCCTGCCGCCTTCCGATCCGCCGACCTCGTCGAGGGCTGGCGCTACGTCTTCCGGCACGCCCGGCTCCGGAAGCTGTTCGTCAGCTCCTGCCTGGTCAACGGCCTGATCATGGCCACCTCACCACTGCTGGCGGTGCTGCTGCTCGGCGAACTCGGGCTGCCGACCTGGCAGTACGGGCTCGCGTTCGGCGTCCCGTGCCTCGGCGGCTTGATCGGCTCCCGGCTCGCCCGCCAGCTGGTGCCGCGCTACGGCCGGGTCCGCCTGCTGCCGATCCTCGGCGCGGTCCGGACGTGCTGGGTCGTGCTGCTGGCGTTCGTGCCGACCGGGATCGGCGGGCTGTTCTGGGTAATGGCGGTGGAGTTCGGCCTGATCGTCTCCGCAGCGGCGTACAGCACCGTCCTCGCGACGTACCGGCTCGAAGAGACTGAAGACGGGTACGTGAGCCGGATGTTGTCCGCGTGGCGGATCAGCAACGGCGCCAGCACCGCCGGCCTGACCCTCCTCTGGGGCCTGGTCGCGACCTGGCTGGGAACGCGCGGCGCACTCGGGCTCGCGGGCGCGCTGATGCTGGCGACGCCGTTGCTGC
The DNA here is from genome assembly GCF_042684085.1 of Amycolatopsis silviterrae. Lineage (NCBI taxonomy): Bacteria > Bacillati > Actinomycetota > Actinomycetes > Pseudonocardiales > Pseudonocardiaceae > Amycolatopsis > Amycolatopsis silviterrae. The sequence continues at coordinate 286,703 of NZ_JBHUKS010000004.1, forward strand.
TGCTCGGATGGAACCGCGCTCAGAACGAGACGCGCGCGGTGGAATCGGTCCGCAGCACGGATTCCTGATCGAACAGGTGCTTGTAGTCGGTGCGGATCTCCTCGAGGTCGGCGTTCGCGTGCTGGTTCGTCGGCGGGTACAGCACGACGAGCACGATCGAACGCTCCTTGGTGATCGCGCCGCTGCCGGAGCGCCACTGACCGGTGGCCGCGAACTGGGTGAAGCCGTCCGGGAAGCGCGGCGTGATGTCCTTCGCCGAGAAGTCCGCGAACTCCTTGTCGGTCACCTCGCCGCCGTTGGGCTTCGAGGTGCCGAAGTACAGCTCAGTGCGTTTCCACAGCGAGCTGTCCGGCGAAGCCGTCGTAGCCGCGGAAGCAGCCGTGACCCCTCCCCCGAGCACCATCGCGGTAGCCGCCGTCAGCACGAACCTCCGGGAAAACCGCATTCGCCCGCTCCCCTCGCCGTCACCTGGAGATCCAGTGTGGCGGGAAGGGGACGCGGGCGAACAGGGTCGATCAGCGGGTCGTGTAGTTCGGGGCCTCGACCGTCATCGTGATGTCGTGCGGGTGGCTTTCCTTCAGCCCGGCCGCGGTGATCCGGACCAGCTGCGCCTCCTGCATCGCCGCGACGGTCTCCGCGCCCGCGTAGCCCATGCCCGCGCGCAGGCCGCCGACGAGCTGGTGGACCACGTTCGACAGCGGGCCGCGGAACGGGATCCGGCCCTCGATGCCTTCCGGCACCAGCTTGTCCTCGTTGAGCACGTCGTCCTGGGCGTAACGGTCCTTGGAGTACGACTTCGCCTCGCCGCGCGACTGCATGGCGCCCAGCGAGCCCATGCCGCGGTAGACCTTGAACTGCTTGCCGTTCACCAGGATCAGGTCGCCCGGCGATTCGGCGGTGCCGGCCAGCAGGCTGCCGAGCATGACCGAGGACGCGCCCGCCGCGATGGCCTTCGCGATGTCGCCGGAGTACTGGATGCCGCCGTCGCCGATCACCGGGACGCCCGCCGGACGGCAGGCCTGGTCGGCCTCGTAGATCGCGGAAATCTGCGGCACGCCCACCCCCGCGACGATCCGCGTGGTGCAGATCGAACCCGGGCCGACGCCGACCTTCACACCGTCCACGCCCGCGTCCACCAGGGCCTGCGCCCCGGCCCGCGTGGCCACGTTGCCGCCCACGATGTCGACGGTGTCGCCCAGTTCCTTCTTCAGCAGCCGCACCGTGTCCACGACCGCGCGCGAGTGGCCGTGCGCCGTGTCGACCATCAGCACGTCCACGCCGGCCTCGGCCAGCGCCATCGCGCGCTTGTGCCCGTCCGGGCCGACGCCGACCGCGGCGCCGACGATGAGCCGGCCGTCCGGGTCCTTCGACGCACGCGGGTACTGCTCGGTCTTCACGAAGTCCTTGACCGTGATCAGGCCGCGCAGCTTGCCCGCGCCGTCGACGATCGGCAGCTTCTCGATCTTGTGCCTGCGCAGCAGCCCGAGCGCGGCCTCCGCAGTGACGCCGACCTGAGCGGTCACCAGCGGCGGCTTCGTCATGACCTCGCTCACCAGGCGCGTGTGGTCGACCTCGAACCGCATGTCGCGGTTGGTGATGATGCCCACGAGCGCGCCGGAGGCGTCGGTGACCGGGACGCCGGAGATCCGGAACCGCGCGCACAGGGCGTCGACCTCGGCGAGGGTGTCGTCCGGGGCGCAGGTGACCGGGTCGGTGACCATGCCCGCCTCGGACCGCTTCACCACCTCGACCGCCGCCGCCTGCTCCTCGATCGGCAGGTTGCGCTGCAGCACGCCGATCCCGCCCTGGCGGGCCATCGCGATCGCCATCCGCGCCTCGGTGACCGTGTCCATGGCGGCGGAGACCAGCGGAACGTTGAGCTTGATGTTGCGGGTGAGCTGCGTGCTCGTGTCCACCGCGCTGGGCACCACGTCCGATTCCGCGGGCAGCAGCAGCACGTCGTCGAAGGTCAAGCCGAGCATCGCGAACTTGCTGGGCACTGCGGGGGTGATGCTTTCGCTGGTCATGAGGGGCGAAGGGCCTTCCTGGCGGGAGTGGGCTGGAGTCGCGGGCAGCGGTGCCTGGCGTGGGCCGAGGGTGGTCGGGCCTTCCCCTCATGATATCCGGGCCGGGGCCCTGGCCCGGGTGGGTGGCCCGCCGGGTAGCGTGCAGGCCGTGCCGCACGATGTGTTGCCCCCCGATCCGTTCGCGGACGACCCGGACGATCCGGCCCGGGCCATCCCCGACCCCGACGACCACCTGGAAGAGCCGATCAGCGCGGACGAGCGCACCGAGCTGCTGGCCGACCTGTCCGACCTCGCCGTGTACCAGGCTCTGCTGGAGCCTCGCGGGGTTCGCGGCATCGTGGTCGACTGCGGTGAGTGCGACGAACCCCACTATCACGACTGGACTCTGCTGCGCGCGAGCCTGGAGCAGCTGCTGTCCGACGGCCGGATGCGCCCGCACGAGCCGGCTTTCGACCCGAACCCGACCGACTACGTGAGCTGGGACTACTGCCGCGGTTTCGCGGACGGGGTCACCGCGAACGAGAGCGCGTACTGACCGTTCGGTCCTGAACAGCCTTGAAAAGAAGGTCCTGGTGAGCTTGGCCACCAGGACCTTCTTCATGTGCGCCGACCAGGTTGTCCACAGGGGTTGTCCACAGCTGTGTCGACTTGTGGACAACCGTCGTCAACGGCGGTACTTCATGCTCTCGGCCTGGGCGATCATCGCGCGTTCGGTCAGGTTCGGCCACGGCGGACGGTGCACCATCGCCAGCGTCGCGAACGCCGCCGCCACGAAACCGGTGCACACGCCGATCAGCGCGATCCGGCCCTCGTCGACCGCGGGCGTCCACGTGACGCCGTCCGCGGTGATCGTGTACAGCCCGACCGCGCGCCCCGGCCCGCCGCGACGGCCTTGCCGGGTGACCGTGATCAGCACCGTGCCGTGGGTCGTCTCGTAGGGCTCTCCGAAAACCAGCACCGCACCTCTCCCGTTGACTCTCGCCGCAAACGAAGAAGGTCCCGGCACTGTCCGTGCCGGGACCTTCTGGGAAACCTATGAGCCGCTGGTGTTCGGTGCCTGCGCGCCCTGCGACGACTCGTTGCGCGGGCTGCTGCCGGTGCCTGGATCGTTCGGCGTGGCGCTCGGCGAGGGCGGCGGCGAACTCGGCGTGGACGTCACCGGCGGAAGCGGCGTGACCGACGTGACCGGCGGCGGGTTCGTGTGACCGCCCCCGGTGCCCGGCAGCGACGTCGACTGGCCGGGCGGCTGCGCAGCGCTGCTGACCGGGTCGTGCGGCTGTGAAGCGGCGGGCGGCGGCGACGGCTTCTGATCCGCGGGCGGGGCCGTCGGCTGGCCGAGCTGCGCGGCCAGTTCGCGGTGCTGCTGCAGGAGCTGGTTGCGGTTGTCCTGGTCGGTGACCTGGTTGAGCGCGGCCTGCGCGTCGGCGAGCGCGCGCCGGGCGTCCGCGAGCCGGTTGTCGGCCAGTGCCAGATTCGCCTTCTCCAGGTCGAGCTTCGCCGCGGCGGCGGCCTCGACCGAGCGGGCGTGATCGGCGTACAGGACCTTCGTGAGGCCCCAGAGCGTGTCTCCGGGCTGGGCGTCGCGCGCCGCGAGGCCGGTGCCGGTGAAGGCGATGGCCGCGGCGGCGCAGGCGGCGGCCACCGGGACGAGATAGCGGCGGCGACGGCCGCGGCTTTGGTATTTGCGCGCCAGCGTCGCGGTCTTCACCGTGGTGACCGCGGTGTCGACGTCGACCAGCTCGGCGAGCGGCTCGCTGTCGATGTCGCGGCGCCACGCGAGCAACAGCGCGTTCAGTTCCTGGTCTCCGAGCCCGTCGGCAACGGCCGGATCAGTCCCGCCGAGCGCGTCGAGCAGCGCGTCGTCGGCTTGGATCGCGGTGAGGTCCCCGTCGGCTTCCGCCTCGTACCCGGTCAGTCCGCTCGCTTGCGCGGAAGGCGACAGGTCTCTGTCTCTGTCCCGGTCTTCGCGATCAGTCACTCAGATCACCTCCTCGGCGGCGAGCACCTTGCGCAGCCGGGCGAGTGCCCGGTGCTGAGCGACGCGGACCGCGCCGGGCGTCGATCCGACGGCTTCCGCCGTCTCCTCCGCCGACAGCCCCACCACGACGCGCAGGACGACGATTTCCCGCTGTTTGTCCGGCAGCACCTGCAGCAACTGCGCCATCCGCTCGTTCAGCTCACCCTGCAGAGCGCGTTGTTCCGGACCGACGCCGCCCTCGATCTCGTCGGGGATCTCGGCGACCGGCTCCGCCCGGTTGCGAGCCGCGGCGCGGTGCGCGTCGGCGACCTTGTGCTGGGCGATGCCGTAGACGAACGCCAGGAACGGGCGGCCCTGGTCACGGTACGAAGGCAAGGCCGTAAGCACCGCGAGACACACCTCCTGCGCAACGTCGTCTGCCGAAGCGAACGAACGCTCCTGCCTGCCAACCCTGGCACGGCAATACCGCACCACAAGGGGACGAATGGCCGCCAGCAACCGCTCCACTGCCTGAGGGTCTCCCTCGACAGCGGCGGCGACCGGCTCGTCCAGTCCATCCCCCACAGTGGCCATCGCAGACAACAGTCCCAGCGTTACGTGTAGGCGTGCAAAGAATCCGGCGCGTGGTCGTCCCCGTCCTGCGCCGGTCACAGCTACCGTACCGTCGGAGTCCTACCAGACAACCGCCAGAGGTGGTGACCGGCGCGCCGGGCGCGGCCGGGCGGCGATTGTCGCAGGCAGACGGGGTGCGGGGCAGTGCCGTCACGCGGTGGGGACGCGGGCGACGACAGGAGCGGGCCAGGACAACAGGTACGGGCCAGGGCTAGCGCGCCCTGGCCCGTTCGTCACCGCGGGAACCGGATCGGAAGTCCCGTATTGGCCTGCTCGTAGTCGGTCAGGACACGAGGCCGCGGCGGAAGCCGTGCGCGACGGCCTGCGCGCGGTCGCGGACGCCGAGCTTGCGGAACAACCGCCGCGCGTGCGTCTTGACCGTGTCCTCGGAGAGGTACAGCTCGCGGCCGATCTGGCCGTTGCTCTTGCCCTGGCTCATGCCGCGCAGCACCTGCAGCTCGCGCTCGGTGAGCTGCACGCCAGGGTCGGACGGCTGGCGCGGCGCGGGCACCGAGGTGCTGGCCAGCGTGTGCGCCAGCGCGGCGACCAGCTCGGGCCGCGAGGCGTCCCAGCGCAGGTAGCCGCGCGCTCCGCCGGCGATGGCGGCCGCGATGCTGCCCGCGTCGTCCGGGGCGCCGAAGACGATGACGTTCGCCTGGGGATTCGCGGAGACGAGCCGGCGGGTGGCCTCGACGCCCGTCGGGACCGCGCGTTGCGTCCCGACCAGCACGACGTCGACCGGCTGACGGGTGTACCGGGCCAGCAGCTCGTCACCGTGCGCTACGCAGTCGATGCGACTGACCCCAGGCACCGCGGACATCACACGGGTGAGCCCTTCGCGGACACTGCGTCGGTCGTCGCAGATCAAGACCGTCGTCACGGGGTTTCCTTCCTGCAGCCGGGTGACATTCCACTTCCCCTATCGGACGCTTTAGTCCGAACCTTGACACGATCCGGTGGCTTTTTTTGAAGTTTCTTAGCCCGGATGCCGGAACGCCCGTTCCCGCAGGCCTACCCGGGCCCGACGGGCACCCACGGTGATTCGTGTGCGACGCGCATCACGCAAGGATCCGCGTGCCGTAACACTGCGTGCAACACCTGACGGCTCCTGAATCGATACTCCTCGGCCCGGTCGGGTTCCAGGTCCGCGGCGACGCGCGTGGCCACCCAGGTAAGTGAATCGAGTTCATGTTTTTCGGCGTCGGCGAGGGCTGCGAGGACGAGTTCGCGCGCGCCTGGTTTTCCGGCGCCGAGCAGGGCGACGCCGAGGACGATGCCGGACTTGACGACGTGTCGCTGAGCGTGACGGGCGACGGCGGTCTCGTAGGCGAGGCGGGCCGGAGCGACGGCGGCTTCGGGCTGTCCGGCGGCGAGTTCGATCTCGGCACCGACCCAGCCGCCCCGGACGGTCGCCCGCCAGCGCCGGTCGGTTTGGGCAGCCCGGACGGCCAGGCGGCGAGCGGCGGAGATGCGGCCGAGGGCGAGGTTGTCGGCGGCTAGGCCGAGGAGGGCGTCGGCTCTTGCGCCCTGGAGGTCTAGGCCGTGGGGGTCTTCGCCGGGGGCAGTGGGGCTTGGGTTGGCGGGGCTTGCTGTGAGGCCTGCGGTGGGTGGGGTTGGTGCTTGTGGATCGGTGGCTGCTGGATTGGCGCTGGAAGGAGCCGAGCCAGCTCCGGTGCCAGCCGAACCTGAGCCACCGCCAAGCGAGCCCGAGCCAGCACCAGCCGCCCGCGAGCCCGAGCCCGCAGCAGTCGAATCCGCTCCAGCATCAACCCGGTCCGAGCGACCAGCGCCAGTTCCGCCCGAGCCAGCGGCCAAACCGCCGCCAGCCGTTCCCGAGCCTCCGCCAGCCGTCCCGGGCCTGCGCTCCCCCGGCCCGCGCAGTCCGACCGCCAGCAACGCCTCCCCATCCAGCTTCCGAGCCGCCACATGCCCGCCCAACTGCCGCCGATGCGACGCGAGCGTGCTCGCCGCCAGCGAAGCCATCAACGGATCCCGACCCCGCCGAAGCTGGTCGAGCAACTCCGCAGCCGCCGCGTATCGGCCGCGGGCACCCAGCACGATTGCCGCCAGGAGGCGTTGCCTTGGCGAGCCGTCGCGAGGTATTGGGTCCGCCGGCCCGGCGTACGAGCCGAACGCGAGGGCCGTCAGCGCTTCTTCGTCCACCAGACCTTTCTAGCGTGGAGCACCGACAAGAACGTGCTCCACGCGGTCCGCCGCCGCGGAAAGATCTGCCAGCAGTTCGACTTTCGGCGGCAGCAGCGCGGGATCCCAGCCGGGACCGCAGGCGAACAGCCGGGTCCGCTGCCGTCCGCGGGACACGCGTGCGAAGAGCCTCGGGTCCGCGGGCGCGCGATTCGCCCACAGCACCACCGCGGCCGGCGCGCTTCGTCGTACCGCTACCGCCAGTACCTCCTGCGGCAGCGCGATGCCGAAGAGCTGCGCGCCGATCCGCCGTCCCGCGAGAGCAGCCGCGAGCGCGTACACGGGCATGTTGTCCCGTTCCTCCGGCACGCACGCGAGAAGAACCGGCCGTTGGTTGCGAGGCTCGTTGAGAACCGGCGTCGCGCGCACCAACGCCGCGTACACGCACTCGGCGAGCAGGTACTCCACTTCCGCGCCCGCGTGCACGCCTCGCCACCGCGCGCCGAGCGCAGTGAGTACTGGGTCAATCACCCCGGACCACGCTTGAAGCACGCCTAGCTCGCCGATGGCGTCAACGAGCATGCGTTGCACCGCACCGACATCCATGGCCAACGCCGCCGTGCTCAGGCGACGCGCGAGTCGCGAAGGGACTTCGAGGTCGTCAGCCGCCGCCTTCGCTTCCATTGCGTCCGCGGGCTCCGCAGGCGCGGGCACGACGTCCGCGCGCGGCATTTGCTCCAGGGCGTACCGCGCGGCCTCCGCGGTTGAAGCTCCGCGAAGCAACGCGCGCTGCATCAGTTCGAGACGGCCGATGTCGGAGCTGCCGTAGCGGCGATGCCTGCCGTCGGTGTGCCGGCTGGGACCGAGACCGTAGCGCCGGTCCCAAGTACGCAGGGTGGACGGCGCGACACCGAGCCGGCGGGCGACCGAGGCCACCGGCAGGGTGGGTTCTCCATCGCTCGATCCGGATCCCACCCGGTCAATATCCAGGCCGTTCGCGGTCCCGGCAACCCGAGCCAAAAGCCCTGCTCACACATCTGGGGGATGCCTAACGGCTGAATCGCCGCCGATCTATTGAACAACTATTGGCGCGCTTCTAACGTTACCGCCGTTGCACCGAATGGAGTATCGGCACCACAGCAGAGCAGCTAATGGCATCGACCGGATGACGGAGGCGGTCAGGATGGCAGACACGCGCAGGCTCCCCGGCCCCAACGCAGACATGTGGGACTGGCAGCTGGAGGGGTCGTGCCGGGGGATGGACAGCGGATCCTTCTTCCACCCGGACGGAGAGCGGGGACCGGCGAGGGCGCGGCGCGAGGCCAGGGCCAAGGCGATCTGCCTGTCGTGCCCGGTGCTGGAGATGTGCCGCAAGCACGCGCTCGCCGTGCACGAGCCCTACGGCATCTGGGGCGGACTGTCCGAATCGGAACGAGACCACATCATCAAACAGGACAAACGCGCGCTGACCATGGCGCACATCTGACTTCCCTCACGGCGCGGAAGGGGCGATGTCCACAGTGGACGTCGCCCCTCCGCCGTTTTCGGGCCACAGCGAAAGAGCTAGATCGATCACGGCCATCAGCGAGGCAAGGCTGACGCCGTCCCGCGCCTGCATGGTCAGTCCATAAAAGACAGTCGCGTAAAGCTCGCCGAACGCGTCAATGTCCACAGTGGCCGCGAGGTCGCCTTCTTCCACGCCGCGGCGAAGGCGTGCGAAGAGCTGTCGTCGCACTTCGTCGCGCGAAGCAGCGAGAAACTCCCACACGGACGCATTGGCCGGCGTGCAGTTGGTAGCCGCGAGAACCACCATGCAGCCCTTGGGGTGGCCAGGTTCCACGTACGCGCAAGCGTTGTCGCGAAGCATCGCCTCGATCGCCGCGCGCGCTGTCGGCTCTTCGGTCAGCGCGCGCATCGTGTGCTGCCCATATGCGGATTGGTAGTGCGCAACCGCTTCGCGGAACAGCGCCTCCTTGTCCCCGAAGGCCGCGTACAGACTGGGCGGCTTGATCCCCATCGCCTCGGTCAGCTCCGCCAGCGACGCACCCTCGTAGCCGCGCTCCCAGAACACGAACATGGCCTGAGTGAGCGCGTGCTCGCGATCGAACGCACGCGGGCGGCCGCGGGGTGACATGGACCACCTTCTTTAGTGAGCGATACAGAAGTCTTGACCCAGCCCATCGTACGCGGCTATTTATTTAGTCATCACTACAGAAAGAGGTGGGGGCATGGGCACCCTGGACGGCAAGGTCGCACTGGTCACCGGCGGAAGCCGCGGGATCGGCGCGGGGATCGCACTCCGGCTGGCCGAGGACGGCGCGGACGTCGCGATCACGTACGAACGCGCCGCGGACCGGGCGGCGGAGGTGGTCGCGTCGATCGAGAAATTCGGCCGCCGCGGCCTCGCGCTGCGGGCCGACGCCGCGGACGCGGACGCCATGACCGGCGCGGTCGACCAGACCGCGGCCGAACTCGGCGGGCTGGACGTGCTGGTGAACAACGCCGGAGTGTTCCCGGCGGCGCCGATCGACGACCTGACGCCGGAGATGATCGACCGCACGCTGGCGATCCACGTCAAGGCACCGCTCGTGGCGGCCAGGGCGGCGGTGCGGCACATGAAACGAGGCGGGCGGATCGTGTCGATCGGCAGCGATCTGGCCGAACGCACGCCGTTCGTCGGGATGAGCCTGTACTCGGCGAGCAAGGCTGCACTGAACGGGATGGCCAAGGGACTGGCGCGGGACCTGGGGGCTCGCGGCATCACGGCGACGGTGGTCCACCCGGGTTCGACGGACACCGAGATGAACCCGGCGGACGGCCCGCATTCCGGGGACCAGCTGGCGCACATCGCGCTGGGCCACTACGGAAACATCTCGGACATCGCGGCGGCGGTGGCGTACCTGTCCGGCCCGGACGGCCGGTACCTGACGGGAACGTCGATCACGGTGGACGGCGGCTTCACGGCCTGACCGGGCCCAAATGCCAGGGACTTCAGGCGGCGTCATGGGTGCAGCTGAAGCGTGTCCGCCCAGGCGGAAGCGACTGGCGGACCGGGCTGGCTTGCTCCGGCCGCGCGGGCGGGCGGAGCTGGGTGTGTCGTCCGTGAGGGGCACCCTGAGGGAATCAGAGTCTGCGAGGGGAACCCTCACAGACTTGAATAAACAGGCACGCTGGCGTTAAACAGGCATATCGCCGACGTGAATGTCCTTTATGGAGGGTCAGCAGGCTGGGGCCGCCCGGCTCAAGTCCCCGGCATTGCGCCCCCACCCTCCACGGGGGGACGCCCCAGCCCAATTCTATCGGCCCCGCGACCCGGGACCCGGTCCTCGACCGCAGTTGTCCACAGCACCGCGGAGTTGTGGAGGCAGCCGCGGAACTGAGTTGTGGAAGCCAACACGAGGCGGAGTTGTGGAGGCCGTCGCGAAGCTGCGGAGGCCGCCGCAGAATGCGGAGGCAACCGCGAAGCTGCGGAAGCAGCCGCAGAATGCGGAGGCAACCGCGAAGCTGCGGAGGCAGCCGCAGAATGCGGAGGCAACCGCGAAGCTGCGGAAGCAGCCGCAGAATGCGGAGGCAGCCGCGAAGCTGCGGAGGCAGCCGCGGAGTGTGGAAGCGGCCGCGGAGTCGCAGAGGCCAAAACGAAACGGGGCGGCACTCCCCAAGGGAGTGCCGCCCCGCCCAAAAGCGAACCGCGTCAGTGCGAGTGTCCGTGGCCTGCGGCCTCGGGCTCCTCCTCGACCGGCTTCTCGACCACGGAGCTTTCCGTGGTGAGCACCAGCCGGGCGATGGACGCCGCGTTCGCGACGGCCGAGCGGGTCACCTTGACCGGGTCGACGATGCCGCCCGCGATCAGGTCGGTCAGCTCGCCGGTGGCCGCGTTGAAGCCCTGGCCCCAGCTCTGCTCCTGGACCTTGTTCACGATGACCGCGCCCTCGTGGCCCGCGTTCGTCGCGATCCAGTGCAGCGGCGCGGTGAGCGCGTCGCGGACGATGCGCACACCAGTCGCCTCGTCGCCGGTCAGGCCGAGGTCGCCCTCGAGCTCCTTGACCGCGTGCACCAGCGCCGAACCGCCGCCGGGCAGGATGCCCTCTTCGACGGCCGCCTTGGTCGAAGCCACGGCGTCCTCGATGCGGTGCTTGCGCTCGTTCAGCTCGGTCTCGGTGGCCGCGCCGACCTTGATCACGGCCACGCCGCCGCCGAGCTTCGCGAGCCGCTCCTGCAGCTTTTCGCGGTCCCAGTCGGAGTCGGTGGTCTCGATCTCCTTGCGGATCTGCGCGATCCGCCCGGCGATGTCGTCCTTGGTGCCGGCGCCGTCGACGATCGTCGTGTCGTCCTTGGTGACGACGACCCGGCGGGCCTTGCCCAGCGAGCTGAGGTCGACCTCGGACAGCTTGCGGCCGATCTCGGCGGAGATGACCTCGGCACCGGTCACGATGGCCAGGTCGTCCAGGAACGCCTTGCGGCGGTCGCCGAAGAACGGGGCCTTGACCGCGACCGCGGTGATCGTCTTGCGCAGCGAGTTCACCACGAGGGTGGACAGCGCCTCGCCGTCGACGTCCTCGGCGATGATGAGCAGCGGCTTCTTCGCCTCGACGACCTTCTCCAGCACCGGGAGCAGGTCGGCCAGCGCCGAGATCTTCTCGCGGTGCAGCAGGATGTAGGCGTCCTCGAGGGTCGCCTTCTGGTCCTCCGGGTTGGTCGCGAAGTGCGCCGACAGGAAGCCCTTGTCGAACTGGACGCCCTCGGTGATCACGAGGTCGGTCGCCAGCGTGGACGACTCCTCGATGGTGATCACGCCGTCCTCGCCCACGCGCTCGACGGCCTCGCCGAGCAGCGCGCCGATCGTCGCGTCACGCGAGGTGACGGTGCCGACCTGGGCGATGTTGTCGCGGCCCTTGACCGGGGTGGCCTTGGCCTTGAGGACCTCGATGACCTTCTCCGCGGCCGCCTCGATGCCCTTGCCGACCGCGGTCGGGTTGGCTCCGGCGGCGACGTTGCGCAGGCCGTGCTTCACCAGCGACTGGGCCAGCACCGTGGCGGTGGTGGTGCCATCGCCCGCGACGTCGTTGGTCTTGGTGGCGACGCTCTTGGCGAGCTGCGCGCCGAGGTTCTCGAACGGGTCCTCGAGTTCCACCTCGCGCGCGACGGTGACGCCGTCGAGGGTGATCGTCGGACCGCCGAACTTCTTGTCGAGGACGACGTGGCGACCGCGCGGGCCGAGGGTGACCTTGACCGCGTCGGCGAGCTTGTTCACCCCGCGCTCGAGCGCGCGACGAGCGTCCTCGTCGAAACTGATCTGCTTGGGCATAACGCTTTCCGCTTACCTTTCGGTTGTCGTGCGACGCAAAACGCCCCGCACCCCGGCATGAGCGGGGCCCGGGGCGTCCTTGCGCTGCGAGTGACGCGTCAGTTGATGACGGCCAGCACGTCGCGGGCGGAGAGGATCAGGTAGTCCTCGCCGTTGTACTTGACCTCGGTGCCGCCGTACTTGGAGTAGATGACGACGTCGCCGACAGCCACGTCCAGCGGAACGCGGTTGCCCTTGTCGTCGATGCGGCCCGGGCCAACGGCCAGAACCTTGCCCTCCTGGGGCTTCTCCTTGGCGGTGTCGGGGATGACGAGGCCGGAAGCGGTCGTCTCCTCGGCCTCGCTCGTCTGGACAACGATCTTGTCCTCGAGCGGCTTGATGTTCACGCTCACCGGGTTGACCTCCACGGTCGTCGAAAGCGTCGGCATGATGACTGGTTACGGCTCATACCACCCCCGCCGTCGCGGGTGCCGGGGCGTGTCCGGGCCGTTCATTTAGCACTCTAGCCACGTGAGTGCCAGCTTCGCAAGGAGGGTCCGTCACACCGGGCGAAACGGCAGGCGGAAGCCGCTGACCGGCCAGTTTGTTCCAGGCCCCGTGCGGACGCCCGGCACCGGGCGGCAGGCGCCCAGGGCACCGCCGCGTGCCCGATCGGTCCGCATCCGGTGGATAAAGCCCACCAAATCCCCCGGCTCCTGGTTGGATCCGCACAGACAGGCATCTCACTCCTGGAGTCCCTATGCCCCGCTCACTCCCGTGGCGCCTGGCCGCTGCCACCGCCGGGCTGCTGGCACTGGCCGCGATCTCGGTCGCCGTTCCCGCCTCCGCGCAGCCGGCCAACGAAGCCCGCCAGCGTGCCTTCGCCGACGCCGCCAGCGAATTCAACGTGCCGCTCGACGTCCTGCTCGGCGTTTCGTACCTGGAATCCCGCTGGGACACGCATTCCGGCGCGCCCAGCACCGCCGCCGGCTACGGCCCGATGCACCTCACCGACGTCCGCACCACCGGCCTGCGGACCAGCGAGTTCGACAATCCCGACGAAGACCCCCGCGGCGACGACTCGCGCCCGACGCTGCGGCTGAAGGCGCTTGAACCGCCGACTCCCCCGCCCGGCAGCCAGACCATCGACCAGGCGGCCGAGCTACTGCACACCGACGCCGCGAAGCTGCGTACGGACGCCGAAGCGAACATCCGAGGCGGCGCGGCGCTGCTCGCTGAGTACCAGCGACAGCTAGGCGTGAAGAGCGACAGCGCGAAGGACTGGTACGGAGCCGTCGCGCGATACAGCGGCTCCGAGGACGTCACGGGCGCGCGCACCTTCGCCGACGAGGTCTTCAACACCATCGACAGCGGCGTCGCACGTACGACCGACGACGGCCAAGCCGTCAAGCTCGCCGCGACGTCCGGCATCACCCCGGACCGCGCGCAGGCCGACCGCCTGGGCCTGCGCGCCGGGAAGCCGCCGGCCACCGAGTGCCCGAGGTCGTTGGCCTGCGAATCGGTGCCCGCGCCGTTCCAGAAGATCGGCACCAGCTACGGCAACTACGACAAGGCCGACCGCCCGCGCGACCAGAAGATCGACTACATCGTCATCCACGACACCGAGGGCAGCTGGGACTCGGTGATGAAGCAGGCCCAGACCCCGGGCCAGACCGCGTGGCACTACACGGTCCGTTCCTCGGACGGCAAGATCGCCCAGCACGTGCCGACCAAGGACGTCGGCTGGCACGCCGGGAACTGGTACGTGAACGAGAAATCCCTCGGTGTCGAGCACGAGGGCTTCGCCGCGCAGGGCACCTGGTTCACCGAGGCGATGTACCGCCAGTCCGCGAAGCTCGTGCGTTACCTCGCCCACCGCTTCGGCGTTCCGCTGGACCGCGCGCACATCCTCGGCCACGACAACGTGCCCGGCCCGAACGCGGACAAGATCAAGAGCATGCACTGGGATCCGGGCCCGTACTGGGACTGGGCGCACTACTTCGACCTGCTCGGCGCGCCGCTCGACCACGACGGCGCACCGGATTCCGGCCTGGTGATGATCGCGCCGGAGGTCTCCGCCAACCGCCCGGTGTTCACCGGCTGCGACAAGATCGGCTCCGGAAACCCTTGTCCGGAGCGGGGTTCGGGGTCCGTCGTGCTGCACACCGAGCCGAGCGAGTCCGCGCCGCTGCTGTCCGATGTGGGCATGCACGGGCCTAATCCGTCCACTATGGACGTCTCGGACATCGGCAGCCGAGCGGCCACCGGTCAGAAGTACGCCGTCGCGGACACCAAGGACGACTGGACCGCGATCTGGTATCTCGGCCAGAAGGGCTGGTTCCGGAACCCCGACGACGCGCCAACCGCGTATCCGGTCGACGGATTCGTCGCGACGCCCAAGGACGGCAAGGCGACCGTGCCGGTCTACGGAAGCGCGTACCCGGAGGCCGCGGCCTATCCGAAGGACGTTCCGGTGCAAGAACTGAAGCCGTTGCCTTACCAGCTCGGCGCAGGCCAGAAGTACTCGGTCGGCGGGCTGACCGGCTCGGAGTACTACTCAGCGTCCTTCGACGTCGCGACGAACAAGGTCGTGAAGGGCAAGGCGAAGTACGTGGAAATCCAGCTCGGCCACCGCGTGGCGTACGTCAGCCGCGACGACGTCGATCTCGAACCGGCGTCCTGACCTCAGCCTCGTGAGTGGCTATGCCGGTTCGAACCGGCGTAGCCACTCACGAGTCCAGGGCCACCTTCACGCCGGTGCTCGCCTCGGTGTTGCGCCGGGTCTTGGCCCAGCCGTTGCGCCCGCGCACCAGCCGGAACAGCGCACGCCAGGACGTGATGTAGAAGGTGTAGATGTAGGCCGCGTACAGCAGGCCCATGCCGATGCCGCGGAAGATGTTCTTGCTGCGCAAGCATTTCATCTGGTAGATCGGGCCCCACACGACGAACGGCAGCAGCCCGAACGAACCGTAGATCGCGAAGAGGATCCAAGCCCCGCCGGTGAACCACGTCCACACCTGGCCGGGATCGCCCGCGGTCGTCACGAGCAGCAGGACGAACGGCACCGGATACAGCAGCGAGCCGAGCAGCTGCATCCACGGCTGCGCCAGGTAGTACATCATCTCCGCGGCGCCCAAAGTGGACACGTGCGGCGAGTCCCAGATCCGGCGCAGGTACCGCATGCACTGCATGGTCCCCTGGCCCCAGCGCGTGCGCTGCACCAGGAACCGGCGGAGGCTGTACAGCCCTTCTTGCGCCACATGGGAATCCGGCGTGAACCCGGTGCGCCAGCCCGCGGTGAGCAGGTGCACGCCGAGTTCGAAATCCTCCAGCAGCGAACCGCGCCACGGAGCCAGCTCCTCACCGGCGATCGAGTCCAATGCGGACAGCCGGGTGAACTGCCCGTTGCCGCCCATGGAGATCGTGCCGGTGAAGCCGCGCGACGTCTGGATCGCCGCGATCGCGGTACGGAACTCCAGATCCTGCAGCTGGGCGAGCTTGAGCCCGAACGCGCGGGAGAGCCACGTGCGGCCCGGCGGACGGCTGCGGGCGTTGCTCATCCGCACATCGAGCTGAACGGCACCAACGGTCTCATCGCCGAACAGGTGGTCCGCCGCGCACACTTCGAGACAGTTGGGCGCGGGACGGCCGTCCGCGTCGACCACCACGACCACTACCCGGTCGCGGTCCGCATCCGGGCCGAGCCAGTCGTCCAGCTCGCGGTAGGCGGCGTTGAGCGCGTCTCCCTTGCCAGTGCGCGCTTCCGGGCGCTGACGGGCGACGAGGTGCAGGTTCGCGTCGTAGCCGCCGTTGCGCCGCCACACCGAGCGCACGACGCGGGCGGTCCGGTCGTCGGAGTCGTCGTCCACTACCCACACATGCGCGCGGCGGAAGGTGCCGCGCAGGTACTTCACGGTCTCGCGGATCACCACCTCCTCGTCGCGGCAGGGGACGAAGAAGTGCCAGGAGAAGTCGGCTGGATCGCCGACCGGAGCGGGCTTGCGGCGCAGGTACGGCACCACGATCACCACGACGTACACAAGGAACGCGACGCTCATGGTGAGCGCGAACGCCTGGGTGACCGACAGCAGGATCTTCAGGCTGGAGCCGCTCACGCCGCGGCCTGCTTCTCGGCCTTCGTCTTCCGCGTCGCCAGCCAGACGAAGAGCACCAGGGAGACCGCGCCGCCGATGACGCTGACCAGCGAGCCGAGCAGGGTGTGGCCCCAGTAGTAGCCCTCGTCGGTGCCGAGCCCGTGCACCAGCCCGACGATGGTGAGAATTCGTAACTGATTAACCAAAACCACCGCGATCGCGGCAATTCCCAGCGACAAAAAGAGCCTGCGGGCATTCTGTGGCCGGAACCACAGAAGTGCGGCGGTTACTAATAGCAACGGCAGCAGAAGAAAGACCGAAGAGCATTCCGGAGTCATCCGCAACCCGAATGGAGTATCGCCGGACAACCCGAAGTAGACCGATTCCCGGTTTCCGGCCACATAGACCCCCGAAGAGGTGATGATCCGGAGGATCGCACCGGCCAGCTGTACTTCCAGTTCCCGGTACCCGCGTTCCACGAGCACCAGCACCACCCCTGCGGCGAGCACCCCAAACACCGCCATACGCTGCGGAAACCGGGATGCGCCTGACACCGGCGCGTTGACTGCTGTCACGACAACCCTCTCCACCGAACCCCAGCGGTACCGAGACGTACCCCGGCGCCGATCGTGCCCGTGCCGGTTTCCGTCCTTCGCCGGGCAACCCCTTTCCGGGGATACCCGAGCAGCTTTCGGCATATTCTTACCCAAGCTTGCTAGTCCGTTCGAGTGATACTTCGCGCAACCTGGGAAAAAGCCGAATTCGTATCACTCGATCCGGTGATCGCCGGAAAAAGCTGTGCCATTTCAGAAACGTCCGGCGATAACCGATCCGCGTGCCGACTCTTGCTCACCGGGATTCGTCCGTGCAGCGGCTCGCCCTGAGAAAAATCGGAGGACCAGTGAAGAGACACCTCGTGCGACGAGGCGGCCTGCTCGCCGCTGTCGTGGCGAGCATCGCCCTGGCCGGAGCCGCTCCGGCCAGCGCCGCTCCCGGCGACGGGTCGGCCTACGGCGTCGACGTCAACGTGACGCTGCTCGGCCAGCCGGCGGTGCACGTCGGCCCGCTCGCGGCCGCGAACACCAATGGCCCGACGGAAAGCACCGCGGTCTCCGCGAACGTGCCCGGCGTGCTGACCACCGGCGTGATCAAGACGTCCGCCGTGCGCGACGACAACTCCGGCGCGGTCACGGCGAAGGCGTCGGTCGCCGACGTCGGGCTGCCGCTGCTCAAGGCCGCGGCCGGCGACGTCGGCGTGAAGGCGGTCGAGGCCGTCTGCACCGCGACCCAGGAAGGCGTCAAGGGCAGCAGCACGCTGGCCGGCGCGAACCTCGGCAGCCTCGGCAAGGTCGACGCCAGCCCGGCGGCGAACACCCAGCTCAAGGTCCAGGTCGGCCCGCTGCACGTGGCGACGCTGATCCTGAACGAGCAGATCAAGAACAAGGACGGCAGCCTCACCGTCAACGCCCTGCACCTGAAGCTGCTCGGCGGCGACGCGCTGGGCGCGCTCGGCTCGGGCGACGTGATCCTGTCGTCGGCGACCTGCGGTCCGGCCGCGCCGCCGATGCCGCTCGCCTCGGGAGCTGGCATGTGGGTCGGCTTCGGCGTGCTCGCCGCGATCGCGGTGCCGGTCGGGATCCGCTTCACCCGGCGTCGTTCGGCTGCCTGACCCCGGTGAGGTGATGGATCGATGTACAAGATGCCTGGCGCCGGGGTCGGCGTCGCGGGCGGCGGCGTGGGCACCCTCGCCGCCACCGGCGCCGACGTCGGCTGGTGGCTCGCGCTCGGGGTCGCGCTGGTGCTCCTCGGGATCGCCGCGCTGATCGCCGTCCGCCGCCGGAATCGGCGGTTTTCCCGCCTGGACGGCTGAAGAATCCGGGCTGCCGGCGTGATCCCGCCGGCAGCCCGGTTTTCCGGGACACTCGAAAGGGTGAAAACGTTGGACGTGATGCTGCTGGCCGGAACCCGGCCGGAGGCGGTGAAGCTCGCGCCGCTCGCGCTGGCCTTGGACGCCCGCCCCGGGCTGCGGCCGCTCGTCGTGCACAGCGGTCAGCACCAGGGCATGGTCGAACAGGCGCTGGCCCCGTTCGGAGTCGGCATCGACGCGTGGCTCGACGTGCCGCCGCGGGTGTCCGGCACCCAGGCGGAACTGGTGTCCGGTCTGCTGCCCGCGCTCGACGCCGCACTGCGCCGGTACCAGCCGTCCGCGGTCGTCGTGCAAGGCGACACCACCACCGGACTGGCCGGCGCGCTCGCCGCGTTCTGGCTCGGAATTCCGGTGGTGCACCTGGAAGCCGGGCTGCGCACGCACGATCTGGCGTCGCCGTTCCCCGAGGAGGGCACGCGGCAGATGATCTCGCGGATCGCGGCGCTGCACTTGGTCCCGACGGCAGCCGCGGGTGCGGCGTTGCAGGCTGAGGGCGTGCCGTCGGAGCGGGTCACGCGCACTGGCAACACCGTCGTCGACGCTGTGCTGGCGGTGGCCGCGCGCGATCTGCCTGCCCGCGATCCCGCGCTTGCGTTGCTGGAGATGGGAATCGCCGAGGCGGGCGAGCAGCTGGTGCTGGTCACGTCTCATCGCCGCGAGTCGTGGGGCGAGCCGTTGACGCGCACGCTGACCGCCGTGCGCCAGATCGTCGATGCACATGCGCGCGTGCAGGTGCTGTTCCCGGTGCATCCGAATCCGGCCGTGCGGGAGCAGGTCGAGGAGGTGCTGGGCGGGGTCGCGCGGGTGACGGTGACCGAGCCGTTGGAGTACCCGGATCTCGTGCGCGCGCTGCGGTTGGCGACGCTCGTGCTGACGGATTCCGGTGGGATACAAGAGGAAGCTCCGACGTTCGGCACGCCGGTGCTGGTGCTGCGCGACACCACGGAACGCCCGGAGGCCGTCGAAGCCGGGTGCGCCTGGCTGGTCGGCACCGACACTCAGTTGATCGCTGACACCGCCGCGCGCATTCTTCGCGGGGAGATCAGCGCTGCCGCGTCAGCGAATCCATACGGAAACGGTTCGGCCGCGGCTCGTTCGGTGCTGGCGATCGAGACGTTGTTAGGGCTGTCGTCCGCCGCTGAGGCCCTCGTGAGTGGCAATCCCGGTTAGAACCGGCATTGCCACTCACGACCCCCTAAAGCGACACCACGTTAACCGGCAGCCCCGGATTCGCCGAGAAGTCCAACGGCGCCACCGTCCGACCCGCCGCCACCACATGCGCCCCCAACGCCGCGATCATCGCGCCGTTGTCCGTGCACAGCCGGGGCCGCGGCACGCGCAGCTCGATACCCGCCTCCGCGCACCGCTCCGCCGCCAACTCCGAAAGCCGCGAATTCGCTGCCACACCACCGGAAATCACCAACGTGCCGATCCCCTGCTCACGCGCGGCACGGATCGCCTTCGCGGTGAGAACGTCCGCGACCGCCTCCTGAAAGGACGCCGCGACGTCGTTCACCGGCACGGCATCGCCCGCACGCTCGGCGTTCTCCACCCAACGCGCAACCGCCGTTTTCAAGCCAGAGAAGGAAAAGTCAAACTTCGCGTCACGCGGCCCCGTCATCCCGCGCGGGAACGCGATCGCCTTCGGGTCGCCCTGCTTGGCCGCCTTGTCGATCGGCGGCCCGCCCGGATACGGCAGGTCGAGCACGCGCGCGACCTTGTCGTACGCCTCGCCCGCCGCATCGTCCACAGTGGACCCAAGCTCGGTGATGCTCGACGCGATGTCGTCCACTCGCAACAGTTGCGTGTGGCCGCCAGAAACCAGCAAAGCCAGCACCGGCGACGGCAACGGCCCGTGCTGCAAGGTGTCCACCGCGATGTGCCCGGCAAGGTGATTCACGCCGTACAGTGGCACATCCAGCGCCGTCGCATACGCCTTCGCCGCCGAAACCCCCACCAGCAACGCACCGGCGAGCCCCGGCCCGGCCGTCACAGCGATCGCGTCCACATCGGACAGCTTCAGCCCAGCCGTCGCGAACGCGCGCTCCGCCGTCGGCACCATCGCTTCCAGATGCGCGCGGCTCGCGACCTCCGGCACGACCCCGCCGAAGCGAGCGTGCTGGTCCACACTGGACGCGACCTCGTCGGCGAGGAGTTCCACCGTGCCGTCGTCGTGCAGCCGGACGAGGCCGACTCCGGTCTCGTCGCAGGAGCTTTCGATGCCCATGATGACGCGCGCCATCAGCCGGCCACCTCGTCTCGTGCCGGGGCCTGCGCGGGGCGGGCCATGGTGAACGCGTCGGCACCGGAAGGCTGGTAATAACGCTTCCGGATGCCAAGTTTCTGAAATCCGTGCGCCTCATACAGCGTCACGGCGGGGTCGTTGTCCGTACGCACTTCGAGGAAAACCGCCGCGCGCAACTCGTCCGCGCGCGTCAGCAACGCACGCAGCAGCGCCTTGCCGATCCCCTGCCCCTGTGCCTCCGGCACCACGCCGATCGTGTGCACGTTCGCCTCGTAGTCCCCGCGTCGGCCAACCACCGCGAGCCCCGCGTAGCCGAGCAGGGTCTCTCCGTCGTCCGACCGGGCGGCCAGGTAGTAATGCCCCTGGTCAAGCTCGGAATGAAACGCGCGCGCACTCCACGGATCGTCGCCGGGAAAGAGGATCTTCTCGATCTCCGCACACCTCGCGACGTCAGCGCGGCGCAACTGGTCGAGCTTCACCGCACTGTCACCCTCTTACGCGCCGTGGGCTCGACAGCGTCCGGACGACGCAGGTACAGCGGCGTCAACGGCTCCGGCTCCGCGCGCTCAAGAAGCGCCGTACGCGCGACGCGCACCAACCCAGCCGGCGACGGAAACCGCGGCTCAATCGGCACCACACCCACCGCCGCGGCGTACTGCAACGCCCCGTCG
Organism: Amycolatopsis silviterrae; assembly: GCF_042684085.1. Lineage (NCBI taxonomy): Bacteria > Bacillati > Actinomycetota > Actinomycetes > Pseudonocardiales > Pseudonocardiaceae > Amycolatopsis > Amycolatopsis silviterrae. The sequence continues at coordinate 307,683 of NZ_JBHUKS010000004.1, forward strand.
CCCGCCGCCACGCGAATCTCCGTCTCAACGTCCGCGGGCCGCTGTACGTGGGGACCGTCAAGGCGCGCGCCCGAAGCGTCGTACGCAGCCCAGTAGACCTCACGACGCCGCGCGTCCGTGAAGACGAGAAACGGCTTCTCCGTACGCACCACGTCAGCAGCGATCGCGTCGAGGCTGCAGACCGGATACACCGGAATGCCGAGCGCGTGCCCGTACGCAGCCGCCGTAGCCATGCCCGCCCGCAGCCCGGTAAACGGCCCAGGCCCGACACCGCACACGATCGCGTCGAGTTCACGCAACGTGACGCCCGCGTCCTCGGCGGCCGCAAGCGCATGCGGAGCGATGAGTTCACCGTGCGCGCGAGGATCCACGGTCACGCGATCCGCCCGAGTGACGACTTCAGCCTCATCAACGGCGACGATGCCCGCAGTCACCGCCGGAGTAGCCGTGTCGATCGCCAATACCAGCACGATTTCCCAGGATAGCTCTGGCCCGAGGAAGGCTGGGGAGCGGGCGGCGGGTTGAGTGGGAATACTCTCCGTGATGAAGGTGTCTGTGCTGGCTGTGGTGCGGCGGCCCGGGCTGCTCAGGTCTCCAACGCTGTCCGCAACCGCCAGATCGCAGGCAACGTCGCCCCGGCCTGTGCCTGGAGCGACAGCGAAACGGCTTCCTGGGCGTTCACCAGTTCGGTCATCCTTTTCGAAACCGTGATCCATGCACGTTGGCGATCAAGGCCGCCGCAGCGGCTCTGACCACCCTCAAGACAGGTCCATGACACCTGCCCGGCTTGGGGGATTTTGTCCACGCGCGGAACCTCGACCGATTAAGCTGAGTCAGAACGTCGGCCGTCGCAGACAGAGCCGCCGGGAGCCGAGGGGGAGCGTCATCGTGGGCAATGGGGAGTCGTCCAGCAGCAGCCAGCCGGCGAACGGGCGCGCGGGCTACGTCGACCCGGAGGAGCAGGCAACGCGCGACCGCCAGGACAAGCAGTACGGCGAAGCGATGAACTCCACCGGCACGCGGGTCTACCAGCAGCGCGCGGCCGAGGACGCCAAGGTCAACGCCGCGGCGGCGAGCGGCGGGTTCAACATGGACATCGACGCGATGAAGGCGCTGCAGCCGAAGTGGCAGGAGATCGCGGACAAGCTGAACGACATGGTGCGAGTCGGCGACCAACTGAAAGTCGTGACCCAACCCGCCGACGACCCGGCCAGCACGATGCAAAAGAAGGCCGCTGACGGCCATGCCGACGCGTATGTGGCCAGCCTTTCGCAGCAACAGACCTACGCACAGGGCTACGCGGACAAGCTGAAAGACGCCATAGCCAAGTACGAGAAACAAGACCACGCCAACACCAACAGCCTGCGCAAGCAAGGATGAACCGGTGAAGCCCATCGCTCTCGCCGCGGCTGGCGGCCTCGTTCTGCTCGCCGTCACTGCCTGCTCATCGACCCCAGGCACCCCGGTTCCAGCGACACCCGAGTCGTCTTCGGCACCGACGAGCACCGCGCGCAGCGTGCCCAAGGTGAGCAACCCCCTCGACGCCACCAAATACGAGCAAAACCCCTGCGCCCTGCTCAGCCAAACCCAGGCAACCGAAGTCATCAAGGCTGTCCGCAACCGCCAAGGCCAAGGCCTCGTCGCGCCCCTCTGCACCTGGTACGACGCCGACAACAACAGCGTCGGCCTCGGACTGCTTCCCGGCCAGGGCGGCCTCGCCGGTGCCTACACCAACAGCGACAGCGAATCCGGTTACTTCGAGGTCGCCCCAGACGTCAACGGCTACCCCGCCGTCTTCGCGGGCACGACTGACGACCGGAAACGCGGCGGCTGCCAAATCGCCGTCGGAATCAAAGATGACGAAACCTTCACCAGTTCCGTCAGGCTCCGGACGACCTCGCCCCTCTACAACGACCCGTGCTCGCTCGCGGTGAAAACAGCTGCAGCTGCTGTCACGACGATCAAGGCAGGCGCTTGATGGCAACCCGCACCGTGCTGGACGTCATCCGTCTGCCCCGAGCAACAGAACCCGCGAAGCCCGTCGCGCTCGCTACGACCGGCAGCTTCCTGTTACTTGCTATGGCGGCCTGTTCGTCCGCTCCCGAAACGCCGGCCCAGGCGACGCTGGAGTCGTCTTCGGCATCGACGAGCACCGCGCGCAGCGTGCCTAAGGTGAGCAACCCGCTCGACGCCACTAAGTACGAGCAGAACCCCTGCGCCCTGCTCAGCCAGGCCCAGGCCACAGAACTCATCAACGCTGTCCGCAACCGCCAGGCCGCAGGTGCCGTCGCGCCCATCTGCAGCTGGTACGACGCCGACGGCAACCGGATCGGACTCGGTCTTCTCCCGCGCCAGGGTGGCTTGGCCAGCGCGTACCAACACCAGGACAGCCAGTCTGGCTACTTTGAAGCGATCCCCGGCATCAATGGTTACCCGGCGGTGCTGTCCGGAACGACCGACAGCCGGAAGATTGGTGGCTGCCAGGCCATCGTCGGTATCGCCGACGACGAAGCCTTCACCAGTTCGATCCTGCTCCAGCCGCCATCGCCTCTCTATCAGGATCCGTGCTCGCTGGCAGTCAAAACGGCCGCGGCCGCCATCACGACGATCAAGGACGGTGCTTGATGGCTAACCTCTCCCCGCAGGAAATCGTTCACCTGGTCAACTCGGGCAAGGGTTCCCGCGGCATGTTCCACGGTTCCGACCAGTCGGCCGCGCTCTCCAAGCAGCACGAGGACATCGCCAACGAAATGCGGCAGCTTCAGGGCGCGATGGACGAATACTGGAAGGGCGACGCCGCCGGGCGGGCTTACGTCGGGGCTGGTCCGCTGGTCCAGGCGTCGCAGACCAGTGGTCAGCACCTCGCGCAGGCCCAGGCGCTCTACTCCGGCCAGGGCGGTTCCTTCGACGGACTGCGCAACAAGATCTCTGCGGTCGGCGATCTCGGGAACAAGCCCGCGGACGACTGGGTCAGCGACACCCCATTGTCTTTCCTGTCCAACCGGGCCGACGAAATCGACGCCTGGAACAAAAAGGCACAAGAAGTCGTCAACAGTTACCAGTCGTACCACGGGGAATCGACGGAGAACTCCGCGCACTGGGCGAATCCCTCGCAATACGGTCAGCTAGCCATGCCCTCCGCCGGTGGGGACTTCACCATCACCCAGCCCGGCGGCACCGGCACCGCGCACCTGCCCACCCACTACACCCCGGGCGGGCCGGGCGGCACCGGCAGCACCTACTCCGAAGGCGGCTACACCGGCAACACCGGCGACAACAGCACCGGCAGCAACACCAGCCACCGCGACCACACCAACGATCTCACTGGGCCGCCGGGGGTTACGCCTCCTTCGGATACCCACCCGTGGGGCCCGGGCAACCCGCCGACCGGCAACCCGCCTGAGACGCCCGATCGGCATGTCCCGCCGCACACGACGGTGCCGGATGACACTCGGACGTCCAGCTACGTTCCGCCGGACCTGACCGGCACCAACAACCCCTACCACCCCGGCAACCCCAGCACCTGGTCGCCTAACACCAGTAGCCCCAACGGCGGCGGCAGCAGCAATCTCTACGGGCCTGGGTTCCAAGGCGACCTGGGCGGCGGCCGAGGCGGCAGCGCGGGTGGCAACGGCGGAAGCAACGCAGGCAACCCGGGCAATAACGCAGGCCGAGGGACCGGCACCGGGACGTTCGGCAACAGCGAAGCCGCGCGAGGGGCAGCCGCCGCGGCCAATGGGCGTGCGGGGGCGTCGGGCATGGGTGCGGGCGCGATGGGGCGCGGGCAGAAGGGCGAAGGCGAGGAGGACCTCGTCCACGAGACCGCCGACTACCTCGTCGAGCAGGACCCGGACGCCGCGCTCATCGGTGACTTGCCCAAGGCGGTTCCGCCGGTGATCGGCCTCTGACGATGCTCGTGCTCGCCCGTGAGGTGGTGCTCCCTGCCGACTGCCTGCCCCTCGCGGCGGATCTGGCGGGGGTTTCGCTCCCGACGGCGCTCGCGCCCGAGCCGCTGTGGCGCGACCCCGAGGAGACCCGTGCTTACCGCGAAGCGGCGGTCAGCGCGATGGCCGACCAAGGCGTCTGGGGGCGCGGCGGACTGGACGAGACCTTCGTCCGGACCATGACCGTGCTCTGTCGTGGGGCCAGCGAACTGTCGGCGACCGTCGAAAGCGGGCGGGATCGGCGTTATCGGCTGGTTGTCGCGGCGCTGGGCAAGGACGCGGTGCTCGCGTGCCACATGCCGTCCACCAGCACGGTCGTGTTGCGGCCGGCCCGGCCCGAGGCGCTGGCTGAGGACTTGATCCGCGAGCTGCCGCGAGTCCGGCCGGCGGAGGGGCAGGCGGTGTCGGTGCCGGAGTCGGCGTTGAACCTGGCGATCGACGGCGGGCCGGCGCGGCAGGACGTTCGGCATCTGCTGGATGTCGCGGCGTTGCCTCGTGTCGGGGGCGGCCAGATCACCGCGGGCGTCCGCGACGGGCTTGGCGGGCGGCGGATCAGCGGGCGCGACATCTGCACGTATTACGACACCGAGCACGGGCGCTACCTGTTCTCGTTCTCCGAGACCGACGGCGGCGAGCGGTGGGTGAACGTCGCGCCCGCCCGCTACGAAACGATGGTCGAGCGGGTGCGCGCGCTGCTCGATAATCTCGCCTGAACCTGGGTACCCCTGACAATCGGGAGCTGTGAATCGCGTCGCAGGTGTCGGCCACCACGAGGCGGTACGGTGCGGTTCCAGGTGCCGGCGACGCAGGAGGTCCGCGAAGTGCCCGATCCGCTGTTTCCCGCAGTCTCCGCCGGATCCGGCAAGGAAGCGCTGCGTTTCGGCGACCAAAAACTCACCTACGCGGAACTCGGCGCGGTCGCCGGGGCGCTGGCCGCCGAGCTGCCCACGGGCCGGGTCGCGGTGTGGGCGACGCCGACGCTGCACACCAGCGTCGCGGTGGTCGCCGCGCTGCTCGCCGGGGTTCCGGTGGTGCCGCTCAACCCCAAGATCGGCGAACGCGAACTCGGGCACATCCTCGCTGACAGCGAGCCCGCGCTGGTGCTCGCCGAACCGGGCATCGAGCTGCCGGCCGCGCTTGATCTGCCGCGTCGCGACATTCCGCTGACGGGCGAAGGGACGCCGCCAGCCAGCGAGCCGGACGCTGAAGCCCCCGCGTTTGTCGTCTACACCTCCGGCACGACCGGCCCGCCCAAGGGCGTCGTGCTGCCCCGCCGCGCGATCTCGAGCACGCTCGACGCGCTTGAGGACGCCTGGCAATGGACGGCTGACGACGTGCTCGTCCACGGGCTGCCGCTGTTCCACGTGCACGGCCTGATCCTCGGCATCCTCGGTCCGTTGCGGCGCGGCGGAACGGTGCGCCACCTTGGCCGGTTCTCCCTCGAAGGCGTCACCGAGGAGCTCGCGAACGGCGCGACGATGCTCTTCGGCGTTCCGACGATGTACCACCGGATCGCCGAAGCGGTCGCGACCGACGAAGCCCTCGCCACCGCGCTCAAGACCGCGCGGCTGCTGGTGTCCGGCTCGGCCGCGCTGCCGGTGCACGACCACCAGCGGATCACCGCCGCGACCGGGCAGCAGGTCGTCGAGCGCTACGGCATGACGGAGACGCTGATGAACACCAGCGTCCGCGCTGACGGCGAGCGCAAGCCAGGCTCGGTCGGAGTTCCGCTCGGCGGGGTTGAGCTGCGGCTGGTCGACGAGGCCGGGGCCGAAGTCAGCGACCCGGAAGCGGTCGGCGAGATCCAGGTCCGCGGGCCGAATCTGTTCACCGAGTACCTCAACCGGCCGGACGCGACGGCCGCCGCGCTCGACGGCGGCTGGTTCCGCACCGGCGACATGGCCACCCGCGACCCCGACGGCTACGTCCGGATCGTCGGCCGCAAGGCCACCGACCTGATCAAGAGCGGCGGCTACAAGATCGGTGCCGGCGAGATCGAGAACGCACTGCTGGAGCACCCGAACGTCGCCGAGGTGGCGGTGACCGGCGAACCGGACGACGACCTCGGCGAGCGGATCGTCGCCTGGGTCGTCCCGGACGGCGCGCGCCCGACGGTCGAGGAACTCGCCGACCACGTGTCCAAGCTGCTCGCTCCGCACAAGCGGCCGCGCGTCGTGCGGTACCTGGATGCGTTGCCGCGCAACGACATGGGCAAAGTCATGAAGCGAGCGCTGGGATGAGCACCACCGCGCGCGAGCTGCTGACCGGCCTCTCCGCTGGGTTCACCGACCTGCCGCGGGCGGACACTCCGGCGGACGATCCGCTCGTCTGGCCGGGATATCTGGAGGCGCGGGCGGCGGCTGCGGCGCGCACCGGCGAGACCGAGTCGGTGATCGTCGGGGAAGCGCGGATCGGCGACGTGCCCACGGTGCTGATCGCCTGGGAGTTCGGGTTCCTCGGCGGTTCGATCGGACAGCAGACCGGCGATCGTGTCGAGGCTGCCTTCGCGCACGCGAAAGAGCGTGGGCTGCCCGTGGTGTCGCTGGTCGCGACTGGCGGCAGCCGGATGCAGCACGGCATGCGCGCGCTTTCTCAGCTCCAACGCATCGCGCGCGCCTCGGCAGACGCACGCGCGGCAGGCGTGCCGCAAATCTCCGTCCTGCGCGACCCGTCGACCGGCGGCGGCTGGGCAACGCTCGGTGCCGGTTCCGACGTCGTATTAGGACTGCCGAACGCACAGGTCGGCTTCGCGGGTTCCCGTGTACGGCCAGCCACTTCGCCAGCTGAGGCGTACAGCGTCGAGGCGAAGCTGGAGTGGGGACAGGTCGACCGTCTCGTTGCGACAGAAGAGCTAGGTGACGTACTCGCGCGCTGGCTGCAGCTGCTGGCTTCGCCGTCGACAGAACCCGCGCCCCCGCCCGCAGCCCGTCGCGACGCCGCGCTGCCTGAAACCGGCTGGGACGCTGTACGGACGGCGCGGGCGTCCAAGCGAGCCCGCGCCCCCGAGTACCTCGACGCGTACTTCGACTGGCGAGAGAACGTACAAGGCGACCGCGCCGGTCACGTCGATGAAGGCGTGCAATGCGGCTTCGGCTGGCGAGAAGGCCGCACTATCGCGTACGCAGCACAGTGCGGCACCGCGACGCGTCCCGCAGGCTTCCGCACTGCGGCGCGGCTCGTGCGGCTGGCGTCCCGGCTAGGGATTCCCGTGTTGACGCTTGTGGACACTCCCGGCGCGGCAAACGACGCGGAAGCGGAAGAAGGCGGCGTCGGACCAGCGATCGCGGAGTTGTTCGAGGCGATCGCCACCGCCGCCGTGCCGGTCACGACACTCGTGATCGGCGAAGGCGGTTCCGGTGGCGCGCTGGCGTTCGCCGCCGCGGGCGCGACCTGGATCGCCCCGGACGCCTACTTCTCGGTCACTTCACCGGAAGCGGCGGCGGCGATCCTGAAGCGCCCGATGACCGACGTGCCGGCCGTGGCCGACCAGCTGCGGTTGCGCCCGCAGGATCTGGTCGGCCTCGGCCTGGCAGCCGGGATTGTCAAACCGGAGTAGCGGTCAGGCCTCGGCCCGGACCCGCCACTTGCGCTGCGCGTAGGACGCGAGGGTAGCCGCGACAGCGACTCCCGCGGTTGCACAGCTTGCGATGGCCACGAATACTGCCGTCATTGCGGCTCCTCCTCACGGGTTGCGCGCGTCAAAAAGCCGTCGGCGAATCCGGATGATCCGCTGGCCGACGCGTGCGGGTTGATGGGGTTTAACAGGTATCTACCTGCTACAACGCATCGTCCCCGCTCCGCGTTACCTCCGCTACCCCCGTGCGGGAGTGAGACGTATCACGTTAGGCTTCAGTCCGATCGCGGTAGGTGATGTCGGGGGCTCTGCGCAGTGAGTCCTGGAAAACGCGAAAGGAGCGATGTGACAGAGGCAGCAGACGGGAGGGGGCCGTCGGGCGGCGCCACGGTCACGGACGACGCGACAATGCGCCGGGCGGTCGGCGCGGCCGCGGTCGGCAACATCACCGAGTGGTTCGATTTCGGGGTCTACGGCTACCTCTCCACGACCATCGAGGCCCAGTTCTTCCCGCCCGGCAATCCGGCGCTCGCCCAGCTCGCGACCTTCGCGACCTTCGCGGTGGCGTTCCTGGTGCGTCCGCTCGGCGGCCTGTTCTTCGGTCCGCTCGGCGACAAGATCGGCCGGACCAAGGTGCTCGCGGTGACGGTGATCCTGATGGCGACCGGCACCTTCCTCATCGGACTGATCCCGTCGTACTCGTCGATCGGGCTGGCCGCGCCGATCCTGCTGGTCTGCGCGCGGGTCCTGCAGGGCTTCTCGACCGGCGGCGAATACGCGGGCGCGATGACGTTCATCGCCGAGTACAGCCCGGACCGCCGCCGCGGCTACTTCGGCAGCTTCCTGGAGTTCGGCACCTTCATCGGCTACGCGCTCGGCGCGACCGTGTCGTCGGTGCTGCCGCTGGTTTCGACTCCGGCCTTCATGGACACCTGGGGCTGGCGGATCCCGTTCATGGTGGCGCTTCCGCTCGGCATCGTCGGGGTCTACCTGCGGACGAAGCTCGAGGAGACCCCGGCGTTCCAGCAGCTGCTGGACGAGTCCGGCAAGCGCGAGGACGCCGAGGCCAAGCACGTGGTCCGCACGATCTTCGCGAAGTACTGGCCGACGATGCTGCTGGCCGGCGGGCTCGTGGTGACCTGGAACGTCACCAACTACATGCTCACCAGCTACATGCCGACCTACCTGAAGGACGACCGCACGATGTCCGCGAACGGCGGGCAGGCCATCTCGGCCACCGCGGCGGAATGGCTGCAGATCGGCGTGCTGTGGCTGGGCGTGCTGCTGATCCCGTTCCTCGGCAAGCTCAGCGACCGCTACGGCCGCAAGCCGATCCTGTGGGTCGGCGCGGGCGGGCTGATCGTGCTCGGCCTTCCGATGGTGCTGCTGCTCAAGAGCGGCTCGCTGATTTCGGTGCTGCTCGGCCTCGTCCTGATGGGACTTCTGCTGATCTGCTTCTCCTCGACCTGCCCGTCCACGCTGCCCGCGCTGTTCCCGACCGAGGTCCGGTACGGCGGGCTGTCGATCTCGTTCAACATCTTCGTGTCCGCGTTCGCGGGGACGGTGTCGCTGGTGATGAGCGCGCTGGTGCTGGCCACCGGGGATCTCAAGTGGCCTGGGTATTACCTGATGATCGCCGGCGTGGTCGGCGTGATCACGCTGGTGAAGCTGAAGGAGACCGCGAAGAAGCCGTTGCCTGGCTCGGCTCCGTCGTTGTCCACTTCGGAGGAGGCGGCGGCCAAGGCCGGCTAGCAACCGTCTAGAAGCCGCGAAGGGCCCCTTGATTCGTTCAAGGGGCCCTTCAGCGCTTTCAGGCCGCTTGCAGCTCGTTCACGCGGTCGGTCCAGGAGCCGTGCGGCTCCAGCACGACGGTCCGGGTGTCGTCGTCGTGCCGGGTCAGGCGGACCACCAGGTGATCCTCCGACAGCCGCTCTGCGCTGCCCTCGCCCCATTCGACGACCACCGCGGACGACTCCAGGTCAGTGTCCAGGTCGAGGTCGTCCAGCTGCGTCAGATCGCCGCCGAGGCGGTACGCGTCCACGTGGATCAGCGGCACCCCGGCCCCGCCCGCGGCGTGCACTCGTGCGAGCACGAAGGTCGGCGAGCTGACCCGGCCGCCGACGCCGAGACCGTCCGCGATGCCGCGGGTCAGCGTCGTCTTCCCGGCCCCGAGCGGACCGTCCAACAGCACCAGGTCGCCCGCGCGCAGCGCCGCGCCGAGCGTCCGCCCGAAGGCCATCGTGTCGTCGGGGGTTTCCAGAATCACCTTGTCCACCACCAGTTTCGCCGGTTCGGCGCGGCGCTGCCACCACAGCGCTGCAGCAGGTCGATGAGATGGCTGTTCACCAGCTCGGGCTGTTCGAGCTGCACCATGTGCCCGGCTCCGCGCACGCGCACCAGCTCGGCGTCCGGCAGCTCGGCGGCGATCCGCTCGGCGTGCGCGAACGGCGTGAAGCGGTCCGAGTCTCCGCCGATGACCAGCACCTGCGCGTGCTTCAGCCCGGCCAGCACAGCGTAGCGATTGTGGCTGCCGAGAGTGTCCACGAAGTTGATCAGTCCGCGTACCGGTGTGACAGCCAGCATTTCCAGCATGAAGTCGACCAGCCGCGGCGAGACGTCGCGGCTGCCGAACGCAAGCCGGCGCACCGCCTGCCGGGTCAGCTGACCGCCGGCCGCGCGCACGAACTCCACCAACCCGGGTTGCCATCCAGCCAGCTCGCCGACGCCGCGCGTGAGCGGGTTGTACTTGGACAGCAACGGCCTCGGCAACCCGTGTGCGCCCACTTCGCCCGCCGCGGTCGCGATGAAGGCGACGCCGCACACGCGGTCCTCGAAGAGGTCTGGCCGTTGCGCGGCCAGCTCCATGATCACCATGCCGCCCATGGAATGTCCCATGAGGACAATCGGTCCCTCGGGCACCATCGCGCGCAGCACGCTGTCGAGGTCGTGCGCGAGCTGTTCGATCGTTGACGACTCGGTAGACGCGACTCCGGACAGGCCGTGGCCGCGATGGTCGTAGTAGACCTGCCGTACGCGCGGCAGCCGCAGCGAAGCGACGTCGCGACGCTGGAAGTGCCAGGAGCGCCGCGAAAGCGCGAAGCCGTGTACTCCGACGAGAGTCAGCTCGGGCGCTTCGCCGTCCTCAGGGTCGATCTCCTCGACCGACAGCGGCGTACCGTCTTCAGCCGCGACAGTGGACGTCCGGTCCGGCTTCAGCTCGCCCAGCGGCTCGTCGACGAACGGGTCCTCGGTCGGTTTGCGTTGCTGCGACGCGACAACTGCCGCTGCCGCGCCCGTGACCACTGCTCCGACTCCGCCGACGATCGCCCACAGCCGTGCGGAGGGAGTCACGCCCGCTCCCCCACGTACCGACGGCGTACGCGCGGCCGGTACATCGAGGTGACGATCTCGTAGTCGATGGTGCCGAGCTTGTCCGCCCACTCGCGCGCGGTCGGCTCGCCGGACCGGCCCGAGCCGAACAGCACGACCTCGTCGCCTACCCGGGGCACGTCCTCGTTGCCGACGTTGACCACGAGCTGGTCCATGCAGATCCGCCCGACCACCGGACGCCGCCGCCCGCCGAGCCAGACATCCATCCGGCCGGACAGCGTGCGCGGCACCCCGTCGGCGTATCCGGCGGGCACGAGCGCGAGCGTGGTGTCCTCCTGCGCGGTCCAGGTGTGCCCGTAGGAGACGGACTCCCCGGCGGCCAGCGGCTTCGTGAGGACCACGCTGGAGCGGAACGTCATCGCCGGACGCAGGTCGTCGTCGGTGGGGACCGGGTTGAGGCCGTACATCGCGATGCCCGGGCGGACCAGGTCGAAGTGCAGGTCGGGCCGGGTGAGCGTGGCCGCGGAGTTGGCCAGGTGCCGGATCGGGTCGAGACCGGCGGCGCGGGCCGCGTCGTACGCCTCGTCGAACAGCTTCGCCTGGGCGTCGATCGACGCGTGCCCCAGCTCGTCCGCGCACGCCAGGTGCGACCAGACGGCCACCACCTCGACGCCGCGTGCCTTGGCCGCCGCCTCGACCAGCTCTGGCCAGGCCGACGGCGGGCAGCCGTTGCGCGCCAGCCCGGTGTCGATCTTGAGGTGCACGCGGGCGTGCTTCCCGGTGCGTTCCGCCGCGGCAGCGACCCGGGTCAGCTCGCCGAGGGAGCTGACGCCGAGGTCGATGTCCGCCTCGATGCCGGGGACGAAATCCAGCTCCGGCACGTCCAGCCAGCTGAAGAGCCGTCCGGACAGGCCCGCGGCCCGCAGGTCGAGAGCCTCCTGCAGCGAGCAGGTGCCGAGCCAGGTCGCCCCGGCCTCGACCGCGGCGCGGCCGACAGGCACCGCGCCGTGGCCGTACGCGTCGCCTTTGACCACGCACATCACAGCCGCGCCGGGTGCCCGGGCGGCCAGCAAGGAAACGTTGTGGCGCACTGCGCCGAGATCGACCACGGTCTCGGCGTGCGGAGAACTGGCAGTCATAACGACTGCCAGTTTCCCACGTTGCCAATCCGGCCAAAAGTAGGCCGACCCCACAGCGGCACGTAACCGCTGCTACGAAGCCATTCGGCCGTGGCTGTGGTCGGATTGGCAATAGTCGGCGCAGTATCGGCTCAAGAGAGACGCAGGCCGGACGTGCCGGAGAACACGTGCAGCTCGTCCGGGCGGATCCGCAGGTGCAGGGTGTCGCCCATGCCCGGCGGCGTCCGCGGGTCGACGCGCGCGACCACGTTGCGTGACGACCCCTCGGCGGTCTCCTCGACGCTGGTGCCGAGCTTGCCGTAGACGTACGCGTCCGAGCCCAGCTCCTCGACCAGCTCGACCTTGATCGGCAGCGCGCCGTCGGTGTCGGTGGTGACCTCCAGCGACTCCGGGCGGAAGCCGATGGTGACCGTGTCGCCGTCGGCCGCGGACCGGACCTCGGGCTTGAGCGGCACCTGCACGCCGCCGACCTCGGCACCGTCCGCGGTGAGCTTCGCGGCGACCAGGTTCATCGCCGGCGAGCCGATGAAGCCCGCGACGAAAACGTTTGCGGGCCGGTCGTACAGCGCGCGCGGGGTGTCGCACTGCTGCAGCAGACCGTCCGACAGCACCGCGACGCGGTCACCCATCGTCATGGCCTCGACCTGGTCGTGGGTCACGTACACGGTGGTGACGCCGAGCCGGCGCTGCAGCGCGGCGATCTGCGTACGGGTCGAGACGCGCAGCTTCGCGTCGAGGTTCGACAGCGGCTCGTCCATCAGGAAGACCTGCGGCTCACGCACGATCGCGCGGCCCATCGCGACGCGCTGCCGCTGACCGCCGGAAAGCGCCTTCGGCTTGCGGTCCAGGTACTGCTCGATGTCCAGCAGCTTCGCCGCGTCGAGCACCTTCTGCTTGATCTCCGACGCGGGCCGACCGGCGATCTTCAGCGCGAAGCCCATGTTCTGCGCGACCGTCATGTGCGGGTACAGCGCGTAGTTCTGGAACACCATGGCGATGTCGCGCGAACGCGGCGGCAGCTGCGTGACGTCGCGGTCGCCGATCCAGACCGCGCCCTCGTCGATGTCCTCCAGGCCCGCGAGCATCCGCAGCGCGGTGGACTTGCCCGAGCCCGACGGCCCGACCAGCACCAGGAACTCGCCGTCGGCGATCTCCAGTTCCAGCGCGTCGACCGCGGGACGCTCGGTCCCGGAGTAGCGCCGGGTCGCCTTGTCGTAGGTGATGCTGGCCATCGGTCAGTCCTCTCCCAATTTCGCGGAAACCCCGTGCGCGGCCTCGCGCGCCTCGAGGTGGCGTTGCTGGATCTCCAGGCCCGCGGCGCGCGGCGCCCCGGTCGGCTCGTCCAGTTCGAGCCGGTTTTCGGTTCCGTGCCACACCGGCGGCTCGGCGGTGCCCGCGAGCGCCCAGGCAGCCTGCCGGGCTGCCCCCAGCGCGACGTACTCGCCGACCTCGGGAATCACCACGGGCAGGCCGAGCACGATCGGCGCGATCGCCCGCACCGCGGCGGACTGCGCGCCACCGCCGATGAGCAGCACGCGCTTCACGGCCATGCCCTGCGCGCGCACCGCGTCGAGCCCGGCGGCCAACCCGCACACCATGCCCTCGACGGTCGCCCGCGCGACGTTCTCCGGCGTCATGTTCGCCCTGGTCAGACCATGCAGCGAACCGGTCGCGCCGGGCAGGTTCGGGGTGCGCTCGCCGTCGAGGTACGGCAGCAGCGTGAGCCCGCCCGCGCCCGGTTCGGCGGACAGCGCGAGCCGGTCGAATTCGGCCAGGTCGACGCCGAGCATCGCCGCGCCCGCGGTGAGCACGCGGGCCGCGTTGAGGGCGGCGGTCAGCGGGAGAAACCGGCCGGTGGCGTCGGCGAATCCGGCGACCAGGCCGCTCGCGTCGGCCGCGCCGGTCTCGGTGACCCCGAAAACCGTGCCGCTGGTGCCGATCGAGATCACCGCGTCGCCCGGGGCCAGTTCGAGCGCGAGCGCGGCGGCCATGTTGTCGCCGGTGCCCGCGGACACGAGCATGCCGTCGCTGGTGTGCCCGGCGACGTCGGACGGGCCGAGGACCGTCGGCAGGTCCGGGGTGCGGCCGCCGAACGCGTGCGCGAGGACGTCGGGGCGATAAGCGTTGTCCGTCGGCGAGAAGTAGCCGGTGCCGGAGGCGTCGCCACGGTCGGTCACCGCGGTTTCCGGACGGCCGAGCAGCCGCCAGGTGAGCCAGTCGTGCGGCAGCAGGACACGGGCAACACGGTCGGCGTTCTCCGGCTCGTGCTCGGCGAGCCAGCGGAGCTTCGTGACGGTGAAGCTGGCGACCGGCACCAGCCCGACCGACTTCGCCCACACGCCAGGTCCGCCCAGTTCGTCGGTCAGGTCCTTGGCCGCCTGCGCGGAGCGGGTGTCGTTCCACAGCAACGCGGGCCGGACCACCTCGCCTGCCTCGTCGACGGTGACCATGCCGTGCTGCTGACCGCCGACGCCGATGGCCTTGACCCCGTTGAGGACGTCGCGAGTGGCGTCCGCAAACGCTTGCGCCCACGCTGCGGGGTCGACCTCCGTGCCGTCCGGGTGCGGTGCCCGGCCGGTGCGCACGATCTCGCCCGTGCGCGCGTCGCAGACCACGACCTTGGTCGACTGGGTCGACGAATCGACCCCGGCCACCAGCTCAGCTGTCATAGGGCTGCCCCTCCTCGACGTACTCCGCGGCCTCGACCGCCGTTCCCTCGTTCAGCGCCGCCTCGATCTCCTCAGTCGGAGTGGCTTCGCTGGTGATCAGGAGGTCGTAATCGCCGACGGTGCCGTGCGCGTACGTCGCGGTGCGGCCGAACTTCGAGTGGTCGAGCACGAGCACATTGCGGTTCGCGGCGCGCAGCACGGCCTTCTTCAGCTCGGCGTAGTCGCGGACCGGGTGGAACAGCCTGCCCACCGCGACCGCGCTCACCGAAACGAACGCGATGTCCACACGAATGCGTTCGAGCAGCGCGAGCACGTCGGGACCGGAGCAGGAGTCGTATTCGGGGTCGTAATGGCCGCCGGCGAGCACGACCTCGACCCCGCTGCCCAGCAGCCGCGCTGCCTGCAGCGAGTTGGTGATGACGGTGAGGCGTTCGAGCTGGGCCAGCCGCTCGACCAGCGGAAACAGCGTGGTGGAGTCGTCCACGAACACCGTCTGGCCTGGCTCGACCTGCTGAATCGCGAGATCGGCGAGCGCTTCCTTCTCGACCGAGTGCAGCGTGAACCGGCTCGCGGTCTCCATGGTGAGCGCCGGATAGGCCTCGACCTTCCCGCGCAGCTTCCGCAGCAGCCGCTTGTCGGCGAGGTCGTCGAGGTCGCGGTGCATCGTCATAAGGCTGACGCCGAACCGGGCGGTGAGGTCGTCGATCCGGACTTCGCCCTGGTCAATGACGTAATCGAGGATCTCGTGCCGCCGCTGCTCCACCGCGGCATCGGACGGGCGCGTCTTCGGCCGTCCTGGCGTGTCTCGACTCACATGTCGTTCTTACCAGATATCCCGAGCCGAGTTAACACGTAACTCGATAACTCCTGGGTCACCTTCAAAGCGCCCCAATGTGGCATTGGGTGCGTGAGATGCACCGAACGCCACATTGGGTGCGTTGAGGGAGCCAGCGGCGCGCAGCGCCTCCGTTGAGGGTGGTGGCGGGGGCATGGATGGAGCACCCAATGCCACATTGGGGCGGGGCCTGGTCAGCGGGAAGCGGCGCGGATCAGCCGAAGCGCGGCGGGGATGGCGTCGACCAGACCGGACGCTGACGTCGGCACCTCCTCGGCGGCGAGCGCGCCCGCCAGCGAATGCACCTGAGCGGCAGCCGCGGCGGCCAGCCATGGGTCAAGCCGCGCGGCCAGCAGCGAGCCGACCAGACCAGTGAGCACGTCGCCGGAACCCGCAGTGGCCAGCCACGATCCGCGCGGAGTGTTCACGGCGACGCGGCCGTCCGGAGCGGCGATGACCGTGCAGTGGCCTTTCAGCAGCACGACAGCGTCGTACTTCTTCGCCGCGTCCCGCGCCGCCGCGACTCGGTCCGTGCCCGGGCGGCGGCCCATCAGGCGTTCGTACTCGCCGGCGTGCGGGGTGAGCACGAGCGGCGTGTCCGGGTCTCGGGCGTCGAGGACTTCGGGGGTGTGCGCGATGATCGTGGTGGCGTCGGCATCCGCACACACCGGGACGCCCTGACCGAGGATGTGCCGCAGGATCTCCCGGCCTTCCCCGCCAGTGCCGATGCCCGGCCCGACGACCCACGCCTGCACCCGTCCCGCATCGGTGACCGAGCCGGTCGCGACGATCTCCGGCCAGCGCGAACGCACGACATCCGCGGCGTGTCCGGCGTAGCGGACCATGCCCGCCGTCGCCCGCACCGCTGAGCCGGACGCGAGCACTGCGGCTCCCGGGTACGTCGCCGATCCGGCCGCGATTCCAACGACGCCTTGGGTGTATTTGTCGTCCTCCGGGCCGGGAATCGGCCACACCTCGGCGACGTCGGCCAGCTCCAGGCGCTGTAGGTCCGGTTCTTCCAGCCACGGCCGCAAACCGATGTCCACCAGTACGACCTCGCCGCATTCCTGCGGGGCCAGCGCGTGCACGGGCTTGAGCGCGCCGAACGTGACGGTGCGCGCGGCGGTGACGTGCGGACCCTCGACCGCGCCGGTGTCCGGGTCGACGCCGCTCGGCAGATCCACCGCCACGACCGGCGCTTCGACCTGCGCGACCAGCTTCGCCGCTTCCGGACGCAGCGGACCACGGGCGGAGATGCCGACAATGCCGTCGACGACGACGTCAGCTCGGGCAATCCACTGTGGACTGTCCACCACGGACACGACCAGACCACCGGATCGGCGCAGTGCGGCCAATCCGGCCGGATGCGCCTTCTCCGGATTCAGCAATACCGCAGCTACGGCTACTCCGCGCCGACGCAGGAAAACGCCAGCCCACAAGGCATCGCCGCCGTTGTTGCCTGAACCGACCAGCAGCACTACCCGGCGGCCGGAGACGCCGCCGGTCTCCTCGGCCAGCAGCCCGGCGATCTGGGCGGCAAGGCCGAAGGAGGCCCGGCGCATCAGCTCGCCGTCGGGAGTGCGCGCGAGCAGCAGGTCTTCCGCCGCGCGAATCCGTTGTGTAGTCCAGATTCCTTGCACGGCGGCCCCCGGCTACTCGACAGTGACGGACTTCGCCAGGTTACGCGGCTTGTCGATGTCGTACCCGCGCGAACTCGCGATCTCGGCGGCCAGCACCTGCAGCGGCACCGTGGAGACCAGCGGCTGCAGCAGCGTCGGCACCGCGGGCACCTCGATCAGCTCGTCCGCGAACGGGCGCACGGTCTCGTCGCCCTCCTCGGCGATCACGATCGTGCGCGCGCCCCGCGCCTGGATCTCGCTGATGTTCGACACCAGCTTCGAGTGCAGCACCGCGCGGCCCTTCGGCGACGGCATCACGACGACGACCGGCAGGCCCTCTTCGATCAGCGCGATCGGACCGTGCTTCAGCTCACCCGCCGCGAAGCCCTCCGCGTGCATGTACGCGAGTTCCTTCAGCTTCAGCGCGCCTTCCAGCGCCACCGGGAACCCGACGTGCCGGCCGAGGAACAGCACCGCCCGGGAATCGGAGATCCGCCGCGCGATCTCGCGCGTCTGGTCCACAGTGGACAGCACCTTCTGCACGGCTGCCGGCATGGCTTCCAGTTCGCCGAACTCGCGGGCGACCTCGTCCGGGTACTTCGTGCCGCGCGCCTGCGCCAGCGCCAGGCCGACGAGGTAGTTCGCGGCGATCTGCGCGAGGAACGCCTTGGTCGAGGCGACCCCGATCTCCGGCCCGGCGTGCGTGTACAGCACCGCGTCGGACTCGCGCGGGATCTGCGCGCCGTTGGTGTTGCAGACCGCCAGCACGCGGGCCTTCTGCTCGCGCGCGTGCCGCACGGCTTCGAGGGTGTCCGCGGTCTCGCCGGACTGGGAGACGGCGACGACGAGCGTGTCACGGTCGAGGACCGGGTCGCGGTAGCGGAACTCCGACGCCAGCTCCACCTCGACCGGCAGCCGGCACCAGTGCTCGATGGCGTACTTGGCGACGAGGCCGGAGTGATACGCCGAACCGCAGGCGACGACGAAGACCTTGTCGACGTCCCGCAGGTCCTGGTCGGAAATGCGCTGCTCGTCGAGGATGATCCGGCCGGCCTCGAAGTGCCCGCGCAGCGTGTTCGCCAGCGCCTCCGGCTGCTCCTCGATCTCCTTGAGCATGAAGTACTCGTGGCCGCCCTTTTCCGCGGCGGAGAGGTCCCAGTCGACGGTGAACGGCTTGGCCTGCGCGGCGTCGCCGTGGAAGTCGGTGACCTGGTAGCCCTCGCGAGTAATGACAACCAGCTGGTCCTGGCCCAGCTCGACGGCCTCGCGGGTGTGCTCGATGAACGCGGCGACGTCGGAAGCGACGAAGTGCTCGCCCTCGCCGACCCCGACCACCAGCGGCGACGACCGGCGCGCGGCGACGATCGTCTCCGGCTCGTCGGCGTGCGTCACGACGAGGGTGAACGCGCCCTCCAGCCGTCGGCAGACCGCGGCGACGCTGGCCGGCAGGTCGCCCTTGGTGTCGCCCTCGGTGTAGGCGCGGGAAACCAGGTGCGCGGCGGTTTCGGTGTCGGTGTCGCTGGCCATCTCGATACCCGCGGCCTCAAGCTCCGCGCGCAACGCGGCGAAGTTCTCGATGATCCCGTTGTGCACCACCGCGACGCGACCGGTGGTGTCCCGGTGCGGATGCGAGTTGCGGTCGATCGGGGCCCCGTGCGTGGCCCAGCGGGTGTGGCCCATGCCGGCGGTGCCCTCGAACGCGTCGCGGCCGACCTCGTCGAGCCGGGCTTCCAGGTTGGCCAGACGGCCGGCCTTGCGCTCGACAGTCAGCGCGCCGGCGCCGTCCAGCACCGCCACGCCCGCCGAGTCGTAGCCCCGGTATTCCATGCGGCGGAGCCCACCGAGCACGACGTCCAGAGCCGGGCGGTGTCCGACGTATCCCACGATTCCACACACGCGAACTAGCGTAACGAGACAAGTCCAGTCCCCTACTCCGGTCCCTAGAGCGGGGTTTTCAGTGCCGCTGAGCTGGGCGAGCGGCCGTCCGGACAACCGTTGACCGGGTATCGGCGCGGTGTGGCGGCGGACCCCTAAACAGCTCGGGGTGGCGCGCCGGGCCGCGATGGGGCACGGGCAGTAAGGTCACGCGCATGGCCAGCAAGCCCAAGCAGCTGCTCACGGAGCTGTCCCACCCGGGACCCCACGAGGTTTTGCGCGGCAACCTCGCCCTGGTCGGACTGCCCGGCGTCGTGTTCACCCCGCGCCAAGGTCTAGGCCTGCCCGCGATCGCGTTCGGGCACGGCTGGATGCAGCCGGCCACCCGCTACCGGCAGCTGCTGCACCACCTCGCGAGCTGGGGCGTGGTCGCCGCGGCCCCCGCGACCCAGCTCGGCCCGCTGCCGTCGCACCGCCTGCTGGCCGGCGACCTGCTGACCACGCTCGACGTCATCACCACGGTCCGCCTCGGCCCGGACGGCATCAGCGTCGACCCGGGCAAGCTGGGCCTGGCCGGCCACTCCACCGGCGGCGGTTCGGCGGTGCTGGCAGCCGCCCAGTCCGCCGGAGCCGGCGACGACGCCCGCCCGAAGGTCCGCGCGGTCGCCACGGTGGCCGCGGCGCAGACGTTCCCGCCCGCGACGGAAGCCGCGAAGGTGATCAGCGCCCCCGGCCTGCACCTGGCGGTCGACGGCGACCTGGTCGCCCCGGCGGTCGGCCACGCGGACGCGATCGCGCAGTCGTGGGCCGGTCCGGTGCAGTTGCGGACGCTGGCGAAGTCGTCGCATCTGGCGGTGACCGAAGGCAGGCACTGGAGCCAGCTGCTGCTGCAGGGCAAACCGCAGCGCGCGACTCAGCAGCTGACGAAAGCGCTGTTTACGGCGTTCTTCCTGACCCATTTGACCGGTACCGAAAAGTACCTGCCGCTGCTGGACGCGGACGTGAAGCGCGCGCCGATCGACGTGCCGGAGGACGAGGAACCGGCCGCCTGATCAGCGCCGCCCTTCGTCCTCCTCGGCGAGCGACCCGCTGATCCGGCTGCCGCCCGGCGCGGTGCCGAACAGCCCGCCGTCGACCCGGTAACCGCTGGTCCCGCGTTCCTGGTCGCCGGAGTTGCCCTGCCCGCCGCCCATCGGCGGGCTGCCCATCATGCCCATCGACTGGCCCTGCTGCTGATCGGTGGTAGTGGGCGCGGTGCCGAGTTCGGACGGATGCGCGGATTCGTCCTGCTGCCAGCCAGCCGGGACTGCCGGATCCCCGAGCCCCGGGTCCGTCGGGACATGGCCGAGCCCGGGATCGCTGCTGAACGGGTCCAGGACCGACTGTGCGGTGGTGGATTCGTCCGGGCCGTTCGCGATGGGCGTGCCGTGGGCTGGGGTCGCCGCGTCCGCCTGTGCGGCGACTGGCTGGGCGTGGTGGCGGCCGGCCTGATCGCCGGTGGTTTGGTCGTGGCCGTCCGCGGCTGGTTGCGCGGTTGCCTGACCGTGTGCGACGGCCGCTTGATCCACGTGAGCTTGCACCGGCTGACCGTGTGCGGCAGCAGCGGCCTGCCCATGGTCGCCGGTGGCTTGCTGCCCGGTGTGGGTTGCGTCGCCAGTGACCTGCTGCCCGGCGTGCGCTGCGTCGCCAGTGGCTTGCTGTCCAGTCTGGGCAGCGTCCGCCGCGACATGCCGACCGTCGCGGACCTGGTCGACGGGCAGCTCGTTCGGGTGCGCCGCCGGGCTCGCTGCGCCGCCACCGTGCTGCTGCGCGGTCACTCCGTCGATCGGCTTGCCGGTGGCCGGGTCGATCTTGCCGTGGTCGTCGAGGGTGTACTTGGTCGGCTCGCCGGATCCGTCGTCCACCGTGACCACCGTCGGACCGTCCGGCCCGCTCGGCCGCTCGGCGGTGATCTTGAGGTTGCCGTCCTCGATGTGGATCTTGCCGTCCGGGCCAGGACGGTGCACCTGGTTCGGGTCGGTCGTCGGCGAGGTGCCGTCCGGCTGCTTCTGGACCGGGGCGTCGTGCGGCTTGCCAGCGGGATCCTCGTCACGCGCGGCCGGGTCGCTGTGCCCGCCGGGAGCCTTGTCGGGCTGGTCGCCGAAATCGAGCTGGTACGCCTTGTCGTGCCCAGTCCCGTCGCCGACCGAGACCGCCATCTTCCCGTGGTCGTCCGGCTCCGACATGGTGATCTTGTGATCGCCGTGCTGGACCGTCACGGTGTCCGGCGCCTCGTGCTCGGTCTTGACCGCTTCCCCGGTCTTCGGGTCGATCGGATACGGCTGCCCGGTCTCCGGATCCACCTCGAGCGGCTTGTGCGTGACCGGATTCTGGTTCGGATCCGGCTGCGCGGCCGGGGGCGGGCCGACCTGCGGAGGCACGGTGGCCTCCTGCGGCTTCGTATCGCCACCGCCGCCGGAGGAGCGCGGCTTGCTGTCTCCGCCGCCGCCCTTGCCGGTGTCGCGCCCGCCGGTGCCCTTGTCGGCACCGAGCTGCAGTCGGCCGAACGGATCCGTCGGCACGTTCAGGCCGTCGGAGAACGCGCGGAGCCCGTTCGTCGCCGCGGTGTGCGCGTTGCGGATGTACTGCCGGAAGCACTCCATCGCGTCCGAGTACTGCTGGCAGTACTCGTCCATCTGACGGCAGAACATGTCAGACCACTTGGAGTCGTAGCCGGTGTCCAGGTCGACCGACATGCCCCGGATGTCCTGCGCGTTGATCGGCCCGGTGCCGTCATCTTGGCTGCGCGCCACTTCCGAACTGTTTCGAGCGTTCCCGACGTGGGGGAGGCTCATGTCCCCGATCCCTGCCTCGGACGACTTCTGCCTGCCCCACTTGATCGCCTCGTCGAGCCGGTCCATGAACATCAGCAGACCGTCGGTGTCCTCGGGCTTGTGCGAGTCCAGGAATTTCTTGGGCGCCTGTCCGCCGTTTTCGGGCAGCTGTCCCAAATCGACGATCGGCTTGCGCACCGTCTGCCACAACTGCTGCAACAGCTGGCTGAACCCGTTCACCGTGCCGAGGTATTCGCCGGACGCCTTGCTGAAGTCGTCCAGCTTTTCGGCGGCCGAATCGGCGGCCTTGCCCTGCCACGCCGCGGCGAGGCCCTGTTTGACCTGTGCGGTGTCGTCCTGCGCGGCCTTCGCCGCCTTGCCGAGGTTCGCCGCGCGGCCCTGCGCGCCCCAGAAGTAGCCGAAGCCGAACCCGCCGAGTTCGTTCAGCATCCGGTTCTCTTCGTCGCCCTGGCCGTACGGCGGGGCGAACCGCAGGCCGAGGTTCCGCGACGGATGCCCCATCCACCGGGTGTACGGCTGCACGAGTTTCCCGGTCATCTTTTCCCGGAAACCGGCCAGCGGCTTGAGAATGTTGTCGGACGTGTCGTCGAGACGGACGTCCGCGGGAGGCTGCAGCGGGGCGATGATCGTGTCGCCGAGACGACCCGTGCCCTGGTCCGCCGGAGGAGTCACGGTCAGGCTCCCTTGCCGGCGTTCGTGACGCCCCAGGCGTTCTCTTGCTCGTTCTCGCTGTGCAAGGTCACCGAGGTGTTGAGCCGTTCGGCGAAACCGCCGAGAAAGGTGCTGCCCTTCGCCGCGGAGTCGCCGAGCGCCTGCATCTTCGCGACATACGCGCCCGCTGCCTCGGACAGCCCGGGGATCTTGCCGAAATGCGCCGCCGCCAGCTGGGACTGCGCGGTGTAAGTCTTGATCTCCTTGAACGAGGTGCTCATCGTCGAGACGTCGTTCGCGACCTTCTTGACCTGCTCCGGCTCAATGTGGAATTTCGCCATCGTCGCCCTCTCCCCTCGCGCCCGCGGCTACTCTGCGTCGATCCAGTTGGTGGCCGAGAAGTCGTCGTCCTCCCATGCCCGGTGCCGGGCGGCCGAAGCGGGCGGAGGAGGCGCCGCCTGCGGAGCGGCTGGTGCTGGTGCGGCCGGCGCGGGCGGTTCGGTGTCGTCTTCGACCCGGAACATCGCGGCGGCCGCGTCGTCCTCGGCGACCTGTTTGGCCACCCGCTGGGCTGTCCGTTCTGCTTCTTCCGACGCGGCCCGGTCTTCCCCGGTTCCCTCGGCGGCGGCAGCGGCGAGCGCGGCCTCGCGGTCGGCTTGCGACTGTTCGTCCTGGGCGCGGTGGTCCTCGACGAGCTTCGCGAACGCCGCCTGCCTTGCCTCGTCGTCCGCGATCGCCCGCTCGTGGTCGGCGCTGTACTGGGCGCGCACCTCTTCCATCGCCGCCAGGCTTCTGGCGAAATGCGGAGGCACCTCACTCTGGTCGTACATCGCCCCTCCCCCGGTTGATCCCGCATCGCGGAATCTACCCGCCGGATCACCGGTGGCGCAGAGTATTCACCAGATTTCGGTCAGGAGACCGCGGACACCACCCCGGCGAGCCGATCCGCCGCGGCCTGCGCGGTCGCGTGGGCCGGGGCTTCCACCATCACCCGCACGAGCTGCTCGGTGCCCGAGGGGCGCAGCAGGACCCGCCCCTCCTCGCCGAGTTCCGCTTCGACCTCGCCGACCGCGTCGCGGACCTCGGCGGACCCGGCGACCGCCGCCTTGTCCGCCACCGGGACGTTGACCAGCACCTGCGGCAGCCGGTTCATCACGGCGGACAGCTCCGCCAGCGGCTTGCCCGTGGCGGCCATCCGGGACATCAGCCGCATCGCGGTCAGCAGGCCGTCGCCGGTCGTGGCGTGCGCGGGGAGCACCACGTGGCCGGACTGTTCGCCGCCGAGGGCCAGGCCCGAGGCGCGCAGTTCCTCCAGCACGTACCGGTCACCCACCGCAGTCGTGACGACGTTGATGCCGTGCGCCTTCATCGCCAGGTGCAGGCCGAGGTTGCTCATCACGGTCGCGACCAGGGTGTCCTTCACCAGCGCGCCCTCCTCGGCCAGCGCCAGCGCCAGGACGGCCATGATCTGGTCGCCGTCCACCAGCTCGCCGGCGGCGTCGACGGCCACGCAGCGGTCGGCGTCTCCGTCGTGGCCGATGCCGAGGTCGGCACCGTGTTCGACGACCGCCGCGCGCAGCAGGTCGGGGTGGTTTGAGCCACAGCTGTCGTTGATGTTGATGCCGTCCGGCTCCGCGTGCAGGGCCACGACCTCGGCGCCGGCCCGGCGGTACGCCTCCGGCGCGGCCGCGGACGACGCGCCGTTCGCGCAGTCCACCACGACCTTCAGGCCGGTCAGCGGGTGCGGCGTCGCGGCGACCAGGTGCTCGATGTACTTCTCGAGCGCGTCCGGAACGTCGGTGACGCGACCGACACCGTCGCCGGTCGGGCGGGTGACGCCGGTCGCGTCGAGGCCGGACTCGATCTCGTCCTCGATGCTGTCCGGCAGCTTGTGCCCGCCGGCGGCGAAAAGCTTGATGCCGTTGTCCGGCATGGGGTTGTGCGAGGCGGAGATCATCACGCCGAGGTCCGCGTCGAGCGCGCCAACGAGGTACGCGACGGCGGGGGTCGGCAGCACTCCGAGCCGCAGGACGTCCGCACCGGCCGAGGCGAGGCCCGCCACCACGGCGGCCTCCAGCATCTCGCCGCTGGCGCGCGGGTCGCGGCCGACCACGGCCACCGGGCGGTGCGAACGGTCGTGCGCCGCCAGCACTCGGGCGGCGCTCGCCGCGACCGACAGGGCCAGCTCCGGGGTCAGGTCGGCATTGGCCAGACCGCGTACCCCGTCGGTGCCGAACAGTCGAGCCATCT
The DNA here is from genome assembly GCF_042684085.1 of Amycolatopsis silviterrae. Lineage (NCBI taxonomy): Bacteria > Bacillati > Actinomycetota > Actinomycetes > Pseudonocardiales > Pseudonocardiaceae > Amycolatopsis > Amycolatopsis silviterrae. Next base: position 332,403 of record NZ_JBHUKS010000004.1, read on the forward strand.
CGACCTCCTTGTCTTGATTCACCAGCCTCGGGGCGCGCCCGGCCTCGACAAACCTAGCGCCGGACCGGGCAGGAGCGATCCCCTGCCCTACCCCAAGACAGTCGCGTCGGCGGAAGAGAACGCGTCAACGGTCCCGGAAAACGCCGGAAGCGCCCATCCGATGGACGGATGGGCGCTTCCGGGGTTGCTGCGCCTGCTGAAAAATCAGCGCTTGCTGTACTGCGGAGCCTTGCGGGCCTTCTTGAGGCCGTACTTCTTCCGCTCCGTGGCGCGCGCGTCACGGGTCAGGAAGCCGGCCTTCTTCAGGGCCGGGCGGTCGTCGGCGTCAACCTCGACCAGCGCACGGGCGATGGCGAGACGCAGCGCGCCCGCCTGGCCCGAGATCCCGCCGCCCTTGAGGTTGGCGAAGATGTCGAAGGAGTCCGGCTTCTCGACGGTGACGAGCGGCTCGCGGATGAGCTGCTGGTGCACCTTGTTCGGGAAGTACTGCTCAAGCGACTTGCCGTTGAGCTTGAACTCACCGGTACCCGGCACGACGCGGACGCGGACCACGGCCTCCTTGCGGCGGCCGACCGTCTGCGCGTTGCCACCGGCGGCACGCGACGGGCGCGGGGCGGCGGCGGACTCGCTGGTCGCCACGGCCTCGGCGGGGGTCTCGGTCGAAGCGACGACCTCGGTCTCGGTGCTGGTCAACTGTTCCTCACTCACTGCGCGACCTGCGCGATCTTGGTGATCTCGCGCGCCTGCGGCTGCTGCGCGGCGTGCGGGTGCTGCGGGCCGGCGTACACCTTCAGCTTCTTGGCCATGGCGCGGCCGAGCTTGTTCTTCGGCAGCATGCCCTTGACCACCTTCTCCACGAGGTGCTCGGGCTTGGTGTCGAGCAGCTCGCCGAAGGAGCGCTTCCGCAGGCCGCCGGGGTAGCCGCTGTGCCGGTACGCGAACTTCTGCTCGCGCTTGTTACCGGTGAGAGCGACCTTCTCGGCGTTGACGATGATGACGAAGTCACCGGTGTCCACGTGCGGGGCGTAGGTCGGCTTGTGCTTGCCGCGCAGCAGCGTGGCGACCTCGGTCGCGAGCCGTCCGAGCACGACATCCTCGGCGTCGATCACGTGCCAGGCACGAGTGACGTCGCCGGGCTTGGGGCTGTACGTGGGCAAGGGTCTACCTCGTCGTCATTGCGTGTGGGTAATGTGCGGGCCGAGCGCTGACGCGCCGCAACGCACAACGACATATGAAGATACCCCTGTGGTCCCCCCTGCTCTGCAGCGGGGGTGCGAAGACGCCTCGTCGGCCGGTCACAGCGTACCCGATGGGTTGGCCGGAACCACCACACCGCCGCGCGCGTCGGGTCGGGATGAGACGATTCGGGCGCGCGGCCGCGCGAGCACGACGAGCACCTGGGGACAGCAGTTGAAGACACGAGCGAGGACGACCCGACCCGTACGGACGGTGTGCGCCGCCGTCGCCGTGCTGGCACTCGCGACGGCGTGCGGCCAGGCCCGCGCCGGAACCGCGGTGCCCGACGGCGACCAGGCCGCCGCGTACGTCGGCGGGAAGTTCGAGAAGGCCATGTCGAAGCTCGCGGACACGATCGTCGAACCGCGCAACGTGACCAACTCGGCGGACCGGTACTTCAAGTTCGACGACAAGTACCTGCACAACATCGTCACCTCCGCGCGCACCGGCAGCCCCGAGAGCCGCATCGTGCACAACCGGTCGCAGAAGAACCCCAACGAGTTCCTCGACTCGTTCACCCCGGCCGACGGCACCGTCGAGTACCTCTACCTCGGCCCGGCCTACAAGACGCTCGCGCCGACGCCGTGGGTGTCGATGCCCAAGCCGGAGGCCGGGCTCGTGCAGCCGTGCGCGTGGGGCGGGGTGCAGATCGCGTGCAAGATGGGCGACGCGGTCGACAGCTCGTACAAGGCGGACAAGAAGGCTTTGCGCGGCGCGAAGAGTTCCGCGGACGGCACCGAACAGCTCACCGTCAACGTGCCGTTCTCGATCTTCCTCGACCGCCGCGTCGAACTGCTGCCGGACAAGCTCCTCGGCAAGGTCGGCCCGGAACTGCGCAAGGCCGTCGTGCCGAGCACGATCACCCTGCGGAAGGACGGTTCGCTCGCCGCCTTCACGATGGCGGCCAAGTTCGAGGGCGACGGCCACAAGGTCGAACTGCGCTACGAGTTCAAGTTCACCGGCGAGGCCACCACGTCGGACCTGCCGACGGTCCCGGACGCCTCGCAGGTCACCGTGCTCGCGGACAGCGCGGCCAAGCAGGACTTCTACCGCCGGCTCGGCGAACTGCAGGGGCGTTGATGCGCCTCCTTCCGCCGGCTTCCGCGCCCATCGACCCCCGAGGTGACCTCCGATGACCCAGCCTCCCGACCAGCAGCCGCAGTGGTGGCAGCCGGGGACGAACGCGCCGCAGCAGCCGGGTTATCCGTCCGGAGCGGACGGTTCCGGCTGGCAGGGCGGTCAGCCTGCCGGCGGGCAGTGGGCACAACCGCCTGCGCAGCAACAGTTTCCACCGCCGCAGTATCCGCAGCAGGGCTACCCGGCCCAGCCTTACGGTCAGCAGCCAGCACAGCCTTATGGCGGCCAGCAGAGCCAGCCCACTCCGGTCCAGCCGCAAGGACAGCAGCCTTACGCCGGACCCGGCCAGCAGGCTCCGGCCCAGCCGGGACAACCGGCACAACAGCCGTCCGGAAGTGCTTACGGCGGCGGGTTCCAGCCGTCCGAGTACGGCGGGCTCGGCGCGTTTTCCTCGGCCAAGCCGGCGAAACCGCGGTCGAAGAAACCGTTCCTGATCGGCGGGGCGGTCGTCGTGGTGCTGGCCGCCGCGGGCGGGATCGCGTGGGCGACCGGAGTGTTCAGCGGGGACACGCTGGACCAGAAGTCGTTGCAGGACGGCGTTTCCCGGGTGCTGAACGAGAACTACGGCGAGCCGGACGTGAAGAACGTCGCGTGCCCGTCGGGGCAGGCGATCGAGAACGGCACCACCTTCGACTGCACGGTGCAGGTCGGCGGGCAGCCGAAGAAGGTCACCGTGCGGGTGCTCAACGACAAGCCGGAATATTCCGTCGGCGCTCCGCACTGACCCGCGTCGCGCACCCCGTGCGCACCGCGGAATTTCTTCCCATAAAACGAAAACGGCGGGCCGGCACCCGAAGGTGCCTGGCCCGCCGTGGTTTCGGAGCTTGGCTCAGAACAGGTTCTGCACCGAGCGGTCCGTCGCCTGGTAGCCGTCCGCGATCTGCGGCAGCACGGCGGCGATCTGCGCGAGAAGCTGACCGAACTCCTCGAACTTCTGGTTCCACTCGTTCTGGGCCTGGTGGTACTGGTCCTTCGCTTCACCGGTCCAGCTGTTGGTCAGCGGGGCGAGGTCGCTCTGCAGGTTGTCGAAGAGCGTCCTCAGTTCGCCACCGGTGGCGGTGCAGTCCTCCGCGGCGCGGTGGATGGTACCCGGATCAACAACAATGCGGCCGTCAGGCATGTCGAACTCCTGTCAGAAGAAAGAAATGGAAGAAAAAGGCGAATCTGAACGAAAAGACTGGATCAGCCGAGAACGCCGAAGCCCTTGTTGAGCGAGTTGATCTGCTCGTGCTGCGCAGCCTCGCTCTTGGCGTAGGTGGAACCCGCTTCCTGGAGCAGCTCACCGATGCGGTGCAGCGCGTCGTTCAGGCCACGACCGCAGTCGTCAAAGCGGCGCATGACGTTGTCGAAGGCACGCTGCGCGTCGCCTTCCCAGCCCGCGCGGGTCGCTTCGATGTTGGAGCGCAGGTCGCTCAGGTTCTTGTTCATCCGGCTGGTCGCGTCGACGACGCGCCCCTCCGCCGCGGTGAATTCCTTCGGATCCCCAGTGAAACCGCCAGCAGCCATGGGAGCTACCCCCTTCGTCAGTGGTTGTGCGCACCGGCTGGTGTATCCGGTACTGCACCTACGACGAAGAGATTGCCAGTTCGGTTCACGCTTGTCGCGACTTCTTCGCAAGTAGTTGCTTGCGTGAACGCCAGCTCAGGGAACCGGTCGGCAACGGCCGGGTGAACGATCTCCCGGCGCCCCGGAAAAAACCTTGTCCACCAGCGTGGTTAGCACACGCACAGCCGGTTCCCGGAAAGTATCAGGCGTCCCGGCTCATGATTCGCGACTGCGAAAAGTCCTCGTCCTCTTCACTCGTCCGTGTCTGTTCGGGCGAAATCTTGGGACTAACGGGAACCGGCTCGGGAGCGGCCGGTTCCGTCGGCATCGGCAATCCGCGGGCCGCCCGGAACCGGCGGGCGGCCCCGCGCAACGCGGACGGCGCGGGTTCCGGCGCGCCGGAAAGACGGCGCCTGCCGAACTCCTTCAGCAGTTCCCGGTTTTCGCCGCGCCGCCGTTCGCTGCGGGCGAGCGCGGTGCCCGCGACGCGGCGCGAGAAGGTGACAGCGTCCTGGCCTGCTCGGGTGAATGCCGCCGGCGCGGATTCCGGTTCGGAGGCCACGGGTGCTCCTTTAGCTGGTGATCTTCAGCGTGCGCACCACTTGCTCACACGCGGCGTCGACGCGCTGCTGCATCGCCGGCGATTGGTACTGGCAGCCGACGTGCACCCGGATCCGCCCTTGTACGAGCACATACCAGCGGACGGTAATCCGTTCCGGTTTGCTCTCGACGTAGCCGATCACGCTCCGGCCACCGTAAGTCAGATCGGGGTGGAACGCAGTGTAGTTCGCGTTTCCGGAGACCCCGGACTGCAAAGCGTCGACGAGTTTCCGCCGGTCCGCGGTCGCGTCGTAGTCCATGACGAACTCCTGCGCGAGCACGAGATCGTTGCCTCGCTCGGCGTCCTGCGGGTGCAGGATCACCTGCCGGTCCGCGACCTCGTCGGTGGTTTGGACCCAGTCGTTCGGCGCGACGAGGCTGAAATCGTATTGGGAGAACGAACGTCCCTGATCGGGATCGTTCCCGCCGCGGTTGACGAAGTACACGACTCCGCCCGCGATCAGCGCCACGACCGCCACCGCCGCGACGACCAGCCACAGCTGACGGCGTTTCTTCGCGTTGCCGCCGGAATCGCCCGGCGCGTCCGCGCTGGGAACGGCGAACACCCCGTTCCCGGAACCGTTCTGTCCCAACGCGTTCTGGCCCGGACCAGTCCGCAGTGGACTCGGGCCGCCCGGCCCCGCCGCCATGAACGGACCGCTTTGCGGCCCCCTGGCCGGATCGGCGGGCGAAAACCCGCGCGGCGGCTGTGCCGGAGCGTTCCGCGCGTTCGGCACCGGCGGAAGGGCGCGCCGGGTCGGCGCGTCCCCCCGGACGATCTCGGTGCGATGGTCGGATTGCCCCGGGATCGACGAACCCGGCAGCACGCCGGTGCGGTCCGGTTCCAGCAGGACCGCCCGGAGCGCGCCGCGCGCGACGACCGTCTCCGGCTGGTCGAGGCTCGTCGGCACCACGCCGGTGCGCTCGTGCACCAGCCGGGAGATCATCGGGATCCGGCTCGAACCGCCGACGAGGAAGATCGCCGCGAGCTGCTTCGGCCGCAGGCCGGAATCGGCGATCGCGCCGCTGGTCAGCTCGACCACCCGGCCGAGCGGAGCCCCGATCAGCCGTTCCAGGTCCACGCGGGTGACATGCGCGTCCGCGAACGGCGGCGGCAGCGGCACGTCGGTGTAGGTGTGCCGGGACAGCGTTTCTTTCGCGCCGCGGACGTCCTGGCGCAGCACCCGGCGACGGCGGCGCTCCGCCAGCTCGCGGCCCTCGACCAGCTGCTGCCACGCCTGCGGATCCGTGCCGGACACCAGCGACCCGACGTGCTCCAGCAGCGCCTGGTCGATGTCGGCCCCGCCGAAACTCGGGTCGCCGCGGGTGGCGAGCACCTGGAATCCGCCCCGTCGCGGCGGCGCACCCGGCACTCGCGCCGCACGCGCGGCCTCCGGCGACCGCTGGACGACGCTGACGTCGACCGTCCCGCCGCCGAGATCGAGCACCGCCAGCGCGTCGCCGGGACGCCCGGAGAACTCGACCGTCCGATCACCCGCCGAGGCCGTCGGCGTGAAGGTGGCCGCGTGGTACACCGCCGCGGCCACCGGCTCCGGCACCAGCGCCACCTCGCGCGCCAGCCGGCCCGCGGCCTGGCGCAGCAGCCGGGTGCGGATCGCGCCCCAGTCCGCCGGGTGGGTGAGCACCAGCAGATCGACCTCGGCGTCGCCGGCGACGCGCCGCGCCTCCGCGACCGCCCGGTCCAGCACCGCGTGCACGACGTCGATGACCCGCAGCACCGAATCGCCGAGCAGCAGATCGCCCTCGTCGATCCGCCGCTTCGGGTTCGGCTCGTACCGCGACGGATCGACGGCAGCCTGCCGCTCGGCCTCCTGGCCGACGAACAGGGTGCCGTCGGACGCCGCGTACACCGCCGACGACATCAGCGGCTGCCCGTCGATCACGACGACCTGCGGTTCGCGGCCGTTGACCGACACGACGACGCAGGTGCTCGAGGTCCCGAAGTCGACCGCGACCCGCACCGTCACCGGGCACCCCCTCCGTCAGGTGCGACGGCTCCTCCCCGGCCGGTCAGTCGGGCTGGATCCACGACACCTGCACGAGCTGCTTCCCGTTCTTGCGGCTCAGCATGTTGCCCCGGCCCGGCGGCATGGCGCTCGGCCGGATGTTGCCGATCAGGTTGCCCTCGTCGCGGGACCCGTTCATCACCATGCCGGTGGCGGCGAGTTCCTTGAGCTTGCCGATGACCGGGTCGTACGCCGCCCGCGACGCACCACCGGTGCGCCGGACCACGATCAAGTGCAGGCCGACGTCCTTCGCCTGTGCGAGGAACTCCGACAGCGGCTTGAGCGGGTTGGTGGACTGCGTCGCCACCAGGTCGTAGTCGTCGACCAGGACGAACAGCTCCGGGCCGGTCCACCAGGACCGCGTCTTCAGCTGCTCCTGGGTGACGTCCGGACCCGGCAGCCGCCGCGTCATCGACCCGTGCACGTCCTGGACCATGCTGTCCAGCTGCGCCGACGACACGGCGTAGCCGAGCAGCGAATCACCCTCGAGGAACCCGAGCATCGTGCGCCGGTAGTCGACCAGCAGGATCACGGCCTCCTGCGGCGTGTAGCGCTCGGTGATGCCGCGCGCGATCTGCCGCAGCAGGTTCGTCTTGCCGGACTCGCCGTCGGCGAACGCGAAGAAGTGCGGGTCCGCGTCGAAGTCCAGGTAGATCGGCTGCAGGTCTTCCTCGTTGACGCCGATCGGGACGAGCTTGCTGTCCCGCTTCTGGTCGATCTGCAGGACCTCTTCGTAGGTGATCATCTCCGGCAGCAGGCGTACCTGCGGAGCCACCCGGCCGCGCCACGCCCCGCGGATCTTCGCGACCGCGTCCGCGACGCCCGCCGCGACCGTGTCCGGATCGCTCGACCCGTCGATCCGCGGCAGCCCGGTGAGCAGGTGCAGCTTGTCCCGGGTGAGACCGCGGCCCGGCCGCCCGGCCGGGACGTTGACCGCGATCCGGCGGTCCATTTCGGACTCGGTCGGGTCACCGAGGCGCAGCTCGAACCGGGTGCCGAGCATGTCCTTGATGGCGGGCCGCAGGTCGGCCCACCGGTTGGCCGAGATGATCACGTGCACGCCGTAGGCAAGACCCTGGGTGGCCAGCCGCGTGATCGACGTCTCCAGCTCCTCGAAGTCGTCGCGCAGCGCCCGCCAGTTGTCCACGATCAGGAACGCGTCGCCGAACGCGTCCTGCTCCGGCGTGATCTCGCCGCGGCGCTTCCGGTTGCGGAACTCCGTCATCGAGTCGACGCCCAGCGCGCCGAACCGGCCTTCCCGCTCGGTCAGCAGGGTGGTCAGCTCGGCCACGATCCGCCGCGCCTTGTCCGGCTCGCGCCGGGCCACCGCGACCCCGCCGACGTGCGGCAGGTCGGCGAGACCGGCGAGGGTACCGCCACCGAGGTCGAGGCAGTAGAACTGTGCTTCCTCGGGGGTGTGGGTGAGCGCCATCGACATGATCAGCGTCCGGAGCATGGTCGACTTGCCCGACTGCGGACCGCCCGCGATGACGCCGTGGCCCTGCGCACCGGCGAAGTCCGCCCACAGCAGGTCGCGCCGCTGCTCGTACGGCCGGTCGACGATGCCCATCGGCACCTGCAGCCTGCCGTTGCCGAAGAACCCGACCGGGGACAGGCCGCGGTCGTCGGTGGGGTTGAGGTTCGGCAGCATCGTGTCGAGCGAGTTCGGCTCGTTCAGCGGCGGCAGCCACACCTCGTGCGCCGGCGGGCCCTGCCCGATCAGGCGGCTGACGATGACGTCCAGCTCGCTGGGCTCGACGGCCTCTTCGGACTCCGGCTTCTTCGGAGCCTCTTCTTCCTCGACGACCGGTTCCGGCTCGGGTTCCTTCGGCAGCTCCACGAAGTCCGGCACGAACAGCTGCGGCCGCTTGTCGGCGCGCACCACCGTGGCGGCGGGACCGGCCGCCTTGATGCCCGCGGGCCGGTACGGGCCCGAGACGTAGGAAGCCTTGAACCGCACCAGCGTGGAGGTGTCGTACTTCAGGTAACCGCCACCGGGGACCGACGGCAGCTCGAACGCGTCCGGCACGCCGATCGCCGCGCGGGATTCCGCCGCGGAGAACGTCTTCAGGCCGATCCGGTAGGACAGGTGCGAGTCGAGACCGCGCAGCTTGCCCTCTTCCAGCCGCTGCGACGCCAGCAGCATGTGCATCTGCAGCGACCGGCCCAGCCGGCCGATGGCGACGAACAGGTCGATGAAGTCCGGCTTCGCCGCCAGCAGTTCGGAGAACTCGTCACAGACGATGAACAGCGCGGGCAGCGGGTCGAGGTCGGCGCCGTTCTCGCGGGCCTTCTCGTATTCCCAGACGTTCTTGAAGTTGCCGCCGTTCTTCAGCGCTTCCTGGCGGCGGTTCATCTCGCCTGCCAGCGCGTCCTTCATACGGTCGACCAGCGTGACCTCGTCCGCGAGGTTGGTGATGACCGCGGACACGTGCGGGGCCTTGTCCAGCCCCAGGAACGTCGCACCACCCTTGAAGTCGACCAGGACGAAGTTCAGCGTGCTCGACGAGTGCGTGGCCAGCATGCCCAGCACCAGCGTGCGGAGGAACTCCGACTTTCCGGAACCGGTCGCCCCGATGCACAGGCCGTGCGGGCCCATGCCCTCGGCCGCGGCCTCCTTGATGTCCAGCTCGACCGGCTGGCCGTACTCGCCGACGCCGAACGGGACGCGGTAGCGGTCGCGGATCGGCCGGGGCCGCCACGCCTGCTGCACGTCGAACGTCATCGGGTCGCCCGGGATGCCGAGCAGCTCCAGCAGCGAGGGGTTGGACAGCAGCGGCTCTTCCTCGCTGACGTCCTGCCCGCCGCCCCCGCCGACGCGGTACGGCGCGATGAGCCGGGCCAGCGCCTCGACCTCGACCACGCTCAGCTTGTCCGGACGGCCGAACCACTCGACCCCGCCCGCGCTGCGCGCACCGAGCCGGTCTTCCTCGACCACGAGCCGCAGGCCTCGCCGCGCGGCGAGGTTGCCGATCGAATCGGAAAGGTCGACCAGGGTGACGCCGACCAGGCCCTCCTCGAGGATGATCTGCTCCTCGCGGGTGACCTCCGCGTCGTCGACGATGATCACGACGTGCGGCTGGTCCGGGGCGGGTGTCGCGTTGCGGGAGAACCGCTGCCGGTCGCGCAGCTCCTCGTCCAGCCAGTCTTCGATCTGCTTGAGCGAACCGGCCATCATGCGCAGCTGGCCGATGCCGTCCGACAGCGTGGGGTGCTGGGTGTGCGGGAGCCACTTGGCCCACTCCCACTCCTCCTTCGCCCGGCCCGCGGTGGCGACCGCGATCATGACGTCGTCCGGGCTGTGGAAGGCGACCAGCTGGGCCAGCATCGCGCGGGTCAGCGCCCGGGTGCGGTGGCGCTCGCCCTGCATGCTGACCGCCGCGAACCCGCGGAGGGTGATCTGGGTGGGCAGGTCCGGCACGATCGAGTGCGCGCGCACGAACCGGCGCAGCGCGAGGGTGGCGATCGGCTCCAGTTCGTCCACCGGGCCGGTCTGGGGCGGGACCAGCCGGGTGGCGAGGCGGTGCGAGCTGCGGCCGACGCGCAGGTGCAGGAAGTCCTGGTCGTTCTGCCTGCGCTCCCACATCCGGCGGCTGGCCGCGAGCGACCACAGCGACTGCGGATCCGGGTGCACCCATTCCAGGGCGGCGCGCTGGTCGACCATCGCCTCGCGGGCCCGGTCGCGCATCTGGCCGAGGTACCGCAGGTAGTCCTTGCGGTCCTCGTCCATCTCGGCCTTCTTCTGGCCACCGCCCTTGCCGCCGCCTCCGGCGAGCATGCCGACGGTGCCCATCAGCATCATGCCGCTCATCATGATCGTGGTCGGGTTTTTCGCGCCGCCCGCCGTGAACATGAAAACCATCATCCCGAGCGACGCGAAGATCATCACGCCCGGAATCGCCTTGGCGACGATGCTTCCCGGGATCGTGCGGGGCACCTCGGGCGGCGGCTCGAGATGCACCTCGCCGCCGGGCGGGCGCGGCGCGGCCAGCCGCGGCGACTTCTTGAACTGCAGCGTGCTCATCGAAGGGACCCCTCTATTCCTGCTCGACGCCTGCACCCGGGTGCGCGGGACAACCTATCGAACGTCGCCCCGGAAATCCGGCCAACGCCAGGATCGGCATCGCACACCCCTCCTCGGGTCCCGGCCAGGACCCGTCCTCCGTCGCGCCCGAGTGTAAGGACCACCACCGACAGTTATCGGACCAGGAGGACGAATCCGCTGGTCGATCTGGCCTAAACCGGCCTGGACGGGTATTTTCGCCGACGATTTGCCGACACGCGCTGAAACCTGTCACCAGGTTCGGTATAAGTTCCCCCGGGAGCTGACTCTTCAGAGCGGGGGATCTAGTGGCAACGGGCACGACGGTATTCAGCAGGGTCACGGTGGTCGCACCGACGACACGCATCGACGTCGCGCTTCCGGCCGACGTGGCGGTGGCCGATCTGCTGCCCATGCTTCTGGAGATGGCCAAAGAGGTCACTCCGGACGGCGGGGCCCGGCACGGCGGATGGGCACTGGCCAAGCTCGGCGACGCCCCGCTCGACCCGAGCCGGACGCTCGCGTCCCTCGGCGTGGTCGACGGCGAGCTGCTGCAGCTGCGCAAGCGGAACGAAAACCCGCCGCCGCCGCTGTACGACGACGTGGTCGACGCCATCGCGGAGGCCGACCCGGACACCTTCCGGCCATGGACGAAGGAAACCGCGCGCCGGTTCGGGCACGTCGCGGGCGGGCTCGCGCTGTTCTTCTCCGCGCTCGCACTGTTCTTCAGCGGTTCGCTCTACGGCGGGTCCGCGCTCGGCCCGGCGATCGCCGGCGGCCTCGGCGCGATCGCCTGCGTCGCGGTCGGCGCCACGCTCGCCAAGGCCTATCAGGCCGAGGCCACCGGCGTGCTGATCGCCGCCGCGGGCGGTCTGCCACTCGCGTTCGTCAGCGGGTTCTACATCGTGCCCGGGCTGTCGGTCCGCGCGAACCTGCTGCTCGGCGCGGTGCTCGTGCTGATCGTCTCGGCGGTCTGCATCCTCGTCGTCGGCACCGGCATCCGGGTGTTCATCGCCACCGCCACCGCGGGCGTGTTCGGCTCGCTCGCCTTCCTCATCGCGACGCTCGTGACCAATGCCGACACCGCGTCGGTCGCGGCGGGCACGGTCGCCGTCGCGCTTGGCTGCATCTCGTTCCTGCCGCGCGCCACCATCTGGCTCGCCAAGCTGCCGCTGCCGTACGTGCCGAGCACCGCCGAAGAGCTGAAGGAAGACACCGGCTTCCCGGACTACAAGGCGATCGAGCAGCGCACCGCGGTCGCGCACGACTACATGACCGGCCTGATGATCGGATGCGGAGCCACCACGGCGATCGCGGCGGTTCTCGCGGCTACCGCGCCGAACGTCTTCGGCATCATCCTCGGCGTCATCGCCACGCTGGTCCTGCTGCTGCGCGCCCGCGCCTACGCCAACGGCGCGCAGGCCATCGCGCTGCTCACCACCGGCATGGTCGCCGCGACGGGCATCCTGCTCGGCTGGCTGTTCTTCTCGGCCACCGCCGAGCAGCGGCTGCTGTACGTCTTCGGCGCGCTGATCCTGATCGCCGCGGCCGCCCTCGTGGTCGGCGTGGTCTTCCCGGACCAGCGCTTCTCGCCGCCGCTGCGGCGCACCGTGGAGATCATCGAGGCGATCTGCATCGCCGTGGTGCTGCCGCTCGCCCTCGGCGTGATGGACCTCTACTCGACGCTGCGCCACCTCAACCTCAAGTGAGCCGCGCCATGGGCTCCCGCCGTTCTTTCCCCCGCAAGCTCGGCCTTCCCGGCCGGACCGGGGTGGCACTGTTCGCGGCCGGGCTCGGGATCATGTCCCCGTTCGCCGCCGCGCCCGCGTCCGCGCAGACGGTCACCGCGCCCGCGGGCACCTGGGCCACTCCGCCGCCGCTGGGCCCCGGCGATCAGCCGCCGGCCGACACCCACGGCCCGGACACGACGTACAAGAAGAAAAACGACTGCGTGCAGCGCAGTCTCGGGCAGAACGTCGAGATCAACACCCGCCCGTGGGGCCAGGAGTACCTGCAGCTGCAGCGGGCGCAGGAGATCGTCCGCGCGGCGACCGGATCGGTCGGAAAAGGCCAGAAGGTCGCCGTGATCGACACCGGCGTCACGCCGCATCCGTGGTTCCAGGACCGGGTGGAAAGCGGCGGGGACTACGTCGCGCATCCGGACAACGGAGCGCCGGACGGCCTGCAGGACTGCGACGGCCACGGCACCGAGGTCGCCGGGATCATCGCGGGCAACCCGCAGGACCCGAAGGTCGGCTTCATCGGCGTGGCCCCGGAAGCGCGCATCGTCTCCTACCGGCAGCTGAGCGAGAACTACGCCAAGGACGACAGCCCGCAGCAGCCCGCGAATCCCCCGTCCGGCGGGACCGAGCAGCCGCCCGCGGGCGGGACCGAGCAGCCGCCGGGCAGCAGCAACAACCAGCTCCCGCCGTCGTCCGGCGGCGGCACCGGCACCGGCGGCGAGAAGCCGGGCGGCACGTCGCCGCAGCAGGACAACAAGGGCGACAACCGGCAGCTGGCCAAGGAGGGCACCGCGGGCACGCTGAACACGCTCGCGCAGATCATCCGCGGCATCGCCGACAGCGAACGGGCCGGCGTGATCAACATGTCGGTCGACCACTGCCGCGCGGGCACCGCTCCTGGCGACATCCAGGAGGGCGAGCGCAAGGTCCAGGCCGCGGTGCACTACGCGGCCGAGCGCAACATCGTGGTCATCGCGGCCGCGGGCAACGTCTCGGAAAGCTGCCCGCAGAACGACCAGGGCGACCCGAACAAGCCCAAGTCGGTCGTCACGCCGCCGTGGTTCTCCGACGACGTGCTGTCCGTCGGCGCCATCCAGGAGGACGGCGGCATCGCGCCGTTCAGCGTGCACGGCCCGTGGGTCGGCGTCGCCGCGCCGGGCACCAAGATCATTTCGCTCGACCCGGCGGAGCACTCGACCGGGCTGGCGAACCTGACCATCGCGAACGGCACCCCGTCGCCGATCCAGGGCACCAGCTTCGCCGCGCCGTACGTCGCGGGCGTCGCCGCGCTGGTCCGCTCGATGTTCCCGAACATGCCCGCGCGCGACGTGGTGAAGCGGCTCAAGGCGACCGCGCAGCACCCGGCCGCTCCCGGCGGACGCGACAACTTCGTCGGCTACGGCGTGATCGACCCGGTGGCCGCGCTCACCGCGAACCTGCCGGGCGACACCGGCAACCTCGCGCTGCCGAAGCCGGTAGTGCAGGAGGCCAAACTGCCCCCGGCCGACGGCATCAGCTCGACGCCGATGATCGTCGCGCTCGCCGGCACCGGCGGTGGCGTGGCGGCGCTGCTGATCACGCTGTTCGTGGTGCACACGATCCGGCGGAACCGGTCCGGGACCGCACCGCCCCGGTAGCTACGCAAAAGGGCCGCCCTCCTCGCGATCGCTGCGGGGGGCGGCCCTTTTGCTGTCGTGAGTGGCTACGCCGGTTCTAACCGGCGTAGCCACTCACGAGGTCACTTTGCGGGTTTTGGCGGCTTACCGTCCTTCTCAGGCCGCTTCGCGGGCGGGTCCTGGCCGATGACCGGCGGAGTCACCTGTGCGGGCTCGCCGAAGATCTCGGACGTCTTCGCCGCCGTACGCTGCTTCGGTTTGTGCGACGCACTGCCGCCGCCACCGCCTCCGCCGCCCATACCGGCGAAGCCCATCATCGGCATCATCGACGTGCCCGAGCCCTGGTTCGCCGCCGCGGGCTGCGGGGCCGGAGCGATCGGCTCGGCTGGCGGAATGCCCGCCTGACCCTGCTCCAGCCGCGGGTCGGCGGCGGTTTCCTTGGGGTGATGGGAGTTCTCCGCGGCGGACGGGCTCACCGAATCGTCCGAAGAGGACGCTGAAGAGGCCGCTGTGGACTCTCCGGCCTCGGCGCTGGCCCCCGCAGCGGGCGCGGGCGAATCAGCGTCGTGCAGCCGGAACTGCTGCGCCGGATAGTGGTGCCGCAGCTCAATGCTCGACGGCGCCCCGGCCGGTGCGTCCACGCCAGCGCACAACCGGCCGAACTCGCGCAGCACGTCCTCCGCCGCCTCGTGCAAGGACTTCAGCGACTGCTCGGTCTCGCGCATCTGCGACCGTGCCCGGGAAGCCCCGCCGCTGGGCAGCATCGCCGATTCGGACAGCAGATCGGCCGCGTCGACCAGCACCTCCTCCGCCGCGCCCGCGATCTTGCGCAGCGATTCGGTGAGCTGGTCGAGCGAACCGGCCAGCGCGTCGAGCGCGTCCTCCGCGCCCTCGCTCGCGGCGCGGATTTCACCCAGGTAGGCGACAAACGCGTCCGCGTCGGGACCGGACCACGACGCGTCGATCCGGCCGAGGTCCTCCGCGAGATCCGTGGACACCCTGGCCGCCGTGCGGGCCGCGGCGCGCAGGCTTTCCGCCTCCGCGTCCAGCTCCTCCCAGCGGCCGGTGAGCGGCCGGTAGTACGTGGCGACCGGATCGGTCACCCCCAGCTCGTGGGCGAGATCGGTCACGTACGCCAGAGACGGCTCCGTCACGAGATCCTCCCGGCGCGCTCGATCCGCTCGGCCGCGTCGGCGTCCCGCTCGGCGTGGCCGGTGGTGAGCTGCTCCAGCGCCGCGGTGACCGACCGCAGCGCGGCCACCCCGGTGGTGAGCTGGCCGCGCAGCGCTTGCGACGCCTGTGCGTACGACTCCGGCACGCCCAGCCGCGCGGCCATCTCGCCGTACGCCTCAGCGGTGGTCGCTTTCGCGCCCACCTCGCCCGCGGCGGTCTCCAGTTCGTCGGCCGCCTGCGCGACTTTCGCCGCGTAGCCGCCGACGACCGCGCCCTCGATCCGCACGGCGCTTGTTCCCGGACTGCTTCCCGGCGCTGCCACGTTGTTCCCTCCGCTCACCCGGCTATGTCCGAGTGTGACGGACGGAACCCGCAGTCAGTTCCCGGCGGGTTGCTGCTGTCCGGCCGCCTGCTTGTACGAGCCCGCGTTCGGGTCGATCGGCACCGAGTCGAACTGCTTCATCACGTTCTGCACGTTCAGCGACGCACCGGTCGGCAGCAGCCCGATGATCGATTCCGGCGCGGGGAGCCGGTTGTTCAGCCCCAGTTCGTCCGCGGTCGCCGCGTCCGGCACGCCGTACCGGATGCCCCGGTCGGAGATCAGCTGGATCGGGCCCTTGCCGAAGGTCTTCTCCGATTCGGTGGCCGACTGCACCACCGCGCCGTACCCGGTCGGCATGTAGAAGCCGGTGATCGGCACGCCGTTCGGGCCGGTGTTGCTGACGTTGATGATCTTCGAGGTGCCGTCCGCGTTCTTCTCCACCGGGATCTGCTTGTTGATGTAGACCGAGGTGTGCGCCTGGCTGTGGTCGGCGTTGAGGGACCAGCCGAGGCACGCCACCGGCGAGCCCTGCGTGGCGTCGAGGACGGTCGGCACGATCTTCGGGTAGTCGTCGACCTTCACGTAGCCGGGGTCGCCCGGCTGCAGCACCTTGACGTTGTTGATCTTGTCGAGGCCCAGCGTCGGAGTGGTGGCCGTGCCGCTGGTCTTCGCCGTGCGGACGATGTCCGCGACCGCGGGCGACACCTTCTGGATGCCGTTCTTCGCGATGAGCCAGTACTCCTGCGCCCCGCCGGTCGGCTGGGTCGAGAAGACGTTGCCGACGGTCAGGCCGTCGAAGCTGCTCGACGGCGTCGTGTTGTCGCCGTCCACCAGCGGCGGCGTCAGCTTGGTGACCTCGGGGATCGCGTTCAGGAAGGCCTGCGACACCTTGCGCGACTTCGTCGGCAGATGCAGCGCGGACCGCACCGGGTCGCTGCTGCCGGACGGCACCTCGGCGCGCACGGTGTTCGCGTTCGGCCTGCTCTGCGTCGCCGGCAGCCGGTAGATGAGGTAGGTCTTGCCGTTGCCCGCGTCGCCGAGCAGCGCCTGGTCCTCCCGCAGTTCGCCGCCGAGCTTGTCGATGCCGGCGATGACGTCGGTGTTGGTCTTGTTCACCGAGTCCTGCTGCGGCAGCGACGGATCGAGCACCACCTCGTCG
Organism: Amycolatopsis silviterrae; assembly: GCF_042684085.1. Lineage (NCBI taxonomy): Bacteria > Bacillati > Actinomycetota > Actinomycetes > Pseudonocardiales > Pseudonocardiaceae > Amycolatopsis > Amycolatopsis silviterrae. Next base: position 349,002 of record NZ_JBHUKS010000004.1, read on the forward strand.
CAGACCGCCCAGTTGGGTGAAATCCGCTGGTCCGCCGACGGCAGCAGCTGCGGGCCGTCCGGGATGCCGGTGAGCTTCTCGCGCGGCATGTTCTTCAACTGTTCATCCGAGACGACAGTCGGGTTCTTCGCCTCCGCCGCCTGCTGCTGGCCGCCCTGGCCCTGCGCCTGCCCCTGGCCGCCCTGCTGCTTCTGCGCCATGAGGATCAGCCGCGCCGACGCGAGGTTGAAGGTGGGGATCAGCCGCGCCGGGTTGCCCGTGACGACATACACAGTGCCGGACTGCTCGCCGATCACGATGTTGTCCGACGACGGCACCGAAGGCGCGGGACTCAGCAGTCCCCACAGCACGAAGACGACGGCACCGAGGACACCGAGGATCACGCCGACCGTGGTGGCGCGCCCGTGCGAGCGCATCGGGTCGTGCAGCATCACCGCATCACGGCGGACCAGCGCGGACTGCATCCTGCGCAGGACGAACTTGTATGCCTGAACCTGAGACTTAGTCGTGGGTGTTGATGGCATTCTCGACCTACAGTCCTCCCCGTCGCGGTACGGTTCCGCAGGATAGCCGTACGGGGACCGTCTGGTGTGGGGTTTCTACCAACTCCGGTTAGGGTCAGGCATCCCGGGACCGGCTTTCCGGGTACGCAGCACTCACGAGGGGAAGAGAACGCGCGGATGTCCGTCAGCACGCCTCCACGTCCGCCTGGTCCGCAGGGACCGCCACCGCCTCCCGGGGGACGTCCCCCGGGTCCGCCGCAGCGGCCCGGCAGAACGGGCGGGCCCGGCGCGGCTCCCGGCGGCCCCGGCATGCCTCCTCGTGCTCCCGGTGGTCCTGGCGGCCCCGGTGGCCCCGGTGGCCCCGGCGGTCCTGGCGGGCCGGGAGGTCCCGGCGGACCGGGCGGACCCGGACGGCCTGGCGGACCGGTCACTCCCGGCCCCGGCGTTCCCAAGCCCGGTGCTCCCGGACCCAAGCCTGGCGGCCCCGGAGGTCCCGGTGGACCCGGCGGGCCTAAGCCTGGTCCCGGCGGACCCAAGCCCGGCGGACCGGGTGGTCCTGGCGGCCCCGGCGGACCGGGTGGCCCGCGGACCGGACGTCCTGGCGGTAACGGCCCCGGCGGACCCCGTCCTGGCGGTCCCGGCGGCAACGGACCTGGCGGACCTGGTGGCCCCGGCGGGCCTGGCGGCCCCGGAGGCGGCGGCCCCGGTGGGCCCGGCGGTCCTGGCGGCGGCGGTCCCGGCGGCCCGGGTGGACCTGGCGGCCCGAACAGCGGAGGCGGCCCGGAAAGCGGCGAGCCCGCCCCGACCGGCGGCGGCACCGCGACCGCGCTCCGGATGGCCCCGCCCTCGCGGCGGCGTTCCGGCGGCATCTCGCTCGGCCCGCTGCCGGTGGTCAACCTCGTCGTGCTGGAAGTCGGCGTCGCGATCGGTCTCGTGCTGCTGGCGATCAACATGCAGCTCAAGTACGTCGCGATCGGCGTCGCGGCGCTCGGCCTGATCTTCGCGTTCCTGCGCGTCGGCGGCCGCTGGTTCACCCAGTGGCTCTCGCTGACGCTGCGGTACCGGTTCCGCGCGCACGGCCGCGTGGCGACTCCGCCGCCGCCGACCAGCATCGAGGAACTCGCCGAGGAAAGCGCCGTCACCGGTCCCGAGGACGCCCGCGTCAGCCTGCTGCGGCTGGCCGTGCCGGACCTCGTGGTGGCGCACGCCGTCGACCACGAACGGCAGGAAGTCGGTATCGCCTGGAACGACGGCACGTGGACCGCGGTCCTGCTCGTCGAGCCGATGCCGGCGATGATCTCCCAGGCAGGCGGCGCGCCCAGCCTTCCGCTGTCCGCGCTCGCGCCGTGCCTGGAAGACCGCGGCGTGCTGCTGGATTCCATCCAGATGATCTGGCACAGCTACCCGGGTTCGGCCGCGATGCCCGCGGACGCCCCGGCACTCAGCTCCTATCTCGAGGTGCTCGGCCCGCTGCCCGCGGCCGCCCGGCGGACCACGTGGATCGCGGTCCGGCTGGACCCGCGGCGCTGCCCGGAGGCGATCCGGGAACGCGGCGGCGGCGTCGTCGGCGCGCACCGCGCGATGATCGGCGCGCTGTCGCGGGTGCGCAACGCACTGGAGTCCCAGGGCGTGCCGACCCGGCCGCTCGACCCGGACGAACTGCTGCGCGCCAGCATCTCGGCCGCCGAACTCACCGCGGTCGCCGGTTCGAACGAGAAGGTCAGCCTGCAGGAGAGCTGGACCGGCGTCACCGCGGCCGGCATCGGGCACTCCAGCTACGCGATCACCGGCTGGCCCAAGGGCAAGATCAGCGGCAGCCTCAACGGGCTCACCAGCGTGCGCGCGCTGTCCGCGACGGTCGCCATGGCGATCTCGCCGTCCGCCGACGAGGGCCGCATCGGCCTGCGTGGCGTGGTGCGGCTCAGTGCCCGCAACCCGCGTGAGCTGGACGCCGCCGACCAGCGGCTGCAGAGCATCGCGGAGCGGCTGGACGTCGACCTGACCCCGTTGAAGGGCATGCAGGTCTCGGCGTTCTCCGCGACGCTGCCGATCGGAGGGACCGCATGAGCGGCATGAGTGCCCGCGTACGTGACGCTGGGCCCAACACAGGCGTCGCCCCGGAGTTCACGGTCGACCCGGCCATGCTCGACGCGATCAGCCCGTCCGGCGACCGCGGCGGTGTCGTCCTCGGCTCCGGCCTCAAGGGCGAGCCGCTGACGGTGTCCGCGCTGCGCTCGCAGCCGACCCGCATCGTGCTCGTCGGCGGCCTCTACCTGGCCCGTCAGGTCGCGATGCGTGCCATGGCGACCGGTGCCTGGGTGGTTGTGGCCACCGGACGTCCCGCCGCGTGGCAGGTACTGCAGCAGGCCGCCGGAAGCCGCGACGGACGGCCGTCGCCGCTGGTGCAGATCCGCCGGCTTTCGCCGGTCGAGCTGCCCCGCCCGTCCGAGGACGCCCCGCTGCTGGTGGTGACCGACGGCGGCCCGACCCCGCAGGACCTCTTCCCGCCGAGGTCGCCGTGGCAGACGACGGTGTACGTCCTGCCGTACCTGCACCCGCAGGCAGGCACCACGGCGAACGCCGCGGACCTCGTGCTGATGCAGCGGCTGCCCGCCGGACAGGCCGAACTGGCGGCCCGGATCTGGCGGTTGCCGCCGCAGATGATGCGCCAGCTGACCACGCTGAAGGACGACCAGGTCGTGGCGCTGGGCACGAACCTGTGGCGTCCGCTGCGGCTGGTTACGACGCAGAAGGAACAGCAGCTGCTCGGGCCGGTTCGGCGCGGCGACTGAGCACGGTCAACCGGTGAAGGCCTCCTTGCGGATTTCCGCGAGGAGGCCTTCACCGTTTTCAGTGTTCGGCGGGTGTGCGCACCGCGTGAGACCACTCCGCCAGCCGTTCGGCCACCGACTGATACGGCAAAGTTCCGGTCGCGGTCGCGATCACCAGGTCGTACGCCTCGTCCTCCGGGGCGTCCAGGTCGTAGCCGTTCAGCCCGTGGAAGACGAACACCGACATCCAGCCAAGACGCTTGTTCCCGTCGATCAGCGGGTGGTTCCGGACGATGGATTCCAGCAGCACCGCGGCTTTCTCGTGCAGGCTGGGATAAGCGTCCTGCCCCATCAGCGAGGACTGCGGCCGGTGCGCCGCCGCGTCGAGCAAGCCGAGGTCGCGCACCCCGGGCACCCGGAGGTCGGCCGACAGCAGGAGCAGATCGTCGAGCGTCAGGTACTCGAACTTCACTGCGCCAGGCGATCAAGCAGGGAGGCGTAGCGGGAACGGCCTTCGCTGGAAAGTTCGCGCACCCGGTCGTCCCGGACCCGGCGGGCCGCGGCGTCCGCGATCGCCCGCACTACCGCTTCGTGCTTGCTCACCCCGTCCGCTTCGGCAAGCAACGCGAGCGCACGTTCCAGCTCGTCGTTCAACCGCAGAGTCATCGCCATGACGCCGATGATACCACTCTGGTATCAGGCACGTCCGGCTCTTTTGGCTGGCCCGGGCTAAAGCTCGGTCGACGACCGCACATTCCGCGTCTGCTCCGCCCGCGCGGCCAGCAGCTCGTCCGGCGGGTAGTCCACCGCCGTCAACGTCAGCCCGTGCGCCGGAGCGACCGCGCTGTCCCTCTCCCCGCTCGCCAAAACCTCGCCCGGCCAGCTGGTTCCCCGCCGCCCGTCCCCCACGAGCAGCAATACCCCGACCAGGCTGCGGACCATCGAATGGCAGAACGCGTCCGCGCTGACCTGGACTTCCAGCAGATGCTCGTCGATCCGAGTCCACTCCAGACGCTGCAGCTCACGAATCGTCGTGCCGCCTTCGCGCTGTTTGCAGTACGCGGCGAAGTCCTGCAAGCCCAGCAATTCCGCGGCGGCAGCGTTCATCCGCTCTGTCGACAGTGGACGACCCCAAGCCAGCGTGTCGTTGCGGCGCAACGGATCTACGCCCCACGGCGCATCTGAGACGCGATAACGGTAGTGCCGCCGGATGGCGGAGAACCGCGCGTCGAACCCATCCGGAGCCACCCGGGCCTCAAGGACCCGCGCGTCGGCGGGCAGAAGCTTGTTCCAGCGGCCGCGCATGCGGGTCAGGTCCGGGATTCCCTGTTCGTCCACCGGAATCCGGCCTGGCGCGCCCGGCGCGAACGGGACCACATCGACATGCACGACCTGTCCGGTGGCGTGCACTCCGGCGTCCGTGCGGCCCGCGACGACCACGGACTTCGGCACCGACTCCCCCGGCGGCTGACGCTGCAGCGCCTGCTCCAGTTCGGCTTGCACGGTGCGCCGGCCGGGCTGGCGGGCCCAGCCGGAGAAGTCCGTGCCGTCGTAGCTGACGTCAAGGCGCAGACGAACGAGCCCGCCCTCCCCGTGGGGAGCGGCGGGCTCGTCCGATGTAGACAGTGCCGGCAGGACTCAGTCCTTCTTGGCGTCGGCGTCGTCCGAAGCGGCAGCCTCGTCGGCGGCCGGAGCCTCGGCCGGGGCCTCTTCGGTCGCTGAGACCTTTTCGGGGGCCTCAGCGGCTTCCTCGGCGACCGGAGCGGCGGCGACCTCGTCCTTGGCGAACTTGGTGCCGCGAGCGCGCTCGGCCTCGGACGTCACGGTCTTCTCCGCGACCAGTTCGATGACGGCCATGGCGGCGTTGTCGCCCTTGCGCGGCATCGTCTTGGTGATGCGGGTGTAACCGCCGGCGCGCTCCGCGAAGTGCGGGCCGATCTCGGCGAACAGCTTGTGCACGACGTCCTTGTCCCGGACGACCTTCTGCACCAGGCGACGGTTGTGCAGGTCGCCCCGCTTCGCCTTGGTGATCAGCTTCTCGGCCAGCGGGCGGACCCGCTTGGCCTTGGCCTCGGTCGTCGTGATCTTGCCGTGCTCGAACAGCTGAGTGGCCAGGTTGGCCAGGATCAGCCGCTCGTGCGCGGCAGACCCGCCGAGCCGGGCTCCCTTGGTAGGGGTGGGCATGACTTTCTCCTAGTTCAGCTCACAGCGTCCGGGCACGAGGCCTCAGAGCTGCTCGGTCTCTGCGTAGTCCTGGCCATCGTCGTGGCCGTCGTCCGAAATCCCGCCGCCGATGCCGGCGACCCCTTCCGACCAGCCTTCGCCGTCGTAGCTGGTGGCAGCCGCGGACGGGTCGAACCCGGGCGGGCTGTCCTTCAGCGCGAGGCCGAGGCCGACGAGCTTCAGCTTGACCTCGTCGATCGACTTGGCGCCGAAGTTGCGGATGTCGAGAAGGTCCGCCTCGCTGCGCGAGACCAGCTCGCCAACGGTGTGGATGCCTTCGCGCTTCAGGCAGTTGTACGACCGGACGGTGAGGTCCAGGTCCTCGATCGGCATCGCGTAGGCGGCGATGGTGTCCGCCTCCTGCGGCGACGGGCCGATCTCGATGCCCTCGGCGTCGACGTTCAGCTCGCGAGCGAGACCGAACAGCTCCACCAGCGTCTTGCCCGCCGAAGCGACCGCGTCGCGCGCGGTGATCGACGGCTTGGTCTCGACGTCCAGGATCAGCTTGTCGAAGTCGGTGCGCTGCTCGACACGGGTGGCCTCGACCTTGTAGGTCACCTTCAGCACCGGCGAGTAGATCGAGTCGACCGGGATCCGGCCGATCTCCGCGCCCGCCTGCTTGTTCTGCAGGGCCGGAACGTAACCGCGGCCGCGCTCGACGACCAGCTCGATCTCGAGCTTGCCCTTGCCGTTCAGCGACGCGATGTGCAGATCCGGGTTGTGCACGGTGACGCCCGCGGGCGGCACGATGTCGGCAGCCGTGACCTCACCCGGGCCCTGCTTGCGCAGGTACATGGTGACCGGCTCGTCCTCTTCCGAGGACACGACCAGTTCCTTCAGGTTCAGGATGATGTCGGTGACGTCTTCCTTCACCCCGGGAACGGTGGTGAATTCGTGCAGCACGCCGTCGATGCGGATGCTCGTCACGGCCGCGCCCGGGATGGACGACAGCAGCGTGCGCCGCAGCGAGTTGCCGAGCGTGTAGCCGAAGCCGGGCTCCAGCGGTTCGATGGTGAACCGGGAGCGGGTCTCGTTGACCGTCTCTTCGCCGAGAGCCGGCCGCTGGGAAATCAGCATTTCTTAGTTTCCTTTCCAGACGACGCCCGCCATATGACGTCGAAGGGATGGCGTGGCGGCGGCGCACTGTGGGCGCCGCCGCCCGGTAACCAGTCGCAGAGACCGGTTACTTCGAGTAAAGCTCGACGATCAGCTGCTCCTGAACCGGAACGTCGATCTGCGCGCGCTCCGGGAGCTGGTGAACCAGCACGCGGAGAGTCGACGGAACGACCTGCAGCCACGCCGGGATCGGACGCTCGCCGAAGGCTTCCTTCGCCGCGACGAACGGGAGGGTGCCCGCCGACTTCGGCTTGACGTCGATGATGTCCCACTTGGTGACCTGGTAGGACGGCACGTTGACCTTGACGCCGTTGACCAGGAAGTGGCCGTGGCTCACCAGCTGCCGCGCCTGGCGGCGGGTGCGGGCGATGCCGGCGCGGTAGATCACGTTGTCCAGCCGGGACTCCAGGATCTGCAGCAGGTTCTCACCGGTCTTGCCCGGACGCCGGACGGCTTCCTTGTAGTACCGGACGAACTGGCGCTCGAGAACGCCATAGGTGTAGCGAGCCTTCTGCTTCTCCTGCGACTGCAGGAGGTACTCGGACTCCTTGATGCGCCCGCGGCCGTGCTGGCCCGGCGGGTAGGGGCGACGCTCAAACGCCTGGTCGCCGCCGATGAGGTCAACCTTGAGGCGACGCGAAATACGCGTCGCGGGGCCGGTGTAACGAGCCATTTCTTAGTACTCCTCCCCGTTCCTCAGACCCGGCGCCGCTTGGGCGGGCGGCAGCCGTTGTGAGGCTGCGGGGTCACGTCCTGGATGGTGCCGACCTCGAGGCCGGCCGCCTGCAGCGAGCGGATCGCCGTCTCGCGGCCCGAACCCGGGCCCTTCACGAAAACGTCGACCTTCTTCATGCCGTGCTCGGCCGCCTTGCGGGCGGCGTTCTCGGCGGCCATCTGCGCGGCGAACGGGGTCGACTTGCGCGAGCCCTTGAAGCCCACGTGGCCGCTGGAGGCCCACGCGATCACGGCACCGGTCGGGTCCGTGATGGAGACGATGGTGTTGTTGAAGGTGCTCTTGATGTGCGCGTGACCGTGCGCAACATTCTTCTTTTCCTTGCGGCGGACCTTCTTGGCCCCCGCAGTGCGGCTCTTGGGTGGCATGTTCTGAGGGATCTCCTGTTAGCGCGCGTTCTCTTGGTGAGCGGCGACCGCTTCCTGCTGCCCGCGGCGGATGATGGATCCGGCGTCGGTGTAGAGGTTGCGCAGTGCCATCGGGCGGGCGTAGAGCGCCTTGGGCGAAGCGCAGGTCGCGGAGCGCCGGACGGAACCGCCCATGCGCACGACCTTCTTGCCCTGGGTGCTCACTTCTTGCCAGCCTTCTTCTTGCCGGCGACCGTCTTCTTCGGGCCCTTGCGGGTGCGGGCGTTGGTCTTGGTCCGCTGACCGCGGACCGGCAGACCACGACGCCAGCGCAGACCCTGGTAGGTCCCGATCTCGATCTTGCGCCGGATGTCGGCGTTCACCTCACGGCGAAGGTCACCCTCGACCTTGAAGTTTTCGTCGATGTAGTCCTTCAGCTTGACGAGATCCTCGTCGCTGAGGTCCTTGACGCGGGTGTCGGCGTTCAGCTCGGCAGCAGCGATCATCTGCTTCGAGCGGGTACGGCCGATCCCGTAGATGTAAGTCAGCGCGATCTCCAACCGCTTCTCGCGGGGAAGGTCGACGCCAGCGAGTCGTGCCACTGGTGCTCCTTTTTCGAGTTCGTCTTCAGGTCTGCTCCCCGTCCGGTTCCGGAACCGACTCGCCTGTCGTGCCCGTGGCTTGCGCCCCGGGTGTCCCGGCCCCGGCCTGAAGTCCGGGGGTGCGCCGGACCGTTCGCACGGTCCGGCAGGTACGGGGAGGGTGGGTTAGCCGTCAAGCGGCCTGCTGCAGTGCGGTGGTCAGCCCTGACGCTGCTTGTGACGCAGGTTCTCGCAGATCACCATGATCCGGCCGTGACGGCGGATCACCTTGCACTTGTCGCAGATCTTCTTGACGCTCGGCTGGACCTTCACGTCTTCCTGCTTCCTGCTCTGCTCGGCTCTGGCGTGATCACTTGTAGCGGTAGACGATGCGACCACGGGAGAGGTCGTAGGGCGACAGCTCCACGACAACCCTGTCCTCCGGCAGGATGCGGATGTAGTGCTGCCGCATCTTGCCGCTGATGTGTGCCAGGACCTTGTGGCCGTTCTCCAACTCGACGCGGAACATCGCGTTGGGGAGCGGCTCGACCACGCGGCCTTCGACCTCGATGGCCCCGTCTTTCTTAGCCATGTCCTCCGCAATCCCTGATGCACGCTTGATGTGCACAGCGTGATCGGTTTTGAGCTCGAGTCCTTGCTTACTGGGTGGTGCTCGGCCACACTCGGCCCCGGGTCCATGAGGTTCGCGAGAATTCGCGAGCATGCTGGAACCGGCGCATGAGCGCGCCGACTTGACAGTGTACGCAACCCGTGCGATGGCCCGGCGGCCGGGGTGCAAGTAGACCCGTGTGAGTGGCCGCTCAGGACTCTTCGGGCAGGGTGAGCACCCAGGGACCGTCCTCGGTGATGGCGACGGTGTGCTCCCAGTGCGCGGCGCGCGAACCGTCGATGGTGACGACCGTCCAGCCGTCGTCCAGTTCGAGGGTTTCGCCGCTGCCGCCGGTCAGCATGGGCTCGACCGCGAGCGCCATGCCGGGCTTGAGCCGGGGTCCCTTGCCGGGCTTGCCGACGTTGGGCAGGAACGGCTCCATGTGCATCTGGCGGCCGATGCCGTGGCCGCCGTACTCCAGGATCATCCCGTACTCGCGGCCGTCTTCCCGGCCCGCTTTCTCGGCGGCGGTCTGCACCGCGAACGAGATGTCGGTGAGCCGGGAACCCGCGCGGACCGCCTCGATGCCGGCCCACATCGCGCGTTCGGTGGCGGCGGACAGCTCGTGGTCCTTCTCGCTGACCTCGCCGATCTCCAGCGTCACCGCGGAGTCGCCGTGCCAGCCGTCGAGAATCGCGCCGCAGTCGACCGAGATCAGGTCACCCTCGGCGAGCACCTGCTCAGCCGACGGGATGCCGTGCACGATCTGCTCGTTCACCGACGCGCAGATCGACGCCGGGAACCCGTGGTAGCCCTTGAAGGAGGGCACCGCGCCGGCGTCGCGGATCGTCTGCTCGGCCAGTTCGTCCAGTTCGGCCGTGCTGACCCCGGGCCGCGCGCGCTCGCGCACGGCGGCCAGGGTGCGGGCGACGACGAGACCGGCCGCCCGCATGGCCTCCAGCTCGCCGCGCGTCTTGACCTCGATCATGCGCCCGCGGCGGAGCACTTGCAGAACACGCAATCCTCCGAGATTCACGTGCGGTCGCGCAGCGCTTTCAGCACGCGGTCCGAGATCTCCTGCACGTCGCCGACGCCGTCCACCTTCACCAGGATGTCGGCGTAGTACTCCAGCAGCGGCGCGGTCTCCGACACGTACACCTGCTGGCGACGGCGGATCACGTCCTCGGTGTCGTCCGCGCGGCCTCGCGACATGAGGCGTCCGACGACGACGTCCTCGGCCACGTCGAGCTGGATGACCGCATCGAGCTTGGTGTCGGACTCGCTCAGCATCTCGCCGAGGACCTCGGCCTGCTTGGTGTTGCGCGGGAACCCGTCGAGCAGGAAGCCCGCCTTCGCGTCCGGTTCGGCCAGCCGCTCGCGGACCATCTCGTTGGTCACCGAGTCGGGGACCAGCTCGCCCGAATCCAGGTAGCGCTTGGCCTCCTGGCCGAGCGGCGTCTCCTGGCCCACGTGCGCCCGGAACAGGTCGCCCGTCGAGATGTGCGGGATCCGCAGCTGCTCGGACAGGGCAACCGCCTGCGTGCCTTTGCCCGCGCCGGGCGGGCCGACGAGAACCAGTCGCGTCACTTCAAGAACCCTTCGTAGTTGCGCTGCATCAGCTGGCTTTCGATCTGTTTGACGGTGTCGAGGCCGACACCCACCATGATCAGCACAGCCGTGCCACCGAACGGGAAGTTCTGGTTGTTCCCGCTGCCGGTGAGGGACAGGAAGAAGTTCGGAAGGATCGCGATGATGCCCAGGTACAGCGAGCCGGGGAGCGTGATCCGGCCCAGCACGAAGCTGAGGTACTCGGCGGTCGGACGGCCGGGCCGGATGCCCGGGATGAAGCCGCCGAACTTCTTCATCTCTTCCGCACGCTCGTCCACGTTGAACGTGATCGTGATGTAGAAGTAGGTGAAGAAGATGATCAACAGGAAGTAGAGCAGGATGTGCACCCAGCTGCTCTGGTTGACCAGGTAGTTCTGAATGAACGCCTGCCAGCCCGCGTTGCTGTTCGGGTCGCCGATCAGCTGGCTGAGCAGCTGCGGCAGGTACAGCAGCGAAGAGGCGAAGATGACCGGGATGACACCGGCCTGGTTCACCTTGATCGGCAGGTAGGTCGAGGTGCCGCCGTACATCCGGCGGCCGACCATGCGCTTGGCGTACTGCACCGGGATCCGGCGCTGGCCCTGCTCGACGAAGATGACGCTGGCGATGATCACCAGGCCGAACGCGAGGACCACGACCAGCGCGACGCCGCCGCCGTTGCTGATGATGTTGGCGCCCTCGGCCGGGATCCGGGCCGCGATGTTCAGGAAGATCAGGACCGACATGCCGTTGCCGACGCCGCGCTCGGTGATCAGCTCGCCCAGCCACATCATCACCGCGGTGCCTGCGGTCATGGTGACCACGATCAGCGTCAGCGAGTAGATGCTGTTGTCCGGGATGATCGGCTGCGAGCAGCCCTGGAACAGGGTGCCGCGGTCGGCCAGCGCGACCACGCCGGTGGCCTGCAGGATCGCCAGCGCGATCGTGAGGTACCGGGTGTACTGGGTCAGCTTGTTCTGGCCGGACTGGCCTTCCTTCTTCAGCTCCTCGAACCGCGGGATGACCACGGTGAGCAGCTGAACGATGATGCTCGCGGTGATGTAGGGCATGATGCCCGTCGCGAACAGCGACAGCTGCAGCAGCGCGCCGCCGCTGAAGAGGTTGAGCAGCTGGTACACGCCCTGCTGATCGGCCTGTGCGGTACAGGCCTGCACGGCGGCGAACGAGACCCCCGGAGCCGGGATGGTTGCACCGATCCGGTAGACCGCGACGATGGCTAGCGTGAACAGGATCTTCTTGCGTAGATCCGGCGTCGCGAGAGCCGAGCGGAATGCGCTGAGCACGCGGGGGACCTCCTCGGCGTCGTCGGTCGTCCCAACCGACGATCGGCTTGGCCGGTACGAGACCGGCGGGATGTCTGACTCACTGGCAAGCCAGGAACGCTTCAGGGCAAACAGGCCCGGAAGCGTGCCGCCGACTCTAACAGCTTCGCATGGGCCGCCCGCAGCGCGTGTGCGTTTTACGTCTCAGTGCGAGACCGCACGGCACGGAAGAGCCGCAGGTAGGGCCGCTCGGAGCACAGATGATCACCTGTTCGGCCCGCACCATTCGGCGGGCTTTGGCGCAACAGCACGGAAAACGGCCGCTGCCAAGTCCGTGAGGGGAACCTTCACAGCCCCTGATTCCCCCAGGGTTCCCCTCACGACCCTCGGCGACCCCGCCCGTCCGTGAGGAGCCCCTTCACGGACTTAGATTCCCTCAAGGAGTCCTTCACGGACCGAACCCCGCCCGCCGGCATGCACCCAATGCCACATTGGGGCGCTACTCCCCACCGCGACCCGCAGCCGATGCACCCAACCCAGCGGTGCACCCAGCCCCTCCCCCGCACCCCGATACGAAGCCTCCCTGCAGTTCGGGGGTGTTTGTCAAGGCATCTTTCCCGCCTTGACAAACACCCCCGAACCGTCAGCACACTCAGGCTTCGGGGTGCCCACCGCCAATCACCACAGCAATGTCGCCGCCAGGCGACGAGCCCCAAACGAAACGGGCCCGCCCGGTAAGAAACCGGACGAGCCCGTATCAACGCAAACGCAGATCAGCTAACGGTGGCCGAACCACCAGCAGCCTCGATCTTCTCCTTGGCGGAGCCAGAGAAAGCGTGCGCGGTCAGCTCAAGCTTGACCCCGTTCAGGTCCCCGTTCCCGAGAACCTTCACAAGCTTGCCCTTGCGAACAAGCCCGTTAGCGGCCAACTCCTCCGGACCGACCTTGCCACCGTCGGCGAACACCCGGGCGATGTCGCCCACGTTCACCGGCTGGTACTCGGTGCGGAACCGGTTCTTGAACCCACGCAGCTTCGGCAGCCGCATGTGGATGGGCATCTGCCCACCCTCGAACCCGGCGGGCACGTTCTTCCGGGCCTTGGTGCCCTTCGTGCCGCGACCCGCCGTCTTGCCCTTCGAACCCTCACCACGGCCGACGCGGATCTTGTCGCGCTTGGCGCCAGGAGCCGGACGAAGGTGGTGGATCTTGATGGCGGTCATGCCTGGACCTCCTCGACCTCCACCAGGTGGCGGACGGTGTGGATCAGGCCGCGCACCTGGGGGGTGTCCTCACGCACGACGCTCTGGCGGATCTTGCGCAGCCCGAGGGTGCGCAGCGACTCGCGGTGAGCGTGCTTCGTGCCGATCTTGCTCTTGACCTGAGTGACCTTGAGCTGAGCCATGTCAGACCCCCTGGCCGGCACGCTGGCGCAGCATCCGGGCCGGGGCGACGTCCTCGAGCGGCAGACCGCGGCGAGCGGCCACCTCCTCCGGACGCTGCAGCCCCTTCAGGGCCGCCACGGTCGCGTGCACGATGTTGATGGCGTTGTCGGAGCCGAGCGACTTCGACAGCACGTCGTGGACGCCCGCGCACTCCAGCACCGCGCGCACCGGGCCACCGGCGATGACACCGGTACCGGCGGAGGCGGGACGGAGCAGCACGACACCGGCGGCTTCCTCACCCTGGATCGGGTGCGGAATGGTGCCGGCGACGCGCGGAACGCGGAAGAAGTTCTTCTTCGCTTCCTCGACGCCCTTGGCGATGGCCGCGGGAACTTCCTTGGCCTTGCCGTAGCCGACGCCGACCTGACCGTCGCCGTCGCCGACGACCACCAGGGCGGTGAAGCTGAAGCGACGACCGCCCTTGACGACCTTGGCGACGCGGTTGATCGTCACGACCTTCTCAAGGTGCGGGGTCTTGTCCTGGGCCGCCCCGCCACGGCCGCCGTCGCGCCGGTCGCGACGGTCCCGACGGTCACCGCGGTCGTTGCCGCCCTGACCCGGTCCGCCCTGGCCGCCGCCGAATTGCCGTGTACGTCCCGGCATCAGGCTTTCCTTCCATTCACGAGCATGTGCATCAGAACTTCAACCCCGCCTCGCGGGCGGCGTCGGCAAGCGCGGCGATGCGGCCGTGGTAGGCGTTGCCGCCACGGTCGAACACCACGGCTTCGATGCCGGCGTCCTTGGCGCGCGAAGCGACCAGTTCGCCGACCTTCGCCGCCTTGGCCTTCTTGTCGCCCTCGAACGACCGGAGGTCGGTTTCGAGGGTGGACGCCGACGCCAGCGTGTGACCGGCGAGGTCGTCGATCACCTGCACGGTGATGTGCCGCGAGGACCGCTTGACGACCATGCGCGGACGCACCGGCGTGCCGCTGATCTTCTTGCGGAGACGGAAGTGCCGACGGGTCTTGGCGACGCGGCGGCGGGTCGAGATGTCCTTGCCGACCGGCTTGCGCTTCGTGGTAGTCGTGTCGCTCATCACTTACCCGTCTTTCCGACCTTGCGGCGGATCTTCTCACCCTCGTAGCGCAGGCCCTTGCCCTTGTACGGGTCCGGGCGGCGCAGCTTGCGGATGACCGCGGCGGTCTGGCCGACCTTCTGCTTGTCGATGCCGGAGACCGAGAACCGGGTGGGCGACTCCACCTTGAAGGTGATGCCTTCCGGAGCCTCGATCTTGACCGGGTGGCTGTAGCCGAGGGCGAACTCGAGGTCCGAGCCCTTGGCCTGCACGCGGTAACCGACGCCGTGAATTTCGAGCTTCTTCTCGTAGCCCGCGGTCACGCCCACCACGAGGTTGTTCACCAGCGTGCGGGTAAGACCGTGCAGAGCCCGGCTCGTGCGCTCGTCGTCCGGACGCTTCACCAGAAGCGTGCCGTCCTCGCCGCGCTCGACGATGATCGGCTCGGCGACGGTGTGCTCCAGGGTGCCCTTCGGCCCCTTGACCTTGACGTGCTGGCCGTCGATGGTCACCTCGACCCCGGAGGGGACGGCGACCGGCAGCTTTCCGATGCGTGACATGTCTGTGCCCCCTTCCTTACCAGACGTAGGCGAGGACTTCGCCGCCCACGTTGTTGCGCTTGGCCTGCCGGTCGGTCTGCAGGCCGCCGGACGTCGAGATGATCGCGACGCCGAGGCCACCCAGCACGGACGGCAGTTCGGTCGATTTTGCGTAGACCCGCAGACCCGGCTTGGAGACGCGGCGAAGGCCGGCGATGCTCCGCTCGCGGTTGGGGCCGTACTTCAGCTCGACGATGAGGTTCTTGTGCTTCTCGCCCGGCTCGTCGCGGTAGCTCGCGATGTAGCCCTCGCGCTTGAGGATCTCGGCGATGTTCGCCTTGATCTTCGAGTGCGGAAGCACGACCTCGTCGTGGTACGCCGAGTTCGCGTTGCGCAGACGGGTCAAGAAGTCTGCGATCGGGTCGGTCATCGTCATGGTGACCTGTCAACCTTTCTCGCCTGGTTCCCCGCCTCGCCCGGCCGGAGAGGTCTCCGGCCGGGGCGGCGGGGCCTGTGGCGAACTGGGAATAGAGTTTCGAGCCTTACCAGCTGGACTTGTGGACACCGGGCAGTTCGCCCGCGTGCGCCATCTCCCGGAGGCAGATCCGGCACAGGCCGAACTTGCGGTACACCGAGTGCGGACGCCCGCACCGGTTGCACCGGGTGTAGGCGCGCACCGCGAACTTCGGCTTCTTCGAAGCCTTGCTGACTAGCGCTTTCTTGGCCATCGGCTCAGTTCTCCTTGAACGGGAAACCGAGCTTGCGCAGCAGCGCCCGGCCCTCGTCGTCGGTGGTGGCGGTCGTGACGACGGTGACGTCCATGCCGCGCGGGCGGTCGATGTCGTCCGGGTTGATCTCGTGGAACATCGACTGCTCGTTGAGACCGAACGTGTAGTTGCCGTTGCCGTCGAACTGCTTGGGCGAAAGGCCGCGGAAGTCACGGATACGGGGCAGCGCGATGGTCAGCAGCCGGTCGAGGAACTCCCACATCCGGTCGCCGCGCAGCGTGACGCGCGCGCCGATCGGCTGGCCCTCGCGCAGCTTGAACTGCGCGATGGACTTGCGGGCCTTGCGGATTTCCGGCTTCTGCCCGGTGATCAGGGCGAGGTCGCGGACCGCGCCGTCGATCAGCTTGCTGTCCCGGGCGGCGTCCCCGACACCCATGTTCACGACGATCTTCACGACGCCGGGAATCTGGTGCACGTTGGGGATGGAGAACTCCTTCTGGAGTTCGCCCTTGATCTCTTCGCGGTACCGGGTCTTCAGACGCGGCACGATCTTCTCTGCGGTGGTCATGTCAGATGTCCTTGCCGTTCCGGCGCGAGACCCGGACCTTCTTGCCGTCCTCGCCGATGCGGTAGCCCACCCGGGTCGGCTTGCCGTCCGAGTCCACGACCATCACGTTCGAGACGTGGATGGGCGCTTCCTGCGTCACGATGCCGCCGGACTGCGCGCCGCGCTGGGTCTGGGTGATCCGGGTGTGCTTCTTGATCCGGTTGACACCCTCGACCAGAACGCGCTCGCGGTCCGGGTAGGCCTGGATGACCTTGCCCTTGGCGCCCTTGTCCTTGCCGGCGATAACGACGACCGTGTCGCCCTTCTTCACCTTCATCACAGCACCTCCGGCGCGAGCGAAATGATCTTCATGAACTTTCGGTCGCGCAGCTCGCGGCCCACCGGGCCGAAGATGCGGGTGCCCCGGGGCTCGTTGTCGTTCTTGATGAGCACGGCGGCGTTCTCGTCGAACCGGATGTAGGAACCGTCCGGACGACGGCGCTCCTTGACCGTGCGGACGATGACGGCCTTGACGACATCGCCCTTCTTCACCCCGGCGGCCGGGATGGCGTCCTTCACGGTGGCGACGATGATGTCGCCGATGCCGGCGTAGCGCCGCCCGGACCCGCCGAGAACGCGGATGCAAAGGATCTCCTTCGCGCCCGTGTTGTCGGCAACCCGAAGCCGCGACTCCTGCTGGATCACGTCAACTCCTGTATGTCGCGCTGGTTCTCGCTCTCGCGAGCCTTGCGGAACCAAGGACTCCCTGAAGAGCCCTGCTTACTTGGCCTTCTCCACGACCTGCACCAGACGCCAGCGCTTGGTCGCCGACAGCGGCCGGGTCTCCATCAGGGTGACCCGGTCGCCCACGCCCGCCTCGTTGTTCTCGTCGTGCACCTTGACCTTGGTGGTGCTGCGGAGAACCTTCGAGTAGCGCGGGTGCTTCTTGCGGTCCTCGAGCTCGACCACGATCGTCTTGTCCATCTTGTCCGAGACGACGTAACCCTCGCGGACCTTGCGGTAGTTCCGGACGGTCTTCTCGGTGGCAGCCTCGCTCATGCGGCACCTTCACTTTCGGCGTCGGGCGCCACGGACAGGCCGAGCTCGCGCTCGCGCATGACCGTGTAGATCCGCGCGATGTCCGTGCGGACGGTGCGCAGCCGACGGTTGTTGTCCAGCTGCCCGGTCGCCATCTGGAAGCGGAGGTTGAACAGCTCCTCCTTGTACTCCTTCAGACGCAGCACGAGCTCTTCGGCGGTGAGCTCACGCAGCTCGGATGCCTGTGCGGCTCCGTTAGCCATCAGAACTCACCTTCCCGGGTCACGATGCGGCACTTCATGGGCAGCTTGTGGATCGCGCGGCGGAGCGCCTCGCGGGCGGTCTCCTCGTTCGGGAAGCTGATCTCGAACATCACGCGACCCGGCTTCACGTTGGCGATCCACCACTCGGGCGAACCCTTACCGGAACCCATGCGGGTTTCCGCCGGCTTCTTGGTCAGCGGGCGGTCCGGGTAGATCGTGGTCCACACCTTGCCGCCACGCTTGATGTGACGGGTCATGGCGATACGAGCGGACTCGATCTGCCGGTTCGTCACGTAGCTGTGCTCAAGCGCCTGGATGCCGTACTCGCCGAAGTTGACCTTGGTACCGCCCTTGGCGGCGCCGTGGCGCTTCGGGGAGTGCTGCTTGCGGTGCTTGACCCTGCGCGGGATGAGCACGTCTCAGCCCTCCGTCTTTTCTGCGGTCTCGGCGGCCGGAGCCGCTTCAGTCGCGCCGCTCTTCGCGGCAGCAGCGGCACCGGTGTCTGCCTCTCGGGCGGCGGCCCGACCGGCTTCGGTCGACGTCGCGGTCGTGCCCGACGCGCCGGAACGGCGCGGGCGGGACGGCCGGTCGCCGCGGTCGCGGCGCGGCGCGCGGTCCGCGGCCGACGCGGCGGCGTCACGCTCGGCGCGCGCCTTCAGGCCGCCGACCAGCTCGCCCTTGTAGATCCACACCTTCACGCCGATGCGGCCGAACGTCGTCTTGGCCTCGAAGAAGCCGTAGTCGATGTCAGCGCGCAGCGTGTGCAGCGGGACCCGGCCGTCGCGGTAGTGCTCGGAACGGGACATCTCGGCACCGCCGAGACGGCCGCCGCACTGCACGCGGATGCCCTTGACCTGCGGCGAGCGCATGGAGGTCTGGATCGCCTTGCGCATCGCGCGGCGGAACGCCACGCGGTTGCTCAGCTGCTCCGCGACACCCTGTGCGACCAGCTGCGCGTCGGCCTCGGGGTTCTTCACCTCGAGGATGTTCAGCTGGACCTGCTTCTTGGTCAGCTTCTCCAGCGCGCCGCGGATCCGGTCGGCCTCCGCGCCGCGGCGGCCGATGACGATGCCCGGCCGGGCGGTGTGGATGTCGACGCGGACACGGTCACGGGTGCGCTCGATCTCGACCTTGGAGATGCCGGCGCGCTCCATGCCGGTGGAGAGCAGCTTGCGGATCTTGACGTCCTCGGCCACGTACTCCGCGTACTGCTTGTCGGCGTACCAGCGCGACTTCCAGTCAGTGGTGATACCCAGGCGGAAGCCGTGCGGGTTGATCTTCTGGCCCACTACCGGCCACCTGCCTTCTTGTTGCTCTTCTTCTCCGCAGGCCGCGACTCGACCACCACGGTGATGTGGCTGGTGCGCTTGCGGATCCGGTACGCACGGCCCTGGGCACGCGGACGGATGCGCTTGAGGGTCGGGCCCTCGTCGGCGGTCGCGGACTTGATCCAGAGCGACTCCGGGTCCAGCTGGAGGTTGTTCTCGGCGTTGGCCGCCGCGCTGGCGATGACCTTCGCGAGCGGCGTGCTGGCCGCCTGCGGCGCGAACCGGAGCACGGCCAAGGCCTCGCTGACGCTACGACCCTTGACGAGCTCGATCACCCGGCGCACCTTCATCGGCGAGTCCCGGACGAAACGAGCCCGCGCGACGGCCGAGGGCAGCTCTTCGGCTGCGGCCGTGGCGTTTGACTGGGCGTTCATCTGCTTCCCTTAACTTTCTCTGGCCCGCTCAGCGGCGGCGCGACTTGCGGTCGTCCTTGATGTGGCCCTTGAAGGTCCGCGTCGGGGCGAACTCGCCCAGCTTGTGACCCACCATCGCCTCGGTGACGAACACCGGGACGTGCTTGCGGCCGTCGTGCACCGCGATCGTGTGTCCCAGGAAGTCCGGGATGATCGTGGAGCGCCGCGACCAGGTCTTGATCACGGTCTTCTTGCCCGATTCGTTGAGAGCGTCCACCTTCTTGAGCAGGTGGTCGTCCACGAACGGGCCCTTCTTAAGGCTGCGTGGCATGTGCTTCTACCTCCCTGCTCAGCGCTTCTTGCCGGTGCGCCGGCGGCGGACGATCAATTTGTCGGACGGCTTGCTCTTGCGAGTACGGCCTTCGGGCTTGCCGTTCGGGTTCACCGGGTGGCGACCACCGGACGTCTTGCCCTCACCACCGCCGTGCGGGTGGTCGACCGGGTTCATCACGACACCACGGACAGTCGGGCGCTTGCCGCGCCAGCGGTTGCGGCCCGCCTTGCCCCAGTTGATGTTCGAGTGCTCCGAGTTGCCGACCTCGCCGACGGTCGCGCGGTTGCGCACGTCCACGTTGCGGATCTCGCCCGAGGGGAGACGCAGCTGGGCGTAAGGACCGTCCTTGGCGACGAGCTGCACGCGGGCGCCGGCGGACCGGGCCATCTTCGCGCCGCCGCCGGGGCGGAGCTCGATCGCGTGGATCACGGTGCCGACCGGGATGTTGCGCAGCGGCAGGTTGTTGCCCGGCTTGATGTCGGCGCGGGGGCCGTTCTCAACCGTGTCGCCCTGCTTCAGCTTCTCCGGCGCGATGATGTAGCGCTTCTCGCCGTCGGCGTAGTGCAGCAGCGCGATGCGCGCGGTGCGGTTGGGGTCGTACTCGATGTGCGCGACCTTGGCCGGCACGCCGTCCTTGTCGTGGCGACGGAAGTCGATCACGCGGTAGGCGCGCTTGTGGCCACCGCCCTTGTGCCGGGTGGTGATCTTGCCCGAAGCGTTGCGGCCGCCGGTCTTGCTCAGCGGGCGCAGCAGCGACTTCTCCGGCGTGGACCGGGTGATCTCGGCGAAGTCCGAGACGCTCGAACCGCGACGACCCGGGGTCGTCGGCTTGTACTTGCGGATGCCCATTGTCAGCTCAGTCCTTTACGCGGTGGGTCCGCCGAAGATCTCGATCGCCTTGCTCTCAGGCGAAAGAGTCACGATGGCGCGCTTGGTGTCCTTGCGCTTGCCGAAGCCGGTACGAGTCCGCTTCCGCTTGCCCTGGCGGTTGGCCGTGTTGACGCTGACGACCTTCACGCCGAACACCTTCTCGACCGCGATCTTGATCTGGGTCTTGTTGGCGTCCGGACGGACGATGAACGTGTACTTGTGGTCCTCGAGCAGCCCGTAGGACTTCTCGGAGATCACCGGCGCGAGCAGGATGTCGCGGGGGTCCGGAATGGCGACCGAGCTCACTTCTCGTCACTCCCTTCCGAAACCTCGCTCGAACGCGCGAGGGCCTTGACGACCTTCCCGCGGACGGGACCTGCCACGAACGCGTCGTAGGCGGCCTTGGTGAACACGACGTCGTCGTTGACCAGGACGTCGTAGGTGTTGAGCTGGTCAGCCCAGATCAGGTGCACGTACGGCAGGTTCCGCGCGGACACCCAGGCGAGCTCCTCGTCGCGGTGCAGGACCACGAGAACGCGCTTGGCCTGGGTCGCGGCGGCGATCGCCGTCTTGGCGGTCTTGGTCGACGGCTTCTCGCCGGTGACCAGTTCCGTCAGGACGTGCAGCTGCCCCGCACGAGCCCGGTCCGAGAGGGCGCCACGCAGAGCGGCGGCCTTCATCTTCTTCGGGGTGCGCTGGGTGTAGTCGCGCGGCGTGGGGCCGTGCACGACGCCACCGCCGGCGAACTGCGGCGCGCGGGTCGAACCCTGGCGGGCGCGACCGGTGCCCTTCTGCCGGTACGGCTTCTTGCCGCCACCGGAGACCTCACCGCGGGTCTTCGTGTCGTGCGTGCCCTGGCGCGCGGCGGCCAGCTGGCCCACCACGACCTGGTGCATCAGCGCGACGTTGGCCTGCACGTCGAAGATCTCCCCGGGGAGCTCGACGGTGCCGTCGGCTTTACCGGCCGGAGTCTTCAGCTCGACGCTCGTCATCGTCAGTTTCCACCCTTCGCGGCGCTGCGCACGAACAGCAGGCCGCCCTTGGGACCGGGCACCGCGCCCTTGATCAGCAGCAGGCCGTCCTCGGCGCGCACGGCGTGCACGGTCAGGCCCTGCGTGGTGACCCGGTCGCTACCCATCCGGCCCGCCATCCGCAGGCCCTTGAACACGCGGCCCGGCGTGGCGCAGCCGCCGATGGAACCCGGCTTGCGGTGCACGGCCTGCGCACCGTGGCTCGCGCCCTGGCCCTTGAAGCCGTGGCGCTTCATGACACCGGCGTAGCCCTTGCCCTTGCTGGTACCGGTCACGTCGACCGAGGTCCCGGCCTCGAACACCTCGGCGGTGATCTCCTGGCCGACCTCGTAGGTCTCGGCGTCGGTGGTGCGCAGCTCGGCGAGGTGCCGGCGCGGGGTCACGCCTGCCTTGTCGAAGTGGCCGGTGCGCGGCTTGTTCACCCGGCGCGGGTCGACCGCGCCGAACGCCAGCTGCACGGCCGCGTAGCCGTCTTTGTCGGTGGTCCGGACCTGGGTCACCACGTTCGGACCGGCCTTGACGACAGTGACCGGGACGACCCGGTTCTGCTCGTCGAAGACCTGGGTCATGCCGAGCTTGGTGCCCAGGATGCCCTTCATTTGCCTGTCAGACATGAGTTCTTATCTCCGCCGCTCGCCCAACGCTTACTGGATGTTGACGTCGACGCTCGCCGGGAGGTCGATGCGCATGAGCGCGTCCACCGTCTTCGGCGTCGGGTCGAGGATGTCGATCAGACGCTTGTGCGTGCGCATCTCGAAGTGCTCGCGCGAGTCCTTGTACTTGTGCGGCGAGCGGATGACGCAGTAAACGTTCTTCTCGGTAGGCAGCGGCACCGGCCCGACAACACGGGCGCCGGTGCGCGTGACCGTTTCCACGATCTTGCGCGCCGAGGTGTCGATCGCCTCGTGGTCGTAGGCCTTGAGCCGGATGCGGATCTTCTGTCCCGCCATGGTGGCTGCGTTCCTTGTCGTCTCGTGCCGCTTTGTCTCGTCAACCTGGGCCGGAGCCCGGGTTTCAGCAGTTCAACGGCCCTGTCCCCGGTCCACGCGGTCGGGCGTGTCGCGCCCGCCGCACAGACGGATCCCTAAGGATCGTCGTCTTGCCTGGTCTTCCTCTACGTGAGGAGGCCGCGGGCCGACGCGGGGTCGTCCCTACTGGCCTTTGCCCGCTAGCCTCACCCGAAGGAACAGCTCCACGGACCGTGGCCGCTCATACCAGGGCGGCCGGAACCCAGTCGATTGAAAACCGATAAGGATTCGGCCGCCCCAGGACGAGCAACCTGAATAGTGTCGCACACGTGAGTTGACGCCCTGAACTCGGGGGTGTATTGACCCGAATTCAGGGCGCCGACGTCACTTGTTGATCTTGGTAACCTGGCCCGCGCCGACGGTCCGGCCACCCTCGCGGATGGCGAAGCGCAGACCCTCGTCCATGGCGACCGGCTGGATCAGCACGACGCTGATGTCCGTGTTGTCGCCCGGCATGACCATCTCGGTGCCCTCGGGCAGCGTCACGACGCCGGTCACGTCCGTGGTGCGGAAGTAGAACTGCGGGCGGTAGTTGTTGAAGAACGGGGTGTGCCGTCCGCCCTCGTCCTTGGACAGGATGTAGACCCGGCCCTCGAACTCGGTGTGCGGGGTGGTGGTGCCCGGCTTCACGACGACCTGGCCGCGCTCGACGTCCTCGCGCTTGATGCCGCGCAGCAGGAGGCCGACGTTGTCGCCCGCCTGGCCCGAGTCGAGCAGCTTGCGGAACATCTCGACACCGGTGACGGTGGTCTTGGTCGACTTCTCGCGGATACCCACGATCTCGACCTCTTCGTTGACGTTGACCTGGCCGCGCTCCACGCGACCGGTCACGACGGTGCCGCGGCCGGTGATCGTGAAGACGTCCTCGATCGGCATCAGGAAGGGCTTCTCGAGCTCGCGCACCGGGTCCGGCACGTTGTCGTCGACGGCGTGCATCAGCTCGAGCACGGCGTCGGCCCACTTCTGGTCGCCCTCGAGGGCCTTGAGGCCGGAAACGCGCACGACCGGCGCGTCGTCGCCCGGGAACTCCTGCGAGGACAGCAGCTCGCGGACCTCCAGCTCGACCAGCTCGAGGATTTCCTCGTCGTCGACCATGTCGGCCTTGTTCAGCGCCACGACGATGTAGGGCACGCCGACCTGGCGGGCCAGCAGCACGTGCTCGCGGGTCTGCGGCATCGGGCCGTCGGTGGCCGCGACCACCAGGATCGCGCCGTCCATCTGCGCGGCACCGGTGATCATGTTCTTGATGTAGTCAGCGTGACCGGGGGCGTCCACGTGCGCGTAGTGACGCTTCTCGGTCTGGTACTCGACGTGCGAGATGTTGATCGTAATACCGCGCTGCTTCTCTTCCGGCGCGTTGTCGATCTGGTCGAACGCACGGGCTTCGTTCAGCTCCGGGTACGCGTCGTGCAGAACCTTGGTGATCGCCGCGGTCAGCGTGGTCTTGCCGTGGTCGACGTGACCGATGGTGCCGATGTTGACGTGCGGCTTGCTCCGCTCGAACTTCGCCTTCGCCACTGGAATGTCCTCCTGGACTGGATTTGCTTTGTGCTCGCGGGGCAGCGTGGCTGCCGCCCCGCGAATGTTCCTTCGTCGTTGCTGCGGACGTTCAGGAGAGTCCCTTAATGCCCGCGAGCGGAGGGGATTACTCCCCCGTCGCCTTCGCGATGATTTCCTTCGCGACGTTCGCGGGAACCTCGGCGTAGGAGTCGAACACCATGGAGTAGTTCGCCCGGCCCTGGGTACGGGACCGCAGGTCGCCGACGTAGCCGAACATCTCCGACAGCGGGACCAGTGCCTTCACGACACGGGTACCGGCGCGCTCCTCCATGGCCTGGATCTGGCCACGGCGGGAGTTGAGGTCGCCGATCACGTCACCCATGTAGTCCTCGGGAGTCGTGACCTCGACGGCCATCATCGGCTCGAGGATGACCGGGCCGGCCTTCCGGGCGGCTTCCTTCATCGCCATGGAGCCGGCGATCTTGAAGGCCATTTCGGAAGAGTCGACCTCGTGGTACGCGCCATCCAACAGGGTGAACTTCAACCCGACGAGCGGGTAGCCGGCCAGGACGCCGTACTGCATCGCGTCCTGCGCGCCCGCGTCGACCGACGGGATGTACTCCCGCGGCACGCGGCCACCGGTCACCTTGTTGTCGAACTCGTAGAGAGCACCGTCGGTGCGCTCGAGCGGCTCCAGCTTCACGATGACCTTCGCGAACTGGCCGGAACCACCGGTCTGCTTCTTGTGGACGTAGTCGAGCTTGTCCACCGTCTTCTTGATGGTCTCGCGGTAGGCGACCTGCGGCTTGCCGATGTTCGCCTCGACCTTGTAGTCGGACTTCATCCGGTTGACGAGCACCTCGAGGTGGAGCTCGCCCATGCCGGCGATGATCGTCTGACCGGTCTCCTCGTCGAGCTGGACCTGGAAAGTCGGGTCCTCCTCGGCGAGCTTCTGGATCGCCAGGGACAGCTTCTCCTGGTCGGCCTTGGTCTTCGGCTCGATGGCCACCCGGATAACCGGGTCCGGGAAGGTCATCGACTCGAGGACGACCGGGTTCTGCGCGTCGGCCAGGGTGTCCCCGGTCGTGGTGTCCTTCAGGCCGATGACCGCGTAGATGTGGCCGGCCAGGGCCTCGTCGACCGGGTTCTCCTTGTTGGAGTGCATCTGGAAGATCTTCCCGATGCGCTCCTTGCGCTCCTTGGTCGCGTTGACGACCTGGGCGCCGGAGGCGACCTTGCCCGAGTAGACCCGGATGTAGGTCAGCTTGCCGAAGAACGGGTGCGCGGCGATCTTGAACGCCAGAGCCGAGAACGGCTCCTCGGTCGTCGCGTGGCGGGTGACCGGGGTCTCGCCGTCCGGAAGCAGGCCCTCGACCGGCGGCACCTCGAGCGGCGACGGCAGGTAGTCGATGACCGCGTCCAGCATCGGCTGCACGCCCTTGTTCTTGAACGCGGAGCCGGCCAGGACCGGGAACGCCTCGCGGGTGACGACCAGGTGGCGGATGCCGCCCTTGATCTCGTCCTGGGTCAGCTCCTCGCCCTCGAGGAACTTCTCCATCAGCGCGTCGTCGGTCTCGGCGACGGCCTCGACCAGCTTCTCGCGGTACTCGGCGGCGCGGTCGGCCAGCTCGGCCGGGATGTCCTCGACGGCGTAGTCGTCGCCCTTCTGGACCTCGCCACGCCAGACCAGGGCCTTCATCCGGACCAGGTCGATGACGCCCTCGAAGTCGTTCTCCGCGCCGATCGGCAGCTGGATGGCCAGCGGCCGGACGCCGAGACGGTCCGTGATGGTCTGCAGGGTGTAGTAGAAGTCCGCGCCCAGCTTGTCCATCTTGTTGACGAAGCAGATGCGCGGGACGTCGTACTTGTCCGCCTGCCGCCAGACCTGCTCGGACTGCGGCTCGACGCCTTCCTTGCCGTCGAAGACCGCGACCGCGCCGTCGAGCACCCGCAGGTTGCGCTCCACCTCGACGGTGAAGTCGACGTGCCCGGGGGTGTCGATCAGGTTGATCTGGTAGTCGTTCCAGAAGGTGGTGGTGGCAGCCGAGGTGATGGTGATACCCCGCTTCTGCTCCTCCTCCATCCAGTCCATCGTGGCGGCGCCGTCGTGGACTTCGCCGAGCTTGTAGTTGATCCCGGTGTAGAACAGGATCCGCTCGGTGGTGGTGGTCTTACCGGCGTCGATGTGCGCCATGATGCCGATGTTGCGGACCTTGTTGAGGTCGGTCAGCACTTCACGTGCCACGAGAATGTTCCCCTGTCTCGAACGTGGGGCCCGGCATGGCTTCTATCGGCAGCCGGGCTGTCATCACCAGCGGTAGTGCGCGAAGGCCTTGTTCGACTCGGCCATCTTGTGCGTGTCTTCGCGGCGCTTGACGCTGGCGCCAAGGCCGTTGCTCGCGTCGAGCAGCTCGTTCTGCAGGCGCTCGATCATCGTCTTCTCGCGGCGCTGCTGCGAGAAGGAGACCAGCCAGCGCAGCGCCAGCGTGGTGGAGCGGCCGGGCTTGACCTCGATCGGCACCTGGTAGGTGGCGCCACCGACGCGGCGGCTCTTCACCTCGATGGTGGGCTTCACGTTGTCGAGCGCGCGCTTCAGCGTGACGACCGGGTCGGTGCCGGTCTTCTCGCGAGCGCCTTCGAGAGCGCCGTAGACAATGCGCTCGGCCAGGGACCGCTTGCCGTCCTTCAGCACCTTGTTCACCAGCTGGGTGACCAGCGGGGAGGCGTAGACGGGGTCGGAGATCAGCGGCCGCTTCGGTGCCGGACCCTTGCGAGGCATTAGCTCTTCTCCTTCTTCGCGCCGTACCGGCTGCGCGCCTGCTTACGGTTCTTCACACCCTGGGTGTCGAGCGAACCGCGGATGATCTTGTAGCGAACACCCGGCAGGTCCTTAACCCGGCCACCGCGCACGAGCACCATGGAGTGCTCCTGCAGGTTGTGGCCTTCGCCCGGGATGTACGCGGTGACCTCGATGCCGCTGGTCAGCTTCACACGAGCAACCTTGCGCAGGGCCGAGTTCGGCTTCTTCGGGGTCGTGGTGTACACGCGGGTGCACACGCCACGACGCTGCGGGCTCCCCTTGAGGGCCGCGGTCTTCTGCTTGGCAGCCTTGTCCTGGCGGCCCTTGCGGACCAGCTGCTGGATCGTGGGCAATGGACCAGCTTCCTGTCGTGATCTTGCTTCTTCGTGTCTTCACCGGTCCCCGCGGTCGGGCGTGTCGGCCCGCGTCACGGTCTCGCGACCGGTAACTTCCCGGAGGGATTTTCCGTCGGAACCCCACGTGGCGAGGCCGGTGAACCGGGTGCAAAAGCACCCCGCTCATGCCCAACGGCACGCGGAGCGGCCCGACGCCTGCCGGGCACGGTCTCCAAAGATACCCGTCCACTCGCGGAGCGGTCCGGGCGGGGGGTCGCTACGGTCGCCGACCGGTCATCGTAACCCCAGATCGGGGCGTTGGGACGGTGCCGCGCGGGACTTCCCGGGAGAGGGAACGCCTGCCTCCGGGACGCTATTCCCGGCGAGGTTCCCGCGGTCAGAGCGCTCTCGGTCCGCCTGCCGGGACGCGGCGACCAACGGATGGACCGGCAGCGGCTGAGACGAGACGGTCCCGCGCGGCCTCGCTCCCGCAGCCGCCCGCGAGGCGCCTCAGCTGCGCGACCCCACGCCAGCCACCTGTCCACAAAGGACGCCAGAGCAACCGAAATGCCCGATTGATACCCACCTGACCGGTTGCGCAGGTCTGCGAGGGCCGCCCTGAGGGAATCTGATTCCTTCAGGGTTCCCCTCACGGACGTCTGGACCGCGCGCCAGGGCCCAGGCACGGCCGACGAGACTCGACCGGCGTTAAGAACGCGAGAGAATTTCTTCGGCGGCAAGGAGAAGAGCCGCCGGATGTTCCACAATGGACCACGTCCCGGGGTGACGATCGCCTCATCGGGACGGAGCAGCGGAACCCGGCCCGGCGGAGCGCGCCCGCCGGGCCGGGCCGAGGGTCAGTCCTCGTCCGGCTTCGCGTGGTCGGGCTTGCCCGGGTTGGGGTCGCGCGACAGATCGATCAGCGGGTGCACTCCAGCCCCCTCCGGCGCGGCATGGCTGCCGCCGGTCTTCTTGTCCCCCGGCTGGTCGACGTTCTCGCTGCCGTCCATGTCGCCTCCTCGTTCGGTTCCCCTGCCGTTCTGCACGGTACCTGCCGGGGAATTCGGTGGACGGGCTCCCCAAGATGAGGGACGTGGACTGGAAAATCACCGAAACCCCGGCCGAACACCCCGACGCGACGGCGATCCTGCGCGAGTACATGGACGAGCTGGCGTCGCGGTATTACGGCCGCCCGGCCACGCCCGCCGAGGTGGACGAGGCGCTGGCCGACGAGCCGAGCGACGGCCTGGTCGCGCCGACCGGCGCGTTCCTGCTGGCCTATCGCGACGGGAAACCGGCCGGTTGTGTCGGGGTCCGGCTGGTGGAGCCGGGGCTGAGCGTGCTGACGAAGGTGTACGTGCGCCCGGAGCATCGCGGGCACGGCGGCGGCAAGCTGATCGTCGCGGCGGCCGAAGAGGCGGCGAAGCGGCTGGGCGCGGCCCGGATGCGGCTCGACACCCGGGATGACCTGGTCGAGGCCCGCGCGCTGTACGCGTCGATGGGCTACGCGGAGGTCGAGGCGTTCAACGACGACCAGTACGCCGAGCACTGGTTCTCCAAGGACCTCAGCTGAGCCGTCCCGCGCAGCTGGCGACCTCCCCGTCAGTGGCTTTCGCGGACCGCGCGAGCACGCCGTTCACCGACACCCGGCATTCGACCGGGCCGCTTGACTGGCCCATCAGCTGCACGGTCGGCGCGACGGCGGTCTTCGGCCAGGTCAGGGTCTTGCGCCAGGGCAGCGGCACGGACAGTTCCTGATGCACCAGGCCGAGGCCGTTGTCGTCGTAAACCACGGTGGCGGTGCCGGAGCCGCCGAGTTCGTAGGTGATCTGCCAGCTGGACGGAGCGGGCGCGGCCGGGGCGGTGGAGGTCGTCGGGGCCAGCGTACGGGTGACGGTGCGGTCCGGGGCGCGCTGCGGCACCGAGGTCACTGGCGCGGCCACGGCGGCTGGAGCGGGCGCGGGGTCGTCGCCAGTGCCGAGGATCACTACCACCGCGGCGACGGCGGCTACGGCGATTCCCGCGATCCCGAGCCGGCCGATCAGCTGTCTGTCCATGTTTCTTCTTTCCAGGAGACCGCCGGTGGTTCCCGGGGACGAGGGGAACCACCGGCGGAGTCGGGGTCAGCCGGGCAGGATCCGGCCGGGGACGCCGTTCAGCGACTGGATCAGGCCCAGCACCGGCACGCCGAGCGGCGCGAACGTCCAGATGTTGTTCAGGTTCGACGTGTCCGGCTCGTCGACGACGGTGACGCCGGGCTGGTCCTGCGTGGCGGCCAGCGCGGGCGCGGCGGCGCCAAGCACGGCGGCTCCGGCGAGCGCGGTGGCGGCGATAGCTCGGACGACAGTCTTCTTCACGGGTTTCTCCTTCAGTGCTCAGGAAACGGCGGTGACGAGGTTGAACACCGGCGCGAGGAGCTGCGCCGGAGCCTGGGTGGTCGGGCCGAGGAGGCTGCCCGCGTCGAGGCCGGGGACGACCCAGACCGACGGGCCGCCGCCGGTCGGTGCTCCGGGGACGCCGGGCAGGTTCGGGGTCGGCAGGCCGCCGGGCAGCGAGGGCAGCCCGCCGGTCGGGAGCGACGGCAACCCGCCGGTCGGCAGGGACGGCAAGCCAGCGGCGGGCTGGCCGGCGGCGAACGTGCCGGGGGTGGCGGCGCTGGCCGCTCCCCCGGCGAATCCGGCGAACGCCCCGGCCGCGGCGAGCGGCAGCAGGATCCGGGCGGCAATGCGTTTCATCAGGGGTTTTCCTTTCTTCGGGGAACTGTGGTCAGCGGAGCGCGCCGCTGATCGGGACGATGGTTCCGTCGGGGATCCACTGCCCGGCGTAGTCGCGCGCGGCCTGCATGCCGGGCGCGTGCGGTTCGTTCGGGTACATCGGCATCGCGTTGACCTGCGCGGCCGCGAACAGCTGCACCTCGCCGTTCACCGCTGTCCACTGTGGACCGAGCCAGGTCCGGAAACCGCCTAGCGACGGGCTTTCCCCGCCGAAGCTGTTGCCGACGGCCACCGCGTAGCTCACCGCGAGCTGGTCGCGCGGGTCGAAGCGCAGCGGCATGGCCGCGCTGGCCACGGTGTTGACGATGGGTCCGTTGAGCAGCCACGGCGCGAGGTACAGGCCGAACTGGTGGGTCGGCTTGAGCCGCTGCGATTCGGCGGCGCGGCTCATCGCGAGGTACCCGTCGCTCCAGCCGGAGACGACCACCAGCGCGGTGTCCGCTGCCGCATCCGGGCGCACCGGCAGACCGGCGCGCGCGGCGGTTTCGCGGACGAGCTGCGCCGCTTGGACGCCACGCGGCGACTTGTCCTCGACCAGCGTGATCGCCGACGGCTTCCGCGAGGCGAGGAACTCGACCAGCTTCACCAGCGAACCGCGGTCCTCCGGCGACAGCGCGGCTGAGGGGCAGCTCGTGAGCACGTCGCGTTTCTGCGCCACGAGACCGCCGAGCGCGGCTTCCGCGCATTCCGGCGCGTCAGCGTCCGACACCGCCGGGCCCGCTTCGGTGCCCGCGTCGACGTCGACCGTCGTGGTCGCGTCGCCCTTGCGCACCACGAGAGTGCTGCGTCCCGGTGGCAGCTCGACCTCAGCCCAGCTGCCTTCCGCACCGGCCCGAGCCGCCGCGGTGGTCACGATCCCGCCCTCGACGCCCGCGGACAGCTCCGTGCCCGCGCTGGCCGGAAAGTGCACGAGGTTGCGCCCTGGCCGGTGCGGACTGACCAGCACCGGCACGGTCGCGCCGCCGACTGTCGCGTCCGCCAGCACCGGTACGCCGGGCACGGGCAACGGCGCTGGTTGCGGCACCGCGGCAAGCGCACTCCACGCGACGAAACCGAGCGCGACCCCGGCGACGCCGTAGCGGTAGCCGCGAATAGAAGCGTTGCGAGACAACAGGATCGCCGATACCACGGTGACCGCTGCCGGAAGCAGGACCACCACGATCAACGAGACGCCGAAGAGCGTTTCGTACAGCCGTCGGTCGAAGGCGACCCCGGAGACGCCGAGTTGCACGACGCCCGCGAGTGTCAACAGACCGGCGAGGCTGACCGACAGCGGCCCGACACGCAACGGTGTCGACCGCCACTGCTCTACCGGCACACACGCCGACAGCAGCGTCACGCCGAACCACAGCGCGGCCGCGGCGACGTACACGGTGTCGATGGCGAAGGAGATGCCCGTGCCGTCGACAGAGGTTTCCAGCACCACGAGCACGACCAGCGCGAGCGAAGCCCAACGGCCGGCCGAGGGCCAGCGCAGCAGTACCGGGACCGCCAGCGCGAGCACGACGTGGACGATCAACGCGACGAGGTTGACGTCGACCGTCGCCGCCGACACCGCGGCCAGCACCGCCGACCCGGCGCCAAGCACCCCGGTGGTGACCCACAGCTTGCGCGGCAGCGGACCGACAAGTGGGCGCAGAATCCCGGTACCGGCGAGGAATGCCGTCGCCAGCAGCAGTATCAGCCGCAGCACGAGCGCCGCACTGTCCACACCGGACGATCCAGTGGCGGCCGGAGTGACGTGGTGATCCATGGAGACCTTCCAGTCTTGTCCCGGGCCGGTCCGTGAGGGGAACCTTCACGGACTCTGAGTCCCTCAGGGTTCCCCTCACGGACAGCTGCCCGGCGGGAGTTACTTCACGTGCTGGTCGGCGACCACGAACAGCTCGGAGTGCGGCTTGGCGTTGCCGAAGTCCCCGTGCGGCCACGATTTGCGGTTGAAGTTGATGCCGACCTGCCCGGTGAACTCGTCGCGGAAGTTCGGATCGACCGCGACCTTCCCGTCCGGAGCCAGGTTCAGCAGGTTGACCTTGTGGTCACCGTCCAAACCGGACCGGGCGACGAAGTAGTTCGACACCGCGATGTGCTGCGGCTGCTGGGTTTCGTGGTAGAAACCGTCCTGGCCGAGCGCGAAGTTGTCGTACGCGCCCCAGTGCGGGCCAGCCCCGGGCACGCCCGGGTTGATCGGCGCGGAGCCGACGACGGTCGGCAGGTCTCCCCCGCCGCCCTGCTGCGCCTTTTCCTTGGTGTCGACGCGGCCCTTGATGTCCTCGACCTTGTCGCCCGCGGCGACCAGCTTCTGGATGTCGAGCACGTAGACGCCGCCGGTGGTGCCGGGGTCGTCCGGGCCGAGCGCGCCCTTCTGCCTGCCCTGCACCGCGTGGTACAGGAACCGGTCGTCCGGGCTGGTCTGCAGCCAGCCGCCGTTGGAGCTGGCTCCGTTCGAGTCGTTCTGCGAGTAGATCGGCTTGCCCGCGGTCCCGTCGTCGAACACCTCGATCCAGTGCGGATCCTTCGCGGTGATGTCCGGCGTGTAGAAGATCGCGCCGCCCTGCATCGTTTCGGCGAACGCGCCCTTGTGGCCAGGCAGGTTCGTCACCGTGGTCTCCATGACCGCGCGGCTTTCCGAGTGCAGCGGGTCCGCCGGGTTCGCCCGGGGACCGTCCTGCAGATAGGACACCGCCTTCAGCTTCGGGTGATTGCGGTCGGAGATGTCCCAGGTGCGGATCGTCGGACGGCGCAGGTACGGCGACGGCTGCTTCACCGGGTCGAGAATGATGTTGCGCGGTTCGGCGTAGTCACTGGTGACGAGGGTGTTGAGGTCCTCGCGCGCCTGGACGCCGTGCGGGTTCGCGCAGGACGGTTTGCCCAGCTGCGGCAGGTTGTCGCACAGCTTCGCGTTGTCGCCCTGCGGTGTCGCTGCCGGACTCTGTGACAGCACTTGCGCGTTCTGGTCGAAGCGCACAACCTCACCGGGGCTGCCGGCGAAGCCGTTGCCGATCTGCGTAGAGCCGTCCTGATACGCGTACGGACCGGGCACGACCGGGCCGCCCATGTACGTGCCGTACGCGGTGCCGTCCTTCAGCACCCAGTACGCGTCAGGCACGGAACCGCCGAGCGTCTGCGTCGGCAGGCTGATGCCCTTGAGTTTCAACTGGGGCAACGCACTGACGTCGAACGCGTACGTCGCCGCGGCGAACAACGCACCCGCGTAGATCGTGTCGCCCTTGTGCCACACGTACTGCATGTGGTGCGGCTCGTTCTCGACGAGCGGCCCGACGGTCGCGGTGTTCACCACCTTGCCGTACGTCGGCGAGCCCTGCGTCGCGTCGATCACCGCGAGAAAATCGGGACCGGGCAAGGCATTCTTGATCTTGCCGAGGCCGCCGCCGAGCGAACCCGGCAGGTTTTTGACGTCCTTCACGGCGGTGTCGGCGATGTTCTCGTCGCCGGCCCAGACCAGCAGCCATTTCTTCGGCGTGCCGTCGGCCGAACGCGCCTGCGCGGCAAGGTCTTTGCCGACCAGGTGGTTCTGCACCCAGTACTGCTTGCCGTCGGACGCGGTTTTGGCGTCGGTGACCACTTGGACGTCGGCGTAGGCGCTGGACCCGGTGTAAGTCACCGCACCGACCGCGAGCGCGGCCGCACCGGCGACGGTCAGCACTTTCCGCCATCGGGGCGGGGCGCCCGAGGAGGAGCTGAATCGCATTGTGTCTCCCTGTTCGTGTTCCCGTGAAGCGCCCGCGAAGGCACTTCTTTCCCCGTTCCGCGGGCAGCACGAAACCCGCCCGGAACAAGGAAAGCGTTCATCCCCTAGGGCGTTCGAAACCCGTTGCGGGGCAAGAGAAATCAGCCAGCCGAGCGCGGCCGGGAGAAAAAGTCAGGAATTCCTACACAGCGCGCTGGCCTGCTGCCGCAGATCAACGTGCAGGCGCCACACCAGGGCAACCGGAAAGGACATGCGCGAAATACTCTGGCGAACCGCACGCACTGTCAATGCGGTGATCAATCGTGAGAACATCGACCGAAGGGGTGAATATCCCACAAACTGGGCCGACTTGCCGCGCCCCGCGCGGCCGATCGCCGGAGTCCGCCGCGCTGACCTGCGATGCTCCGTTCGGCCCAAAGTATGTTCGGCACTTCGGCGTCCGGGACGGGGCTGTTCGCCCGTTATGTTCGTTACCTTTTCGTGATCGAATCCCGGGAACTTCCGGCTCTTCGCCGCCGACGGGGCCGCGACTCGAGGGCGCGAACCGGGCTCAAGCGGCATAATCCGCTCAATGGCAGACCCGTTCCCCTGGTACATCGCCGTCGGCTACCTCGCCGGGTTCGTCCTGCTGTGGATAGCGGGCCGGGTCGAGGGCGGCGGCACCGCCGCCTCGGCGCTCAGCAACATCGCGACCGGTCTGGCGTTCTTCGGCACGACGATGGCCTGGTTCCGGGTCAGCATGGACATCCACGCGCCGCTGGCGGTCTGGATCGCTCCGCCGGTGGTGTTCATCGCCTTCGTGCTCGGGCAATCCGCCCGGCAGCGCGACCGGCTGCGCCGCCTTGGCGCCACCGGCGAGGCGACGTTCGGGGTCCTTCCCCAGGGCGGCCGCACCGTGGCGTTCGACCGGCAGGACAGCTTGTCGCTGCGCCGGGTGGTCGAACTCGGCTACCAAGGACATCAGCTCCTCGGCGTCGAGTACCCGCTCACCGAGCGCGGTTCCGCCGCCGACCGGGTCGCTGATCGCATCGGCGGCATCTACACGCTGACCGAACTCCGGATCCCGGAGAGTCCGACGTTGCGGATCACCCCGCGCACCGGGGCGTTCGAGCCGGACCACCCCACCCCGTTCGAGGACGCCCGGATCACCCGGATACAGGTCGGCACCCCGAAAACCCAAGCGGAGCTGGAAAAGGTCGCGGTGGACCCGGAATTCGACCGGCGGTTCGAGGTCGCCGCCGCGGACCCGGAGTTCGCCGCCCGGGTGCTCACCCCGGAAGTGCGCGAACTGATCCTGGGCGACCTGTGGTTCCGGGTCCACGAGGTCGTACTCGAGCGCGACGCGCTGTGGACCGCCGAAGCGGACGGGCTCAACGAGGAACGACTCCTCGGCAACGCCCGCCGGCTGGCGATCTTCGCCACCGCCTTAACGCCGAACCTCTGGCCGGCCACCGAGTTCGCCCGGGTGACCGCCCGCGCCGAGACCGGCTACGACCAGTGGTTCGGCGAGCACCGAGGTTTCGTGCGGACCCGGGTGAATCGCTACCGCGAAGCGATGGACCGCCAACCGCTCTCGCCGACGACGGTGCTCACCCGCACCCTGCTCGCCACCGCCATGGTGGTGCTCGGCCTGCTGCCGATCATCAATGGCGTGGCCGCGGTAGCCGGTCTCGCCACCGAAGTTCAGCTCACCGTCACTGATTCCACCGCGGGCGATCCCGGCCGCTCCTGCGGCGGGCTCAACCGCACCCAAATCTGCGACAGCCAGTCCCCGGCGGTCCGCGGGACTTACCAGGACGGCGGCGAGACCCACGAAGTCGTCACCACTTGGCATGTCGGCCGGCTGCCCGAGCGCGGCGACGTCGCCGACGTGCGGATCGGCCCGATCTGGTGGAACACGGTCTTTCAGAGCAACGACGCGGTCGCGCTGACCATCCTGGCCGCGCTGGCCCCGGTCGCGCTCGGGCTGCTGTTCTTCAAGACGATCTTCCGGCCGAGGGCTCCCCGGCGAGTCCGCATCCTGCGCGAGATCCGCGAATCCCGGCAGATCGACGTCGGACCGCCCGCGTCCTGACCGTGCCGGATTGCTGACCTGCGGTGATCACCCGCCCCGGATTCCGCGCTCTTGAAGCACGAAGGCGACAGAAGCGGCATAATCCCCGGCATCAGCGAGGTGCAGGGAAGGTGTGACCGCCGTGTCCGATGAGATGGACCGACTCGTCGCGGAGTTCGAGAAGTTCCAGACGAAGCTCAAGCAGGCCGAAGCGCAGTTCGCGAAGGTCGGCGACATGCAGGAGGAACTGAACGCGCTCGAAGCGCAGGTGATGTCGCCGGACCGGTCGGTCACGGTGATCGCGGGCCCGAGCGGTTCGGTCAAGGACCTCCGGCTCTCCCCGGACGCGCTCCGCCAGCAGCCGGACCAGCTGGCGGCCACGATCCTCGCGACCCTGCACCAGGCGGTCGCCGAATCCGCGCGCAAGCAGGCCGGGATCGTCGACGAGGCGGTGGGCACGGCCTTCGGCCTGAACGTGTCCGACCAGGTTCTCGAAGCCCAAGCCGCCGGCATGGGAACCACGGTGGAGGAATTGGAGTCGAACCTCCCGGAGGCACAGCCGCAGCGGCTGGCGGCGCCGGTTCGCGACGAGGAGGACTTCGCGAACAACAACCTGCTGCGCGCCGAGCAGCAGCAGGCGCAGGCTCCCCCGCCGCCTTCCGCTTCGGCGGGCGACCAGTTCCTCAAGAACTTGTTCAATGACGAGGAGGACCACCGATGACCCACAGCGTGGTAACCACGGCCATCACGAAGTACTCCACCGGGCTCGACCAGTACAAGACCGAGGCGGGCAAGTTCGGCAACCTCGTGGGACAGGCCGACGTCGGCGACAAATCGTGGGGCCTGATCGGGCTGGTCGCCAAGCAGACCTACACGAGCAAGCTCGACGAGCTGAAGCAGCTGCTCGAAGCGATGAAGAGCGGCGTCGAGACGTTTCAGGACAAGCTCGGCAAAGCCGCGGAGATCTACGACGGGCACGAGAAGGACACCGTCATGACCTTCGGCAAGTTCGACGCGAAGATCGACGGACCGCTCTGAGCAAGGGGAACTCATGGGACAGGACAGCGTCGCCGACGGCGTAAAAATCAAGCACGAAGACGGGTTCGGCCACGACGCGCTCGAAGCGGCCAAGAAGACGCCGTTCGTGGGCAAGGGCGTCAACACGATCTCCGGCGCCATCGACAACTACGGCGACGCCAAGAGCTTCGGCGACTTCGCCTCGGCCAGCGGCCAGCTGGTGCAGGACGGCGCCGGCTTCGTCGCGGGCGCGGCGGTGGACCTCGCGAGCTTCGCGCTCGACCCGGTCGGCTGGCTGGTCAGCAACGGCCTGAACATGCTGATCGAACTGATCCAGCCGTTGCAGGACGCCCTGCACTTCGTCACCGGCGACGGTCCTGCCCTGAAGGAAGCCTCCGGCAACTTCGTCGAGATCGGCAAGGGCTTCGTCACCCTGGCGGACAACTTCGTCAAGGAGGGCGACGAAGCTCTCAAGGACTGGCAGGGCGAAGGCGGCGACGCGGCCAAGAAGGCGCTGGCCCAGTTCTCCGAGGGCATCAAGGGCATCGGCTCCAGCGCGGGCGCGGTGGCCGAGACCCTGCAGATGTGGTCGATGGTCATGACGGTCATCGAAGAGGTCGTCAAGGCCCTGATCTCGGAGCTGGTCAGCTGGCTCATCTACCTGTGGCTGCCCGCGCTCGCCGCGTCCGTCGTCAGCCTCGGCTCGTCGGTCGCGGCCGCGATGACCGCGTCGGTCGCCCGGGTGGCCAGCACGGTCAGCCGGGTCACGCGCCACCTCGGCAAACTCGGCCAGCTGATCGAGAAGTTCCTGACGTTCCTCGCCAAGTGGGCCGACGAGATGATCAAGCAGGGCTCGAAGCTCACCCCGTCCGGAGCCCGCATCACCCCCGGCACGGAAAAGGCGCTCGCGGGCGCGGTCGCCAACGCCACCGGGACGAAGGGCAGCGCCTTCGGCACCGCGGCGGTCGACGCGCTGAAGAACGCCCCGGGCGAGGCGGTCAAGCAGGTCATCGGCGTGAACCCGTCCGACCTCAGCAAGGGCTCGTCTTACGTCGGCAAGGGCGCTTTCGACTTCGTCGACAAGACGATCAGCAATACGCGGGACATCACCAAATCCCAGGGCGCGAGCGACGAGGCCGGGGAGCATTCCGCCAAGGACACCAAGGAAAACCTGGACATGTAAGGGAACGGGCGCGGCCGGGTAGTCCGGCCGCGCCCGGACCGGTCAGAGCCGGTGCCCGCACTCCGCGCAGAACACCGCGCCCGCCTTGGATTCCTTGCCACACTCTCCACAATGGACAGTCGGGGCCAGTGAACTCCCGCAGCCCGTGCAGAACTTTCCGCCTGCCACCTTCAGCCCGCAGTCCGGGCAGGTGAGTTTCGTGCGGGTGCCCAGATCCAGGTCCTTGGTCCAGTTCTTCTCGCGGGCCTCGTCCCAGATCTGGTCCCGCTGCGCCGCCGCCTGCGCGCGCGACATCTCCTCGGCCACGCTCGGCGAACACCGCAGGCACTGGCCGATTTCCTCGTTCCAGCACTGATCCGCGCACATCCAGTCGCCGCAGCCGCGGCACTGCCGGAAGCGCGGCGTGATCTCTTCGACGGCCGCGGTCAGCGCGCGGTCCTTCGCCGACGAGTTCGTCGCGCGGTCGTACTTCCACTGGTCCGCGGAACTGCTCAGCTGCTGCAGCGTCCCGCCGAAAAACGAGCCCACCGCGCGCAACATACTGCGCCCAGTCTCCATCGCGTCCCGCTGGAACGCCGAGCGGTACCCGTTCCCGCAGCGCTCGCAGCTGAACTCGAACTGGTAGCCCTGGGCATTGGAGAGATCCGAGAAGTTGTCCGTGAACGGCACGACATCAGCCACGCGCGCGAACGTAAGCCAGCCGAAGAAGAGGCACGACCGTACAAGTGCCGTCTCCGGACTCGTTACGCACCGTAACCGTGGCCAGGAGGCCGCGCGGCAGCGGTTTTCGCAGTTTGCGTGTTTAGCCAGACACCGTCCGTAAAATGCTGGTTTGGGTCATAACGGCAGGCAACCGAGCACAGGGGAGACGGTATGTCCGACGAGTTCGACCGGCTGGTCGCGGAGTTCGACCGGTTCCAATCAAGGCTGCGACGGGTGGACGACCAGTTCTCCGGCATCGCCCAGATGCAGGAGGAACTGGTCGCGCTCGAAGCGACAGCGACGTCGCCGGACCAGTCGGTCACCGTGGTCGCCGGTCCGGGCGGGTCGATCAAGGACATCCGGGTCACCGATGCCGCGCTGCGCCACGGCGGGGCGGAGTTGTCCGGGATGGTGATGGCTACCCTGCGGCAGGCGGTCGCCGAGTCCGCGCGGCAGCAGGCCGTGCTGGTGGACCAGCACACGGGCAACTCGATGCAGCTCACCGAGCAGGTGCTGGAAACCCAGGCCGAATTGCTGGGCACCGACGTCGAGGAATTGCGTGCCGCGATGGAGCGGGGCGCGCCCGCGCCGCAGCAGAGCGTCGAGGAAGAACAGCACGAGGACTTTTCCGAGCGCGAACTGCTGGCCGACCCCGCGGAGAAGACCCCTCCCCCGCCGCCACCGCCGTCCTCGGCCGGGTCCGCCGGGGACGACTTCCTGAAGAACCTGTTCGACGACGAGGACCACCGCTGATGGCCGGCTACCAGGTGCAGACGGCGAAGCTCTACGACTACTCCCGCCAGCTGGCGGGCAACAAGACCTCGGTCGCCGGGGTCAAGGGCAAGGTGTCCCAGGCCGACGTCGGCGACGAGTCCTGGGGCGTCGTCGGCATCTTCGTCAAGAGCAAGTACACGAGCATGGTCGACGACCTGAAAGACCTGCTGACCGCGATGGAAACCGGCCTGCAGTCCGCGTCCGACAAGATCAACCGCGCCGGTCAGTTCTACGACCAGACCGAAGAGGATCACTGCCGCAGCTGGAAAGACGTCATGGGCAAGATCGACAACCTCGGCGGCGGACGGAAGTAGGGGGCGGGATGTCTGATCCGTTGGGCAAGATCGAGATCAAGCCGGAGGACGGCACCGGCAAGAAGATCGTCAACGCGCTGCCGGTGGTGGGCGGCGCGGTGAAGATCTACGACGCGGGCACCAGCGACGCGATCAAGGCAGGCGACACCGCGACCGGGCTGAGCGGGGTGGTTTCCGAGACCACCAACTTCGTCCAGTCGTGCGCGGAAACCGCGATGAGCATCAGCACCGACCCGATCGGCTGGCTGGTCGGTCAGGGACTGAACTTCCTGCTGGCCGTCTGCGACCCGCTCCAGGACGCGATCCACTTCGTCAGCGGCGACGGCCCGGCACTGTCCAAAGCGGCCGAGAACTTCACGGCGATCGGGCGCGGGCTGGAGCAGTTCGCGCACCAGTTCAGCGAGCAGGCGAAGACGTCGCTCTCGCAGTGGGAAGGCGGCGCGGCCGAAACCGCGGCGGAGAAGCTGGCCAAGTTCTCGACCGGGATCACCGGCACCGCCGACCAAGCCGGTGACATCGCGACGATGCTGCAGGTGTGCAGCATGGCAATGACTGTCATCGAGGACTTCATCAAGGCGCTGCTGACCGAGCTGATCACCTGGCTGATCATGATCTGGATCCCGGCATTGGCCGCCGCGGTCCCGTCGTTCGGAGCGTCCACCGCGGCGGCAGGCACGGCCACCGGGGTGCGCGCGGCGTCTACCGCGGGCAAGGCGACGAAGCAGGTCAGCAAGCTGCAGAAGCTGCTCGACATGATCAAGGACTTGATCGCGCGGTTCCAGACGTTCTTCAAGGCGGCCAAGGACGCGGTGGCCAAGATGGCCGTGGACGGCGGCAAGACCACCGCGAAGCGGGCCGCCGACGGTTTCGGGAAAACCGCCGGCGGGAAGCTGCTGGACGAGGCACGGTCGCAGGTCGGGCTCCGAAGCCACGACAAGAACGATCCCGACCTGCCAGTCAAGCCAGGGAAACCGTTGGGACACCTGGAGAACGCGCGCAAGGCCGTCGAGTACGCAGCGACCGGGGACGGAACTTCGAAGGACGAGGCCAAAAAAGATCTGGAGTTCTGAGCCGTGGCTCGCGCACTGCACGACACTTGGGTGTGGCTCGGACCGATCGTCGGATTCCTGGTACTAGTCGTGCTTCCGAGTGTTCTCGGCTTCCGCTGGCATCTGAAGAAGAAACGAGCGAAGCAAGCCTGGCTGGCCGCATTGCACGCGGTGCCCGAGGAACTGGGCGGATCCATGGTCGCCGATCTGGAATACGGGCGGCCCCGGTCCGCGCAGCGCCGGAAGCCTCTTGGCGAGCTGTACCGGCCGAAGACCATCTCGGAGGGCATGAGCTTCCCCAGCAGTCCTCCGACCGTCGAGTTCGCGGCTGACCTGCCGCGGCGGGACCGGCAGTTCCGGGTCAGCGCGTACTGGTGCACGCTCCGGGTCGGGGCCAACAGCAGCAGAAGGATCTACGAGTACACCATCGAAACAAGGGTCGGGCCGACGCCAAGCATGAAGATCGCCAAGGCGTACCCGACCGAACCGGTGCGGATGTTCGGGCGGACCATGGCGTATCTCAACTACCAGCAAAGGCTGTTCGAAGCGGAGGCGCGAACCTCGCCCTCGGCCGCCCGCTGGGAGCAATTCACGCCGTCCGAGAGCGAGTTCACCGGATACGCCAGCGACCAGGAGCTCTCGGCTCAGGTCGCCGCCCCGGAAACCATGGACTGGCTGCGCGGCAACCATGAACTGCTTCCGGACCTCATCGGCCTCGAGCGCGGGTGGTGCTACGCGGTGTACCGGGACGAGATCGACCCGGAGACCCTGGTCGCCAGAATCGACCTGGTCGCCGGCTTCCTCGACCGGATCAACGTGCCCGCCGCGGTCTGACCCCTCATACAGCGAAACGCCCCCGGCCGAAGCCGGGGGCGTTTCGTTCAAGCGGAGCGGGATCAGCGGAAGTCGCGACCGAAGTCGTAGTCGTCCAGCGGAACCGCGGCACCGGTGCCCGAACCGAACACGTCCGGGGTGTAGTAACCGTCGTCGTAGGACGGGATCGCGTACGCCGCGACCCGCGCCTCCTCGGTCGGCTGCACCTGGATGTTCCGGTACTTGTTGATGCCCGTACCGGCCGGGATGAGCTTACCGATGATGACGTTCTCCTTGAGGCCAACGAGCTTGTCCGAGCGGCCGTTGATCGCCGCGTCGGTCAGGACTCGCGTGGTCTCCTGGAACGAGGCCGCCGACAGCCACGAGTCCGTGGTCAGCGACGCCTTCGTGATGCCCATCAGCACCGGACGGCCCGAAGCCGGCTCGCCGCCCTCGGCGACCGCGGCCCGGTTCGTCGCCTCGAACTTGGTCCGCTCGGGCAGTTCGCCCGGCAGGAAGTCCGTGGCACCGGAGTCGATGATCGTCACGCGGCGCAGCATCTGCCGCACGATGACCTCGATGTGCTTGTCGTGGATCGACACACCCTGCGCCCGGTACACCTTCTGGACCTCGTCCGTGAGGTGCATCTGCGCTTCGCGCGGGCCCATGACGCGCAGGACCTCGTGCGGGTCCGGCGTGCCCTCGAGCAGCTGCTGGCCGACCGCCACGTGGTCGCCGTCGCCCAGCGGGCCGTTCGGGGTGTTGGCGAGCCGCTGCCGCTTGGACAGCTTGTCGAAGACGATCTCCTCCGACCCGTCGTCCGGGATCAGGGTGATCTTCCAGAACCGCTCGCTCTCCTCGATCCGCACGCGGCCGTCGACGTCCGCGATCGGAGCCTTGCCCTTCGGCACGCGAGCCTCGAAAAGCTCGGTGACACGGGGCAGACCGGTCGTGATGTCGTCACCGGCGACACCACCCTGGTGGAACGTACGCATCGTCAGCTGCGTACCCGGCTCACCGATCGACTGGGCGGCGACAATGCCGACCGCCTCGCCGACGTCGACCAGCTCGCCCGTCGCCATCGAACGGCCGTAGCAGGTCGCGCAGACGCCGACCGCCGACTCGCAGGTCAGCACCGAACGGACCTTCACCTTGGTGATGCCGCTGGAGATGAGCTTGTCCAGCGCCGGGTCGCCGATGTCGTCGCCAGCGTTCAGCACGACGTTGCCCTTGGCGTCCACCGCGTCCGTCGCGAGGTTCCGCGCGTACACGGAGGTCTCGACGTGCTGGTCGCGCACGACCTTGCCGTCGCCGAGGTCCTCGCCGATCGGCATCATGATGCCGCGCGTGGTGCCGCAGTCGATCTCGCGGACGATGACGTCCTGCGAAACGTCCACCAGACGACGGGTCAGG
Organism: Amycolatopsis silviterrae; assembly: GCF_042684085.1. Classification (NCBI taxonomy): domain Bacteria; kingdom Bacillati; phylum Actinomycetota; class Actinomycetes; order Pseudonocardiales; family Pseudonocardiaceae; genus Amycolatopsis; species Amycolatopsis silviterrae. The sequence continues at coordinate 391,708 of NZ_JBHUKS010000004.1, forward strand.
TAACCCGAGTCGGCGGTACGGAGCGCCGTGTCCGCCAGACCCTTCCGGGCGCCGTGCGTGGCGATGAAGTACTCCGCCACCGACAGGCCTTCACGGAAGTTCGCCTTGATCGGGCGCGGGATGTACTCACCCTTCGGGTTCGACACCAGGCCACGCATACCGGCCAGCGAACGGACCTGCGTCATGTTGCCCGCCGCGCCCGACTTCACGATCATGGCGATCGGGTTGTCGTCCGGCAGCGCCGTCTCCATGATCTTGTGGACCTCTTCGGTCGCCTGCGTCCACACCTTGACGAGCTCGTTGTTGCGCTCGGCGTGGGACAGCTGACCGCGCTGGTACCGCTTCTCGACCTGGTCGGCCTTGCCCTCGTACTCGTCGAGAATGGCCTTCTTGCCGACCGGGGTCAGCACGTCCGAGATCGCGACCGTGACGCCCGAGCGGGTCGCCCAGTAGAAACCGGCGTCCTTGAGCTTGTCCAGCGTCTGCGCGACCTGCGTCATCGAGTACCGCTCGGCGAGGTCGTTCACGATGGCCGCCTGCCGCTTCTTCGGCATCGGCTCGTTGATGAACGGGTAGTCCGCCGGCAGCAGGTCGTTGAACAGCACGCGGCCCAGCGTCGTCTCGGCCAGCCACGCCTTGCCCGGCTCCCAGCCCGCCTCGGCGAGCCGCGCCTCGTCGGCCTTCGCGGGCTGACGGTCGGTGACGCGGATCTTGACCGGGGCGTGCAGGCTCAGCGCCTTGCGGTCGAACGCCATGATCGCCTCGGCGGGCGAGGAGTACGCGTTGCCCGCGCCCTCGGCGTTCTCGTTCAGCCGGGTCAGGTGGAACAGGCCGGTGACCATGTCCAGACGCGGCATGGCGAGCGGACGGCCCGACGCCGGCGACAGGATGTTGTTCGCCGACAGCATCAGGATCCGGGCCTCGGCCTGCGCCTCGGCCGACAGCGGCAGGTGCACCGCCATCTGGTCGCCGTCGAAGTCCGCGTTGAACGCTTCGCAGACCAGCGGGTGCAGCTGGATGGCCTTGCCCTCGACCAGCTGCGGTTCGAAGGCCTGGATGCCCAGCCGGTGCAGGGTCGGCGCGCGGTTCAGCATCACCGGGTGGCCGGTGATGACCTCTTCGAGCACGTCCCACACCTGCGGCCGCGACCGCTCCACCATCCGCTTGGCGGACTTGATGTTCTGCGCGTGGTTCAGGTCGACCAGCCGCTTCATGACGAACGGCTTGAACAGCTCGAGCGCCATGTCCTTCGGCAGACCGCACTGGTGCAGCTTCAGCTGCGGGCCGACGATGATGACCGAACGGCCGGAGTAGTCAACACGCTTGCCCAGCAGGTTCTGGCGGAACCGGCCCTGCTTGCCCTTCAGCAGGTCGGACAGCGACTTCAGCGGCCGGTTGCCCGGGCCGGTGACCGGACGCCCGCGGCGGCCGTTGTCGAACAGCGCGTCGACGGCCTCCTGCAGCATCCGCTTCTCGTTGTTGACGATGATCTCGGGCGCGCCGAGGTCGATCAGCCGCTTGAGCCGGTTGTTCCGGTTGATCACGCGGCGGTACAGGTCGTTCAGGTCCGACGTGGCGAAGCGGCCACCGTCGAGCTGCACCATCGGGCGCAGGTCCGGCGGGATGACCGGGACGGCGTCGAGCACCATGCCGCGCGGGTCGTTGCCGGTCGCCTGGAACGCGGCGACGACCTTGAGCCGCTTCAGCGCGCGGAGCTTCTTCTGCCCCTTGCCGTTGCGGATGGTGTCGCGCAGGCTGTCGGCCTCCGCGGCGACGTCGAACTCGGTCGCCAGCTTCTGGATCGCCTCGGCGCCCATGCCGCCGGTGAAGTACTCGCCGTACCGGTCGATCAGCTCGCGGTAGAGCAGCTCGTCGGCGATCAGCTGACGCGGCTCGAGCTTCGTGAAGGTCGTCCAGACCTCCTCGAGGCGGTCCAGCTCGCGGCCGGCGCGGTCGCGCAGCTGGCGCATCTCGCGCTCGCCGCCCTCCTTGACCTTGCGGCGCACGTCGGACTTCGCGCCCTCCGCCTCCAGCTCGGCCAGGTCGGCTTCCAGCTTCTGCGCACGGGCCTCGATGTCGGAGTCGCGCTTCGTCTCGAGGTTCTTGCGCTCGACGCCGATCTCGTTCTCGAGGGTCGGCAGGTCGTTGTGCCGCAGCTCGGTGTTCACGCCGGTGATGACGTAAGCCGCGAAGTAGATGATCTTCTCGAGGTCCTTGGGCGCCAGGTCCAGCAGGTAGCCCAAGCGCGACGGAACGCCCTTGAAGTACCAGATGTGGGTGACCGGCGCGGCCAGCTCGATGTGGCCCATCCGCTCACGGCGCACCTTGGCGCGAGTGACCTCGACGCCGCAGCGCTCGCAGATGATGCCCTTGAACCGGACGCGCTTGTACTTGCCGCAGTAGCACTCCCAGTCCCGGGTCGGACCGAAGATCTTCTCGCAGAAGAGCCCGTCCTTCTCCGGCTTCAGGGTCCGGTAGTTGATGGTCTCCGGCTTCTTGACCTCGCCGAAGGACCACTGACGGATGTCGTCGGCGGTGGCGAGGCCAATCCGGAGCTCATCGAAGAAGTTGACGTCCAGCACGTCTAGATCCCCTTGGGGTTGTTTCGGCTAGAGGAGGGGTCGGCGGTGGAGCGGGAACCCGCGGGAGGCAGGTTCCCGCTCGACACCGGATCAGTGCACGACGTCGTCCACCGAGGGCGACTCGTTGCGGGACAGGTTGATGCCGAGGTTCGCCGCGGCGCGCTCGAGGTCCTCGTCGTCGGAGTCGCGCATCTCGATCGCCGCGCCGTCGCTGGAGAGCACCTCGACGTTGAGGCACAGCGACTGGAGCTCCTTCAGGAGCACCTTGAACGACTCCGGGATGCCCGGCTCGGGGATGTTCTCCCCCTTCACGATCGCCTCGTACACCTTGACGCGGCCGACCACGTCGTCCGACTTGATCGTGAGCAGTTCCTGCAGCGTGTAAGCCGCGCCGTAGGCCTGCATCGCCCAGCACTCCATCTCGCCGAAGCGCTGGCCGCCGAACTGCGCCTTACCGCCCAGCGGCTGCTGGGTGATCATCGAGTACGGGCCGGTGGAGCGGGCGTGGATCTTGTCGTCGACCAGGTGGTGCAGCTTCAGGATGTACATGTAGCCGACCGACACCGGGTACGGGTACGGCTCGCCGGAGCGGCCGTCGAACAGCGTGGCCTTGCCGTTCTCCTTGACCATGCGCTCGCCGTCGCGGTTCGGCTTGGTCGCCCCGAGAAGCCCGGTGAGCTCCTCCTCCTTCGCGCCGTCGAACACCGGGGTCGCGGTGTTCGTGTTCGGCGCGACGTCGTAGAGCTCCTCGGACAGGTTCTTCGCCCAGTCCGGGTTGCCCTCGATCGTCCAGCCCTGCGAGGCCAGCCAGCCCAGGTGCAGCTCGAGGATCTGGCCGATGTTCATCCGTCGCGGCACACCGTGGGTGTTCAGGATGATGTCGACCGGGGTGCCGTCCTCCATGAACGGCATGTCCTCGACCGGCAGGATCTTGCCGATGACACCCTTGTTGCCGTGCCGCCCGGCGAGCTTGTCGCCCGGCTGGATCTTGCGCTTCTGGGCCACGTAGACGCGGACCAGCTCGTTGACGCCCGGGGGCAGCTCGTCGTCGTCCTCGCGGGAGAACACCCGGATGCCGATGACCTTGCCGGTCTCGCCGTGCGGCACCTTCAGCGAGGTGTCGCGGACCTCGCGCGCCTTCTCGCCGAAGATCGCGCGGAGCAGGCGCTCCTCCGGGGTCAGCTCGGTCTCGCCCTTCGGCGTGACCTTGCCGACCAGGATGTCGCCGTCGCGGACCTCGGCACCGATCCGGATGATGCCGCGCTCGTCGAGGTCGGCCAGGACCTCCTCGGAGACGTTCGGGATGTCCCGGGTGATCTCCTCGGCGCCCAGCTTGGTGTCGCGGGCGTCGATCTCGTGCTCCTCGATGTGGATCGACGTGAGCACGTCGTCCTGCACCAGGCGCTCGGAGAGGATGATCGCGTCCTCGTAGTTGTGGCCCTCCCACGGCATGACCGCGACGAGGAGGTTCTTGCCGAGCGCCATCTCACCGTTCTCGGTGGACGGGCCGTCGGCGATGACCTGGCCCTGCTCGACCCGGTCGCCCTCGTTGACGATCGGCCGGTGGTTGAAGCACGTGCCGTGGTTGGAGCGGCGGAACTTGTACAGTCCGTAGCTCTTCCGCGTGCCGTCGTCGTGCATGATCGTGATGATGTCCGCGGACAGCTCCTCGACCACGCCGGCCTGCTCGGCGACCAGGACGTCCCCGGCGTCGACCGCGGCGCGCAGCTCCACACCAGTGCCCACGTACGGAGCCTGGTTGCGCAGCAGCGGCACCGCCTGGCGCTGCATGTTCGCGCCCATCAGCGCGCGGTTCGCGTCGTCGTGCTCCAGGAACGGGATCATCGCGGTGGCGACGGAGACCATCTGCCGCGGCGACACGTCCATGTAGTCGATCTCGAGCGGGTCGATCAGCTCGACCTCGCCGCCCTTGCGGCGGCCGAGGACCTTGTCCTCTTCGAAGTGGCTGTCCTCGGTCAGCGGCGCGTTGGCCTGCGCCTTGACGTAACGGTCTTCCTCGTCCGCGGTCAGGTAGTCGACCTGGTCGGTGACCTGGCCCTCGACGACCTTGCGGTACGGCGTCTCGATGAAGCCGAACGGGTTGACCCGCGCGTAGGAGCACAGCGAGCCGATCAGGCCGATGTTCGGGCCTTCCGGCGTCTCGATCGGGCACATCCGGCCGTAGTGCGACGGGTGGACGTCGCGGACCTCCATGCCGGCGCGCTCACGGGACAGACCGCCGGGGCCCAGCGCCGACAGGCGGCGCTTGTGCGTGAGGCCGGACAGCGGGTTGTTCTGGTCCATGAACTGCGACAGCTGCGAGGTGCCGAAGAACTCCTTGATCGCCGCGCCGATCGGGCGGATGTTGATCAGGGTCTGCGGCGTGATCGCCTCGACGTCCTGGGTCGTCATGCGCTCGCGCACGACGCGCTCGGTGCGGGAGAGGCCGACCCGGATCTGGTTCTGGATCAGCTCGCCGACGGTGCGCAGGCGGCGGTTGCCGAAGTGGTCGATGTCGTCGGTCTCGACCGGCACCTCGACGCCGGCGGAGCTGGTCATCTTGTCCTCGCCGGCGTGCAGCCGGACCAGGTACTCGATGGCCGAGACGATGTCCTCTTCGGTCAGCGTGCCGGTCTCGTACGGGGTGTCGAGGCCCAGCTTCTTGTTGACCTTGTAGCGGCCGACCTTGGCCAGGTCGTAGCGCTTCGGCTTGAAGAACAGGTTCTCCAGCAGCGTCTGCGCGCTCTCCTTCGTGGGCGGCTCGCCCGGGCGCAGCTTGCGGTAGATGTCGAGCAGCGCCTCGTCGGTGCCGGCGGTGTGGTCCTTCTCGAGGGTGGCCAGCAGCGTCTCGGAGAACGAGAAGCGCTCGCGGATCGCCTCGGTGGTCCAGCCGAGCGCCTTCAGCAGCACGGTGACCGGCTGGCGGCGCTTGCGGTCGATGCGGACGCCGACGGTGTCGCGCTTGTCCACGTCGAACTCGAGCCACGCGCCGCGGCTCGGGATCACGCGCACGCTGAAGACGTCCTTGTCGGTCGTCTTGTCGACACTGCTGTCGAAGTACACGCCCGGAGAACGCACCAGCTGGGACACGACGACCCGCTCGGTCCCGTTGATGATGAAGGTGCCCTTGTCGGTCATCACCGGGAAGTCGCCCAGGAAGACCGTCTGGCTCTTGATCTCGCCAGTGTTGTTGTTGACGAACTCGGCGGTGACGAACAGCGGGGCCGCGTACGTCATGTCCTTGTCCTTGCACTCCTCGATCGAGGCCTTGACCTCGTCGAAGCGCGGAGCGGAGAAGGAGAGGGACATCGAGCCGGAGAAGTCCTCGATCGGCGAGATCTCGTTGAGGACCTCTTCCAGGCCGCCGACCGGGTTCTCTTCGCCTTCGTTGACGCGGCGCTCGAACCACGCCTCGTTGCCGGTGAACCACTGGAACGACTGGATCTGGACGTCAAGCAGGTTCGGGGTGGAGAGTGGCTCGCGGATCTTCGCGAAGGAGACCCGCTTGGGCGCTCCGGGGATTCCCGTGGCCTGCGCGCGGGATTCAGCCGAGGTGGTCGCAGCAGTGGCCTGGTTCGCGGGAGAGACTGCCAAGATGCGTCCTTCCGGGGACAATGAGCGGTGAGCAGCCGCGATGGCAACAGCTGTCGCGGACTGTCAGGGGTGCCGTGTGCCCACTATCCTAACTACCGGCTCCGGGCAGCCTGAAAGAGGGCAGCGCAAAGAAGCAGTCTAGCCCCCATGACGCGGTCTGTCCAGGGGGCTCTCCCGACGGGGCCCAGCCTGCATCGCGTCACCTTGGGGCAGTGCGTCTCCCTGAGCCTCACTGCGTCCTTCCGGCTCCCGGTTCGCCCGGGTTTTCGCGCCCCTCCCGCAAGGTTCGCGTTCCCCGGCCGTGACCGTTGGCAGTAAGCGTGAACCCACGCGGCTGCGGAGTCAAGATGCCGCGCGGCGGTCCCGCCGGTTGGCGCAGCGTCGGATCGAGGCAGCGGAGCGTGACGGCTCTGGCGCGGACCAGAGTTACCGCCGGGTACCCGCGGACCGCCGCGCAGGTCGGCCGGGCGGCGGCGCAGGTCGGCGGCCCGTACGCGGTTCCGACGACGGTTTTCTCCCCGGCGCGGCGGGCGCGGGATGGATCACATTCCGCGAGCGGTCGCGCGCCGAGCGTCAGTTCGGAAGAAGGGGAACTTCGGGCAGCTCGGCCCCAGATTCCGGGTCCCCCGGGCAGGGGTTGCGCCCAATGCCAGGCGTGATGGATGCGGCTGAGCGTATCCGCCCAGGACTAAGCGAGCGGCGAAAGCTTGGCACGCCGTCCGTGAGGGGGCCCCTGAGGGAATCAGATTCCCTCAGGGGCCCCCTCACGGACCTGAAGAAACGGGCACTCGGGACTTAGCCGGGCATTTCGCTAGCATGGGCGTCCTTTATGGACGGTCAGCAGGCTGACGACAACGGCTTAAGTCCCTGGCATGGGGGGTTGCGCCGCGCGGCCGCGACGGTGGCGGCGGCCGTGTCCCGGTGATCAACTGGGCGGGGCCGAACTCCCGGAGGTGCACGATGGCCGAAACCGGCGGGTCGCTTCCCGCGCTCGTCCTGCGCAGGCTGGCGATCAGCGAGCAGGTCGCCGCCGCCAAATTCGGGACCGGGCGGCCGGTCGACGATCCGGTGCGCGAACAGCGGGAGCTGGCCCGCGTCCGGGACCGGGCCCGCGAGATCGGCCTCGACCCGGACCGCGCGGCAGGCTTCCTCGCCGACCAGATCGCGGCCAGCAAGCAGGTCCAGCACCGGCTTTTCGCGCACTGGACCGCGCATCCCGGCGACCGGCCCACCGGCGGTCCCGACCTCTCGGTGCTGCGGGCCGAATTGGACGGTCTCACGGTCGCTCTGCTGGACCAGCTGCGCGCGACCGGCCCGGAACCCCTGACCCCGCCGGAAACCCCGGACGAGCTGAAGCAGGAGCCACTTCGGACGGCCTTCCGTTCGCTGGCCCAGCGGCCCTCGTGAGTGGCGATGCCGGTTCTAACCGGGATTGCCACTCACGAGCCACCTCGGCAACGGGACAGCCTCCCCCGCACCCGGCCCCCTCGCCTCCTGCCCCTGGGCACCCTCGTGAGTGCGCATGCCCGCCAGGGGCTTAAGGCGGCGTTATGGGGGCAGCTGAGGCGTGTCCGCCGAAGCAGCTAGCGGACCGGGTTGGCTTGCGTCAGGGCCTGCGCGGGCGGCGGTAGCTGGGCGTGTCGTCTGTGAGGGACTCCTTGAGGGAATCTGATTCCCTCAAGGAGTCCCTCACAGACTTGAAGAAACGGTCATACTCGCATTAATCGTGCATATTGCCGACGTTGGTGTCCTTTATGGATGGTCGGCAGGCTGAGGCCACCAGGCTGAAGTCCCTGTCGTGAGCGGCGATGCCGGTTCTAACCGGGATTGCCACTCACGAGGCACGACAACGGCCCGCCCCCGAAGCTTCCGGGGACGGGCCGTGACGTCCGATGAGGACCGCTTACTTCGACGGCGGAGCCGAAGCGGGCGCGGAGGAAGCGGGCACCGACGGAGCGGGCGCGCCAGCCGCCGGACCGGCGGCCTTGTACGTGTCCATGTCGGTGATCTTCCAGGTGTTGCCCTGCAGCTGCGCGTCCACGTGCATCTGCGCCGTGCCCGCCGCGGTCTGCTTCGTGTCCGCGCGGGTCGACGTCTGGTCGATGAACAGCATCACCCTGGCCAGATCGCCGTTCAGCCGGATCACCGCGCTGCGGGTGACCTTGCAGGTCACGACCACCTTCTGCTGCGGCGCGAGCTTCTTGACCTGGCCCATCAGCGCGTTGTAGCTGGTCTTGACCTGGTCGGTCGCGAGCAGCTGGTTGGCCGCGTCCTCGGTCTTCTTGATGTTGTTGAAGTCGTAGGAGAACAGCGTCTCGATCGCCTTCGAGACCTGGTCCTTCACCTGCGCGGTCTTCGCCACGTCGAGCACCGCGCGGTTGCTCGTCGAATCGGCCGCCTCCGAGCCCTTGACCTGGAAGATGACCGCCGCCGCGACCAGCGCCAAGCCGACCACGAGCAGCAGCGCGACCCGCACGGTGTTGCGGCTGACCGCGGACCGCTGAGCCGGTACCTCGGGCTCCTCGTCGTCTCCGGAGTCCTTAGCCCGCGCCTCGGCTTCCTCGACGTCCGAGGGCTTCGCCGAGCCGGTGTCCCGCTTCTTCCGCCGCGGGCTCGGCCGGGCCGGTTCCTCCTCGACCGTCTCGCCGGTGAGCGCGTCGACCTCTTCGGCGGGCGCTTCCTTGGTGACGCCGGAAACCTCGGCCTCCGGTTCGGTGGCTTCTTCGACCTCGGTCTCGGCAGCCTCAGGCTCGGTCTCCGGCTCGGCCGGACGCACCAGGCCGCCGCGCGGGATCCGCAGTTCCTGGGTCGCTTCGGCCGGATCCGCGTCGGGGAGCGGCCGCGGCCGGGGTCGTGGCTTGGGCGAGGCCGCCGGCGCCGCCGGGTCCGACGGCTTGCGCAGCCCGGCGACCTTCGGCCGGCGGGCCGGGGGCGTGCTGCTGCGCGGTGGCTGGCGACGGGAGGGGGGCACTGCGGAACTCCGATCTGCGGGTGAAGCTACTGGCCGGCGGCGACGAGCGGCACTTGGTCGATCCCGGACAGCTTCCACTTGCCGTCGACCCGGGACATCTGGACCTCGAGCCGCAGCGCCTTGGTGGCGTTCTTGCCGCCCGCGGAGGTGTCCGTGCTGATCGCGGCCAGGAAGCTGGCCTTGCCGTCGTGGTCGTTCAGCTCCTCGACCGCGATGTCCTGGATCGTGGTGGTGACCTTGACCTTCTGGTCGGTCAGCGCCTTCGAGTAGTTCGGCTGGGCCTGCGTGATCTGCTTGGCCATGTCGTCGCTGGAGACGTCCTTCTGCTTCTGGAAGTACGCGTCCAGGTTCTGGTAGTCGACCTGGGTGTAGGCCAGCACCGCGGCGGTGCCGTCCTTGATCACGTCGTCGCGCGCCGAGGCGAGGTCCCGGTCGCCGTCCATCTCCGCGACCAGCCACATGATCCCGAACACGATCGCCACCACCAGCGCGGCGAGGGCGAACGCCCCGGACCCGAGCAGCCAGACGCGCGGCGATCCGGGAAGCGGCCACTTTTCCTGCGCCGCACCGGCCGAAGCCGGTTCGGGCGTATCAGCGGTCACCTCTTCCTCGGCGACCGCGTGCTCGGCACTCATAACACTCCAGAGTAGGTAACGGTCATCAAATCCCGGTCAGCCGACCCCGAGCAGCGCGCCGAGGCTGTTCAGCGAGACCCCGGGGCTGCCGACGACGCCGGGAACCTGCGCGTCGCGCATCTCCTGCAGCTCCTGCGCCGGCCGGTTCTGGTTGGCCGCGATGTCCTGCTGCGACGGCTGCACCGGCACGCCGTTGTAGGGCGCGTTCTGGGAACCCCGGACGTTGATCGGGCTGCCCTTCGGCTCGGCGCAGTAGACCTTGTCGTTCTCCGGCCGGAACGAGGTGTCCGAACCCGGCCGGTACTGGCTGTAGGGCCGGTAGCCCTTGGTGCACGACGGCGGGTTGAACAGGTTCAGCACCAGTCCGAGGTGCGCGGTCCCGTCGCCGGGGGCCACCGACGGCGCGGCGGCCGCCAGTGCCGGATAGGTCACCAGGCCCTGTTCGAGGCCGTCCAGCCGGGTCACGGTCAGGTTGGCCGTCGTCAGCAGGTTCGCGGTCAGCGCGCCGAGACCGGGCCCGGTCTCCTGGACCACCTGGCTGATCTGGGTCGCCACCTGCGGGGTGACGCCGATCAGCTTGCGCAGGTCGCCGTCGGAGTTCTTGAGCGTCCCGCTGAGCTGGTTGAGGCTCTTGGAGAAGGACGCGAAATTGGACGCCTGATCGTTCTGCGTGTCCAGCACCTTGCCGCCGGCCTGCAGCAGCTGCACGGTCTGCGGCAGGTACTGCTGCGCGGTGGTGGTGAAGCTGCGCGCGGTGTCCATCAGCGTCTGCAGGTCGCCGCCGGTGCCGCGGAACGCGTCGTAGGACTCGTCGACGACCTTGCGCAGCGCGTCGGTGGGCACCGAGGCGGACAGCGAATCGAGGTCGCCGAGCAGCCGGTCGGTGCTGACCGGGGTGGTCGTGCGCGCGGCCGGGATCACCGAACCGGCCGCCAGGTACGGACCCTTGTCGTTCTTCGGCCGCAGGTCGACGTACTGCTCGCCGACCGCGGACCGGTTGGCGATCACCGCGTCGAGGTCGGACGGCACGCGCGGGGCCGACGGGTCGATGTTCAGATCGGCCTCGAGCCCGGTCTGGGTCAGCCGCAGCTGCCCGACCCGGCCGACGTTGAAGCCGCGGTAGGTGACCTCGGCGTTGCTGAAGATGCCGCCGGATTCGTTGAGCTGCAGTTTCACCGTGTAGCCGCTGCTGCCGAACACCGTGCCGAGGCCGGCGAAGCGGATCAGCGCGTACACGATGGCCACGATCGAGATGATCGCGAACAGCACCAGCTGGATTTTCGTCCTGCGCAGCAACATCAGCCAGCACCTCCGGAAAGCACCCCGAACAGGCCGGACAAGCCGCCCTGCGACGGCTGCCCGCCGCCCTGGCCGCCGGTCGACTGCGGAGCCTGCTGTTGCGGCTGTCCCCCGCTGCTCGGGAACGACAGCGGCGGCGGCTGGTTCGCCGGCGTGCCCTCGACGCCGCCGGTCAGCCCCGGAGCCGGGATCAACCCGTTGAGGCCGTTCTGCCTGCTGCGGCCGAGGTTGTCGATGACGTCCTTCAGGTTCAGGTCGACCTTGGCGAACAGGTTGAAGTAGTCGCCCTTGACGTCGTTGTAGGCCTGGTCGGTGAACGGATAGGTCAGCAGGATCTCCAGCGCCTTCGGCAGGTCGCTGCCCGCCTCGCCGAGCTTCTGCAGCGTGGGCGTGAGCGCCTTCAGGTCGGCCACCAGGTCCGCCTTGCTCTTGTTGACCGTGTCGGTCGCGATGCCGGAGAGGTTGTTGAGCGCGTTCAGCATGGTGACCAGCTGGCCTCGCTGCTGCTCCAGCACCCCGAGGCCGGGGCCGAGGTTGTCGACCGCGCCGACCAGCTTGTCCTTCTGGTCCCGCAGCGTCATCGACAGCCGGTTGAGGCCGTCGAGCGCGCGGGTGATGTTGGCCGACTGGTTGTCGAGGTTGGTGACCAGCTCGTTCGCGTTGGCCAGCAGCGCCTTGATGTCCGGCTCGCGGCCGGCCGTGGCGTTGTTGAGTTCCTTGGTGATGGTGTTGAGCTGCTCCACGCCACCGCCGTTGAGGAGCAGGGACAGCGCGCCGAGCACCTCCTCCACCTGGACGTCGCGGCCGGTGCGCGCCAGCGGGATGGTCGCCCCGCTCGCCAGCTGCCCGGTCGCCTCGTTCCCGCCCGGCGAGGCCAGCTCCACGTACTTCTCGCCGAGCAGGCTCGACTGCTTCACGTTGGCCATCGCGTTGGCGGGCAGTTTGACGTCGCCGTTGACCTCGACGGTCACCTCGGCGTGCCAGCCGTCCGGCGTCAGCCCGATCTCCTTGACCTGCCCGACCGGCACCTCGTTGACCTTCACCCCGGACTGCGGGACGAGGTCGAGCACGTCCTTGAACTGGATCTTCAGCGTGTACGGGTGGCTGCCGAGGTCGGCCCCGCCGGGCAGCGGGACGTCGTAGACGCCGTTGAACGCGCACCCGCTGAGCACGAGCGCGGTCACCGTGGTGAGCGCCCCGCCCGCGGCGAACTTCGTCAGTCGCTTCACGTCAGCTCCCCTGCGTCCCGTAGACCTGGCCCTGCAGCGGGAGCGGCAGCGGCGGCAGCTGGCCGTTCTGCATCGCCTGGATCACCTGCGCGGTGGACGGCAGCGGAACCACGCCGTCGACCACCTTGGCGATGCCGTCGCAGGCGTTGCCGAGCAGCTGCTTGGTCACCGAGGTCTGCTTGAGCAGGCTGCAGACCATCACCAGCGGCGGCTGGGTCAGCTCGTTGAGGTTCGGCCGCGCGTCGAGCGTGCCGGACGAGCCGTTGTAGACGCCGACGATGTTGGACAGCGCGACCGGCGCGACGTCGAGGATCTCGGCGAGCGAGCTGCGCTGGTCCACCAGCACCTTGGTCACGCTGGCCAGTTTGTCCACATTGGACTTCAGCCGGCCGCGGTTGCGCTCGATGAAGCCCTGCACCGACTGCAGCGTGGTGCCGAGCTGCTTGACGGTCGCGGCGAGATTGTCCTTCTCCCCGGCCAGGAATCCGCTCACGTCGGCGAGCTGGCTCTCGAACTGGCGCACCTGGCCGTCGCTGTTGGCCAGCGACTGGGAGAACTTGCCGAGGTTCTGCACCGTCTGGAAGAGGTCGTCCTTGTTGCCCGCCAGCGTTCCGGACGCCTTGCCGAGCTTGGTGATCGTGTCGTGCAGCGCCTTGCCGTTGCCGTCGAGGTTGTTCGCCGCGGTGTTCAGCAGGTCCGAGAGCGAGCCGTTCTTGTTGGCCCCGTTCGGGCCGAGCGATTCGCTGACCTTCGCGAGGCTGGCGGCGAGCTGGTCCACCTCGAGCGGCACCTCGGTGCGGTCGAGCCCGATCGTCGCGCCGTCGGAGATCCGCGGGCCGCCGGTGTAGGCCGGGGCGAGCTGGATGTAGCGGTCGCTGACCAGCGACGGCGACACGATCAGCGCCTTCGCGTCGGCGGGCACCGCCACCGCGCGGTCGTATTCGAGGTCGACCCGGACCTGGTTGCCCATCGGCTGGACCTTGGTCACCGTGCCCATGTCCACGCCGAGCATCCGGACGCTGTTGCCCTCGTAAAGGCCGACCGCGCCGGAGAAGTACGCGGTCAGGTGGTTGCGGCCGGCGTCCTTGAGGGTCCACCACAGCGCGCCCGCGACCACGAGCGCGAGGACGATCGCGATCGTGAAGCCGCGGGTGAGCGACTGGCCGAAGCGGGTGTCGGTCATTTGGAGTTGCACCCCTCCGGATTGAGCGGGCCGACCGAAGGAAGCACCAGGCCGCAGATGTAGTTGTCGAACCAGTGCCCGGTGCCGATCGTGTTGTTGAAGACCCGGATGAACGGCGCGAACTTCTGGATGCCCTGTGCGAGCGAGTCCTGGTTGCGCTGCAGCATCGAGGTGAGCTGGTCGAGCTGGGTGAGCACCGGGTTCAGCTGGCCGTCGTTGTCGTCGACCAGGCCCTGCAGCTGCGTGGACAGCTGCTTCGACCCTTCGAGCAGCGTCTTGATCGCCTGCTCGCGCTTGCCGATCTCGTCCAGCAGCTTGTTGCCGTCGGTGAGCAGCTTCTGCACCTCGGCGTCGCGGTCGACCAGGGTCTGCGACACCTGGCGCGTGTTGGCCAGCAGGTTCGCCAGCTGCGAATCGCGCTTGGCGATCGTGTCCGACAGCTTCGAAAGCCCGGACAGCGCGCCCTTCACGTCCTGCGGGGTGTTCGAGAACGTCTGGGTGATCGCCTCGAAGCTCTTCGACAGCTGGTTCGTGTCGATCTCGTCGACCGTCTGCGACAGCCCGCGGAACGCGTCGAGCACGTCGTACGGCGACATCGTGCGGTCGCGCGGGATCGGCGCGCCGGGGTCGAGGTTGCCGTTGCCCTGCGGGTCGAGCGCGAGGTACTTTTGGCCGAGCAGCGTCTTGATCTTGATCGCCGCCGTGGTCTTGTCGCCCATCCAGGCGTCCTTGACCTTGAACGACACCTTGACGTTCGGCCCGTCCAGCTTGATGTCGGACACCTTGCCGACCTTCACGCCGGCGATCCGCACGTCGTTGTCCTTCTGCAGCCCGGCCGCCTCGGAGAAGTCCGCGCTGTAGGTGGTGCCGCCGCCGATCACCGGCAGGTCCTCGGAGTTCATCGCGGCGACGAGGCCGAGCGCGATGACCGCGATGCCGACCAGCGCGATCGGGATCGGGTTGCGTTTCTGGAAGGACTTCATCCCTTGCACCTGTCCCGGTTCGTCGGCAAGAGCGTGAAGTCCGTGTTCGGCAGCAGTGGCGGCGCGCCGACCGTCCCCGTCATCTCGCACGCGTAGAAGTTGAACCACGAGCCGTAGTCGGCGGTGCGGGTGAGCGCGCTGACCTTCTTCGGCATGAACTGGATGAAGTGCTCGACGAGCGGTTCGTTCTGGTTCAGGTTCGTGGTGAGCTTGCCAAGAGCGGCGATGTCGTCCTTCAGCGGAGCCCGCGCGTCGGTCAGCAGGCCCGCGGTCGTGGTGGCCAGGTTGCCGAGGCCGTCGATCGCGTCGCCGATCGGCTTGCGGTCCGCGGCGAGGCCGGACACCAGCTGCTGCAGCTTCACGATCAGGTCGTTGAGCTGCGGGGTGTGCTGGTTGACCGTGTCGAGGACCGAGTTGAGGTTGTCGATGACCTGGCCGATCACCTGGTCCTTGTTGGCGATCGTGGTGGCCAGCGAGGCGGTGTGCGACAGCAGGCTTTCTACCGTGCCGCCCTCGCCCTGCAGGACCTGGATGACCTCGTAGGACAGCTTGTTCACGTCAGCCGGGTTCAGCGCGGTGAACAGCGGCTTGAAGCCGTTGAACAGCTCGGTCAGGTCCAGCGCGGGCGTGGTGCGCTCGAGCGGGATGGAATCGCCCGGCTTGAGCGTCGCGCCGGTGGTGTCGTCGCCCTGGCCGAGCGAGACGTAGCGCTGGCCGACCAGGTTGCGGAACTTGATCTGCGCGGTCACGCCCGCGGGCAGCTTGCGCCCGGCGTCGACCTCGAAATCCACCTGCGCCTGGCGCTTGTCGACGATCTTCACGTCCTTGACCTGGCCGACGCGGACGCCGGCGATGCGCACGTCGTCGTTCGGCAGCAGGAGCGTGGCGTCGGTGAACCGCGCGGAGTACGCGCTGGTGCTGGTGGTGTTGATGTTCGCGATGCTGATGCCGAGCACCGTGGTGAACAGCACCGTGACCACCACGAAGATCATCAGCTTGATCAGCGGTGCGGCGAGTCCCCTCACTTGACCGTCACCTCCGTGCCCCGGTAGAGCGGGCCGACCAGCAGCGATCCCCATCCGGGGAACTGGCCCTGCGAAATCCCCATCTCCGGGCTGACCAGCGCGGCGAGGAAGTTGTTCTCAGCCGCGGTGTTGACCGGGTTGCCGCCGGCGGCCCCGCCGCCGTTGATGCCCGCCGCGTCCGCCTTGAAGTTGGCCGGGTTGAGGCCCTCGCCCACGGTCTTCGACCCCGGGCCCTGTTTGGTGCCGTCCTTGAACGCGCCGTCCGGCGGCTGCTGCGGGAACGGGTCCGGCGCGGGGTTGAGGTCGTAGCAGCGCGGACCGCGCTTGTCCTCGAACCGCGGCTCCTCGCCGGGCTTGTACGGACCGCGGTTCACGACGACCTCGATGGTGGCGTTCAGGCCGGGCTTGCCGTTGTACTTGCCCAGCGCCGCGTCGGCGACCGGGACGACCTTCGCCATCTGCTTCAGCACGCACGGGTATTCCGGCGAGTACTTGGCGAGCAGTTCGGCGGTCGGCCGCGCGGTGCTGGCGAGGCTGATGAGGTTCTGCGAGTTCGCCTCCAGGAACGACTGCAGGTCCTGCGACGCGGTGGTCAGGTTGCCGTAGAGGCTCGACAGGTTGCCCCGCTCCTCGACCACGGTGCGGGTGGTGGTGCTCAGGTTGTCCAGGCTCTGCACCAGATCCGGCGTCGCGTTGCTCAGGTGGCCGGAGAACTCCGCGAGTGCCTTCAGGTTGTGCTGCAGTTCCGGCTCGTGCGGGTTCAGGTCGCCGATGTACTGGCCGAGCTGCGAAAGCGTCTCGCCGAGCGGTTTGCCCCGCCCCTGCAGCGCGGTCGAAATCGCGGTGAGAGTGCTGGACAGCTTCTGCGGCTGCACCGCCTGCAGCACCGGCATCAGGTGCTCGAGCGCCTGGTCCAGCTCGACCGCGCCGGAAGTGCGGTCCTGGGTGATCACGTCGCCCTGGGAAAGCGTCCGGCCCGACGGGTCCTGCGGAATCTGCAGCGACACATAGCGTTCGCCGAACAACGTCTTCGGCAGGAATCGCGCGGACACGTTCTGCGGAATCAGCTTCACCGACTCCGGATCCATCGCCAGCGTCAGTTCCGCGCCGTTCTCGGTCGCCTTGATGTCCTGCACCGAACCGACGATCAAACCGCGGACCTTCACGTCCGACTGCTTGAGCAGCTGGTTGCCGATGTGGCCCGCGTCGAGCTTCACCGTGACGAACTTGCTGAACGCCTTGTCGTACATCGCGATGCTGAGCGCGATCCCGCCGACGAGCACCGCCACCAGCAGCAGGCCGAGCAACCTGCGCCGTAGTGTGGTCATCCCGCAATCCTCACCGTGACGTCGGTTCCCCAAATCGCGAAACCGATGAAGAAGTTCACGACCGAAACCGTGACGATGGAAAGCCGCACCGCGCGGCCGACGGCCACGCCCACCCCGGCCGGACCGCCGGTGGCCCGGTACCCGAAGTAACAGTGCGAAAGAATGATCAAGACACTGAATATCAGCACCTTGATGAACGAATAGAGCACGTCTTGCGGTGGTAGGAACAGGTCGAAGTAATGGTCGTAGGTACCCGCGGATTGTCCGTAGATATAGATAACGACCAGCCGCGAGGCGAGGTACGAGGACAGCAGGCCGATCACGTACAGCGGGATCACCGCGACGAATCCGGCGATGATCCGCGTGGTGACCAGGTACGGCAGGCTCGGCACGCCCATCACCTCGAGCGCGTCGATCTCCTCGGAGATCCGCATCGCGCCGAGCTGCGCGGTGAAGCCCGCGCCGACCGTCGCCGACAGCGCCAGCCCGGCCACCAGCGGCGCGATCTCGCGGGTGTTGAAGAACGCGGTGAGGAAGCCGGTGAACGCCGAGGTGCCGATCGAGTTCAGCGCCGAATAACCCTGCAGGCCGACGAGAACACCGGTGAACAGGGTCAGGCCGACCATCACGCCGACCGTGCCGCCGATGACCGCGAGCGAACCGGAGCCGAAGCTCACCTCGGCCAGCAGCCGCAGCACTTCCTTGGTGTAGCGGCGCAGCGTGCGCGGCGTCCACAGCAAGGCCCTGCCGTAGAACGACATCTGGTCGCCGAGCGTGTCCAGCGTCTCCAGCGGCCGGTTGGCGATCCGCTTCGCGCCCGAGAGCAACGTCATGGTCAGTCCAGCTTTCCGGGCACGATCTGCAGGTAGATCAGCGTGATCACGAAGTTCACCACGAACAGCAGCAGGAACGTGATGACCACCGACTGGTTCACCGCGTCGCCGACGCCCTTCGGGCCGCCGCTCGGGTGCAGCCCGCGGTAAGCCGCCACGACCGCGGCGATGAAGCCGAAGATCAGCGCCTTGATCTCGCCGACCCAGAGGTCGGGCAGCTGCGCGAGCGCGGAGAAGCTGGACAGGTACGCGCCGGGGGTGCCGCCCTGGAGCACGACGTTGAAGAAGTAGCCGCCGAGCACGCCGATGACGCTGACCATGCCGTTGAGCAGGAGCGCGACGAGCATCATGGCGAGCGTGCGGGGCACGATCAGGCGCTGGACCGCGGAAACGCCCAGCACCTCCATCGCGTCGATCTCCTCGCGGATGGTCCGCGCGCCGATATCAGCACAGACCGCGCTTCCTCCCGCGCCGGCCACCAGCAGCGCGGTGACCAGCGGGCTGGCCTGCTGCACGGTCGCCAGCACCGAACCGGCACCGGTGTAGGACTGCGCGCCGAGCTGGCGGGCGAGCGCGCCGAACTGCAGCGAGATGACCGCGCCGAACGGGATCGCGACCAGCGCGGTCGGCAGGATCGTCACGCTCGCGACGAACCAGGCCTGCTGGATGAACTCGCGGAACTGGAACGGGCGCTGGAAGATGCCGCGGATGATGTCGAGGCCGAGCGCGAACAGGTTCCCGGTCTCCCGCAGCATTCCGTAGCCGGGGATCTTGGCCGAGGTGGTGGTCACGCGCCACCCTGCCCGTGCCGGGGCGACCGGCGGTCCGCACCCGGAATGCGTGCGACCTGGTCGGCGGGCAGCTGTCCCTGGTGCTGCGTGGGCACCGGGCCCGGCGCGGCGACCGGCGGCAGCTGCTGGGTGTCCTCGGGGCCGGTCCGGTGGTGGAACGCACCGGGGTTGGGCCGCACGTTGTAGTGCCGCTGCTGCTCAGGCGTCAGGGATTCGATGATCCCCTCCTGCGCGTTCGGCGGGAGCGTGTGCAGGATCCGCATCACGCGGTCCATCCGCCGCTTGGCACCGGCCCGCTCCGGAACGCCGGGGCTGACCTGCATCTGCGGCACGACGCCGCGCACGTCCTCGTTGAGCACGTCGCCGTGGCCCGCCTCGGCCTCGGCCTGCTCGCGGGCCATCTGGGCGCTGTCCTTCTCCTCGGACATGCCGATCGGGCCGAGCTTGCGCCCGTTGAGGAACTGCTCGACCACCGGTTCGTCGCTGGTCAGCAGCACCTCGCGCGGGCCGAACATGACGAGTTCCTTGCGGAACAGCATGCCGAGGTTGTCCGGCACCGTGCGGGCGAGGTTGATGTTGTGCGACACGATCAGGAACGTCGCGTCGATCTGGGCGTTGACGTCCAGGAAGAGCTGCGAGATGTAGGTCGTGCGGACCGGGTCGAGACCGGAGTCCGGCTCGTCGACCAGGATGATCTCCGGGTCGAGCACGAGGGCGCGGGCGAGGCCGGCGCGCTTGCGCATGCCGCCGGAAATCTCGCCGGGGAGCTTCTTGTCCGCGCCGGCCAGACCGGTGATCTCCAGCTTGTCGAGCACGATCCGGCGGATCTCGGTCTCGGACTTCTTCGTGTGCTCCCGCAGCGGGAAGGCCACGTTGTCGAAGAGGTTCATCGAGCCGAACAGCGCGCCGTCCTGGAAGAGGACGCCGAAGAGCTTCCGGATCTCGTACAGCTTGTGCTCGGAGCAGGTGACGATGTCGACGCCGTTGATCACGCAGCGTCCGCGATCCGGCTTGAGCAGGCCGATCATCGACTTCAGGAACACGGACTTGCCGGTTCCGGACGGGCCGAGCATCGCCGAGACCTCGCCGGGAGGCAGGGTCAGCGTCACGTCCCGCCAGATGGTCTGCTTTCCGAAGGACTTCGTCAGACCTTCGATGACCACCTCGGCACCCATCGCACCTCCAGGAGCTGTTCCGCGTCGTCGCGCACCGCCGCCCCGTCACCGCTGGCAGCGGCGGAGCTCGCGCGGCGAACTCCGCTTCAACCAGGTGCAACGAGCTGAGCGCGAACAGGTTACTCACCAGTTTTGTTCTCTGGCCAGCCCCCGTGCACACCTCACGCGACGGAGATCCAGTACGGCGACCGCTGGCAGCACGGTAGTGCACGTCACGTTCGGGCGCAGATCCAGATGGCCGACCGCCGCTCACCCTGACGGGTTAACCGGCGGAAACGCGGCAAACAGGGGGTGATCCGGGGCCGTCGGGCGACCGGTTTGTTCGCCTGAACGAGGGCGCTCGAAGTCCGGTTCGGCGACTGTGCGTCTTTTTGTCCCGGACAGCAAAAGGGGCGGGCACCCGTGTCGGGTGTCCGCCCCTTTCGAGGTGACGCAGGCGCTTGCGCGCCCGGGATCACTTGATGGAGATCTTGGCGCCAGCGGCCTCGAGCTTCTCCTTGGCGGCCTCGGCGGCCTCCTTGTCGACCTTCTCCAGCAGCGCCTTCGGAGCGGCCTCGACCAGCTCCTTGGCCTCCTTCAGGCCCAGACCGGAGACGACCTCGCGGACGACCTTGATGACCTGGATCTTCTTGTCGCCGGCCGAGTCGAGGATGACGTCGAACTCGTCCTGCTCCGCGGCGGCCTCGGCGGGCGCGGCACCCGGGGCGGCCGCGACAACGGCGGCCGGGGCGGCGGCGGTGACGTCGAAGACCTCTTCGAACTCCTTCACGAAGTCCGACAGCTCAAGAAGGGTCAGCTCCTTGAAAGCGTCGATCAGCTCGGCGGTGCTCAGCTTCGCCATGATGGCTTCCTCTCAGAAAAACGAACGAGACGTTCGGGGTGGGGTGGTTCAGCTCTCGGCGGGTGCTTCGGCTGCTTCGGTACCGGTGGCGTTGCGCTGCTTCTCCTCCAGCGCGGCAGCCAGGCGGGCAACCTGGGACGCCGGCGCCTGGAACAGCGCGGCGGCCTGGGAAAGCTTCGCCTTGAACGCGCCCGCCGCCTTGGAGAGCAGCACCTCACGGCTGTCGAGATCAGCGATCTTGGAGATCTCGTCCACGGACAGCGCGCGGCCGTCCATGTAGCCGCCCTTGATGACAAGCGCGTTGTTTTCCTTCGCGAAGTCGCGAAGGGCCTTCGCGGCGTCAACCGCCTCGCCCTGAACGAAGGCGATCGCGGTCGGGCCGACGAACAGGTCCTCGACGCCCTCGAGGCCAGCGTCCTCGGCGGCACGCTTGACGAGGGTGTTCTTCGCGACCCGGTACTTGGCACTGGTGCCGAGAGCGCGGCGCAGCTGGGACAGCTGAGTCACGGAGAGGCCGGTGTACTGGGTAACGACGGTGGCCGAGCTGCTGCGGAAGCTCTCCGCGATCTCGGCGACGGCCGCCACCTTGTCGGGCTTCGCCATGGTCGCCTCCTCTCTTGGCTAGTGTCACCACTGGCCTGGACGGAGGCGCCCCCGAACGACAAAACGCCCACGCGCAGCAAGACGCGGGGCGTTGCCCAGTCTTACGACCGGGGGCCTCGTTCCTCCTGCGCAGGCCGTCCGCCGTACTGCGGAACCTTCGCTCCCCGGAGATCCGGAGAGAACCAGCGGTCTTTGGTAGAACCGTCGACTAGCATACGGGAGGCCTTCGCGGCGTTCGCGGGCACCCCCTCGCTGAGCTGCGAGAACCGGGGCAGTCTCGGGAAATCGCGATCGAGCGGGCATCATTGGTGACGTGGCGGAACAGCGTGATCACGGAAAGCCGGAAGAAAACCCCGCTCCCGGTTCGGGTGGATCCTCGGCACAGCCGCCTGCGCTGCCGCAGCCCGGTGGGGCCGAGGTAGCTCCGCGGCCGCCCGCGCAACCGGCGGCGAACGAACCGCAGCTGGATCCTGAGCAGCTGCGCCAGTTCCAGGAATTCCAGCGGTTCCAGGAGTACCTGCGGTTCACCCAGTCCCAGCAGGGCACCGAACCGGCCCCGCCCCCAGACGCCGGCCTGGTCCCGGCTGGCAACCGGCAGCCGCAGCCGCTGGCCGGTGGCCAGCCGCCCGCGCCGCCGAACCAGCCGGGCGCGCTGACCGCGTACGAGGAGCCGCCGCGCAACCGCCGCCCGGTGCCGCGCTGGGTGAAGCGCCTCGGCGGGAAGATCCTGGGCTGGGTGATCGCCCTGGTGATCCTCGGGATCCTGGTCAACTGGGGGTACCACCAGATTTTCCCCAGCGACGACGGCAAAACCTCCGCCCAGATCGCTGCCGAGGGCGGCGGGACCTACCACACGAACCAGATCCTCACGACGGCCTCGCCGTATGAATCGGTCCGCCGCGTCTACGACGGCGTCGCGCAGCACGGCCCCGGGCAGAAGAGCATGGTCGACCACGTCTGCGGCCTCTTCGATCAGGCCACGCAACTGAAGTTCGCGACCGATCTCGGCTTCTCGGATTGCGCCGCCGCCGTCCAGGGCCTGCACGACCGGCTCGACCGCGCGCCCGGTTCCGTCGATGCCTACGCCGAATCCATCTCGAAGCGTTCCGGATGGCCGCCGGGCGAGAACGTAGTGATCAAGTCGTGCGACTTCGCCATTACCGGAGGTCCGGCGCTCGGCGACTTCACCGTCAAGCAGGTCGAAAAGGGACAGTGGCTGATCGTCGGGCACCAACGCGGACCGGAGAAGTGCGCGCCGCCGACCGCGACCAGCACCCCCGGCTGACCCTCGTCAGGCAGGCGAGCTGATCGGCAGCCGGCTCTCCCCCGTGTCCGAGTACGCGAAGAAGTCCACCAGCGCCGCCGCGAACGCCGGGTGTGCCACCGCTTCCATGTGGTTCCCCGGGACCCGCACCAGCCGGGCGCCCGCGATGCCCGCCGCGAGGCGTTCCGGCTGTGTCGCCAGTTCGTCCGATTCCCCGGCCAGGATCAGCGTCGCCGCGGACAGGTTCGTCAGCCGCATCGGTCCGTGCGGGGTCGCGTGCATGACCGCGGCCAGTGCTTCGACGTCCGCGCCCGCCCGGCGGGCCAGCCTGCGGAACGGGCGTGCCGCCGACGGCACCTCCGACCGGTCTTCGGCCAGCAGCCCCGCCGCGATCTGGCTCCGGTTGACCACCCGTGCGTCCACCCCACCGAAATCCACGATGCCCGCGCCGACCCCGCCGACCGCCAGGCAGCGGACCCGGCGGTCACGCGTAGCCACCAGCAGCGAGACGATCGCGCCCATCGAATAGCCCGCGAGGCACACGTCGTCCAGGCCAAGCTCGTCGAACAGCGCCGTCAGGTCGGCCGCCATGACGTCCTCGCCGTAGGCCGCCGGGTCGTGCGGCTTCTCCGACGCGCCGTGCCCCCGCGCGTCCAGCGCGATGACCGTGAACCCGGCCTTGACCAGCGCGTCCACGACCCCGGGGTTGACCCAGTTCACCTCGGAATCAGCGGCGAAACCGTGCTGCAGCACGACGGGCCGCCGGTGCCGTCCGTCGCCCTCCCAGACCGTGTAGCTCAGCTGGAGCCCGTCGGGGGCGATGAACGTCGTTGGCATATGTCCATGAGACACGAAAAAAGGGTGGTCACGCACGAAGCGTGACCACCCTTTCGCGTGATGTGCGACTCAGACCGCCGCTTCCTCGGTGAGGAGGTTGCGGGTCCGCGCCGGGTCGACCGGGATGCCCGGGCCCATCGTCGTGGTGAAGGTGATCTTCTTGACGTAGCGGCCCTTCGCCGACGACGGCTTGGCGCGCAGGATCTCGTCCAGCGCGGCCGCGTAGTTCTCCACCAGCTTCTCGGTGTCGAACGACGCCTTGCCGATCACCAGGTGCAGGTTCGCCTGCTTGTCGACGCGGAAGTTGATCTTGCCGCCCTTGATGTCCTTCACGGCCTTCTCGACCGCGGGGGTCACCGTGCCGGTCTTCGGGTTCGGCATGAGGCCGCGCGGGCCGAGGATGCGGGCGATGCGGCCCACCTTGGCCATCTGGTCCGGCGTCGCGATCGCGGCGTCGAAGTCGAGCCAGCCACCCTGGATGCGCTCGATCAGTTCGTCGGTGCCGACCGCGTCCGCGCCGGCGGCTTCGGCCTCAGCGGCCTTGTCGCCAACGGCGAAAACGATGACGCGGGCGGTCTTACCGGTGCCGTGCGGCAGGTTCACGGTGCCGCGGACCATCTGGTCGGCCTTGCGCGGGTCGACCCCGAGACGCATCGCGACCTCGACGGTCGCGTCCATCTTCGACTTGGAGGTCTCCTTCGCCAGCTTCACGGCCTCGAGCGGCGCGTACAGCCGCGCCTTGTCGATCAGCTCCGCGGCCTGGCGGTAGGCCTTGCTGTGCTTGGTCATGCTTCTGTCCTTAGTAAGTCAGTGGATCAGTGTGGTGACGAGCCAGCACCTGGCTCTCCCACGGTGTTTGATTGCCGCGACTTCGTCGCGGCGGAGAAATCGCCTTCATCCGGTTTCTTCCCTCCCGATCCGCTCGGCCCGGGGGGCCGATCGAATCGCTCAGTCCAGAAACCGGAGCGATTTCTCGGGTGGATCACTCGACGGTGATGCCCATGCTCCGAGCCGTGCCGGCGATGATCTTCGCGGCCTGGTCGATGTCGTGCGCGTTGAGGTCGGTCTCCTTGGTCTTCGCGATCTCGCGGACCTGGTCCCAGGTGACCTTGGCGACCTTGGTCTTGTGCGGCTCGCCGGAGCCCTTCTCCACGCCCGCAGCCTTGAGCAGCAGCTTGGCGGCCGGCGGCGTCTTCAGCTTGAAGTCGAACGACCGGTCTTCGTACACGGAGATCTCGACCGGGACGACGTCCCCGCGCTGCGACTCGGTCGCGGCGTTGTAGGCCTTGCAGAACTCCATGATGTTGACGCCGTGCTGACCCAGCGCCGGGCCGACCGGCGGCGCGGGGTTGGCCGCACCCGCCTTGATCTGCAGCTTGATGATCGCCGCAAGCTTCTTCTTCTTGGGTGGCATTACCTTGTGTCCTTCTTAACTGACGTGAGTCCCCCGCACACCTGCCAGTACGCGGGGACTGCCGACCGGGATGGCCCGGCCGTCAGATCTTGGAGACCTGGCTGAACGAGAGCTCGACCGGGGTCTCCCGGCCGAAGATCGACACCAGGACCTTCAGCTTCTGCCCGTCGACGTTGACCTCGGAGATCGTGGCGGGCAGCGTGGCGAACGGGCCGTCCATGACGGTGACCGACTCGCCGACCTCGAAGTCGACCTCGACGGCGGGCGCGCCGGGCGTCGCGGCCGCGGCGGACTCGCCGCCCTTGGCCGCCTTGGCCGGGGCTTCCTTCTCGACCTGCGGCGCGAGGAACTTCAGCACCTCGTCCACGGTCAGCGGCGACGGCCGCGAGGTGGCGCCCACGAACCCGGTGACGCCGGGGGTGTTGCGCACCGCGCTCCACGACTGGTCGTTGAGGTCCATCCGGACCAGGATGTAGCCGGGCAGCACCTTGCGCTGCACCTGCTTGCGCTGGCCGTTCTTGATCTCGGTGACCTCTTCGGTCGGAACCTCGATCTGGAAGATGTAGTCCTCGACGTCCAGGGTCTGGGTACGCGTTTCGAGGTTGGTCTTGACCTTGTTCTCGTAACCAGCGTACGAGTGCACGACGTACCACTCGCCCGGCGCGGCCTTGAGCTCGGCGCGCAGCGCGGCGACCGGGTCGTCCGCCTCGGGGGCGGGCTCGGTCACCTCGGCGTCGTCGTCCGCGTCGTCTTCGTCAGCGTCGGCGGAGGCTTCTTCGGCGGCGACCTCGTCCTCGGCGACGGGCACCTCGACGGACTCGGCGGACTCCTCGTCGCCGGGTGCCGTCTGCACCTGCTCGTCGGAAAGCTCGGTCAGGTCGCGACCGGCTTCGGTGCCGTTGTCGGAGGTCACGTTCCGTCCTCTCAGTTGATCGCTTGCCGGGCCGGACCGGGGCCCGGCCAGCGCGGTGGCGCGCCCGTCGGGCGTCAGCCGAAGACCAGCCCGATCAGCTCCTTGAAGCCGAGGTCGAGACCGCTCACGAGGGCCACCATGAACACCACGAACACCAGCACGACCGCGGTGTAGGTGACCATCTGCTTGCGGTTGGGCCAGATGACCTTGCGCAGTTCGGCCCAGACCTCGCGGATGAACCGCGTGAACCGGGCGAACACCGAGGCCTTCTTCGCCTTCCGGTCCCGTTTGGGGGTGGGCGCACCCTTGGCGTCGGCGGGCTTCGCGACCTTGTCGCCCGCCTTGCCGGACGGACGGGTCGAGCCCGGCCGTGCCTCGGACTTGCCTGCCGGCCGAGCGGAAGCGCGGCGTTCGCGCCGAGCCGCGGCGGACACCGGGCGGGATTCGACTCCGGGCTGCTTGCCCGAATCGTCCTGCTCGTGCTCGCCGCTGGCGTCGCTGTCGCTCACGACCACTCCTCCGCTCCACCAGTTCCCGTACGCAGGGGTGACAGGACTTGAACCTGCAACCTGCGGTTTTGGAGACCGCTGCTCTGCCAATTGAGCTACACCCCTGTGGAGCCCGGTCACCCTGGCTCCGGAGGACGCATTCCATCATCCCCACCATCCGGCGGGGATGACCGTAGTGCGTTCCGAGTTCCGAAGTCTACGGCAAGCCGGATGTTGCCTTGCAACCCAGCCCCCTCGACGGCCTTCCGACGGTCTCGCGGCGGTCGATCCGGACGCTTCGGGCACTGTCCGTGATCCCTCGGCGAAGATCACCCGATCGTGCCACGATGAGCGCGTGCACCGTAATCCGATTAATCGCCAAGCCCTCGCCGGGCCAGCCGGGACCACGCGACGGGGGCGATTTCGTGCAGTCCGGATGCGTTGCCCGGCAAGCGAAGCCTTCGCCGACGCCCTGGATTTCCCTTCCAGGTCACCAAGCCGCGTCCGACGAAAGATGATCTTCGTTGACCGGCAAGCGAAATTCATGATCAAGGAGGTTTGGTGACTGAGTTGCGACTCGGGCTCGCACTGCCGCAGTACGGCAAGCTGGCCGACCCTTCCGCCATCGCCGGATTCGCCGCCGAGGCGGAGCGCATCGGCTTCGCGTCGCTGTGGGTCGGCGACCGGGTGCTGACCCCGGTCTCCCCGCAGACCTATTACCCGGCCTCCGGTACACCCGAACGGCCGTACCCGCCGGAGTTCGTCCGTTTCGTCGATCCGCTGCTGGCGCTCACCATCGCCGCCAACTCGACCGAGTCCGCGCGGCTGGGGTCGAGCACGCTCAACGGCCCGCTCTACTCGCCGGTGCTGCTGGCGCGCTCCCTCACCTCGCTGGACCTGCTGTCCGGCGGCAGGCTCGACGTCGGCCTCGGGCTCAGCTGGCTCCGCGACGAGTACGTCGCCGCCGGCGTGCCGTGGGAGCACCGCGGCGCGCGGCTGGCCGAGCTGGTCGAGGTGCTGCGGACGCTGTGGACCGCCGACCCGGCCGGGCACCGCAGCGAGCGCTGGGACATCCCGGACTCGCTGATCGGCCTGCGTCCGATGCAGCAGCCCGGTCCGCCGGTGCTGCTGGGCGGGGCGTCGGACGCGGCGCTGCGGCGCGTCGGCCGGATCGCGGACGGCTGGCTGCCCGCCGGACTCCCGGCTCCGATGCTGCGCGAGAAGTGGGCGGTGGTCGTCGAATCCGCGGAGAAGGCCGGGCGAGACCCGGAGACGCTGCGGCGGGTGCTGCGGCTCAACCCGACGCCGGGTTCGCCGACGGCGACCGTCGAGGACGTCGCGGCCCGGTTGAAGGCCGCCGAGGCCGACGGCATCACCGAAGCGCTGGTCGATCTGCACTACGTGGCCGAAACCGTGCCGCACGCGCTGGAGCTGGCTGGCGAACTGCATACCGCTGTCTTTGCGTGATCACCCGTAAGCGGGTCGTCGGCGGCGGGCTGGACCGGTAGAACGGTCGCGTGGGGGCAAACAAGAACGGTGGATGCGGGTTGCTCGTCCTCGTCGTCGTGGGGGCGTTGCTGGCCGTCGGCTACTACAAGTCGAAGCACGACTCGTCGACCGCACCGCCGTCGGGCGTGGACACCGGCGGCGGCAGCGGCCGGTATGTGGCACTCGGCGACTCGTACACGTCCGCGCCGCGCACCGGGAAGCAGGCGGGCTCGCCGGCCGGGTGCGCGCGGTCGGACAACAACTATCCGCACGTGGTGGCGGCGAAGCTGAAGCCCGCGAAGTTCGTGGACGTCAGCTGCAGCGGCGCGACCACGGAGGACCTGAGCGAAACCCAGTCGACGCGCAAGGGCTCGAACCCGCCGCAGTTCGACTCGGTCACCGCGGACACGACGCTGGTCACCTTGGGTATCGGCGGCAACGATGTGGGATTCATCTCGCTGGCTCAGACCTGCGTGACCGCCCACCAGAACGCCTCGCCCTGCAAGGACCGGCTCACCGCGGGCGGCAAGGACGAGCTGGCTGACCGCATCAATGCCACCGCGAAGAAGGTCGGCACGGCGCTGGATCAGATCCACAAGAAGGCCCCGAAGGCGCGGGTGGTGGTGGTCGGCTACCCGACGGTCCTCCCGGACGGGGACGGTTGCTGGCCGGTTCTGCCGTTGGGTGCTGGTGATGTCGCGTATCTGCGGGGCGCGCTCGAAAAGCTCAACGACGCCCTTGCTGATCAGGCCAAATCCCACGACTCCGGGTTCGCCGATACGGCTGAGCCGAGCAAGGGGCACGGCGTGTGCGCGAATTCGGATACCAAGTGGGTGGAGGGGTTGGTCCCGACGTCCTCGGCGGCGGCGCTGCATCCGAACGCGCGGGGTGAGGCGGGGATGGCTGGGGTGGTGGAGTCGGTTCTCGGGGTGCACTGACGCGCCCAATGCGCGCGATGAAGACGTCCGTGAGGGGAACCCTGAGGGAATCAGAGTCCCTCAGGGTTCCCCTCACGGACGTCGGCGGAAGGCGAAGCCCCGCAGCCCGGTCAAGCCAGTACGGGGTCAGGGGCGGACGAGGGCCTGTGGTTTGCCCAGCACGGTCTTGCCTTCGAACTTGACCGTCAGATCGATCCGGGCGAGTCCTTCGTCGGTCAGGGCACCGACCTTGCCGGTTACCTCGACCAGTGCGCCCTCGGCGTTGTCGGGCACCACGACCGGGCGGGTGAAGCGCGTGCTGAAGTCCACTAGGCGGGCCGGGTCGCCGAGCCAGTCGGTGACGATGCGGCCGGACAGGGCCATCGTGAGCATGCCGTGCGCGATCACGTCCGGGAGGCCGACCTTGGTGGCGAAGTGGTCGTTCCAGTGGATCGGGTTGAAGTCGAGCGAGGCTCCGGCGTAGCGGACCAGCTGCTCGCGGGTGATGCGGACCTCCAGCGGAGGCAGTTCGTCGCCGATGTTCACGCTTCCGCCCCCCGCACCACGAGCTGGGCCCGCGTCGTGCACACGAGTTTGCCGTCCGCGTCGGTGATTTCCGCGCGGAGGTTGATGAAGTCGTTGCCCGCCCTCGCCATGATCGTCTCGATCGTGGCCGAGATTTCCAGCTCGTCGCCCGCGTGGACCGGGCGTTCGTAGCGGAAGCCCTGGTCGCCGTGGACCATCCGGGAGTAGTCGAGGCCGAGCGCGGGGTCGGACACGATGCCGTTGATCTTCGGCAGGTTGAGGATGGTGAGGAAGGTGGGCGGCGCGAGCACGTCCGGGTGGCCGGCCGCGCGGGCCGTCTCTGGGTCCCGGTACACCGGGTTCGGGTCGCCGATCGCGTCGGCGAACTCGCGGATTTTCTCCCGGCTCACGAAGTACTTGCTGTCCGACGGGTACTCCCGCCCGGTGAACGACTGGTCCAAAGGCACGCGAAGAAGGCTAACCGAACCCCGGCGCGGTCCCGCGTCGGTGCCTGAACCGGCCAGCAGAACGGCGAAAAGCCGCCCCGGCATGGTGCCGGGACGGCTTTTCGAAGCTGGAAAAGACCGCCTGCGTCAGCGGGTCTCTTTGTGAGTCCGGTGCGTACCGCAGTTCGGGCAGAACTTCTTCATCTCAAGACGATCCGGGTTGTTGCGCCGGTTCTTCTTGGTGATGTAGTTGCGGTGCTTGCACTCCTCGCACGCCAGCGTGATCTTGGGTCGCACGTCGGTGGCAGCCACAGCGTTTCCTTCTCTCTCAGATCCGGGGGCCAGCCCCGTCGTTACCGCGTAGCGGTGGCCGGACTTGAACCGGCGACACAGCGATTATGAGCCGCTTGCTCTGCCAACTGAGCTACACCGCCCTTACATGACCCAAGCCGCGACACGGCTAGGTGACGCGGCTAGAGGTCGAGAGCCCCTTTACGGAATCGAACCGTAGACCTTCTCCTTACCATGGAGACGCTCTGCCGACTGAGCTAAAGGGGCCTGCCTCTCGCGAGGACTTGGAAAGATTAGCAAGGCACTTCACCCGGCCGTGCAACCGGGGTCGGTTAACCGCAAAACCTCAGGTCAGCAGGGTCAGCACGGTCTCCGAGTGCCGCCCCGGCGAGCGGGCCGTGCGGGCCTGCAGCCAGGCCTCCAGGCGGTCCTCCGGCAGCGGCCGCGAGATCAGATAACCCTGTGCGACGTCACATCCCATCGCTTCGAGCTGATCGCGCGCCACGTCCTCCTCGACGCCTTCGGCCACCACCGTCAGGCCCAGCGAGTGGCCGAGCTCGACGATCGACCGCACCACGGCCAGGTCGCCGAGGTCCGTGCCCATGCCGAGGACGAAGCTCTTGTCGATCTTGACCTGGTCCACCGGCAGCTGACGCAGGTACGCGAGCGACGAGTAGCC
This sequence comes from Amycolatopsis silviterrae, assembly GCF_042684085.1. NCBI lineage: Bacteria > Bacillati > Actinomycetota > Actinomycetes > Pseudonocardiales > Pseudonocardiaceae > Amycolatopsis > Amycolatopsis silviterrae. The sequence goes on from NZ_JBHUKS010000004.1 coordinate 422,042, forward strand.
GGTGCCGAAGTCGTCGACCGCCAGCACGATGCCCAGCGAATGCAGCTCGCGCAGGATCGGCAGCGCCTTCTGCGGGTCGGACATCACGCCGGACTCGGTCAGCTCGAACGTGAGCAGCTCCGGCGGCACGTCGAAGCGTTCCAGTTCGCGCTGGACCTTCGCCGGGAAGTCGTCGTCGGACAGGTTGCGCACCGACAGGTTCACCGCGGCGGAGATCCGCAGGCCCTCGTCGAGCCACTTGCGGACCCGCTTCAGCGATTCCTCCAGCACGAACGACGTCAGGACGCCGATCAGGCCGGCCGCTTCGATGGCGGGCACGAACTCGTCCGGGCCGAGCCTGCCGAACTCCGGGTGCACCCAGCGCACGAGCGCTTCGACGCCCTGCACCTGGCGGTTCGGCAGCGTCACCTTCGGCTGGTAGTGCACGGAGACGTGGCCGTCTTCGAGCGACTGCCGGAACTGCGTGACCATCTGGAACCGGCGCAGGAAGATCTGGCCCATGCTCGGCACGTAGCCGCGCACTTCCTCGCCGCCGCGAGTGGCGCGGACGGCGACGTCGGCGCGTTGCAGCAGGCCGTCGACGTCGACCTCGCCGGCGTCGTCCGCGGAGCTGGCGTAGCCGATCATCGCGTTGGCCTCGACCGAAAGCCGGTCCACCGGATACGGCTCGGACAGCTGGACCCGCAGCCGTTCGGCGGCGCGATGCGCGTCTTCGATCGTGCAGTCCACGAGCAGCGCGGCGAAGGACGCGCCTTCGAGCCGGGCGAGCGGGACGTCCGGGCCGAGTGCGCCGCGGATGCGGGTGCCCGCGGCGACGACCATCCGGTCCGCCCACGAGTAGCCGAGCGCGTCGCTGACCGTGGAGAAAACGTCCAGGTCGATCCGCAGCACCACGACCTCCGCCGATTCGCGCAGCGGATCCCGCGAGACCTGCTGGAAACCCGGCCGGTTCAGGTGCCCGGTGAGCGGGTCGTGGTAGGCGTCGTGGCGGAGGGTGGCGAGCAGCCTGCGGTTGTCGAGCGACGTCGCGAGGTGGCTGGCCATCGTGCCGAGCAGCTGGACGTCGTACTTGCCGAAGCCGCGCCAGCGCGAGAGCCGGTCGTGCGCTTCGACGACGCCGAGCAGCTGGTTCGCACTGCGCAGCGGGACCACGAGCGCTTCCTGCGCACTGCGTTCCAGCAGCGCCGCGCGGACGTCCGGATTGGCTTCGGTGATGCGGAAGTGCCGGACGTGCGCGCCGGGCAGGCGCAACAGCGGATCGTCGTTGGCCGGGTCCGCGGGCGGCAGGTCGTTGCCCGCGACCACGACGCGCATCGGGTCGTCGGATTCCAGCCGCAGCCGCAGCACGACGCGTCCGGCGGCCAGCTGGTCCTTGATCCGCTCCGCGATGGTGGCCCATTCGCGCACGTCGACTCCGCCCACCAGTTCCTCGCCGCGGCTCGCCGGACGAGCGGCGGCCTGCTGACCGGAGCGCGCGACCATCAGGCTGACGTCGGACAGCGCTTCCATGTCCCGCTGCTCGCGAAGCAGATCGGAGTAAGCCCAGTACAGCGCGGTCAGGCCGAGGAACACCGCCAGCACCAGCGGCCAGGCCTGCGGGGTGCTCGCGATGACGAGGTAGCCGGTGAGGCCGACCGAGGCGTTGACGAACCCGACCACGAGGATGCGGCCGGTCAGCCGGATCGCGGTGCTCACGCGCATCCGGCGGCGCAGCACGCGCACGGCGGCCAGTGCGAGCAGCGTGCTGACCAGCGGCGCGGTGAGCGTGCCGGCGAGCGCGGCGACCCACGGCATGGTCGGCCCGCCGCCCATGGCCAGGTGCACCAGTCCGGCGACGGCGAACGCGCCGGTGATTTCGAGCAGGAACGCGCCCGCGTTGTAGAGGACCCGGCCGGCGACCTTGCGGGCCAGCAGGGTGCCGATGCCCGCCACGAGATGCGCGGCGAGCACGACTTCGAAGGGCGCGACGAAGAAACCGATTACCAGCGGGATCTCGGTGAATGAGATGGTCCAGGAAATCCCGCTGCGGACGTCGACGTTGATGCCGAGCTGTTCGGCGAGCAGGAACGCGACCGCGAGAACCGGGCCGATCCACCAGAGCTTGGCCGAACCGTGGAACGGCAGCCAGGCGCTGACGGCGAAGGCCGCGAGCAGGCCGAGACCGAGCACGAAGAAGGTGTAAACGCGGAAGCGGCTCTCGTCCGTACGGCCTTCGGCCGGTGCGGAGCCAGCACCTCCCGAGCCCATCGCCTCCGGCGCGGTACCGGGATGGGCGTTGCTGTCCGGCATCCGACCTTCCTTCCCGGCTGCCCGGTCGCGCTCGTCCGTGACGTCAGGTGTGGGCGAGGGCGCCACCTTACCCCGTAGGGCGTACCGGCGTCCCTTTCGAGACAGTAGGAGATCACCCCAGGGTTAACAATGGGCGTTCTTCGCTGACCTGCGTGGACCAAGGAGTGAAACTCCCGGTTTGTCCCGGAACCCCCGAGCCGGGGAGTGTTCTGGGGGTCTTTTCCTGGCTGGTCGGCGGACAATGGCGGCATGCACAACGACGTGACAGCCACCGGCCATGCGGCGCGCATCGCCACGGTGGACGCGCTGCTTCCCGCGCCGCTCCCCTTCGAGGTCGGAGGGGATTCCGCCCTGCTTTCCGCCGAGGTCGGCGACACCACCGCGGCGGGTCTCACCACCTGCACCGGGCTCGGCCCGGACAGCCCCCGCTCGAGGTGGCGGGCGCTCGTCGAGCACCGGCTGGAGGTCCAGCTCGCCGGGCCCGATCCGGCCGCCGGACTCGACGCTTTGCTCACTCGATGGGATGAACACCTGGGGTCCCTCGCCCGAGTGGGGGATACCGAGTGCGCCGCGGTGCTCTCGCGACCCAGCCGCGACACCGCCGGGGCCACCGAGCTTCTCCGTCACGGCTTCGCTCCGGTGGGCGTGCTCGCGGTCCGCCCGGCACAGCGGATGGCCGCCGGCCCGGACGCGACGCCAGGCGTCTGTATCCGGCACGCGACCCCGGACGACCTCTCCACCGCGGTCGCGCTGCAGCTCGAATTGCAGCGGTACGACGCGCAGTTCGGCCGGATCACGCTCCGCCCCGGCGTCGAGGAGCTGATCACCAAGGAGCTGCTGCACCACCTCGAACGGCCGGAGCCGCAGGTGTGGATCGCGGAGCTGTACGGCCAGCCGCTCGGCATGGTCGTGCTGCAGATGCCCGACGAGACCGGCTGGATCCGGCACCGGGTGGCCGCTTCCCGGGTGGGTTACCTGTCGTCGCTGGCGGTTTCCGAGACGGTTCGGTCGTCCGGTGTCGGCACCGCGCTGGCCGCGCACGCGCACCAGGTTTTCGACGAGGCAGGCGCGGATGTCGTGCTGCTGCACCACGCCGTGGCGAATCCGCGGTCGACGCCGTTCTGGTACGCACAGGGCTATCGGCCGCTGTGGACCGGCTGGCAACGCCGGCCAGCGGTACGCGCTCGCTAGTCTGGCGCTTGCCAGGCCATCCGAGGGGAGTCCCAGTGACCGAAAAACCCGACGCCGCGCCGAAAGCGCCGGAAGGTGTCGATGTCGAGAAACCCTCGGCAGCGCGGGTCTACGACTGGTACCTGGGCGGCAAGCAGAACTGGGCGGTGGACCGGGAGTTCGGCCGCCGGATCGAGAAGATGTGGTCGCTCGCGCGGCCCGGCGCGAAGCAGAACCGCGAGTTCATGAACCGCGTGGTGCGCGCCGCGCTGGACGCGGGCATCCGCCAGTTCCTCGACCTCGGCTCCGGCGTGCCGACGGCGGGCAACGTGCACGAGGTGGTCGAGGCCGCGCTCGGCGACGACGACCAGGCCACCGTGGTCTACGTCGACTACGAACCGGTCGCCGTGGCGCACGCGACGCTGATCCTCGAGGACGAGGCGGCCACCGACTGGGCCGGCATCGTGCAGGCCGACCTGCGCGATCCCCGGACCGTGCTGAACGACCCGCGCACCCGCGAGCTGATCGACTTCAGCCAGCCGGTGTGCGTGATGCTGATGGCGGTGCTGCACTTCGTCGGCCCGGACGACGATCCGGACGGCATCGTGCGCGCCTACCGCGACAAGCTCGTGCCGGGCAGCTGGCTGGCGATCTCGCAGATGAGCGAGGGCGACGGCGACGGGCCGGCGCTGGAGGGGCTGCGCTGGTTCGTCGAGCAGTACCGCAAGACGAGCAATCCGATGTGGCTGCGCGACCGCGACGAGATCGAGCCGTTCTTCGGCGGCTGGCCGCTGCTGGAGCCGGGGATCACGCATCTGCCGGACTGGCGGCCGGAGCGCGAGCTGAACGCGGTCGAGGCGGAGGCGCGCCCGTTCGCCTGGTGCGCCGTGGCGCGCAAGCCGTGACCGCGCCGGACGCGCCGAAGGGCGTCGACGTCGACAAGCCGTCCGCCGCGCGGATTTACGACTGGTACCTCGGCGGCACCCAGAACTGGGCGGTGGACCGGGAATTCGGCCGTCGCGTCGAGAAGGTGTGGCCGCTGATCCGGCCGATGTCGCGGGAGAACCGGGCGTTCATGAACCGGGTCGTCCGGGCCGCGCTGGACGCCGGGATCCGGCAGTTCCTCGACCTCGGCTCCGGCGTGCCGACGGCGGGCAACGTGCACGAGATCGTGCGCGACCACCTGCCCGCGACGGTCGTGTACGTCGACTACGAACCGGTGGCGGCGGCGCATTCCCGGGTGATCCTGGAGGACGAGAACGCGACCGAATGGGCCGGGATCGTGGAACGCGACATCCGCGATCCGGACGCGATCTTCGCCGACGAGGTCACCGAGACGCTGATCGACTGGTCGCAGCCGGTGTGCCTGCTGATGATCACCGTGCTGCACTTCCTCGGCCCCGGCGACCGGCCGGACGAGCTGGTCGCGACCTACCGCGACCGGCTCGCGCCCGGTTCGTGGCTGGCCGTCACGCACGCCGCCTGCCGGGACGACGCGCCGCCGGAGCGAGCCGCCGAGGTCCGCCGGTTCGTCGACGCGTACAAGGACACGTCGAACCCGGCCTACCTGCGCTCGGACGACGAGATCCGGCCGTGGTTCGGCGGCTGGCCGCTGCTGGAGCCGGGGATGAGCGCGCTGCCGGACTGGCGGCCGGACGAGCCGGTGTCGGAGTTTGCGGCGGAAGTGCGGCCGTTCGCCTGGGGTGCCGTCGCGGTCAAGCCCTGACTTCTCTCCCAGCGAACACTCCCTGGGAAACAAACCCGCCCTTCGGAGAGTTGAGCACCTCAGACTCAACTATTCGAGGAGTGCACATGTCCGACCCCCGCCTCCTGCCCGTCCTCCCGCTCGATGACGACGTCGTGCTGCCGGGCATGGTGGTCCCGCTCGACCTCGGCGACGCAGAGACCCGGGCCGCAGTGGAGTCCGCACAAGCCAAGACCCCCGCGACGGCGTCGTTCCCCGGGATCCGTTCCGGCGGGACGGGCAAGGCCGAAGTCCTGATCGTCCCGCGCGTGCACGGCGAGTACGCCGAGCTGGGCACCGTCGCGACCGTCGAGCGGATCGGCCGCGTTCCCGGCGGCAAGTCCGCCGTGCTGCTGCGCGGCACCGCGCGCGCCGTCGTCGGCCGGATCGCCGACGGTCCCGGCGCGGCCCGCTGGGTGCACGCGGACGCCGTTGAAGAAACCTCCGACGACCGGACCGCGCAGCTCGCCGCGGAGTACAAGGCCGTGGTCATCTCCGTGCTGCAGCAGCGCGGCGGCTGGCAGATGATCGACGCCGTCCAGCAGGTCGAGGAGCCGTCCGCGATCGCCGACCTGGCCGGCAACGCGCCGTACCTGTCCACCGACCAGAAGCTGGAACTGCTGAGCGCGCTCGACGTCAGCGTCCGGCTGGAGAAGGCCCTCGAGTGGAGCCGGGAGTACCTGGCCGAACTGGAGGTCACCGAAACCATCCGCAAGGACGTCGCCGACGGGATGGAGAAGCAGCAGAAGGAATTCCTGCTGCGCCGCCAGCTCGAAGCGATCCGCAAGGAGCTGGGCGAACTCGACGGCACCGCGGCCGACGACGACTACCGCGCCCGGGTCGAAGCCGCCGATCTGCCGGACGACGTGCGCAAGGCCGCGCTGGCCGAGGTCGACAAGCTGGAGCGGACGTCCGAGCAGTCGCCCGAAGGCGGCTGGATCCGGACGTGGCTCGACACGGTGCTGGAGCTGCCGTGGACTGAGCGGACCGAGGACGTCTACGACATCGCCGCCGCGCGGGCGGTGCTCGACGCGGACCACGCGGGCCTGGACGACGTCAAGGAACGGATCATCGAGTACTTGGCCGTGCGCAAGCGTCGCGCGGAATCGGGCCTCGGCCCGGTCGGCGGACGGCGTTCCGGCGCGGTGCTGGCGCTCGCCGGCCCTCCCGGGGTCGGCAAGACGTCGCTCGGCGAGTCGGTCGCGAAGGCGATGGGGCGGAAGTTCGTCCGCGTCGCGCTGGGCGGCATCCGGGACGAGGCGGAGATCCGCGGCCACCGGCGGACGTACGTCGGCGCGCTGCCGGGCCGGATCGTGCGGGCCATCAAGGAAGCCGGCTCGATGAACCCGGTCGTCCTGCTCGACGAGATCGACAAGGTCGGCGCCGACTACCGCGGCGACCCGACGGCCGCACTGCTCGAAGTGCTGGACCCGGAACAGAACCACACGTTCCGCGACCACTACCTCGAGGTCGAGCTGGATCTGTCCGATGTGGTCTTCCTGGCGACGGCCAACGCGCTGGAGACCATCCCCGGGCCGCTGCTGGACCGGATGGAACTGGTGACGCTGGACGGCTACACCGAGCACGAGAAGGTCACCATCGCGCGGGATCACCTGCTGCCGCGCGAACTTGAGCGGGCCGGTCTGGCGTCCGGCGACGTGGTGCTGACCGACGACGCGTTCAGCCGGATCGCGGCGGAGTACACCCGCGAGGCCGGGGTGCGTGACGCGAACCGGACGATCGCGAAGGTGCTGCGGAAGATCGCGACGAAGGTGGCTTTGGGTTCGGTCTCACTGCCGCTGTCTCTGTCTGCCGCGGACTTGGAGACCTACCTCGGCCGTCCGCGGCACGTGCCGGAATCCTCGCTGCCGACGGCCACTCAGCGGACGTCTTTGCCAGGCGTGGCAACGGGTTTGGCGGTCACCGGCGCAGGCGGGGACGTGCTGTACATCGAGGCGTCGCTGGCCGATCCGGAGAGCGGAGCTTCCGGCCTGACCCTGACCGGGCAGCTGGGTGACGTGATGAAGGAGTCGGTGCAGATCGCGCTGTCGTACCTGCGGTCGCACGGTGCGGAGCTGGAGCTGCCGGTGGGCGACCTGCGGGAGCGAGGAATCCACGTGCACGTCCCGGCGGGCGCGGTGCCGAAGGACGGTCCGTCGGCGGGCATCACGATGACGACGGCCCTGGCTTCGCTGCTGTCGGGCCGGGTGGTCCGGGCGGACGTGGCGATGACCGGTGAGGTCTCGCTGACCGGGCGGGTCCTGCCGATCGGCGGGGTGAAGCAGAAGCTGCTCGCCGCGCACCGGGCGGGGATGAAGACGGTGATCATCCCGCAGCGGAACGAGCCGGATCTGGACGACGTGCCCGCGGAGGTGCTGTCGCAGCTGGAGGTGCACGCGGTGGCCAACGTGCGGGAGGTTCTGGAGTTGGCGTTGACTCCGGCCTCTTCGGAGGTTCGGCAGGCCGCCTGACTGTAGGTCCGTGAAGGACTCCTTGAGGGAATTAGATTCCCGCAAGGAGTCCTTCACGGCACGTCAGGGGAAATCAGCCTTGCGCGCCGGCGAGCAGGGCCACGTTCATCACGTACTCGCCGTACCCGGACTTCGCCAGCTTCGTGCCCAGCGCGTGGCATTCGTCCGCGCTGATGAAGCCCATCTTCAGCGCGACCTCTTCCAGGCACGCGATCCGCACCCCGGTCCGGTGCTCCAGCACCTGCACGAACTGGCCCGCCTCCAGCAGCGAATCGTGCGTGCCGGTGTCGAGCCACGCGAAACCGCGGCTCAGCTCGATCAGCTTGGCGCGGTCGCGGCGCAGGTAGGAGAGGTTGACGTCGGTGATCTCCAGTTCGCCGCGTGCCGAAGGCTTCAGGTTGCGGGAGATGTCGACGACCTCGTTGTCGTAGAAGTAAAGCCCGGTGATCGCGTTGTTCGACCGCGGTTTCACCGGTTTCTCCTCAATGGACAGCAGGGTGCCGGTCTCGTCGATCTCGCCGACGCCGTAGCGCTCGGGGTCCTTCACCTGGTAGCCGAACAGGACGCAGCCGTCGAGGTCGGTCGCCGCGGTGCGCAGGGTCGTGGAGAAACCCTGGCCGTAGAAGATGTTGTCGCCGAGCACCAGCGCGACCGAATCGTCGCCGACGAAGTCCGCGCCGATCACGAAGGCCTCGGCGAGACCGTTCGGGCTCGGCTGCTCGGCGAAGGAGAACGAGAGCCCGAACTGGCTGCCGTCGCCGAGCAGGCGGCGGAAGTTCGGCAGGTCCGACGGCGTCGAGATGATCAGGATCTCCCGGATCCCGGCCAGCATCAGCACCGAGATCGGGTAGTAGATCATCGGTTTGTCGTAGACCGGCAGCAGCTGCTTCGACACGGCCTGCGTGATCGGATGCAGACGGGTTCCGCTGCCTCCGGCGAGCACGATGCCCTTCACAGCCCCTCCTCACGTGCGGTGGTTCGGTTCACCGTACCGAGTGAGCGCGGCGGGCGTCCGGGGCTTCCCTCGAATTCAGAACGCCGGGCCCTTGCCGAAATACGCCTGGCAGCCGTTCGCGTACTGGGTGGCGATCTCCAGCACGTTCTTGCCGCCGTCGACCGGCAGGATCGCGGACGAATAGTTGGGGCAGTAGTTGTTGTAGATGCCGCTGATGTGGACCGGGGCGGGCAGCTCGTACCAGTTCCCGGCCCCGAAGTTGTCGTTGGCCAGCAGGGTCTGGCCGCTTCCGGACAGCGGCGAACCGTCGGAGTTCGTGTAGATCTGGCCGACCATCACCAGCCGCACGCCGTTCGGGCCGCCGGGGAACAGCGCGGTGGTCTGGGCGTGCTGGAAGTAGTTGCCGTTCGCGGTGTTCACCCTGATTCCGGGGTCGGCCGGATCGCCCCAGTTCGCGCCGTCGGCGGAGATTTTGTAATACGGATCGCAGTAGCGGTCGCGGTAATTGCAGATCTCGTAGCCGAACCAGTACCGGCCGTCGGGCAGCCTGCGGATGATCGGCATGCCCGGACGCACCCGGGACGGCCCGATGGCAAGGGTGAGCTGCTTGGTGCCCCAGTTGACCCCGTCGGTCGAGGCGACGCGGTTGAGCACCTGCCCGTATTTCGGGGCCTGCGTCTCGTCGGCGTAGTGCAGCCAGAGCGTGCCGCCGGCGTCCACAGTGAACTCCGGCTCCCAGACGCCGTCGTGGTTGTGCGAAAGCGCGGCCTCGGACAGGTACCGCCAGTTGCGGCCGCCGTCGCGGCTGGACCAGACCTTGATCCCCATCCGGCGCTGCGGGCCCGCGTCCTGGCGGTAGGTCGCCGCCCAGAGCAGCGTGCCCGCGCGCATCCGGCCGACCCGCTGCGGCAGTTCGTAGAGGGTGCCGCAGCACTGGCCGAACTTGGCATCGGGGTCGCGGATCACGCCGATCTGGTGGAAGCTCGCGCCCTCGTCGGTGCTTTCGAGGATCGGCGCGAACCGGCCGTTGCCGTCCTCGCTGGTCAGCGACGCGATGATGTTCCCGCGCCCGAACGGCGAGTGTTCCAGCCGGACCAGCCGCGGATACGAGCCGAAGCCGGGGACGAGCAGCTTTTTGTCGGCGGCCTCCGCTGGGGTCAGCCCCGCGGCGAGGACCACCAGCGAGGTGAGGAAGGCAAGCACGGGAGCCCAGCGGCGCATCCAGAAACTCCTCTCACGACTAGGCCGGATGATTACACCACGTGGTCGGCTCACCACGATCGATTTCGCCTGGTCACCCGCGTGAGTCCACCCCTTCGAGGCGATCGCTGGGCTGTTCAGGGGCGCCCGCTGCGTAACGACCGGGCGGAGCGTGACGAAAGATCATCCGGAGGCCCCGCCGGGGCACGCTAGGGAGAACCATGCGCCGCACCATCGGGCGTCTCGCCGCCGTCTGTGCGGCGGTCGCGCTGACGGCGTCGTGCTCGCTGCAGCCGTCCGGGTTCGGGGTGATCGTGCCGCGGTTCGAGGACGAACCCTCCGCCGCGCCGGTCCTGCCCCCGCCGCGGCCGGACAAGCCCCGGATCGCCGAGAACCCGACGGAAACCCACCAGGGCAACGGGAACTCGACAGTCCAGCTGACTTGGCCGTCCGGGGTCTCGGGCTTTTTCACCTTCGACTGTCCAAAGTGCACCGGCCATATCGCCGTGACGACCGACGGTTCGGAAGGCCTGCTGGTGAACGATTCCGGCCCGTACCACGGAACGGCCTGGTTCAACATGTCCCCCGGCGGCAAGCCGGTGCGCACGCTGACGGTCGAGGCGACGGGCGCGTGGACCGCGACGATCACCGACTACCACGGCGTGCCGACCGTTGAACCGGGCAAGCCGTACAACGGCCACGGGGACGCGGTCCTGGCGGTGCCCCCGGGCATGGTCTACGGAAAGTTCTTCACCGGCTCGAAGGGGTCGAACGGGGTCTGGCTGCTGGCCGACGGGTATCCGCATCTGGTGGTGAACCACATCGGCCAGACCACCGGGGAGTTCCCGCTGACCGGGCCCACGTATGTGCAGGTGGAGACGTTCGAGGCGGATTGGACGTTCACCGCATGGTGATGCCTGCGGACGCCCGGGGACGTCCGCAGGCCTTGGCTCACCGGTAGTTGGTGAACTGCAGCGCGATCTCGAAGTCCTTGCCTTTCAGCAGGGAGATCACCTCCTGCAGCTGGTCCTTCTTCTTGCCCGACACCCGCAGCTGGTCGCCCTGGATCTGGGCCTGGACACCCTTCGGGCCCTCGTCGCGGATGAACTTCGCGATCTGCTTCGCCTTGTCCGACGCGATGCCCTGCAGGATCTTGCCGCTGACCTTGTAAATCTTGCCGGAGATCGCGGGCTCGCCCGCTTCGAAGGCCTTCAGCGAGATGTTCCGCTTGATCAGCTTCTCCTTGAAGACCTCCACCGCCGCGAGGGCGCGCTCTTCGGTCTCCGACTCGATCGCGATGGCTTCCTCGCCGGACCAGCTGATGCCGGTTCCGGTGCCGCGGAAGTCGAACCGCGTGCCCAGTTCCTTGCTGGCCTGGTTCAGCGCGTTGTCCACCTCCTGGCGGTCGACCTTGCTCACCACGTCGAAAGAGGGATCCGCCACGTGTTCCTCACACCTTGTCTCAGCTCGTCAGGGACCCCCAGCGTAGCGCCGGGGGATCCCGGTTGACCGGCCGTCCGGACCGTTGGGTATCCTTCTTTCCGGCCGGTTCGCCTGGCCATGGCAGGTTACCCAAGCGGCCAAAGGGATCTGACTGTAAATCAGACGGCTCAGCCTTCGGGGGTTCGAATCCCTCACCTGCCACTCCAGCCCAACGCCCCGTCTACCTGATCAACCAGGTGGCGGGGCGTTCGTCGTGACGGAGGAGTTTTCATGCACAAGCTGGTGGTCCTGTATCCCAAGCCCGCCGATCCCGATCACTTCCGCGACTACTACGTGGCCAACCACCTCCCGCTGGTCGCTCAGATGCCCGGCCTGCTCGCGTACCGCTACAGCTTCGACGTCGCGGCGGCCCCGGGGCAGACGTCGTACTTCGCGATCTTCGAGGCCGACTTCGCGGACGCTGCGGCGATGACCGCGTCGCGGGAGTCTCCGCAAGGTCAGCAGGTGGCCGCCGATGTCGCCAACTACGCCACTGGTGGTGCGGTCGTCATCCACTATCCGGTTCAGGACGGCGTTGTCTGATCGGGCTTGACCCTCCTGCGACAGGAGGCCGCACGCTCGTCGGCATGAACGAATTTCGCGGTCCGGTTCCGATGCCCGCCTTCGACGCGGTGTCGCCCGGCAACTACCTCGGCTTCTACGGGATGCCGATGTTTCCCATCGTGCCCACCGCCGACCTCGACGCTTCCACGGACTTCTGGCTGCGCGGGCTCGGCTTCGACAACCTCTTCACCATCCCCGGCGAGGTCGTGCACCTGCGCCGGTGGGCGTTTCAGGACGTCCTGCTCCGGCCGGGCACCCCGGCTGGGCCCAGCGAGGTCCGGATCAGTTTCTCGTGTGTGCTCAGCGAACTCGACGAGATCGCCAAGCGGTGCGAGGAAATCACCCCGGGCTGCACGAGCGGGCCGGAGCTGATGCCGTGGAACTCGCGGGAGCTGACGGTCGTCACGCCGGAGGGCACGAACGTCGTGATGACCGCGGCCGAGCCCATCGACCCGGACGGCCCCGTCGCCGAGCGGATGCGGGCTGTGGGAATCGACGTGCCGCGGTCGTGATTTGCGACACTGGGGTCGTGACCGAGCAAGACGGCCTCACTGTCGGACGCACGGCGACGCTCGTCGGCGTGAGTGTCAAAACGCTGCACCACTGGGACGCAGTCGGCCTGGTGCGCCCGAGCGCGCGCACCAGGTCCGGCTACCGGGTGTACAACGCCGACGACATCGCGCGCCTGCACCGGGTGCTCGTTTACCGCGAGCTCGGCTTCCCGTTGTCGGAAATCGGCCGGCTCATCGACGACCCGGACGCCGACGCGCACGCCCACCTCACCCGCCAGCGACGCGAACTGCGGGATCGAATCGCGCGTCTGGAACACATGGTGTCCGCAGTGGACCGGATGGCGGCGGCCACTCGCGGCGGCATGCAGTTGACCGCCGAGGAGCAGATCGAGATCTTCGGGTCCGACTGGAATCCCGAGTGGGTCGACGAAGCCGCAGAACGCTGGGGCGACACGAAACAGTGGGCGGAATACCGCGAGCGGACCACCGACCTGACCCCACAGGACTGGCAGCAGGCCGCGGCCGAGCACGAGACGCTCCACGCCGACCTAGCCGCAGCACGGCAAGCAGGGATCGAACCAGGCTCAGCAGAGGCGAACACCCTGGCGGAGCGCCATCGGGCGACGCTGTCCCGATACTTCGACTGCACACATTCGATGCAGGTCTGCCTGGGACGCAAGTTCGTCGAGGAAACCGGATACACGGAGTACTACGACGCGCTGGCCCCCGGCCTGGCGGCCTGGCTGCGAGACGTGATCTTCGCCAACGCCGCCGCACACGGAGTAGACCCAGCTACAGCGGTGTGGGAGTAGCGCTCAGCGGCCCTGGGCCATCTCTTCAAGCCGCCGAATCCGGTCTTCGATCGGCGGGTGCGTCGAGAACATCTTGCTCAGCCCAGCACCGGGCCGGAACGGGTTCGCGATCATCAAATGCGACTGCGAAACCACAGCCGGCTCCGGAGCAAGCGGCGCGGCCCGGGTCCCCCGCTCCAGCTTCCGCAACGCGGACGCCAACCCCAACGGGTCCCCAGTCAGCTCCGCCCCCGAAGCATCCGCCTGATACTCCCGGGACCGGCTCACCGCCATCTTCACGACCCCAGCCGCGATCGGCCCGATCAACACCAGCAAAAGCGACATGAACGGATTCCCCTCCCGATCATTGCCGCCGAAGAAAAACGCGATATTCGCCAGCACACTGACCACACTCGCCAGCGCCCCAGCAACACACGAGATCAAAATGTCCCGGTTGTACACATGCGACAGCTCATGCCCCAGCACTGCCCGCAGTTCGCGCTCATCGAGCAACTCCAGGATCCCGGTGGTGCAGCACACCGCAGCATGCTGCGGACTACGCCCGGTCGCGAAGGCATTGGGAGCCGCGGTTGGACTCACGTACAGCGAGGGCATCGGCTGCCGCGCCGACGTCGCCAGTTCGCGCACGATCCGGTACATCGCGGGCTGCTCGACCTCCGACACCGGCCGCGCGTGCATCGCGCGCAGGGCCATTTTCTCGGAGTTGAAGTAGGCGTAGGCGTTCATCCCCAGCGCCACGACCAGGCCGATGACCAGCGCGCCCCGGCCGAACAATCCGCTGATCCCGATGATGATCGCCGAGAGCAGACCGAGCAGCATCGCCGTCTTCAGCCCGTTGTGGTGCTTGTGCACGCGCGCTCGCCTCCGTCCGCTCCGCGGGATGGGTCAGGGTGGGTTACTCACTGGAAACAACGCGATCGGGGGACCCGAAGTTCCTTCGCATGATCCTTGTCCGGGTTAGGGTCGGCGAGCAACCCAACCGACCGGGGCAGGTGAGCGATGCGTGGTTCCCAGTGGTCCCGGCGGGGGCTGTTCACGCTGGTCAGCGCCGGGGCGGCGGCGATGCTGGGCCGAGCGTCGGCGGCGGAGCGGGTCAGCACGGTGCAGGTCGGCGGGACGCTTTCGGCGCTTGCCGTGAGTCCGGTCACCGGGCTGGTTTACGCAGCAGACCGGGCGTCCGGCGCGGTGCTCGTCCTCGATCCGGACGCGGGGCGGGTCGTGTCCGCGCTCGCGGTGGGCGGGGAGCCGAGCGACGTCGTGGTGGACACCGACCGGATCTACGTCGCCAATCCGCCGGGCGGCACGGTGCTCGTCTTCGACAGTCAGACCCACCGGTTGCTGAGCGTCGTCAGCGCGGGGGCGGGAGCGTCGGCGCTCGCGGTCGATTCGCCGGCCAACCTCGTGTACGCGGTGAGCGGCAAGACCGGCACGTTCGCGGTGCTCGACAGCATCAGTCTCACCCTGCAGGATCTGCTGCCCGCGCCGAAACCGGGGCTTGCCGGGATCGCGCTCGACCGCGGCCGCCGGCGCGCCTATTGCACCAGCCCTGACACGAATTCGGTCGAGATCTGCGACCTCGACGCGGGGACGTTCGCCGGCAGCGTTCCAGTGGGTGCGTCCCCGACCGGGATCGGGGTGCACGAAATGAGCGGATCGGTGTTCGTGGCGAATTCGGCGATTCACCATTTGTCCATTGTGGACGGATCGGCTCGGGCGCAAGTCAAGACGGTGCTGCTGCGCAGTGAGGCGTCGTCGCTCGCGGTGCATCAGGGCAGCGACGTCGTGTACACCAATGGCGGGCAAAATGGACTGTCCCGAGTGGACGGACGAACGGAAACCCTTACCGGGGAGCTGAGTCTCGGCGTGAATCCGGGGGACGTGGCGGTGGATCAGCGCACGCGGACGGTATACGTGACGGATCCGCTGCGCGGCACGATCAGCGTCGTGCGGGATTTCTGACCGCGCGGGTGAAGTTACTCCAGGTATACGGTGGCCAGTATGGAAGTTGGCCTTCAGGTCCCGGACTTTCCGGGCGGGACCGCCGCGCTCGGCCGGAACCTGGCCGGAGTGGCCAGGGCCGCGGACGACGCGGGGTTTGCCTATCTGTCGGTGATGGACCATTTTTTCCAGATTCCGAGCGTCGGCCCGAGCGATCGCCCGATGCTGGAGGCGTATACGACGCTCGGCTTCCTCGCCGCGCACACCCGGCGCGCGAAACTGTTCGCCTACGTCACTGGCGCGATTTACCGGCATCCCGGCTTGCTCTCGAAGGCGGTCACCACGCTCGACGTGCTGTCCGGCGGACGGGCCATGCTCGGCATCGGGGCGGGGTGGAACGAGGAGGAGGCCCGCGGGCTCGGCTTTCCGTTTCCGTCCACAGCGGAACGGTTCGAGCTGCTCGAGGAGAACCTGCGGTATGTCCGGCAGATGTGGGATGCGGACGACAAACCGTTCTCCAGCAAGCATTTCACCGCTGACCGGCTGCTCAACAGCCCGCAGCCGCTGCGGCGGCCGCCGATCATGGTCGGCGGTGGTGGAGAGAAGAAGACGCTCCGGTTCGTCGCGAAGCATGGCGATTTCTGCAACATCGGCAACGGTCCGGACCTCGAACACAAGCTGGACGTGCTGAAGCGGCACTGCGAGGCCGGAGGCCGCGACTACGCCGAGATCACCAAGACCGTTTACCACTATCTGGACATCGGCCCGGCAGGCGAGAAAACCGGCGAATTCCTCGCCGAGACCCAGCGGCTGCACGGGCTCGGCGTGCAAGCCGTGCTCGGCCCGTTTCCCGGCGGCGCGGACCAGCGGCGCATCGAGATTTTCGCGAAAGACATCATTCCGGCGATCAAGGAGTTGGCATGAAACTCGGGTTGCACCTGGCCCAGCAGACCTGGCCGAACGGTCCGGCGGCGCTCGGCGCGGATCTCGCCAGGGTGGCTCGCACCGCGGACGAGGCCGGGTTCGAATACCTGTCGGTGATGGACCATTTCTTCCAGATTTCCGGCTACGGCCCGCCGGAGCACGAGATGCTGGAAGCCTGGACGACGCTCGGCTTCCTGGCCGCGCACACCGAACGGGTCAAGCTGCTCACGCTCGTCACCGGCGTCATCTACCGGCATCCGGGGCTGCTCGCGAAGGCGGCGACGACGCTCGACGTGCTGTCGGGCGGGCGGGCGATCCTCGGCATCGGGGCCGGGTGGAACGAGGAGGAATCCCGCGCGCTCGGGTTCCGGTTCCCGCCGATGAAGGAGCGGTTCGAGCAGCTCGAGGACGCGCTGCGGTACGTCCGCCAGATGTGGGCCGACGGCGACGAGCCGTTCACCGGCACGCACGTCAGCGCCGAGCGGCTGCTCAACAGCCCGCAGCCGATCCAGCGGCCGCATCCGCCGATCCTGATCGGGGGCAGCGGCGAGAAGAAGACCCTGCGGTTCGTCGCGCAATACGGCGACATCTGCAATTTGCTGCCCAACCCGGATCTTCCGCGCAAACTGGAGGTGCTGAAACAGCACTGCGCGGACGTCGGCCGCGACTACTCCGAGATCACGAAAACCGCCGCGGTGCGGCTGGACATCGGTGAAAACGGCGAGAAAACCGGGCAACTGCTGGATGAACTGGGCCGGCTGTCGGAACTCGGGTTCAGCGTCGCGACCGGCTGGGCGGAGGGCGTGCCGGACCCGGCGGTGCTCGAACGGTTCGCCACCGACGTGATCCCGGCGGCGGAAAAGCTGTGATCCGCTGACGAACGGGTGACGGCTGCGCCATCCGGTGCCAGCCGGTCACCCGTTCGTCACAGCACCTCGCCGCATTCCGCTGCGGTCATTATCTCGGTTCCGAATCGACTCCGGTGACCCTCCCGGCGCGCTGTAACGACGGCCGGGCGCGAATCGACCTGCCCTACGCAGATCGCGCATCCGAGTCGGAGGAGCCTGGTACATGACCACATGTCGACTCTGTGGTTCGGAAAGAACCGCCAGCGTGGTCGACCTCGGCGCGACCCCGCCGTGCGAGCGGTTCCTGACCGCCGCGCAGCTGGCCGAACCCGAACCGACTTTCCCGCTGCATCTCGAAGTGTGCACGGAATGCTGGCTCGCGCAGCTCCCGCCGCTGCTCGACCCGGCCGACACTTTCACCGATTACGCGTATTTCTCGTCTTTTTCCACCTCGTGGGTCGAGCACGCGAAACGGTTCACCGACACCGCGGTCGAGCGGCTCGGGCTTACCGGCCAGTCTTTCGTCGTCGAGGTCGCCAGCAACGACGGATACCTCCTGAAGCACGTCGTGGAACGCGGAATCCGTTGTCTCGGCGTGGAACCTTCGGTGAACGTCGGGCAAGCCGCGCGTGAGGCCGGGGTGCCGACGCACACCGCCTTCCTGTCCGAGGACACCGGCCGCCAGGTGCGCGCCGAACACGGTCCGGCCGACCTGGTCGTGGCGAACAACGTCTACGCCCACATTCCGGACATCCGCGGGTTCACCCACGGGCTGCGCGCGCTCGTCGCGGACGACGGCTGGGTGTCGATCGAGGTGCAGCATCTGCTGACGTTGATCGAAAAGAACCAGTACGACACGATCTACCACGAGCATTTCCAGTACTACACCGTCGAATCCGCGCGGCGGGCGCTGGCGGGCGGCGGGCTGACCGTCGTCGACGTCGAACTCCTGCCGACACACGGCGGGTCGATCCGGCTGTGGGCGCGTCCCGCGGAAGCCGCCGGCGAGCCGAGCGCGCGGATGACCGACGTGCTGGCCAGGGAGAAGGCGGCCGGGCTGCACGAGCTGTCCGGGTACACCGAATTCGCCGACCGGGTCACCCGCGTCCGGCTCGAACTGCTCGAGTTCCTGCTCGCGGCGCGGAAGGCCGGGAAGACGACCGTCGGGTACGGCGCGCCCGGCAAGGGCAACACCCTGCTCAACCACTGCGGCATCCGGCCGGACCTGCTGGCCTACACGGTGGACCGCAATCCGTACAAGCACGGCCGGTTCACGCCGGGCACCCGGATCCCGGTCGTGGAACCGGACCGGATCGCGGCCGACCGGCCGGACTACGTGCTCGTCCTGCCCTGGAACCTGCGGGACGAATTGACCGAGCAGCTTTCCTACGTCGGCGCGTGGGGCGGCAAGCTCGTCTTCCCGATTCCGCGCCTGGAAATCGTCGAGGTGGCAGTGAAGTGAAGGTCGTTCTGTTCTGCGGCGGCTACGGAATGCGGATGCGCAGCAGCGAGGCGTCCGACGTGCCCAAGCCGATGGCGATGGTCGGGCCCCGCCCGCTGATCTGGCACGTGATGCGCTACTACGCGCATTTCGGGCACACCGAGTTCGTGCTGTGCCTCGGCTACGGCGCGCACCACATCAAGGACTTCTTCCTGCGCTACGAGGAAACGACGTCCAACGATTTCGTGCTGCGCGGCGGGAAGCCGGAGCTGCTGTCCACCGACATCGCCGACTGGACGATCTCCTTCGTGCAGACCGGCATCGAATCGCCGATCGGCGAGCGGCTGCGCCGGGTGCGCGACTACCTCGACGGCGACGAGATGTTCCTCGCCAACTACGCCGACGTCCTCACCGACGCGCCGCTGGACAACATCGTCGAGCGGTTCCGGAACAGCGACGCGGGCGCGTCGATGCTCGTCGTGCCGCCGCAGTCGTCGTTCCATTGCGTCGAGATGGACGAGGGCGGCCGGATCGGCGCGATCACCCCGGTCAGCGAACTGCCGCTGTGGGAAAACGGCGGCTACTTCGTGCTGCGGCAAGAGATTTTCGACCACATCCCGGAGAACGGAGACCTGGTCGCCGACGGCTGCGGCGAACTCGCCAAGCGCGGCCGGCTGCTCGCATACCCCTATCGCGGGTTCTGGAAGCCGACCGACACGGTCAAGGAACGCTACGCACTCGACGCCGCCTACACGCACGGCGACCGTCCGTGGGCGTTGTGGGAACGCGAGAAGGTGCACGCATGATCCGCCTCGGCGCCGAGCTGAAGAGCATCGTCGTGCTCGGCGCGCATTGCGACGACATCGCCATCGGGGCCGGTGGCACGCTGCTTGAGATCTGCGGGAAGCGTCCCGGGCTCAAGGTCGACGCGCTGGTGCTGTCCGGCGGCGGCACTGACCGGGAGACCGAGGAACGCGCCGCGCTGGCCGCGTTCTGCCCGGGCGCCGAGCTGACCGTCACGGTGCTCAAACTGCCGGACGGCCGTCTCCCCTCGCATTGGGAGGAAGCCAAGAACGCGCTGGAGGACCTCCGCCGCCGCACCGATCCGGACGTCGTGTTCGCGCCCCGCACCATCGACGCGCACCAGGACCATCGCGGGCTCGCCCAGCTCGTGCCCACGGTGTTCCGCGGGCATCTGACGCTGGGCTACGAGATCGTCAAATGGGACGGGGACCTCGGACGGCTGCCCGCCTACGCGCCGCTGTCCGACGACGTGATGCAGCACAAGATCGAACTGCTGCACGAGCACTACGGGTCGCAGCAGCACCGGCCTTGGTACGACCGCGAGGCCTTCCTCGGCCTCGCCCGGATCCGCGGAATCGAATGCCAAGAACGCTATGCCGAGGCGTTCGAGGCGAACAAACTCGTCATCGACCTAAGGGGCTGAAGGCATGCGCGTGCTGCTCACGGGGCACACGGGATATCTGGGCACGGTGATGGCACCGGTACTCGCCGCGGCGGGGCACGAGGTGATCGGCCTCGACTCGGGCTTGTTCGCCGCCTGTGTGCTCGGCCCGGCCCCGCACGATCCGGTCGGGCTGGCCGTCGACCTGCGGGAGGTGAAGGCCGAACACCTGCAGGGCTTCGACGCGGTGATCCACCTGGCCGCACTGTCCAACGACCCGCTCGGCTCGCTCGCGCCCGAGCTGACCTACGACATCAACCACCGCGCGTCGGTCAAGCTCGCGAAACTCGCGAAAGAGGCTGGGGTCTCCCGGTTCCTCTACGCCTCGACCTGCTCTGTCTACGGTGCGTCCGGCGGCAGCGGTCTGGTCGACGAGGACGCGCCGCTGCGGCCAGTCACGCCGTACGCGGAGTCGAAGGTACGTGTGGAAGCCGAGGTTTCCGAGCTTGCCGACGACGGCTTCACCCCGGTGTACATGCGCAACGCCACCGCGTTCGGCTTCTCGCCGCGGCTGCGCGCTGACATCGTGCTGAACAACCTGGTCGGTCACGCCTACCTGTCCGGCGAGGTGCTGGTGCTCTCCGACGGCACGCCATGGCGGCCGCTGGTGCACGCCGACGACATCGCGCACGCCTTCACCGCCGCTCTCGAAGCCCCGCGCGAAGCCGTGCACAACAAGGCGTTCAACATCGGCACCGAGCGCAACAACGTGACGGTCGCCGAGATCGCCGAAGAGGTCGTCGCCGTGGTGCCGGGCGCCAAGCTGCGGATCACCGGCGAGGCCGGGGCCGACCCGCGGTCCTACCGCGTCGACTTCTCCCGGTTCCGTGACGCGGTCCCAGCTTTCGACTGCAAGTGGGGAGTGAAAGACGGGGCGCTGCAACTGTTCGACGCCTACCGCCGCAACAGCCTCACCCGGGGCCAGTTCGAGCACCGCTTCACCCGGCTCAACTGGCTGAGCGACCGGCAGGCCGCCGGCGCGGTCGACGCCTCCCTGCGACACGCCTGATGCGCACCGGGCCCGAGATGCACGCTCTGGTGGAACGGCTGTATCCGTTCTGCCGGAGCATCACCGGTGACGGCGTACGGCAGACCCTTGCCGTCATCGGCGAGCACCTCCCGCTCGACCGGTACGAGGTGCCGAGCGGCACCGAGGTGCTGGACTGGACCGTGCCGCCGGAGTGGAACATCCGCGACGCGTTCGTCGCGGATTCCTCTGGGCGGCGGGTGATCGACTTCCGGAAGTCGAACCTGCACGTGGTCGGCTACAGCGTCCCGGTCGACCGGGTCGTGCGGCTGGCCGAGCTGCGCACGCACCTGCACACGCTGCCCGAGCAGCCGTCGCTGATCCCGTACCGCACCAGCTACTACTCCCCCACCTGGGGGTTTTGCCTCGCCCAGGACGTACTCGACGCGCTGCCGGACGACGACTACCACGTCAAGATCGACTCGACGCTCGCCGACGGCCACCTCACCTACGCCGAGCACGTCGTGCCGGGCGAGGTGTGCGACGAGGTGCTGATCTCGTGCCACCTCTGCCATCCGTCGCTGGCCAACGACAACCTCGCCGGCATCGCGGTCGCCGTCGCGCTCGCACAGGCGCTGGCCGGGGAAAAGCCGTACTACACCTACCGGTTCCTGTTCATGCCCGGCACGATCGGCGCGATCACCTGGCTGGCGCGCAATGCCGAGCACATCGACCGGGTCAAGCACGGCGTCGTGCTGGCCTGCGCCGGCGACCGCGGTTCGCTGACCTACAAGCGCAGCCGGTGCGGCGACGCCGACATCGACCGGGTTTTCGCGCACGTCCTCAAGGGCAAGCCGCACGAGATCCGCGAGTTCTCGCCGTACGGCTATGACGAGCGCCAGTTCTGCTCCCCCGGCTTCAACCTCGGCGTCGGCTCGCTCACCCGCACTCCGTACGCGGGCTACCCGGAATACCACACTTCGGCGGACAACCCGTCGTTCGTCGATCCGGACTCGATGGCCGACACTCTCGACACGCTGCGGACGGCGTTGTCCGTGCTCGATCGCAACCGGCGCTACGTGAACCTCAGCCCGTACGGCGAACCACAGCTCGGCAAGCGCGGGCTGTACGACTCGCTCGGCGGGCGCAGCGACGCGAAGGACGCCCAGCTGGCCATGCTGTGGGTGCTCAGCCTCTCCGACGGCGACCACAGCCTCCTCGACATCGCCGAACGGGCGGACCTGCCGTTCGGTGCCGTAGCCGCGGCGGCCGATGCCCTTCAGGCCGCCGGACTGCTGAAGGAGTGAGGCCGTGCCGTCGATCCTGCGTTCGCGAGCCGTCCGCGCGATGGCGGGACGGCTCAGCTGGGGCCTTGGGGACCAGGCCGTTTCGAGCCTGACCAACTTCGTGGTCGGCCTGTTCGTCGCGCGCTCGCTCGGCGCGACGGCGTTCGGCCTGTTCAGCATCGCGTGGGTGACCTACGGCGTCATTCTCAACATCTCGCGCGGCCTCGCGACCGACCCGCTGATGGTGCGCTTCTCCGGGGTCCCCCGGGCGAGCTGGCGGACCGCGGTGGGACAGGCCGTCGGGACGGCGTTGATGGTCGGCGTCGCTTTCGGGCTGCTCAGTGTCCTTTTTGGACTCGCGGTCGGCGGTTCGCTCGGCACCGCGTTCGTCGCGCTCGGGGCGGTACTGCCGTTCCTGCTCGTGCAGGACGCCTGGCGGTTCGGGTTCTTCGCACAGGGCACGGGGCACAAGGCGTTCCTCAACGACGGAATCCAGGCTGTCGCGTTGTTCCCGGCGCTGGTGTTGGCCGCGCGCTACGACACTGTGGTCGCGTTCCTGCTGGCCTGGGGCTGCTCGGCCGGGGTCGCGGCCGCGTTCGGCTGGGTGCAGACGAGCGTGCTGCCGCGGCTCGGCGGGGTGCGCGACTGGCTGCGGGACCATCGCGATCTTGGCGTGCGGTATCTCGTGGAGAACGTCAGCAACAGCGGTTCGTCGCAGCTGCGGGCGTACGGGCTGGGCGCGATTTCCGGGCTCGCCGCCGTCGGGACAGTGCGCGGCGCGGAACAGCTGCTCGGGCCGTTTCTCGCGCTGCTCATGGGACTTTCCCTCGTCACCGTTGCCGAGGGGGCGCGGGTGCTTCGGCAGTCGCCGCACCGGTTGTGGCACTTCTGCGTGGTGCTCGGCGCCGCGCAGGCCGCCGCGGCGCTGGCGTGGGGGCTCGGGTTGTGGCTTTTCATCCCCGACGACGCCGGGCGGTTCGTGCTCGGTTCGCTGTGGGACAGCTCGTCGCCGCTGGTCCCGGCGGTCACGATGGCGGTCGTCGGGGCGAGCTTCACCACCGGCGCGACGGCCGGGCTGCGCGCGCTCGGGATGGCGCGGCGGAGCTTGCGGTCGCAGCTGATCTCGTCCGCGTGCTACGTCGTGTTCGGCCTGATCGGGGCCGTGCTCGGCGGCGCGACCGGCTCGGAGTGGGGCGTCGCGGCCGCCACGCTCACCGGCTCGGCCGTGTGGTGGTGGCAGCTGCGCGGCGCGCTTCGCGACCACTTCGCGGCGGTGCCCGAGTTTCCCGCCGCGTCAGGTTCATTCAGCCAAGCAGAACTCCATTCGGCTTCCGAGGAGATGAAACCGGCATGAGCAGGGTGCCCCGGCTGACCATCGGTCTGCCTGTCTACAACGGCGAGGAATTCCTCGCCGAAGCGCTCGACGCGCTGCTCGGGCAAACCTACGAGGACTTCGAGCTGATCATCTCCGACAACGCGTCGCAGGACGGCACGGAGGAGATCGCCCAGAAGTACGCGCGGCAGGACTCGCGGATCCGGTACCTGCGCCAGCAGCGCAACATCGGCGCGACCCCGAACCACAACATCCTGCTCGATCAGGCTCGCGGCGAGCTGTTCAAGTGGGCGTCGCACGACGATCTCTACGGCCGGGAGCTGCTGGCGAAGTGCGTCGAAGCGCTCGACGCGCGGCCGGAGATGATCGTCGCGCACTCGCATCAGGCGATCATCGACGAGCACGGTGCGGTGACGGTGCCGCTGGACTACCGGCACCGGACGGATGCGCCGCGGCCGTCGGTGCGGTTCAAGAGCCTGCTCTTCGAGCCTGGTGGCGACGATTTCTACGGCGTGATGCGCACGGAGGTGCTGCGTCGCGTCACCCCGATGGGCAGCTACCACCACGCGGACCGGACCTATGTGGCCGAGCTGGCGCTGCACGGTCCGTTCTACCAAGTGCCCGAGCTGCTGTACTTCCGTCGCGACCATCCGGACCGGGCGGAGCGCGCCAACCCGAGCAAACGCTCCCGCTGCGCGAACCTCGATCCGAAGCGCGGCAATGCGCTCACGAACCCGACCGCGCGGCTGCTCGCCGAGTACGTCTGGGGTTTCGTGCACGGCATCCGCTCCGCGCCGCTGTCCTCCGGCGAACGACGAGCCTGCTACCTCGCGCTCGCCGAATGGTTCACCAGCCGGGCGCGGCCGGGCGGCGGCGGGGAACGTGTCGAGGATCGGGCTCCGGTGCACGCGGCCGAGCTGAACCTCACTGTCGACCGGGTGGTCGCTGGGCGCGAACGGCGGGTGCCGTGACTGTTCGAGTCGGAGTCTTCGGACTGCTCGGTTCAGGCAACCTCGGCAATGACGGCTCGCTGGAGGCGGTGCTCGGCTTCCTGCGCGCCGAACATCCGCAGGCGAAAGTGTCCGCGTTCTGCGGCGGTGCGGACGCCGTTCAGGCGCGGTACGGGATCCCGGCGATGCGGTTGAACTGGTACAGCGGCGAGTACCGGCACGCGTCCGGGCTGCGTTCGATCGCGGCCAAGGCTTTCGGCAAGGTCATCGACGTTTTCCGTACGGCGTGGTGGGTGCGGCGGCAGAACGTGGTGATAGTTCCCGGCATGGGGGTGCTGGAGGCGACGCTTCCGTTGCGGCCGTGGGGGTTTCCGTACGCGCTGTTCCTGCTGTCGCTGTGCGGACGGATCGGCCGGACGAAGGTCGCGCTGGTCAGCGTGGGTGCGGATCGGATCCGGGTGCCGGCGACGCGGTTTCTGGTGCGGCACGCGACTCGGCTCGCGGCGTATCGGTCCTTCCGCGATGAGCTGTCGCGTTCGGCGATGGCGGACATGGGTGTGCGCGTGACGGACGACCGCGTCTATCCCGACCTCGCGTTCGCCCTGCCGACGCCTGCCGCGGACGAGGATCCGCGCGCGGTCGGCGTCGGCGTGATGGCTTACTACGGCGGCAACGACGACCGTGCGCGCGGTGAGGAGATTTACCGGGCGTATGTGGACGCGATGACAGAGTTCGTGCGGTATCTGGTCGGCCAGGAGCGGCCGGTCCGGCTCTTCATCGGCGACCGGATCGACCGCGAGGTGGTGGACGAGATTGTCGAGACTGTCCGGTCTCCGCTGATCTCCGCGGCCGTCCCGGGCACGCTCGGCGAGCTGATGCGGTCGATGGCCGAAGTCGGCACGGTCGTGGGGACTCGGTACCACAACGTGTTGTGCGCGTTGAAGGTCGGGAAGCCGACGATCGCGATCGGATACGCGCGGAAGAACGACGTCTTGATGGCGGACATGGGGCTCGCCGAGTTCTGCCAGGAGGCCCGCGCGGTCGACGTGCCGAGGTTGATCGTGCAGTTCGAGGAGTTGCAGCGGCGGGCACCGGAGTTGAAGGCGGAACTCGCCGCTCGCAACGAAGCCTGCGGCCAGCAGTTGAAGGACCAGTTCGCGCTGTTGTCGAGGACGCTCATCCCCGCGGAGGTGTCGTGAAAGCCGTTCCCGTGCCGTCGATCTCCGGTGTGTGGCTGTTTCAGCCGACGCCGCACCGAGACGATCGCGGCTTCTTCTCACGGACCTTCGACGCCGAGGTCGCCCGGTCGGTCGGCATCGACCCGGACGCGTTCCTACAGGACAGCGTGTCGCGCTCGGTGCGCGGCGTGGTGCGCGGGATGCACCTGCGTTCCGGGGCCGGCGAGGCAAAGCTGGTGCGCTGTTCGTTCGGCGAGGTGTTCGACGTCGTGGTCGACTTGCGACCGGACTCGCCGACTTTCCGTTCGCTGGAAACGTTTCGGCTCTCCGGCGACACCCAGGAAAGCATCTACATCCCAGCCGGCTGCGCGCACGGTTTCCAGGCCTTGACCGACGTCGCCGACGTGTCGTACCGGATCGACCGCGCGCACGACCCGGCCGAGGACGTCTCGATCGCGCACGACGACCCAGAACTCGCCATCCCGTGGCCGCTGCCCGCGGCTTTGCTGTCCGAACGCGACGCGTCCGCGCCTTCGCTGGCCGATGCCTTGAGGTGATCCGTCATGGACCTGCCACTCTCCCGAATCGCGAACGAACGCCTGCACCGCGCGATCCCCGGCGGCGCGCACACCTACGCCAAAGGCGAGGACCAATACCCCGAACATCTCGCCCCGGTCATCTCGCACGGCAGGGGCGCGTACGTCTGGGACGTCGACGGCAACCAGTACCTCGAATACGGCTCCGGCCTGCGCGCGGTCAGCCTCGGCCACGTGCATCCGCGGGTGACCTCCGCCGTCCGCGATGTGCTGGAGCGGGGCAACAACTTCGTCCGGCCGTCCATTGTGGAGCTTGAAGCAGCGGAACAGTTCCTGGCGACGGTGCCAACCGCGGAGATGGTGAAATTCGCGAAAAACGGTTCCGACGCGACGACCGCGGCTGTTCGGCTCGCCCGCGCGGCGACGGGACGGCCCTTGGTCGCCCAATGCGCGGACCACGCGTTTTTCTCCACCGACGACTGGTTCATCGGCACCACCCCGATGTCCGCCGGAATTCCCGCCGCGACGATGGCGATGACCGTGCCGTTCCCGTACGGCGATCTCCCGGCGACCGAGCAGGTACTGCGCCAGTTCCACGGACAGGTGGCGTGCCTGATCCTGGAGGCCACCAAGGCCGTCGACCCGCCGGACGGTTACCTCGCCGGACTGCTCGACCTCGCCCATCGACACGGAGCGCTGGTGATCTTCGACGAGATGATCACCGGGTTCCGGTACTCCGAGCACGGCGCGCAGGGGCTTTACGGGGTGACGCCGGATCTCTCGACCTTCGGCAAGGCGCTCGGCAACGGTTTCGCGGTGGCGGCGTTGGCCGGTCGGCGGGACTTGATGGAGCTGGGTGGCCTGCACGATTCGCGGGACCGGGTGTTCCTGCTGTCCACGACACATGGCGCGGAGACCCCGGCGTTAGCCGCGGCGATGGCGGTGATGGACGTCTATGCGACAGAGGACGTCACAGCTCGGCTGCACGCGCTCGGGGCCCGGTTGGCGGCCGGGGTGACCGAGGTGGCTGCGGCGCACGGTGTCGGCGGGCAGGTGCTGGTGCGGGGGCGGGACAGCAACCTGGTGTTCGCGACTCTTGACGCGGATGGGGTGCCTTCGCAGGAGTATCGGACGTTGTTCATGCGGTGCCTGCTGGAGAACGGGGTGCTTGGTCCGTCCTTTGTGGTCAGTGCGGCGATGACGGAGGAGGACATCGACCGGACTGTGGAGGTCGTCGCTTCGGCTTGCGTGGTGTATCGAAAGGCGCTGGAGGCCGGGGATCCGACGCCGTGGCTGGGTGGGCGGCCGGTTAAGCCGGTTTTCCGGCGGAAAGCCTGACTTCACCTTGGCCTGGCCTGGTGTCCGTGAGGGGAACCCTCACGGACACTGATTCCCTCAGGGTGGCCCTCACGACCCTCGGCAGGCAATGCCCGGGACTTAAGGCGGCGTTATGGGCGAGACTTAGGCGCGTCCGCCCAGGCCGAAGCCGCTGACGGACCTTTGGCTTGCGTCGGGGGCGACGCGGGCGGCAGGAACTGGGTGTGTCGTCTGTGAAGGACTCCTTGAGGGAATCAGATTCCCTCAAGGAGTCCTTCACAGACTTGGGGTGGGCAGAAACTCAAGGCGACGCTATGGACGCGATTGAGGTGCACCTGCCCACGCCTGCTGGTCGGCGGAGGTCCGTGAGGGGAACCCTGAGGGAATCTGATTCCCTCAGGGTGGCCCTCACGGACTTGAAGAAACGGTCATACTTGCGCCAATCGGGCATTTCGCTGACGTTGGCGTCCATTATGGACGGTCAGCAAGCTGAGGCCACCCGGCTTAAGACCCTGGCATTGGACTCTGTTCCCCTCACGGACCGATCTCCCGCAGCCGCACTGGGTCGGTGGAGAGCTGGGCCGCCGGCGCGGTTAGCCGCCAGCCTCTTTCGTACGCGGCGGCGAAACCTTCGTCGCCCAGCTCGGCGCGGCCGCGGGCGCTCAGCGCGCGGACCTGCAGATCGGTCCGGTCGTGCACGCCCCGCAGCCGGGCCGCCGCGCCGAGCAGAGCGGCCGCCTCCCGGTGACGCCCGTACAACGCCGCGACCCCGGCCACGGTCACCGCCACGCTGGCCAGAATCGGCATATCCGAACTCTCGACCGCGGCGAGATACGCCCGGCTCAGCGCCGCTTCCGCTCCCGGCCCGTCGCCGGTCTCCAGACAGAGCGCACCCTGCGCCACCGAGATCAGTGCCTGCTCATGGCCCCCGCCGAACGGCAGGTGTTCCGACAAACCGGCCTGAGCCGACTCGATCCGTTCACGAGCACGGTCCAGGTCCCCGATCCGCACCCACAGACTGGCTTCCAGCGCGTCGGTCAAGATCGCCAGCTCGGGAGACTCCACGCGCTCCCTGGTGGCGGCGATCAGCTCGCCCGCCCGCGCGGTCTCGCCGCGGCGGACGTACAGGTCGATCGCGCGCAGATCGAGGAAAATCTCGTCGCTGCGGCTGAGCGACCCGAACTCGCGAGCCAGCGCCCTTGCCTCGTCCAGATCGGCCAGCCCGCCGTCGAGATCGCCGTCGTACTGCCGCAGCAGCGCGCGCAGCGGCAAGACGGTGGCGAGACCCCACCGGTCGCCGGCCCGGCCGAAGATCTCCAGCGCGGCGGCGACGTCGTCGCGGACCTGGTCGAAGTGGCCCGCGTTTTCGGCGAACTGGGCCCGGTACAAGTGCGCCAGACCGGACAGCCATTCGTCCGGCCCGTCAATGAACCGCTGGACGGTCTCCGGCGGCGCGTTCGTTTCGGGCATGGTGGCCAGCCGCAGCGCGACGAGCGCACCGCCGAAGGACGGCAGCTCCGGCTGGTCGGCGAGGGCGCGAAGCTGCTCGCGCCAGTCGGCGGGCGGAACTTGGGCCGCGAACTGATTGAGCAACAACACTTGCTCGGCGACGGCACGCGTGCCGCTCGGCTGCGCCTCCGGGGTGGAAACGGCTTCGTTGAGCCAATAAACCGCGTCAACGTAGCGCCCGAGCATCTGCCAGTACCAGGTCAGATTCACCGCGAGCCCGATCGCGCCATCGGCATCGCCGGTGTCGCAGAGATGACGCAAGGCGGCGAGCACATTGTCGTACTCGGCGTGAAACACCCGCAGCGCGTCCGATTGCCGAGGGCCGCGCAGAAGAGGGTCGTAGTGCGCGACCAGTCCGGCGAAGTACTCCGCGGCGAGGCCCCGCACGCTGGCTGGGCCGGCAAGGCTTTCCCGTCCGTACTCGCGGATCGTCTCCAGCATCCGGTACCGGCCGGTGTCGGGCACGAGCCGCAGCAACGACCGGTCGACCAAGCCAGCGAGCAGGTCCGGGATCTCCTCCGGCGGCACCGCGTCCGCACAGACCGCGGCGGCCGAATCCCGGGTGACTCCGCCGGGCAGCACCGAGATCCGTTCCGCGACCGTGCGCTCGTCCGGACCGAGCAGCTCCCAGCTCCACGCGATGACCGCGCGCAGCGTCCGGTGTCGCGGGAAGGCGGTCCGGCTGCCGG
This sequence comes from Amycolatopsis silviterrae, assembly GCF_042684085.1. Taxonomy (NCBI): domain Bacteria; kingdom Bacillati; phylum Actinomycetota; class Actinomycetes; order Pseudonocardiales; family Pseudonocardiaceae; genus Amycolatopsis; species Amycolatopsis silviterrae. The sequence continues at coordinate 451,622 of NZ_JBHUKS010000004.1, forward strand.
TGGCGAGCAGCCGGAACCGGTCGGACAGACCGGCCACCAGGTCGCGCAGGGCGAGCGTGCGCAGCCGGGCCGCGGCCAGTTCCAGCGCCAGTGGCAAGCCGTCCAGACCACAGACCACGGTGGTGACGTCGGCGAGATTCGCTTCGTCCACCGCGAAACCGGGACGCACGGCCGCGGCCCGCTCGGTGAACAGGCGCACCGCCGCGCTCCGCCGGGCCTGTTCGACGTCCGCGCCCGGCTCGGGCAGGGCGAGCGGGCCGAGCGGCACCAGCGCTTCTCCGTCGACCGCGAGCGGTTCGCGGCTGGTGGCCAGCACCCGCAGCCCGGCGCACCGGGACAGCAGCGCCGCGACCAGATGGGCCGCGGCGTCGACGAGATGCTCGCAATTATCCATCAGCAGCAAGCGTTCCCGGCCGCCAAGCTGGTCCACGAGCACGTCCAGTTCGGTCCCCGTCCGCGCTTCGAACAGGGCACCGCCGCGCAGTCCGATCCCGGCCAGTACGGCGGCACCGATTTCGGCCGGTTCGGAGACCGAAGCGAGGTCGATCAGCCAAGCGCCGCCGGGATATTCGTGACGGCGGGCGGCCTCCAGCGCGAGCCGGGTTTTGCCAGCGCCGCCGGGGCCGAGCACGGTGATCAGCCGGCCGGTGGCGAGCAGTTCGGCGATCCGGGCGAGGTCTTCGTCCCGTCCGACGAAGCTGGTCAGCGCGGCGGGAAGGTTGCCGTCCGAGGGAGGCGCGGGGACCGGGTCGCGCAGCAGACGCAGATGCCGCTCCCGCAGGGCGGTGCCCGGATCGGTGCCAAGCGTCTCGGCTAGTGCCTCGCGGATCTGTTCGTAACGGGCGAGTGCGTCGGCTTGGCGGCCTTGGGCGGCTAGTGCGTCCATGAGCAGCGCAGCCGCCCGTTCGTGGACTGGGTGTTCGGCGAGCAGGCCGGTCAGCCGGGTGGCAGCCGTCTCGACGCGGCCCAGCGACAGTTCGACCTCGGCGAGATCGGCCACGGCCTCGACGGCGAGTGTGGACAGCCGGGTCGCTGCGGCCACCGACACCGCGGCGACCGCTGCGGGCTCGGTCCGGTCGCCCCACAGCGCCACGGCCTCGCCGAGCACGTCCGCGGCGGCTAACCGCTCTCCTGCCCGTAGGTGGTCCCGACCTGCGGCGATGAGGTGCTCGAACTGCAGCACGTCGACGTCAGCCGGTGCCACGGCCAGCCGGTAGCCGCCCGTGACCTGCGCGACGACGTCCGCCGAACCGAGCGTCCGACGCAGCCGCGACACGAGCGCCTGCAGGGCGTGGGCGGGATCGGCGGGCGGGTCCTCGGCCCAGATCGCGTCGACCAGAACGCTGGGCTCGACCGGGCGGCCACCCGCGAGCGCCAGCCGTGCCGTCAGTGCCTGCAGCCGCGCGCCGGGAACGGGCAGGACGGCATCGCCGCGAGACACCTGCACGGCGTCAAGCAGCGTCACGCGAAGCGGGACAACAGCCACCCTCCGATCTTCGCGCGTCTGCCGGTTAGCCGCCCGAACCGGGGTGTGCGCGCCGTGTGAGCCGCGTGTGAGCGGCGGCGGGCAACCTCGGGTTCACCGCACCAGAAGGGGGTTGTCATGCACGACGTAGTGATCGCGGGGGCCGGGCCGGTCGGCCTGTTCCTCGCCGGCGAACTGGCTCTCGCGGGCAGTTCGGTGCTCGTGCTGGAGAAGGAGGCGGACCCGCATTCCGCGTGGCGGACGATGCCGCTCGGGATGCGGGGGCTGTCGGGCGGGTCGGCCGAGGCGTTCTATCGCCGGGGAATGCTGGTCCCGCTGCTGGCCGAGTCCGGGATGCCGCCCGCCGAGGACGAGCAGGTGCGCCCGCGCTGGATCGGCCATTTCGCCGGTACCTCGCTCGACCCGGCCGACGTCGACCTCTCCGCCCTGCCCTACCGGCTGCCCAGCCCGGCTTTGGACGGCATCATGACCAGCCTCGACGCGGTCGAGACGGTGCTGGCCGAACGAGCGGTCAAGCTCGGTGCCGAGATCCGGCGCGGCGTCGCGGTCTCCGGTCTCGTCCAGGACGACGAGCACGTGGTCGTCCAGGCTGGCGCGGACGAGTACCCGGCCCGCTGGCTCGTCGGCTGCGACGGTGGCCGCAGCACAGTGCGCCGGCTCGCGGGGTTCTCCTTTGCCGGTACCGAGCCGCAGCTCACCGGGTACGTCGCGCTGGCGACCATCGCCGACCCCGAAAAGCTGAGCCCTGGCTTCAATCTGACCCCGGACGGCATGTACGTCTCGATGCCCACGCCCGGTCACTTCGGCGTGATGGACTTCGACGGCGGCACCTACGACCGTTCCCAGCCGCTGACCCGCGAGCACCTCCAAGCGGTGCTGCGCCGCGTTTCCGGCACTGACGTGACGCTCGACGAGGTGCAGCTCGCGTCCAGCTTCACCGACCGGGCCAAGCAGACGACCGAATACCGGCGCGGCCGCGTCCTGCTCGCCGGCGACGCCGCGCACATCCACTCGCCGCTCGGCGGGCAGGGCCTCAACCTCGGCATCGGCGACGCCATGAACCTGGGCTGGAAGCTCGCCGCGACGGTACGCGGGCACGCGCCGGACGGTCTCCTCGACACCTACGCCACCGAACGCCATCCGGTCGGCGCGAAGGTGCTCGGCTGGTCGCGCGCCCAGGTCGCGATCATGCGCCCGGATCCGCATTCCCGGGCGATCCAGGCCGTCACGCGCGATCTCCTGGCCACCCGCGACGGCACCACGTACGTCTTCGCCCGCACGTCTGGCCTGTCGCTCCGCTACGACCTCGGCGACGAGCTGGTCGGCCACAACGCGCCGGACTTCCGTCTCGCCGACGGCACCCGTCTCGGCGAACTACTGCAGGACGGCCAAGGCGTCGCCCTCGACTTCACCGCCGACGACCGACTGCGCGACGCGGCCGCGCGCTACCGAGTGCAGTACAAGGCCATCCCGGCGCGCGATGACCTCGGCTACGACGCCGTGCTCGTCCGGCCGGACGGAATCGTCGCCTGGGCAAGCGGCCACGGCTCGTTCGAAGACGCCCTTTCTCGCTGGTTCTGACCCTCTCGTGGAGGTAGACATCATGGAAAACCACTGGATCGCTGCTTGGGGAACCGCGCAGCAGCTGGCACCCGCGGCCGAGCCGGGCGGCGGGCCGGAGATGCCCGACGAGGCACCGCCGGAACCGACTCTCGACACCGTGGGTGCGCAAACCGTCCGCATGGTGGCGCGTTCGACGGTCGGCGGATCGGCTGTGCGCGTCGCCCTGTCGAACTCCTTCGGCCACGCACCAGTCCGCATCGGCGCGGCCTTCCTCGACGGCACGCGGCTGACCTTCAGCGACCGTCCCGAAGTGGTGCTGCCGACTGGCGCGCAGATCTACAGCGACCCGATCGAGTACGCCGTGTCCGCGCAGACCGACCTGACCGTCTCGCTGTATCTCCCGGACGAGAAGGTCACCCCGACGATCCACGAGGTCGGGCTCCGCACCGCGTGGCTCGCCCCCGGCGACCAAACCGCCGAACCGGAACTGCGGGACGCCACCGAGTTCCAGTCGTACCTGTGGCTCACCGGCATCGACGTGCTCGCGCCGCACACCGCCGCCACCGTCATCGCCTTCGGCGACTCCCTGGTGGACGGGATGGAAACCACACCCGGCACCGACGCACCCTGGCCCTCGGTGCTCGCCCGCCGACTCGCCGCCGAGCCGGGCCTTCCGCCTCGCGCGGTGGTCAACATGGGCATCTCCGGCAACCGCGTCCTGCGCGAGACGGACGGCATGGGAACCAGCGCGCTGGCCCGCTTCGACCGCGACGTACTGGCCCGCCCCGGGGCCCGCTGGCTCATCCTGTTCGAGGGCGGGAACGACCTGATTTTCGGCTCCCTGCCAGGAATGCCGGACAGTGAACGGGCCACCGCGGCCGACCTCATCGACGGCTACCGCCTGCTGCTCACCCGTGCCCGCTCGCACGGCCTGCGCGTCGTCGGCTGCACGCTGCCGCCGATCGGTGGCTCGCCGGTCTTCACGCCGGAGTTCGAGGACGCCCGCCAGCAGGTGAACCGCTGGATCCGTGACAGCGGCGAGTTCGACGCAGTCACCGACCTCGAAGCGGCACTGCGCGATCCAGCCGAACCGACGAAGACGCGCGCTGAGCTGGTCACCGACGACGGGGTCCACCCGAACGACGCCGGACACGCGGTGATCGCCGACGCCTTCGACTTGGAACTGTTCCGGCACTAGCCCGACTGTCCGTGAGGGGAACCCTGAGGGACTCTGATTCCAATGCCGGGGACTCAAGCCGAGCGGCCTCAGCCTGCTGACCCTCCACAAAGGACACTCTGACGTCGGCGATACGCCCGATTAACGCCAGAGTGCCTGTTTATTCAAGTCTGTGAGGGTTCCCCTCACAGACTCTGATTCCCTCAGGGTGCCCCTCACGGACGACACACCCAGCTCCGCCCGCCCGCGCGGCCGGAGCAATCCAGCCCGGTCCGCCAGCCGTTTCCGCCTGGGCGGACACGCTTCAGCCACACCCACAACGCCGCCTTAGGTCCCTGGCATTGACTCTGGTTCCCTCAGGGTGCCCCTCACAGACTCTGATTCCCTCGGGGTGCCCCTCACGGACGATCGGCGAGTCGGTCGATCCAGGACGCAGTCACCGGCACAACCGCCAGCGCCGTCGCGAAACCGCCGATCGTGTCGGTCGGGTAGTGCGCACCCAGCCCGACCTCGGCCCACGCCATCAGGAACCCGCACACCAGCGCGAGCCCCAGCGTCCACACCACGGCCGCGACCCGGCCCGACCGCCCGGCCAAGACGTAAGCCCCGGTCAAGGCCAGCGCGGTCGCGAAAGCGGTGTGGCCGCTGGGGAACGACAGGTAACTGCCGTGGATCGTCCGCCCGGTCAACGGTTTCAGCACCGAAGTCACCACCACCGTCACCCCGCAGCCGGCCACCGTCAGCACCGCCGTCCGGAGCCGGTGCGTCAGCAGGCAACCGCCGATCACCAACACCAGGATCAGCGCCGCACCCAACGGCTCGCCGCAGAAGTCGATCGCCGTCGCGAAGTACCACCACGGGTCGCCGATGAGGTCCGGGCCGGGCAGGAGCGGGGCGTCGAACGCGCTCGGCACCGAGTGTCCGGCGAAGCGGAGGCCCAGCGCGACCAGCGTCAGGAACCCAAGCGCGGCCAAGACCATCGACGGCGTGCGCAGCACGACCGGAAGCGCCAGGGGCGAGGTCCTCAGTCGGTCGCGCACACCTTCCTTCATACCGTGGAAATCGCTTCCTCGTAGCCGTCGAGCAGCCGCTTCAACCCCACTTCAGGAGTGAAGTCAGCCTCGTACCGCTGCCGTGCGGCCTCGCCCATCTTCTGGTTCCGCTCGAAGTCAGCCACCTCGTGCAGCGCGTGGGCGAGCGCGGCCGCGTCGCCGGGCGGGTGCAGCAGGCCGGTGACACCGTCGGTGATCAGCTCCTCGAAAGCCCCGTGCACGGGCGCGACCGTCGGCACCCCGGCGGCCATCGCCTCCACCACCACGAGCCCGAACGCTTCCAGCCACGTCGAGGGCACCACCACCGCCGCCGCGCGTGCGATCAGTTCCTGGCAGGAAGCCCGGTCCTGCAGGCCCATGTACGACACGTTGTCCCGGCTCGCCGCCCAGGCGTCGACCTCGTCGGACAACGGCCCGGTCCCGGCGATCAGCAGCGGCAGCTTCCCGGTGTACCGCTCCCACGCCGCTTGCAGCAGCGGGATGCCCTTCTCCTCGGTGAGCCGGCCAAGAAACAGAAGGTGCTCGCCTTCGCCGATGCGCCGTCGACCCTGGTCCGGGACGAAGTTGTGCTTCACGGTCATCCGCGCCGCTGGCATGCCCGCGTCCACGAGAATGCGGCGCTGCGCGGCGGAGATGCAGAAGAACCTGGTCACGCCGGTCCGCCAGCGCTCCCGGTTGACCAGCAGGTTCACCGCCATCGGCACGGTCGCGGCGGCCGAACCGCGGTAGCAGCCGTGCCGGACCGCCGGGATCGGCAGGCCGCCCACGCAGTCGGTGCAGATCCGGCCGTCGCGGTAGAGCGTGCCGGGCGGGCAGACGAGACCGTAGTTGTGCAGCGTCGCGACCACTGGCACCCGCGCCTCAGCGCACGCGGCCAGCACCGACGGAGACAGCAGCGGAAAGGTGTTGTGGACGTGCACGACGTCCGGCCGGTCCCGCCGCAGCTGCGCCCGCAGCTCCGTCCGCGACGCTCGGTTCCACGGCACCTGCAACGGCACCAAAGCCTTGCGCGCCAACGGCATCGACGCGATGTCATCGCTGTGCCGTTCGAACCGCCGCACCTCGACGCCCGCCGAGGCCAGCAGCGAGGCCTCCGCGTCGACGACGTTGTTCTCGCCGCTCGGCTGTTCCGACCGATAGCGGTTGTGCACCACCAGAACCTTCACGCCAGCTTCTCCCTCGCCGGAGCACCGCCCGTGGCCAGCAACGACGCGGCGACCGCCAGATGCAGCAGATACGGTGACGCGTCGCCGAGCCCGGCCTCGGTGTACGACGCGGAAACGCAGTAAGCGATCAGGAAGATCGCGCACGCCCTAGCCAGCGACGGCGGCCGCAGCACCGCGACCGCGACCAGCACCAGCAGGATCGCGGCGACGATCCCGATCCCGACGAACCCCTGCTCGTGGTAGATCGCCAGCCAGCTGTTGTCGATCGGCAGGCCGTCGTAGGACTTGTCGGTGAGGCCGACGCCGAAGAGGTACTCGAACCCGGTCCGCGGCGCGGACAGCAGCGCGTCCCACACCTTCGCGCGGCCGGTCAGGCTGGAGAAGTCGTCGGTGCTCTGGCCGCGCAGGAACCACGTCTGCAGCAGCCCGCCCAGCACCACCGCGGCGAAGCCGGCCACGAGCACGATCCCGGCGAACACCTTCCGCGCCCGCGCGCTGACCAGCCCCAGCGACAGCAACGCGACGATCAGCCCGGCGACGAGCCCGAGCGTCGCGGTGCGCGTGTGGGTAAGCAGCAGTACCGCGAGCGACGGCACGACGACGATCAACGCGCTCTTGGCGTCCGTCCGTTTGCCGAGCCACATCAGCACCGCGAGTCCCGTGATGACCGCCGAGTACTGGCCGATCTGCGGCGGCGTCAGCGGCCACACCGCGCCGGAAAGCCGTCCGCCGTACACGTCCGGCATTGCCTTGCCCGGCGCGATCACCAGCCCGACCACGACTGAGATCAGCACCGCGCCGAACATCCGGATGTGCGCCCGCACGAACGTGAACGACCCGTCCCACCAGCCGCTCAGCAGCCAGAGCGTCGCGACGAACACGGTGAACCGGAAGCACCGGAACAGCGCGCCGTACCCGGATTCCAGGTGCACGCTGGCCACGATGCTCGTGAGCAGCAGGAAGGACAGCAGCATCAGGTACGCGCTCGGCCGGATCCGGATCCGCAGGTTCAGCACCAGCGCGAGCAGGAACGCGGTCATCAGCGCGCCCATGGTGACCAGCTGGATCACCGTGCGCGGCAGCGTGATCACCGTCTCCGCGCCTGCCGAACCGAGCGTGTTGAGGATGAGCAGCGCCCACGCCGCGCCGACCGCTTTCGGCGGCGCTTCGGCGGTCACGTCCGGGCGCAACACCACTTCGGCCACGTCAGCCACCCCCGTTCGGCCGGTAGCTGGAATTCGCGTCCTGGTGATACGGCGAACTCTGCCATTCGCCGATGCCGACGATATTGCTCATTTCCCTGGCGACGAACGTCCACGGTCCGGCATAAGCGTTGTCGTGCCAGGAATTGTCCTGCTGGAACGTGATCGCCTGCTGGATCACCGCGCCCTGGTACGGCGACCAGTCCGGGAAACTGCCGAAATTCGCCAGCACGCCGGTCCGGCCGCAGATCTCCTCGCAGCCGAGTGCCTTCGAGTTGAGGGTGAATTGATTGTGCTGCACCACGACCCGCTGGGTCTTCCACCGGCAGTCGTTGTACAGCGGTTTCTGCGCGATCGCCGGCGCGGAGCAGGTGCTGACGTTCGGCACCAGCTTCGTGCACGAGCCGCTGGACGTATTGGCCGGGCTGTTGCAGAACCGGTCGGCGTTCTCCCACAGGATGATGCCGTTCCAATTGTCCTGCAGCAGGTTTCCGGAAATTTCGAGAGTGCTCGTCCGGGCCTTCAGCCGCGGTTCGCCGCCGGATTCGGAAAGGTAGATCGTGGCGGACGGGAACGGGTCGCCGCGGTCGGCGTGCGCGCGCCCGTCGGGCAGGTTGTTGCGGCGGAACGTGTTGTTGCGGATCATCGCGTTGTAGCTGGTCTCGTAGATGATCGCGGTGCTGTCGTTGCTTTCGATCAGGTTGCCCTCGATCAGGAAATCGTTGTTGTTCGTGTCCGCCCACAGCCCGGTGCCGCGGTTGTCGTGCACCCAGTTGCCGACGACGTCCGCGCCGTCCACCGCCCAGAACTTCACGCCGCCGGTGCAGCCGCATTCCGGGACCTTGGCCTCCCAGTTCGCGGTGTTGTTGCCGGTGATCTCGGTGCCGCGCAGCACCAGCCCGGTCACGACCGCGTTGCCGGAGTAGGCGTTCATGCCGTACTGGCCGTTGCGCCGCAGGCAGCTGTCGAGCACCTGCTGCTTCGGCCCGGCCATCAGCCCGGCCCCGTCGTTGTCCTGCACGGTCAGGTGCTGGATCACCCAGCCGGGCCCCGAATCGTGGTTGACCACGCCTTCGTCGCGCGGCGCGGCGAAGCCCTGCACGGTGAACGATTCAAGCCGGACGTCCTTGCCCGGCCCGGCGAAGGCGTACCGGTTCTTCTTGCGCCCGTCGAAGACCGCGCCGGGAGCGCCGAGGTAGACGTCGCCGTCCTTGGGCTGTACCTGGGCGTACTCGTCATCGCTGAGCCGATGCGTGCCCGGCGCGAGCCAGAACGTGGTGCCCGGCGGGGAGTTCTTCGTCTTGGCCGACAGGTCGTCCACCACGGCCGGATCCACCGGGACCGCACCGGCGGGCGCGGTCGCCGGGCCCGGCGGCGCGTGGTCGCAGACCGCGGCGACCGGGCCCTGCGGCGAGGTCGACCCGGCGACCGGGGCGGGGGCCGCTCCGGACGAGGTGCACGAGGCCAGCGCGACCGGGAGCAGCGCTCCCAGCAGCAGCACCAATGTCCTTCGCACGGTGGATCCTCTCGACGATCAGGGCAGGTGGAGCACGGTGGTCAGCGGTCCGGTGACCGGACCGGAGCCGACGAGCGCCGTAGCGGGTTCGCGACGGCCGAAGCCGGGCGAGTACCAGCCCAGCGGCGGATTCGTCTCGCCTCGGTGCGCGGTCCAGGCGAGCTGCGGCGGAAGGTCCAGCGTCGCGGTCCGGCCGGGCCAGGTGAGCTGGGCGGTGTTGCCGGTCAGCTCCGCGGAAAGCAGCGGGCCGAGGTGGAAGGCGAGTTGGGCGGGGCCGCCGCCGGTCACCTCGTCGACCACGGTCAGCGTCCGGCCGACCAGCTTGACGGTGCGGCGATGCAACGCGGGGGCGTAACCGTCGTGCTCGGCCTGCCATTGGGTGGGCGTCGCGGCGAGCGTGCGGGACTGAGCGTGCCGGGTCCACAGGAACGGGCCGCCGGAAGTCGACTGGTCGACTCCGCCGAGCTGCAGCGTGTTGTGCGCGAGCGTGGAGCGGAAGTACGCGCGCCACTCGGGTTCGCCGTGGTAGCAGTACGTTCCCGGGTCGGCGAGGATGTCGACGCCGTCGTGCCGGACCTCAATGGACAACGCGTCGGCGTGCGCGTGTGCGGCGATAGCGAGGAAGCCGTGCGGACCGCTGTCGCAGCGGCACCAGATCTCCGGGCCGTTGTCGCTGCGCAGGATGGTCATGCCCGCGTCGGAGAACACCGGCCGCTCGCGAACGTTGTCCAGCTGCGGCACCGCCGAACGCAGCGCCGCGAACAACGCCGTGCGCACGTCGTCGGCGGGCAGCTTCGGCCACCACTCGGCCCGGCCGAACAGCGCGTCGCCGGTGGCCAGCAGCGAATGCCAGCGGTCGGTCGGCGGTCCGTCCACGATCAGGCCGTAGCCGTCGTCGGCGTCGCCTTGGCGCGGCGGCCGGCCAGTACAGTCCACAATGGCCGCGAGCGCGTCGCACATCGCCCGCAGTTCCAGCCAGGTCGAACGCGGCAGCCGCGGTCCGGCTTCGAGGGCAGCGGCGAGACCCAGCTCCAGCACCAGGCCGTGGTACTCGGTGGCCAGCTCGCGGTTCAGCCCGGACGTGAAGGTGTTGGCGCGTAAGTGAAAGTCGAGCGCCTGGAGCGCGTCGGAGCGCCAGCGGGCCGACTCCGGGAACCAGTCGAACGCACACGTCGCCGCCAGCTGCCCGGCCGCCTCGGCCAGCACGTGGTTGTTGGCCGAGGTGCCCCGGCTCGGGAACGCCGCGAGCCACCGCTGGTGGTGCCAGATCTGCCGCAGCGCCTCGGGATTGTCCTCGAACAGCCCGGGCGCGCCGGGCCAGCCGTCCAGCAGCCGCCGCACCCACACCCACGACAGCAGCCGGATGCCCAGCTCGATCCCGCTCAGCCAGTGCACGCCGCGCATCGGCGGGTTGACCGCCCACCACGACTTCAGGTGGTCGGCCACCCGGTGCGCGTACCGGTCGTCGCCGGTCACCCGGTAGGCCGCGGCCAGCACGGTCAGATGCTGGTGCCGCGAGGGTTCCCAGATCTGCTTGATGTCGCCGATCGCGTTCTCGTCCCGGTACGGGATCTCGAACGAGTACCGGTCCCCCGGCGCGCGGCGGCCGGTCTTCGGATCGAACGCCCAGTCCGGCGCGACCAGGTCGTCCCGCGCCACGCCGAAGTACTCGGCGTGCCCGTCCATCAGCTGGTCCGCCGCCGCGACCAGCCGCTCCCGCCCGGTCGTGGGCACCTCCGGCTCGGCGGGCCAGGCCGGGAAAGCGCGCCGCGCGGACCAGGTCGGCTGCCGCTGGGACTCGCCGCGCCACCGCTGTTTGCGCACGACGTCGCCGACCCGGCCGGCGATCTCGGCCGGCCCCATCGCGGACAGCCGGCGCAGGTACCAGGACGGGTCCATCACGGCTCCAACCGCACCGGCGCGCCGGTTTCGAGGCTGCGGTGCACGGCCAGCGTCGCGAGCGTCGTCGACACCAGCGAGTCGAGGCTGATCGGCATCGCGACGCCGGTCTTCAACGCGGTGATGAACGCGTCCAGTTCGGCCTGCTGCCCCTTGTCCCGGGCCTTCGGCAGCCGCGAGCTGGTCCAGCGCTTGCGCCCGAACACCGAGGCACGGACGAAGTCGTCGAACTTCAGCACCTTGCCGTCGGCGAGCACCTCCAGCGTTTCCTTGGGAAACGCCGTGTTGCCGCTGGTGATGTAGCTGATCGACGCGGTCGAGCCGTCGGCGTAGCGCAGCAGCACCTGCAGGTCGTGGTTGCCTGGCGTGCCGGTGGCGTAGACCGAAACCGGGTCGCTGCCGAGGAACCAGCTGACCGTGTCGATAAAGTGCCCGCCCTCGCCGACGAACCGACTGCCCTCGGCGTCCGCCTGGTTGTACCAGCTGTTCGCGTCCAACCGGCCCGCGTTGACCAGGTACCGCACCGAAGCCGGGCCGACCCGCGGGCCGAACTGGTTCTTCGCCTCGACCAGCAGTGGCGCGAACCGGCGGTTGAACCCGACCTGCAGCCGGTTGTTGCCGGATTCCGCGACCGCGTCCACGATGCCGCGCAATTCCTTCTCGGACAACGCCAGCGGCTTCTCCACGAAGACCGCCTTGCCCGCCAGCAGCGCCCGCCGCGTCAGCTCGGCGTGCGAACTGTGCCGAGTCACCACGAAGACCGTGCTGACCTGGTCATCAGCGAGCAGCGCGTCCACGTCGGTGCTGGCCGAGACAAACCCGAACTTGCGCTTCGCGTTGGCCCCGGAGAGCGCCGACGTGGTGACGACGTCGGTCAGCAGCACTCGCTCGTCCCCGGCCAGGTGCGGCAGGATCATCGACGACGCGTAGTTGCCCGCACCGATGAACCCGATCCGCAAGTCCCGCAACGGGTCTGGCCGGTCCTGCACTGCGGTTACCGCCGGAACCGCCGACACCACGCCTTCGTCCTCTGCGGGCGGTGCGTCCGGGTAGCGGAACAGCACGGCGACCGCCTTGAGCGAGCCCTCGTTGAGCGCCCGGTAGGTCTCGACCGCCTTCGCGAAGTCCGCGGTGTGGCTGATCAGCGGAGACACGTCGAGCTTGCCCCGCGCGGCCAGGTCGAGGAAGCATTCGAGGTTGCGCCGTTCCGTCCAGCGCACGTAGCCGATCGGGTAGTCGCGGCCCTCCAGCTCGTAGGCCGGGTCGTAGCGGCCGGGCCCGTAGGACCGGGAGAACCGGACGTCGAGTTCCTTTTCGTAGTAGGCGTTCCACGGCAGGTTCAGCGAGATCTTGCCGATGTCCACCACCCGGCCGCGATCGCGCGCGAGCCGCGCGGCCAGCTCCACCGGGTCGTTCGACGCCCCGCCCGCGGCGAGATACACCTGGTCGACGCCGTGTCCGCCGGACAGTTCGGCCACCGCCTGCTCGATCTCCCCGGACGCCGGATGCCCGCAGGCGAGCGCGCCCAGCTCCCGCGCCAGTTCGCAGCGCTCCGCGTCCGGGTCCACGCCGACGACCCGTGCACCGGCCGCCACCAGCAGCTGCACCACCAGCTGCCCGATCAGGCCGAGCCCGATCACCAGCGTGAGGTCGCCGAGCTGCGGTTCGCCGCGCCGGACGCCCTGCATCGCGATCGCGCCGACGGTCGCGAACGCCACCTGCCGCGGCGAAAGCCCGGCCGGCACCTTCGCGTACAGGTTCTTCGGCACCCAGTTCAGCTCGCTGTGCAGCGCGTGCTCGTTCCCGGCGCACGCCACGACGTCGCCGACCACGACGTCATCGATGCCCTCGCCGACCTGCTCGACCACGCCGCACAGCGAATAGCCAAGCGGCGTATAGGAATCGAGCTTCCCGGACACCTTGCGATAGGTCGCCGCGAGCCCGTTCGTCGCGACGCTCTGCATGACCTTCGCGACCTGGTCCGGCCGCGACCGGGCCTTGCCCAGCAGCGACATCCCCGCCTCGGACACCTTCATCATCTCGGTGCCGGTCGAGATCAGCGAGTACTGGCTGCGGACCAGCACGCCGCCCGGTTTGCACGCCGGCACCGGGACGTCGAGCAGGGCCAGCTCGCCGCTCTTGTAGTTCTGCACTACCTGTTTCACTGGACTCCTAGCCGCTCTCCGCGGAGGGCACCGCGGTACCAGTACTCGAGGGTCAGCACGTGCCAAAGATGTTTCGCGCGGTCCTCGCGCCCGGCGGCGTCCTCGGCCACCAGCCGCCGCAAAGCGTCACGCTGCAGGAAACCGGACTCGACCAGGACGCCTTCTTCGATGACCTCCCGCACCAGCGGCGCGAGGTCCCGGCTCATCCACGCCCGCAGCGGCGCGCTGAACAAGCCCTTCGGCCGGTACACGATTTCGTCGGGCAGGATCGCCGTCGCCGCTTTCTTCAACGCCACCTTGCCTTGCCGGCCGACGATCTTCTCCCGGCCCGGCACCTGGAACGCCGCCCGCACCACCTCGACGTCCACAAAGGGCGTCCGCACTTCGGTGGACGCGGCCATAGTGGACCGATCGGTGTAGGCGAGATTCAAGCCAGGCAAGAACATTCGCGCGTCGGCCAGGCACATCCGGTTGACCTGGTCGGTCAGCTTCGTGTCGTAGTAGACATCGGCATGCTCGGTGAGCACATCGTCCACTTCGGACTGGAGATCCGGCGAAACCAGGTCGAGCAGCTCGGCCCGGTCGTACATGGTGTAGCTGCGCCGGAACGCCGTTTCCTCCGGAAGGTCCGCAAAGGACAGAAACCGCTTCGCGAACCGCACCGACCGATAGCCACGCGTGGACGAAGCGACCGGCAACCGATCGACCGCCGCTCCGATCGCCCGGCGCGCCACCCCCGGCACGCGCCGGTAGCGCAACGCCAGCAGGTTCGCCAAATGCTTGCGGTAGCCCGCGAAAAGCTCGTCCGCACCCATCCCGGACAGCAGCACCTTCACCCCGGCCTCGCGCGCCGCCGAGCAGATCAGGTACGAGTTGATCGCCGCCGGGTCGCCGATCGGTTCGTCCAGGTGGTGCGTCATCCGCGGCAGCAGCTCCTGCACGTCCGGCGCGATTTCGATCTCGTGCAGGTCCACGCCGAACTTCCGGGCGACGATCCTTGCGTAGCGCAGGTCGTCCGGCATCGCCTCGAATTTCGCGTCCTCCGGACGGAAACCGATCGTGTAAGCCGAAATCCCCGGCTGCTCGCGCGCGGCCAGTGCGGTGAGGTAGCTGGAATCGAGGCCGCCGGAGAGGAAGGTCGCCACCGGAACATCGGACAGCAGGTGCTTGCGGGTGGAATCCTCGATGACCGCGTGCAGGTCGACCTCGCCGCGATAGGCCGCGCCTTCCTCGGCGACCTGACGGAGCGACCAGTACGTCCCGGTGTCCGTGCTCCCGTCCGGCCGGAACCGCAGCCAGGTGCCGGGCGGCAATTTCTCCGCCTCCCGGTAAGCGCACCGGCTGTCGGGAACCCAGTAGTACAGCAGCGACGCGATCATCGCCGCCTGGTCCACGTTCAGGGTGTCGCCGAGTTCGCGGGCCAGCGCTTTCAGCTCCGACGCGAACACGACCCCGCCTCCGCGACGCACGAAGAACAGCGGCTTGATCCCCAGCTGGTCCCGCACGAGCACCAGCTCACCCGTGCGTTCGTCGTACACCGCGAAGGCGAACATCCCCCGCAGCCGCGGCAGACAGTCGGTGCCCCATTCCCGCCAAGCCCGTAGCAGAACCTCGGTGTCGGAGGTGCCGCGGAAGCGGACTCCAGCGGCCTCGAGTTCGGCTCGCAGCTCCGGCGCGTTGTACAGCTCGCCGTTGTAGGTCAGGGCAAGACCCTCGGCCGTCATCGGCTGCGCGCCCGTTTCCGACAGGTCCACGATGGACAGCCGACGGTGTCCTAAGTGGACCTCCCGGTGGTCGTAGCGGCCGTCGCCGTCCGGCCCCCGGTGCGCGAGGCACTGGGTGAGCCGGTCGGTGAGCGGGCCGCCGTCCGGCCAGCTGTACGCGCCCGCGATGCCGCACATGCGCTTCGTCCCCCTAGCTTTCCTGAACGGGTTTGAGCCGCCTCGTCGGTGCGTCCGGATCCACGTCCATCCGTTCGATCGGGCGGAGCCTGCGTTCGGGCTTGCCCGGCCATTCGATCGGCTTCGTTTCGTCCCGCAGTTCCAGCTCGACCACCGCGTCGTCCTGTTTCTTCGCGACCACTGCCGCGCGCCCGCGCAACGCCGTGTGCAGCCCGTCCCACAACGTGCCGTCGGTGCGGTCCTTCGGATCCGGATCGACCAGCACCACACCCAGAATCGGTACGCCACAGTCGGCGAGCTGCCGCGCGACGGTGTGCAGCCACTGCGTGTTCGCGAACCCGGCCTTCACGACGAGCACGGCCTCCGCGCCGAGCGCCGACAGGTCGGTCCACGCCGTGCCCGGAGCGGCCGTGCCGACCCCGACCCGGCGCACCGCCCGCGCCACCGCGGGGTCGCCAGCCTCGACGACCTCGACGTTCCCCTCCACCGGCAGCCGCGAGACTTCCTTGCCCGGCAGGTCGTCCACGAGCACGACCGGCCCGTCCTCGGCCAGCGACCGGCCGAGTTCCACCGCCAGCTCCGCCGCGGTCGAAGCCGCACCGATTTCCAGCAGCGACAACGAAGCCCGGTCTTCCCGGGCCGCCCGCGCGAGTGTCAGCGCGACTCGGCTGGTCTCGGTGACCGCCTTCGAACGCCGCCACAGCTTCGCCGGTCCGACCGGCTTCACCCCGATCTGCGCGATCACCGAAGCCCCGAGGTGCTGCGAAATTTCGCGGCGCAAGACCGGCCGATCCCGGACCAGCGCGCTCACCCCGGCGAACGCGAGCCCGAGCGCGAGGCCCAAGGCCAGCCCGACACCGCCGTCCGTGCCATAGGTTTTCAGCTTGGACACCGGCTGGATCGCCGGGGCGTCCACGATCTGCGTCCCGGCGATGACCTCCGGCGACCCGATCCCGGCCTGCTGCGCCTGGTTCTGCAAATCGGCTATCTTCGACACCAGGTTCGCGCGCTGCGTGTACAGCTGCTCCAGCGCGCCCGGGTTGGAATTGCGCCCCTTCGCGACCTCAGTCGCGGCCTGGTTGTCGACGTCGGCAAGTTGCGTCTGCGCCTGATCCCGCTGCTCCAGCAACGCTTTCGAGCGGCCGGTCGCGGCTGCTTGCGTGCGCTGCGTGTGGTTGGCGATGAAGGCGTCCGCGAGTGCCTTCGCCTTCGCTACCGCGTCATCCTTGGTCTTCGCCTTGACCGTCACCTGCAGGACGTTGTTGGTGAGGCCGAGCCCGGCGTAATCCTTCAGGAAGTCCGACGGCGATTCGGTGCTGTTGATCCGTTTCAGCGCGGCCGCGGCCATGTTCGCCGTCGAAAGCACGGCGACGTCGGTGCGCATCAGCGTGCCGCTGTCGGTCGGCGAATCGTCCGGGTGGATCACCATGATCTTCGTGACCGCGGTGGGCGGCGCGGGCAGCAGGACCGCCACCGCGCAGCCGAGGATCAGCCCGGCCAGCGCGGTCGTCAGCCAGAACCGCCGCTTGCGCCGCAGCGCCACCACCAGCCGCTGGAGATCGACCAGCGGCTGGACCTGCCCGGCGCTCACCGCGCACCCGCCAGCTCGTCGGTGCGCTCCTTGGCGGGAGGCTTTTGCCGCGTCCCGCCAGCGAGATGCACTTCCCTGGCCAGCACGGCACCGAGAATTTCGTGCCCGGCGTCCGCGCAAGCCTCCGCAATCGAAACCAATTCCCACGCGTTGCGCGAGCCGAGCGACACCACCACGAGCACTCCTGCCGTTCCATCCGGCACGATCGGCTGCGCCCCGGGTACCACCTCGATTTCGGCCACCGTCACCTCGACCCGGATTCGATCGCCGCGAGCCGTGCTGACGAACTGCTCCGCGACCTCCCGCGCTCCCGCGTCCCCGCGCGGCGTGAGAATGAGCAGCCGCAACACTCCGTCGCGATCCGCGCCCAGCCGCGCGAGCACGCGCCGGTACCGCACCTCCCGAGCCGCGTCGTCCGCCGACGCCGGCACCTCGGGCAGATTCCACGGCCGTTCGTTCCCGACCGCCTTGCGCCACCACTTCACCGGCGCGTCCGAAGCCGCCGCGACGTCGATGCTCGCCAGCACCGGAGCACCCAGGGCTGATCCGATTTCGGATTCGCTGCGCGGCCTCCGGTCAGTCCGGGCACGGAAGAGGTAGGCCAGCACCCCGAGGATGAAGAACAGCACCGCGCCACCGAGGGTCAACTGCAGGAAGGTCGGTGCCGACGGCGAAGACGGCCGCTCCGAAGGACCCAGCACGACCATGTTGCCCGCGCCGGTCGCCGCGTCCGCCGCGTTCAGGTTGTTGACCGCCTGTTCCAGCGCCGTCCGCAACCCCTGCAACGCGGTGCGCGCCTGCACACCCTCGACGGTGTCGCCGTTCGCCACCGCCTTCGACAGATCGAGGATCCGCTGGTTGGTCTGCGTGATCTGCTGCCGCAGCGCTTCCTTCTGCTGTTGCGCGAGTTGCGCGGCCTGGTCGGCGGAATTGCCGAGCAATTGCGTCGAATACTTCACGAACTCGCCGGCGACCTGGTCGGCGAGTTGCTGCGCGTGCTCCGGACTGTCTCCTCTCGCGGTCAGCGTCACGACATTGCCCTGCGCGACCGACGTGGTGACCGACTTCTGCAGATCCGTCCCGCGCACCCCGAGCCCCAGCGCCGCCGACGCCCGGTCGAGCACCACCGAACTCGTCGCCACCTGTGCTTGGGTCAGCAGTTCGTCCGGCTGGCGCGGGCCCTGCAGCAACACGCTGGCCTGCGCCTCGTATCCCGGGGAAAGCACCGCCGAGGCCCCGGCCCCGACACCGGCGCCGACCACCGCGAGCAGCAACAACGCTCGCCACCGGCGGCGCACCACCTTCGCCACAATGGGGAGGCGTATTGTTTCGTCACTCAAAACCAGGTCTCCCCTCACGGGCCGACGCACGGGTCATTGACCCCGTCGCGGCACCGCACCAGTTGGTTACACCAACTGGCCGAACCTTGTTCGAAACGCGACCCGGCTCAACCCAGCGCACGCTCGTACGCCTTGATCAACGCCGCCTGCGAATTGCCCCAGGCGAGTGGTCCGCGCACGCGTTCCCGGCCGAGCTTTCCCATGCGTTCCCGCTGCTCCGGGTCGTCCATGAGCACCGCGACGAGCTTCGCGAACTCCGCGATGTCGTTGGCCGGCGCGTACAACGCGGCCTCGCCCGCGGACACCCGCGCCTCGCGCAACTCGAACGACACCATCGGTTTGCCCATGGCCATGTATTCCATGACCTTGTTCATTGTCGACACGTCGTTGAGCGGGTTCAGCGGATCCGGCGAAAGGCACACGTCGGCCGCGGACAAATAGCGCAGCAGATCCTCATCCGACACCCGCCCGGTGAATTCCACCTGACTGGACAAGCCGAGCTGATGCGACAACACGACCATCTCGTCGAACGTGTCGCCCGCGCCGACGAAGACCGCGTGCCAGTCGTCGCGGCCGATCTCGTCGCGCAGGGCGGCGAGCGCGCGCAGGGCGTAGTCCACGCCGTCCTGCGGGCCCATCACACCGAGGTAGCAGAGCAGATTTGGCTTGCCCCGCTTGAGTTCCGCCTCGACGGGCACCTCGTGGAACCGCTCCACGACCGGCGCGCTGCGGACCACGAACACGTCCTCAGGCCGCTTGCCGCCGCGGATCCGCGCGACCTGGCGGTAGCTCTCGTTGGTCGCGATCACGACATCCGCCGCGCGATAGGTGGAGCGTTCCAACGCACAAACGCCGCGGTAAAGGAAATCCTGCCCACGGTCGAAGCGCGACAAATACAGTTCCGGGACAAGGTCGTGCTGATCGAAAATGAACTTCGCGCCCCGTCTTCGCAGCATCCGGGCGACGAGGAAGAGCAGATCCGGCGGATTGCAGGCGTGCACGACGTCGACCGGGCCGATCTTGCGCGCGAGCTGGAACGTGTGCCACAGCGCGGATCCGTACTCGCGCGCGTACCCGGCGGGCCCGCCGGTAGCCGCCCGCAGCGGATACCGGTGGATGTGCACGCCGTCGAGCACGACCTCGGCCTCGGTGTCCCGTTTCGTGCCCTGCGGGCAGATCACGTGCACCGTCATCCCGGCGTCGCGCAGCGTCTGGCATTCCTGCCACACCCGCCGGTCGAACGGCACCGACAGATTCTCCACGAGAATCAGCGCGATCCGGCCCCGCAGGATTTCGTTTTCGGAAAAGCCTTCACCAGGCAAGGCCGACGTACCCCTCTTCCGCCCGGCGCGCGGCGGCGTCCGGGACGCGGACCAGATCGACCAGCACCGGCCCGCTGCCGTGCGGCAGGGCAGCCAGCACCTCCGGGTCCGAGGTGCCGATCAAGCACACCTCGGCGTGGTCCAGCACCTCCTGCACCGACCCGGCGAGCAGCTGGCCGAGGTGCGGCAGCCTGCTTTCGATGTACTCGCGGTTGGCCCCCATCAGCCGCGACAGGCTGACGTTGGCGTCGTGGATCTTGAGGTCGTATCCCTTGCCGAGCAACCGTTCCGCGAGTTCGACCAGCGGACTCTCGCGCAGGTCGTCGGTACCCGGTTTGAAGGAAAGCCCGAACAGCCCGACCTTGCGTTTCCCGGTCCGCGCGACCAGCTCGAACGCCCGGTGCAGATGTTCGGCGTTCGAGGGCAGCACGTGCGCGAGCAACGGCACCGAGACGTCCGCCTGCCGCGCCGCGTAAACCAGCCCGCGCAGATCCTTCGGCAGGCACGAGCCGCCGAACGCGAACCCGGGCCGCAGGTATGCCGGACTGATATTGAGCTTCCGGTCGGCCAGGAAGACGTCCATCACCTGGTGCGAATCGAGCCCGAGCGCACGGCAGATCGCGCCGAGTTCGTTCGCGAACCCGATCTTGACGCCGTGGAAAGCGTTGTCCGCGTACTTCGTCATCTCCGCGACTGGAATCGGCACCCGGAACACGTCGCCGGGCAGCCCCTCGTAAAGCCGCGCCACGACGTCGCCGCTGCCCGGATCGAACTCGCCGATCACCGTTTTCGGCGGCTGGAAGAAGTCGCGGACACTGGTGCCCTCGCGCAGGAATTCCGGGTTCACCGCGACCCCGAAGTCGACCCCCGCGGTACCGCCGCTGTGCTTTTCCAAGATCGGGATCAGCAACCCGAGACAGGTGCCCGGCAGCATCGTGCTCCGGAAGACGACCGTGTGCCGGGTTTCGCTCTTTCGCTCTTTGAGCGCCTCGCCGATCTGCTCGGCGACGCGCTGCAGATACTCGGTGGAAAGACTGCCGTTAGGCGCCGACGGCGTACCGACGCACACCAGGGAAACGTCCGTCGCCGCGATCGCCTCGGCCACCTCGGTGGTCGCCCGCAGCGCCCCGGAAGCGACCACCTCCGCGGTCAGCTCCCCGATCCGTTCCTCGACCACCGGTGCCTTGCCGGCTTTCACGAGATCCACCTTCGCCGGATTGACGTCCACTCCGACGACCTCGTGCCCTTGTCCCGCCAGGCAAGCCGCGGACACGCACCCGACGTATCCCAGCCCGAAGACGCTGATCTTCACAACGAAACCTCCGCCCGACCGCTCGCTGCTCATTGGTCGGAGCGCGGCGGGGCTTCGTTACCGGTTCCGCATAACAAGGCGGGAACCCTGTGTCGCCAAGGATTCCCGCCTTGCGCCGCCCACCGGACCGGCGGTTACCCCATCCGGCCGCATCGGCCGGGGAATTTGCCGACCGTTATCCGGAAAGGGCAGTGAATGCCTCCCGGAGCTTCGGAAAATTCAGTTTCCGCCCACGAACTCGGAAGCCAACTTCTGGCCGGTGTCCGTGGCCGCTTGGTGATCTTCGATCGGGTTCACGGTCGAGTCCTTGAAGCACACGTAGGTGACGCCGGAGTCGACGCCGCCGTTCTTCGGGTCCGGGTTGATGCCGAGAGCGTTGGCCGTCGCGTAGGAGGCTTCGCCGATGATCTTGTCCGGGCCGGTGTCGCCGATAACCGCGTATTCGATCTTGCCGTTGTAGATCACCGCGCAGGAGCCGCCGCCATTGAGGCCGGAGTTTTGGTAGTTCCAGATCGGGCTGGAGCTGGGGACGACGATGTACGGGAGTTCGGCGGCGTTGAGGGGCTGGCCGTCGGATTGGGGGAAGGCGGTTTCGGGGAGGAAGCAGCAGTCGGTGTTTTCGTTGCACTGGTCGGTGCGCTGGCCGTCGCAGTCGATGTCCATGTCGGCTTTCCAGAAGACTGCTTTGCCCGCGTCGCAGACGGGGATGGTGGCGGAGGGGGAGTCTTCGTCGGTTTTGTATTTGCCGGTGGAGGTTTGGGTGCAGGTGGTGAGTTTGGAGAGGAGTTGGTCTGCGGTCGGGGGTGCGGCCGGAGCTGTGGCTGGGGTTGCCGCCGGGGGTGCCGCTGAGGCGACTGCTGCCGGGAGTAGGGCGGTGGTGATTGCCAGGATGGCTAGGAAGAGGAGTTTCCGCATCGACGCTCCCTGTTTATTAGGAAACTTTCCTTATGGCGGCGTGCGGGTCAGGATGCTGGCGGTTGGTTGTCTGCGCAATCCGCCGAAGGTGGGGGATTTTCTGGCTCGTCGCCTGGCGGCGACATTGCGCCCAAGGGTTGTGGGGGCACCCCGAAGCCTGATTGTGATGACGGTCTGAGGGTGCTTGTCAAGGCGGGAAAGATGCCTTGACAAGCACCCTCAGACCGCATTGGGGCTTCGTATCGGGGTGCGGGGGTGGGTCTGGGTGCCGGGCCGGCTGAGTGCATCGGTGGCGGTTCGGGTCGTCCGTGAAGGACTCCTTGAGGGAATCCAAGTCCGTGAAGGGGCCCCTCACAGCCTCCGGCGACAGTAGCGGGTCGTGAGGGGAACCCTGACGGAATCAGAGTCCGTGAAGGTGGCCCTCACGGACGGGCATCCCGGGGTCAGCGGCGGGGGCGGGCCATCCAGGGGCCGGTCCATCGCCTTGATTTTCGGCTCACTGCTTCTGCCCAGCGAGGGTTCAGGTCCGACCGGATCTCCGTCCGGGAACGCACCAGGGCGGCACCTCGGACGCTGCCTACGTTCGCGTACACCCGGGTGGCACCGGCCTCGCGCAAATGTGTCAAGACTCGACGGTCGAAGCGGCCCTCTGGCAACGAGAATCGCCGTACTGGGGTTCCGCTCAGTTCTTCCAGCAGCCTTGGCGCCTCGTCCAACTCCCGGCGCACTGCGAACGAACCGTCCAGGCGGCGCCAGTCGAAGCGGTCCCAGCCGTGTGAGCCGACGTGCATTCCCGCGTCTACCAACTGCCGTAGGCCGTCGCGGTTTACGTAGCCTCGTTCGCCTACTCGGCCGGCCAGTGGGAAGAACTCGGCGTACAGCCCGCGCTCAATCAGCCTTGGCAGTGCGATCTCTACGTCCGACGAGTTCCCGTCGTCGAAGGTGAGGCGTGCGCCGCTTCTCGAAACGACGTCCAGTAGGGCGTCGAACTGCTCCACGGTGATCCACCGCTCGTCCTCGCCTGGGTCGAGGGCCCGTTGGGGCTTGCCAATGCCGTGCACCGCGAAGGTGATCATCCGAGCCTCCCGTCCGACGTACCGTACCCGATTAATCGGATTAGCAAACGGAGTAGTTACCGGTGCCGATCCCATGGTCAACAGGGGACTTCCGGCCCAGGAGAAAAACTTCCGCAGGAAAATCGGAATACGTCCACACCTGTAGACAACATTCTACTTCACACTTTCGGGTGAAGATTCAGTGCATCCGCTGATAGTGGCGCCGGGCCTTCTCGCGGTTTCCGCAAGTCGCCATCGAGCACCAGCGGGCGCGGTTGGCTCGACTGCGGTCCAAAAGGAACAGTTGGCACTCGTCGTTGGCACAGGCTCGTAGCCGGCCGGGGAGATCCTTTTCGATCGCCGCCCAATCCAGTACCGCGTCCACGGCCAGCCGCGCGTGCGACTGCGCCTCGACCTCCCAGCGAAGCCCGTCCGCAGAAAGCTCCGGGACCTGGCGCGCCCCGTCGAGCAGCGGACGCAACACCACCGGTGAGCTGTCGCCGCGCACGACGTCTCGCAGGAGATCTCGCGCCTGACGCAGCAGCTCCAGCTCCGCGCCGCTCCCGTCGCCACCGTGGTCGAGCGCCCACTGCCGGTCGAGTGCGTCCTGTTCCTCGCCGTTGATCAGCGGCCTGCTGTTGAGCAGGTCGAGCACGTCCATGGAGGCTCCTAACCAGACTGGGACCTTTGACAGGTTAGCTCGTCCATGCTTCCATGGCGAACACCTAACCGGATAAAAACTTTGAAGGGGTTAGTCATGATCCATCATCGGACTGCGACGGTCGACGGGCACGAGATCTTCTACCGGGAGGCAGGGCCTGCCGACGCACCGGCGATCGTCCTGCTGCACGGGTATCCGACCAGCTCGTTCATGTTCCGGAACCTCATCCCGCTGCTGGCCGACCGCTACCGCGTGATCGCGCCGGACCACCTCGGCTTCGGGCGTTCCGCGGCACCTTCCGCAGACGAGTTCGGCTACACCTTCGAAGCCCTCGCCGACCTCACGTCCGGTCTACTCGACCAGCTCGGCCTCGATCGCTACGCGGTTTACGTCCAGGACTACGGCGCGCCGATCGCCTGGCGGCTCGCGCTCAAGCACCCGGGCCGGATTTCCGCGATCGTCACCCAGAACGGCAACGGGTACGAGGAAGGGTTCGTCGACTCCTTCTGGACCGGTCTCTGGGCCTACGGTGCCAACCCGGGCCCGGACACCGAGCCGCCCGTTCGCGCGGCGTTGAGCTACGACGCGATCCGCTGGCAGTACCTGCACGGGGTGCCCGACCCGAGCCTGGTCAGCCCGGACACCTGGGAGCACGACCACGCCCTGATTTCCCGTCCCGGCAACGACGAAATCCAGCTGGCGCTGTTCCGGGACTACCAGCACAACCGCCCGCTCTACCCGCTGCTGCACGAGTTCCTGCGCACCAACGAGGTCCCGGTGCTCGCGGTGTGGGGACGCAACGACGAGATCTTCGGCCCGGCCGGTGCGGAGGCCTTCGCCCGCGACGCGGCGGACGCCGAGGTCCACCTGATCGACGGCGGCCACTTCCTGCTGGAAAGCCACCTCGACGTCGTCGCGGGCTACCTGCGCGGCTTCCTCGGCCGGGTCCTGCAGTAAGAAATACCGACCCGGATCCGTGGCACAGCCCGGAAAATCGGCCGGTGCCCGACCCAGCAAAACCCCGCAGGACGCTCGTCGTCTCCGCCGTGCTCGTCCTCCTCGTCGCTGCCGTGGTGGTCTATGTGACGACCCGCCCGGACGGCGAACCCGTGGCGGAAACCGCGCCGAGCAGCCTGGTCAGCATTCCCGCGAGCCCGCCGAGCAGCACCGCCAAACCGGCCCCGCTCGACCCGGCGGGCTACCAAAAGCTCCTCACCGGCATCGGCACGGCGATCACCCCAGCGGTCCAGCAGCTCGAACAGGCCACCACCCCCACCGCCGTGCGCGACGCGGGCGCGAATCTCGGCACCGTGGTCGGCAAGGCCGTCGAACAGCTCTCCGCGGCCACTCCCCCGGACGCGATGCACAGCGCCCACCGCTCGCTGATCGCCGACCTCACCGGGCTCTACAACAGCTCCATCCCGAAGATCGTCAACGGCGCGACGGAAAACAAGCTGTGCGGCGGCAGTTCGGCCACCGCCGCGCTGAGCCGTGATCTGGGCGTCGCCGGCCTGCGGGACACCCTCTCGAAACTGACCAGCCCCTATCACCTCGGCCCGCTCTTCCCGGACGCCCGCCCGGACCCGAACCGCGGCGCGGCGAACGGGGCGGTCATCCTCGGTGCGGGCGGCGGCAAGAACACCGTCTCCGTCGACAACCGCTCCGGCACCGACCAGGCGGTGACGCTCGCCGACGGCCTGCACCCGGTGTTCACGGTGTACGTGAAAGCCGGGGCCACCGCGTCGGCGAGCGGCATCGCGGACGGCATCTACACCGCGTTCAGCACCGGCGGCACCGATTGGGACGCCGGCAACGGCCGCTTCACCCGCGACTGCTCATTCTCGAAATTCAGCCAGTCCGCCTCGATGAAGGACAACGGCTACACGCACACCAACCTTGACCTCACGGTGCACAAGATCGACCCGAGCGAACTGCCGTCCGGGCCGTTCCCGCCGCAGGCCGCGATCGAGCCCGCGGAGTACCCGCGCTGAGCTACTTGCGGATCTCCAGCGTGCAGCACTTCGGCCCGCCGCCTGCCTTCCGCAGTTCCGAGATGTCCACGTACACCGGCTCGTACCCGCGTTCGGCAAGCCGCGCACCGAGGTCGGTCGCCTCGACCGGCAGGACGACGTTGCGGCCGTCGGACACCCCGTTCAGCCCGAAGCATTCGGCGTCGGCCGCGGTGGCGAGGACGGCGTCCGGGAACATCCGGCGCAGCACGCGCTGCGAGCCCGGCGAGAACGCGTCCGGGTAGTAGACGATCTGCGCGGTCGCGGTGTCCGTGGCCTCGGCGAGGACGAACAGCGCGGTGTCCAGGTGGTAGTAGCGCGGGTCGATCAGCTGCAGCGACACGACCGGGACGCCGAGCACCTCCTGCGCCTCCGCGTGCGCGGCAGGGTCGGTGCGGAAGCCGGTGCCGGCCAGCAGCACCCGCCCGGTCCAGGCGAAGTCGCCTTCAGCCTCGTTGATTTTCTCCGGCATGGTCAGGTCGCGGTAGCCGTGTTCGAGGAACCAGCGGCGGAAGTGCTCCGCCTCGGCGGTGCGCTGCGGGGCACGGAAACGCGAGCCGAGCACGCGCCCGTCCACGACGGTGCCCGAGTTGGCCGCGAACACCATGTCCGGAAGGCCCGGCTGCGGGTCGATTTCCTCGACGGTGTGGCCGAGGCGGCGGTAGGTGTCGCGCAGCTCGGTCCACTGCGCGACGGCAACGTCGGCGCTGACCGGCTTCGAGGGGTCCATCCAGGGGTTGATCGCGTAGTCGACGGCGAAATAACGCGGCGGGCACATCAGGTAACGGCGGGGCGTCGGCACCCGCGGCGGCACAACCTCTCCCTGCATGCAACCAGGCTAAGGTGGACCTAATCTCGCAATCAATCGCTGTTCACTGCGCAAGTGCGTGCTAAACATTGCGTGTGAACACCATCGACCAGCGAATCGTTTCCTGCCTGGTGGCCAATGCCCGGTCAAGCTACGCGGAGATCGGCAAGGTGGTCGGGCTGTCCGCCCCGGCGGTGAAACGGCGCGTGGACCGGCTGCTGGAAACCGGCGTGCTGCGCGGGTTCACCGCGGTCGTCGACCCGGAGGCGCTCGGCTGGGGCACCGAGGCCTTCGTCGAGGTGCACTGCCAGGGCAACGTCACGCCCGGCCGGATCCGCGCCCGGCTAGAACCGCTGACCGAGGTCGTCGCCGCATACACGGTGTCCGGCGCGGCGGACGCGATCGTGCACCTGCGCGCCGCCGACATCCACCACCTGGAGACCGCGCTGGAACGGCTGCGCGGGCTGGAGATCATCGACCGGACGGTGTCGACGGTGGTGCTGTCCCGGCTGCTGGAGCGGCCGCCGACCCCGTCGTGAGTGCTAATCCCGGTTCTAACCGTGATCGCCACTCACGACCCTGCGATGCTGACCCGCATGACCGACCGCATCCACAGCGAGCACGACCAGGGCGTCGCGCTGCTCACCGTTGACGCCCCGAAGAGCCGTAACGCGCTCACCCTCGACCTCTCCGCCGAACTGGCCGCGGCGGTCGAGCGCGCCGAAGCTGACGAGAGCGTGCACGCGGTGATCGTTACTGGCGCACCGCCAGCGTTCTGCGCGGGCGCGGACCTCACCGCGCTCGGCAAGGCCGATGCCGAAGGCTTGCGCTCGGTGTACGCGGGATTCCTCGCCGTCGCCGGCTGCAGTCTGCCCACGATCGCCGCAGTCGGCGGGGCCGCTGTCGGCGCTGGTCTGAACCTCGCGCTGGCCGCCGACGTCCGCCTGGTGGGACCGCACGCCAAGTTCATCCCGCGCTTCCTCGAACTGGGCCTCCATCCGGGCGGCGGCATGACCTGGATGTCGCAGCGCATCCTCGGTCCGCAGCAGGCGGCCGCGATGGCGTTGTTCGGCGAAACCCTTACTGCGGAATCCGCGGTGAAAGCCGGGTTCGCGCTGCGTTTCGTCGACGGCGACCACGACGCATTGGTCCAGGCCGCCCGCGACCTCGCCGCCCCGACCGTCGCCGCGCCGCGCGAGGTCGTGCTGTCCACCAAGCGGACTATGCGGCACACGAGCGGGCTCACCGAGCACGCCGCGGCGGTCGACGCCGAACTCGTTCCACAGTTGGAATCGCTGGCCGCACCGGCATTCGCGCAGCGGCTGGCGGCGATGAAGGCGCGCATCAGCGGCCGCTGAGCCAGGCCGCGCACAAGTTCCCACATTCCGGGAACCCTCAACCTGGAGCGAGCTGCTGGTCAGCGCCGCGAAGGCGGCAAGAGACGCGCGTCACTCCGGGCGCGGGCCCGATTCGCCCTACGATCGAAGACACCCCGGTGGGCACTCGGCCTGGACACCCCACACTTGACCGCACTCCGACCGCGGCCAGTGGTGTGGCGAGTAACCTCGGAAGCAGGCCTCGGCGGGCTCCCCGGGGAGCCGACCCTGGCCCGCAGCACGCCGGGAGAGAGGGATTCCCTGACCCATGAGCACCAGTGCGAACGGCAGCGCGGCCGGGAACGGGCACGGCGCGCTGACCGCGTCCCGGTCCACCGAGGTGAACAAGCTGGACCGGGTGGTCATCCGGTTTGCCGGCGACTCGGGCGACGGGATGCAGCTGACCGGTGACCGGTTCACCTCGGAGGCGGCCGCCTTCGGGAACGACCTGTCGACCATGCCCAACTTCCCCGCCGAGATCCGGGCGCCGCAGGGCACCATCCCCGGCGTCTCGTCCTTCCAGGTGCACTTCGCCGACTACGACATCCTCACGCCGGGCGACCGGCCGGACGTGCTCGTCGCGATGAACCCCGCCGCGCTCAAGGCGAACGTGCGGGACGTCCCGCACGGCGGGACGATCATCCTCAACACCGACGAGTTCTCCAAGCGGAACCTGGTGAAGGTCGGCTACGAGACCGACCCGCTCGACGACGACTCGCTGTCGCCGTTCCAGGTGCACCGGGTCGCCATGTCGACTCTGACCCAGGGCGCGCTCGCCGACACCGGCCTCGGCAAGAAGGACGCCGAGCGCTGCAAGAACATGTTCGCGCTCGGCCTGCTGTCGTGGATGTACCACCGGCCGACCGAGGGCACCGAACGCTTCCTGCGCGAGAAGTTCGCGAAGAAGCCGGACATCGCCGAGGCCAACATCCTTGCCTTCCGGGCAGGCTGGAACTACGGCGAGACCACCGAATCGTTCGCGACCACCTTCGAGGTCGCGCCCGCGAAGCTGAACAAGGGCACCTACCGGCAGATCACCGGGAACACCGCGCTGGCGTACGGGATCGTCGCCGCCGGACAGCAGTCCGGGCTGCAGATCCTGCTCGGCACGTACCCGATCACCCCGGCCTCGGACGTGCTGCACGAGCTGTCCAAGCACAAGAACTACGGCATCATCACCTTCCAGGCGGAGGACGAGATCGCCGGCATCGGGGCCGCGCTCGGCGCGTCCTACGGCGGGGCGCTGGGCATCACGTCCACGTCCGGGCCGGGCGTCGCGCTGAAGTCGGAGACCATCGGCCTCGGCGTGATGACCGAACTGCCGCTGGTGATCATCGACGTGCAGCGCGGCGGGCCGTCCACCGGCCTTCCGACCAAGACCGAGCAGGCCGACCTGCTGCAGGCGATGTTCGGCCGCAACGGCGAATCGCCGGTGCCGATCGTCGCGCCGCTGTCGCCCGCCGACTGTTTCGACGCGGCGATCGAGGCCACCCGGATCGCGCTGAAGTACCGCACCCCGGTGCTGCTGCTGTCCGACGGCGCGATCGCCAACGGTTCCGAGCCGTGGCTGGTCCCGAACGTCGAGGACCTGCCGGATCTGCGGGTGGAGTTCGCCTCGGAAGCCAACTCCGACAACGGTTCCGGCGAGTTCTGGCCGTACGTGCGCGACCCCGAGACGCTCGCCCGCGCGTGGGCGATCCCGGGCACGCCAGGCCTGCAGCACCGCATCGGCGGGCTGGAGAAGGCCGACGGCACCGGCCACATCTCCTACGACCCGGACAACCACGACAAGATGGTGCGGCTGCGCCAGGCGAAGATCGACGGCATCGACGTGCCGGATCTGGAGGTCGACGACCCGTCCGGCGAGGCGCGCGTGCTGGCGCTGGGCTGGGGTTCGTCCTACGGCCCGATCGGCGCGGCCTGCCGCCGCGTGCGCAAGCTCGGGATGCCGATCGCGCAGGCGCATCTGCGGCACCTCAACCCGTTGCCGAAGAATCTCGGCGAGGTGCTCGCCCGCTACGACCGGGTCGTGGTCCCGGAGATGAACCTCGGCCAGCTCGCACTGCTGCTGCGGGCGAAGTACCTGGTGGACGTGCACTCGCACACCAAGGTCGCCGGCCTGCCGTTCAAGGCCGAGGAACTGCAGAACGTGTTCTCCGACATCATCGCCAACCTCGTTCCGGAGGGCGTCAAGTGACCGCCATCGATCTCGGGCTGCCGCAATTGGGCGGCATCGACCTGGTGCCGACCACCGACGAACCGCAGAAGGCCAAGGACTACAAGTCCGACCAGGAAGTGCGCTGGTGTCCCGGCTGCGGCGACTACGTGGTGCTCAACGCCGTGCAGTCGTTCCTGCCGACGCTCGGGCTCAAGCGCGAGAACATCGTCTTCATCTCGGGCATCGGCTGCTCGTCGCGATTCCCGTACTACCTCAACACCTACGGCATGCACTCGATCCACGGCCGCGCGCCGTCGATCGCCACCGGGCTCGCCACGACGCGGCCGGACCTGTCGGTGTGGGTCGTGACCGGTGACGGCGACGCGCTGTCGATCGGCGGCAACCACCTGATCCACGCGTTGCGGCGCAACGTGAACATCAAGATCCTGCTGTTCAACAACCGGATCTACGGGCTCACCAAGGGCCAGTACTCGCCCACCTCCGGGCAGGGCATGGTCACCAAGTCCACGCCGATGGGTTCGCTGGACACGCCGTTCAACCCGCTGTCGCTGGCGATCGGCGCGGAGGCGTCGTTCGTGGGCCGTGCGATGGACTCCGACCGCAAGGGCCTTACCGAAGTCCTTGAAGCGGCGGCGAAACACCGCGGTTCGGCCCTGGTGGAGATCTACCAGAACTGCCCGATCTTCAACGACGGCGCGTTCGATGTCTTGAAGGACAAGGACGAAGCCGCCTCCCGGCTGATCCCGCTGCGCACCGGCGAACCGATCCGCTTCGGCGCCGAAGGCGAGTACGGCGTCCGGCGCAGCGACTGGGGCGGCCTCGACGTCGGCAAGGTGGCCGAGATCGGCGAGGAAAACCTGGTGGTGCACGACCCGTCGATCGCGGACACGTCGTACGCCTTCGCGCTGTCCCGCCTCGGCGACCAGAACCTGAACCACGTCCCGACCGGCATCCTGCGTCAGGTCGAGCGCCCGACGTACGACGACGCCGCACGGGCTCAGGTCGAACAGGCCCGCGAGGCCCGGAAGCCGGACCTGCAGGGTCTGTTGCGCGGCAAGGACACCTGGACCGTCGCTTAGTCCACATAAGACAGAGGCCGCCACCCCCGGCTTGGGGATGGCGGCCTCTGTCCTAGCCAGACTCAATGCAGCGGACGGAACCCGACCCGCTCGGCGTCGGCCGCGCTGCGGAACCACACCTCGGCCACCATCTTCGGGAACTGCGGCGAATCCTCCCCGCAATACCGCAAAGCCGTGACGCTCGCCTTCACCGTGAACCCGTCGGCCGGACGGCCACCGCCCGGACGCGGCATCGCCGACCCCGGACCGAACGGCCCCGGCGGCACCGCGTCGTCCGCGGTCTGCCGGGCGGGCGGCGGTTCCGGAGCGGCCATCGCGGACTGGTTCGGCTGTACGGACGGCTCGAACAGCGAACCGCTGTGCGCGCCGGCGAGATCCGGTTCACGGCGCTCCACCGGACGCATCGACGGCTGAATCGGCCGCGGCGGGTCGAAACCGCCGCGCGGGGATTCCCGGCGCTGCCGCTTCGGCAGGCCCTGGCCGCCCTCCGCGTTGTCCTCAATGGACTCCGCGGGCTCGGGCGGCTCGGGCAGCTCCGGCGACTCCGCGACCGGCTCGACGTTCGGGATCAGATGGTCAGTCGACGAATCCTCTTCGAGATGCCCGACCGCGGATTCGACCGGCTGCTCCGGTTCGGCGGCGGGTTCCTCGAACGCCGACCGCGCCGATCCGTCCGGCTGGCTGAACCAATCCGGCTCCGGTTCCGTCGCCCTGCCCGGCCCCGGACGGAACAGGGACACCGGCTCGGGCTCCGAAGCGCTGCTGTCCAACGGAGTCGGGTCGAGCCGACGCTCCAAAGAGGACAGTCCGTCGGCCGGCTCGCGCAAGTGACGGCCGCTGTCCGGCTCCGCCTCAACGGGCGGCTCCGGCTCAGGAAGCGGCTCCGGGACGCGGTGGTATCCGCTGTCGTGCTCTTCGACCGGCTCCGCGATCCGGTGGTAGCCGCTGTCGTGGTCCTCGGCAGGCTCGGCGATCCGGTGCGAACCGGTGTCACGCTCGACCGGCTGCAGGTACTCGGTGGCCGCCGCGCGGTATGCGGACCCGGAATCCTCCGAAGCGCCCTCTGCCGACGCGCTGTCGAAAAGACCGTTCGCCGCTTGGTGTTCGCGCGCCTCAGCCTGCGCGAACGCCTCGTCGACGTCGTCCGCTGAGCCCGCGGGCTCGGCAGCAGTCACCGGCTCCGCGGCAGCCGCCGGCTCCGGAGCCGTGCGGTACTCCGCGTCGTACTCGGCCTCCGGCTCGAACGCGCTGGTCGCCTGGATGACTTCGGTCGGAGCGTGCTCGCGCCGGTCTCTGGTCCAGTCCTCGGCGGGCGGCAGCACCGCGGTGCGCGCGGGCGTGCTGGCCGCGGCGCGTGCCGTGTCGGCGTGCGCGCTCGCCAGTTCCGTTTCCAGCTCCCGCACCCGCTTGCGTGCCGGACGCGCCAGCACCAGCCAGGCGACGATCGCGCCGACGAGGAAGGCCAGCAGGCTCCAGAGCCACACCTGCCCGAAAATGGACATCTACCGCCCCTTTTAGAACGTTCGCGCGACCAGGTAGTCGGCGACCGACTCGCAAGCGTCGCGCGCAGGGGAAGCGGGCAGCGAGGCGAGCTCGGCACGTGCTCGGGAAGCGTAGTCGGAAAGAGTTTCCCGCGCGCGTTCGAGGCCGCTCGAACGGCGCAGCAGCTCGAGCGCCTCGGCCACGAGATCGTCGTCGGTGATCGGGCCGGCGAGCAGCTCGATGAGCCGCGGGTCGGTGCCCGGATCGGCCAGCGCGTACAGCATCGGCAGGGTGCGGACGCCTTCCCGCAGGTCAGTGCCCTGCGCCTTGCCCAGCTCCACCGACGGCGACGCGATATCGATGACGTCGTCGGAGATCTGGAAGGCCGCGCCGATGATGTCGCCGAACCGCCGCAGCGCCTGGATGTGCTCCTCGGCCGCGCCGGACATCATGCCGCCGAAGCGTCCCGACGTCGCGATCAGCGAACCGGTCTTCTGCGCGATGACGGTGAGGTAGTGCTCGACCGGATCGTCGCCGGGGCCAGGCCCGACGGTCTCCCGCATCTGGCCGCTGACCAGCTCGCCGAACGTCTCGGCGATGATCCGCGCGGCGTCCGTGCCCAGGTCGGCGACGAGCCGCGAAGCGTGGGCGAAGAGGTAGTCGCCGGTGAGAATGGCGACGGTGTTGTCCCAGCGCGAGTTGACGCTCTCCGCGCCGCGCCGCATGGTCGCCTCGTCCATCACGTCGTCGTGGTACAGCGTCGCCAGGTGCACCAGCTCGACCGCGGCGGCCGCGATCAGCACCTGCTCGCCCTGCTTCGGTCCGAACTGCGCGGACAGCAGCGTGAACAACGGACGGAAACGTTTGCCCCCCGCCTCGACCAGGTGCAACGCGGCGTCGTGCACGGCGGGCACATCGCTCTTCACGACGTCCCGCAGCATCGTCTCGACGTCCGCCAGCCCGCCCGCGATGGCCCGCAGCAGGGGCTCGTCCTGGATCTGCAGTCCGACGGTCGCGCGCAGGTCCTCGACAGCGCCATCCCGGGCCGCCCCCGGAGGTGGTGAAGACACAGACACGTCGGCTCCGCTCTCTCGTGGCGCTCTTCGCCAGTCGGTTACCCCCTTCAGGGTAGTGGTTCACCGGCGCCCTGCCTTTACCCGCTGTCCTGCGGAAACGGTGACGAACGCGACACTGCCTCCCCAGGTGCCCACCAGGCCACGAACGGGTTGATCCGAGTCCTCGGACGGGTGATCGCGGTCCAAGCACGCAACGGGCGATTCGGACCTGCGGATAGTCCTGAAGAGCAGGATCAGCAGCGAGGAGTCGAGACCATGATCATCAAGCGCACCGCACTGGCCGGCGCGGCGCTGGCCGCCGGA
This sequence comes from Amycolatopsis silviterrae, assembly GCF_042684085.1. Lineage (NCBI taxonomy): Bacteria > Bacillati > Actinomycetota > Actinomycetes > Pseudonocardiales > Pseudonocardiaceae > Amycolatopsis > Amycolatopsis silviterrae. The sequence continues at coordinate 485,257 of NZ_JBHUKS010000004.1, forward strand.
ATGCTCGCCGCCACCGGAACCGCCGTCGCGGACAGCCCCGCCGGAATCGCCGACATCGGCACCGCGAACTTCACGAAGTCCGGCACCACGATCTCCATCCCGACGCAGGCCCCGTGCGCCGTCGAGGGCCCGACCAGCGCCACCGCGGACCCGGTATCCCAACCAGGCGTCCGCTTCGGCGGCGGCACCTCCTCCTGCACGACAGAGGTAACGGACCCAGCGAACGACGTCACCACCACGACGTCGACCGCCACCGGCAACAACTTCGAACTCTCGGCACTGGTGAGCACCGGCGGCAAACGCATCCGCATCGGCTCGTACACGGTGACCTGCAAGGCAACCCAAAGCGGCACGAACGCCAACTGGACCCTCAGCGGCCTCTCCGGCATCACCGGCCTGCCGTCCCCGATCCCAGCGAACTACACCAAGCCACTCACCAAATCCGACGGAACCGTGCTGGCAAACGCAGTCTTCAACATCCAAACGCTCCCAGGCGACGGAAGCATGACCCTAACCATGCTGCGCATCGACTTCGCCCCAGCCTCCGGCGCTTCGGGCTCAGTCACCATCGGCCACACCGCCTGCGCCCCCACCCCGTAAACGTCCGTGAGGGGAACCCTAAGGGACTCTGATTCCCCCAGGGTTCCCCTCACGGACCGCGGCCGCCGCCGACGCACCCACCGAAACCGCCGCCGACGCACCTACCCGACCAAGCACCCACACCACCCCCGCACCCCGATACGAAGCCAAAAACGCGGACGGCGGGTGCTTGTCAAGGCATCTTTCCCGCCTTGACAAGCACCCGCCGTCCGTCGTCACAATCAGCTTCGGGGTGCCACCCGCAACACCAGCCCGCAATGTCGCCGCCAGGCGACGAGCTGCTAGGAGGCGAACCCGCCAGCCCCAGCCCAGTCGAGCGCGAACGCTGGCAATACTCCCAGCACCAACGTAACCACGACCCCCAACGCAATAGCCGCAGCAGTAAACCCACCCGGCACCGTCACGGTCGGCCCATCAGCAGCTGGCTCCGAGAAGTACATCAACACAATGACCCGCAGATAGAAGAACGCAGCCACCGCACTAAACACCAGCGCGACAACCACCAACGGCGCCATCCCATCCGACAACGCCGCCGAAAACACCACGAACTTCCCCACGAACCCACTGGTCAACGGAATCCCCGCCAACGCAAGCAGCAAGAACGTAAACACCCCAGCCAAAACCGGCGACCGCTTAGCCAACCCAGCCCAAGCGGACAGATGCGTAGCCTCCCCGCTGGAATCCCGAACCAGCGAAACCACCCCGAACGCCGCCAACGTAGTAAACCCATACGCCAGCAGATAGAACAGCGTGCCCGACAACCCATCCTCGGTCATCGCAATCGCACCCACCAGCAAGAACCCAGCGTGCGCCACCGACGAGTAAGCAATCATCCGCTTAACATCAGTCTGCGTCAGACCCAGAATCGCGCCCAGCGCCATCGAAATAATGGCCACCGCCCACATAACCCCGCGCCACTCCCAGCTGGTCGAGGAAAACCCGACACTGAGCACGCGCAGAATCGCGCCGAACGCGGCAACCTTCGTACAGGCAGCCATAAACCCGGTAACCGGAGTAGGCGCACCCTGATAGACGTCCGGCGTCCAAGTGTGGAACGGACCGACGGACCCCTTGAACAGCAGACCCACCACGAGCAAGCCAAGCCCAGCGAACAACAGCGTGTCCGACCGATCCGACCCAGCCGCCGCGTGCGCGATGTCAGCCAGCTTCACCGAGTCCGCGTAGCCGTACAGCAACGCCAGCCCGTACAGGAAGAACGCCGACGAGAACGCACCAAGCAGGAAGTACTTAACCGCAGCTTCCTGCGAGATCAGCCGACGACGCCGGGCAAGACCGCACATCAGGTACAACGGCAGCGAAAGCACTTCCAACGCGATAAACATCGTCAGAAGATCATTGGCCGCACAGAACGTCATCATCCCGCCGAGCGCGAAGAGCGTCAGCGGAAAAACCTCGGTCTGCGACGTCGTCGCCGCACCGGCCTGCGCACGGTCCTGCACGGTACCCGGAGGGATCGCCGCCTGAGCCACGAACGCCCCGCCCGCCTCGACCTTCCGGTCGGCGATCAGGAACACCGCGCCAAGCCCGAGCAGCAGCAGCGTGCCCCACAGGAACAGCGACGGCCGGTCGACCGAAATCGCGCCGGAGAAGGTGGTCGTGCCAGCCTTCGAAGCCGAAGCACCGGTCGCGTAGAGGATCAGCGAGACCCCGGCGGCGAGGATCGCGACGAGGGAGATCGTGACCTGGATCCCCCACCGCGTCGCCTTCGGTGCGAACGCTTCCACCAGCACGCCGATGCACGCGACGCCGAAGACGATCAGCATCGGCAGCACGGCCGCGTAGTCGACCGAAGGCACTTCCAGCGGCGCGGCCGGGGCCTGCGCCAGGAACATGTCGAGCACGGTTTACTTGCCTCCCTGCACGGCAGACAGCGTCGCCTGCACCGACGGGGTGATCGTGTCGAGCATCGGCTTGGGGTAGAAGCCCAGTCCGATGATCAGGATGACCATGGGCGCGAGGATCGCGATCTCGCGGCCGCCCAGGTCCTTGATGGACTTCTTCGCACCGAGTTCCGGCGCGATCGCCGTCCCCGGTCCCCCGCCGACGCCAACCAGCGCGTCGCCTCGGACCGGGCCCTGCATGATCCGCTGGTACAGCCACAGCACATAGGCCGCGGCGAGCACCATGCCCACGGTCGCGAGGATCGTGTACACCGGCTGGTCCACAAAGGACCCCAGCAGGACGAGGAACTCGCTGACGAACGAGTTGGTTCCTGGCAGCGACAGCGCGGAAAGCCCGGCCAGCAGCAGCATTCCGCCGAGCAGCGGGGTCACCTTCGCCATCCCGCCGTAGTCGGAGATCCGGCTCGACCCGCCGCGCATCACGATCAGGCCGATCACCACGATCAGCATCCCGGTGGAAAGGCTGTGGTTCAGCATGTACGACACCGAGCCGACCATCGCCTGCTCGTTGAAGGTGAAGATGCCCAGAGCGATGAAACCGAAGTGGGCGATCGACACGTACGCGATGAACCGCTTCATGTCCCGCTGCCCGGCCGCGAGGATCGAGCCGTACAGCACGCCGATCACCGACAGGATCAGCACCAGCGGCGCGAGCGCCTTGCTGCCCTCCGGGAACATCGGCAGGCAGTAGCGCAGGAAGCCGAACGTGCCGACCTTGTCCAGCACGCCGACCAGCAGCACCGCGACGCCGATCGGGGCTTGGCCCGCGGCGTCCGGCAGCCAGGTGTGGAACGGGACCAGCGGCGCCTTGATCGCGAACGCCATGAAGAAGCCGAGGAACAGCCAGATCTGCGTGCTGGTCGGCGCGTCGCGCACGACCGTCACCAGCGTGGCCCAGTCGAACGTGCCCTTGCCGAGCTTGTCCGAGGCCAGCGAGTACGCCCCGATCGCCGAGGCCAGCATGATCAGGCCGCCGAGGAACGAGTACAGGAAGAACTTCACCGCCGCGTACTGCCGGTTCGCGCCGCCGTAGCCGCCGATCAGGAAGTACATCGGGATCAGCATGATCTCGAACAGCACGTAGAAGAGGAACACGTCGGTCGCCGCGAAGACGCCGATCGTGAGCGCCTCCTGCAGCAGGATCAGCGACAGGAACCCGCCCGCGCTGCGGCCGGCGGGGAGCTTGTCGGTGAGCCCGAGCGAGCCGACGACGATCGGCACCAGTAGCGCGATGACCGCGATCATGATGAGCGAGATGCCGTCGGTGCCGAACGAGATGTGGATGCCGAAGCTCGGGATCCAGTCCATCGTCGTGGCCTGCTGGATGCGCTCGCCCGAAGGCGAGTAGCTCGCCCAGAACGGGATGATCAGCAGGAACTCCACAATGGACACGGCGAGCGCCGTGGCGACCGCGGCCCGGTCGTTCCCCTTGAGGAACGCCAGCACCAGCGAGCCGGCCAGCGGCAGCAGGATGAGCGCCAGAAGCCAAGTCATGTCAGGAGAACCTCACCAGCAGAAGGGCCGCGAGAAGCAGGAACGTGCCGCCGAGCATGGACAGTGCGTAGGACCGCACGAACCCGGTCTGCATCCGGCGCAGCCGCCCGGACCCGCCGCCGAGTGCCGCGGCGAGGCCGTTCACCGCGCCGTCGACACCGCGGTTGTCCACGTACACCAGCGCCCGCGCCAGCCAGGTGCCCGGACGGGCGACCAGGGTTTCGTTGAGCGCGTTGCCGTACAGGTCCTTGCGCGCCGCGCGGACCGGCCAGGCCACCCGCTCCGGGCGCTCGACCGCGATGTCGCGCGAAGGCCGGAACAGCCACACCGCCAGCAGCACGCCGAGCGCGGCCAGCACCAGCGTGAGCGCCGGGACCGTCCACGAAGGAATCGGGGTGTGCTCGGCCTCCACGTGCTCGCCGACCACCGGGGCGAGCCAGGTGACGAACCGGTCGCCCAGCACGAAGAACGCACCGGCGCCGACCGAGCCGACCGCCAGGATCGCCATCGGGACCCACATGATCGGCTTGGACTCGTGCGGGTGGAAGTCCCGGCCGTCCGAGGACTTGATGTCCTTCCAGCGTTGCTTGCCGAAGAAGGTCATCATCATCAGCCGCGTCATGTAGAACGCGGTGAGCCCGGCGCCGATCACCGTCGCAAGGCCGAAAGCCCAGCCGCGCCAGCCTTCCTGGCCGAACGCCGCCTCGATGATCGCGTCCTTCGTGTAGTACCCGGTGAGGAACGGGAAGCCGATGATCGCCAGGTAGCCGAGGCCGAAGGTGACGAAGGTGATCGGCATCTTCTTGGCAAGGCCGCCGAACTTCCGCATGTCGACCTCGTCGTTCATGCCGTGCATGACCGAACCGGCCCCGAGGAACAGCCCGGCCTTGAAGAAGCCGTGCGCCACCAGGTGCATGATGCCGAGCGCGTAGATGCCCGGCCCGAGGCCGACCGCCAGCATCATGTAGCCGATCTGGCTGACCGTCGAGTACGCGAGCACCTTCTTGATGTCGTCGTAGGCACAGCCGACGATGCACCCGAGCAGCAGCGTGACCGCGCCGACCAGGGTGACTACCAGCCTGCCGTCCGGCGTCGCGGTGAAGATGACGTTGGAGCGGGCCACCAGGTAGACGCCCGCGGTGACCATGGTTGCCGCGTGGATGAGCGCCGACACCGGGGTCGGGCCCTCCATCGCGTCCGGCAGCCACGCCTGCAGCGGGAACTGGCCGGACTTACCGCACGCGCCCAGCAGCAGCAGGATAGCGATGGCGGTGATCGCGCCCGGCGGGATCTTGCCCTGCGCGACGCCCTCGAAGACCTGTGCGTAGCCGGTCGACCCGACGTACTTGAACATCAGGAAGATCGCCAGCGCGAGCCCGACGTCGCCGACGCGGTTCATCAGGAACGCCTTCTTCGCCGCGGTCGCCGCGGACGGGCGGTTCTGATACCAGCCGATCAGCAGGTACGAGGCGAGACCCACGCCCTCCCAGCCGAGGTACAGCGTCACGAAGCTGTTGCCCAGCACCAGGATCAGCATCGAGGCGACGAACAGGTTCAGGTACGCGAAAAACCGGTACCGGCCCTCGTCGTCGGCCATGTAGCCGATCGAATAGAAGTGGATCAGCATGCCGACGCCGGTGATCAGCAGCACGAACGTCAGCGACAGCGCGTCGATGCGCAGCCCGAAGTCCACTTGCAGCTGGGTCACCGGGATCCACGAGTAGATCTTGGTGTCGGTGACCGCGTGGCTGTCGGTGGAGAAGAACAGGATCACGGCGTACACGAAGGCGAGCGTGACGGTGGCACAGCCGAGCAGATGCCCCCACGCCTTCGCGCGTTTTCCGGATAGCAGCAGAACCAGGGCGCCGAGGGCGGGAAGGGCCACCAGCAGCCACGATGATGCGGTCACTCGGTCGTCTCCCTCAGTACTTCAGCAGGTTCGTGTCGTCGACCGAGGCCGAACGGCGGGTGCGGAAGATCGCCATGATGATCGCCAGCCCCACCACGACCTCGGCGGCCGCGACCACCATCACGAAGAACGCCATGACCTGGCCGTGCAGCCCGCCGTTGATGCGGGCGAAGGTGACCAGGGTCAGGTTCACCGCGTTCAGCATCAGCTCGATGCACATGAACACGACGATCGCGTTGCGGCGGACCAGCACGCCCACCGCGCCGATGCAGAACAGCAGCGCGGACAGCAGCAGGTAGTAGCTCGGGGTCACTTTCCTTCCCCTTCTTCTTCCTCGGCGGGCTCGGCCTTTTCGACGCCGCCGACCAGTGCGTGCGCGTCGGGCTTCGGGCCCTCGTCCGCGATGAGCTTGCGCTCGCGCATGAGCCGGATCGCCGAGGTGGCCTCGATGATCTCCGACAGCGACTCCGGCGCGACCGAACCGTCCGGCAGCAGTGCCGGGGTCGAGACCGAGTTGGCGGTGGCGAACACGCCGGGACCGGGCAGCGGCGACGGGCGGTCGTGCTCGCCGCGGAAGCGCAGCTTGACCAGTTCCCGCTGGGAGAGCTTGCTCTTCGCGGTCCGGCCGGTGAAGGCCAGCACCATCGCGCCGAGCGCGGCGGTGATCAGCAGCGCCGAGGTCAGCTCGAACGGGAACAGGTACTGGGTGAAGATCAGCCTGCCGAGCCCGCCGGGGCCGCCGCCGGTCTGCTGGTACGGGTCGAGCGGCTGCGCCGGGGTCACGTTGACCAGCGCACGGAACACGCCCGCGGCGATCAGCGCGGCGAGCCCGATGCCGAGCACCCCCGCGGCGAGCCGCTGCCCGCGCAGCACCTCCACCACCGAGTCCGAGCTGTCCCGGCCGACCAGCATCAGCACGAACAGGAACAGCATCATGATCGCGCCGGTGTAGACGATGATCTGGGTGAACCCGAGGAACGGCGCGGACTGCGTCATGTACAGCGCGCCCAGCGTCAGCATCGTGAGCACCAGCCACAGCGCCGAGTGCACGGCGTTGCGGGAGAAGATCATCCCGAGCGCGCCCAGCAGCGACAGCGGGCCGAGGATCCAGAACGCGATGGCCTCGCCGGTCGTCACGGACGCGTCGACGCCGGACGCCGGGGCCTGCGCGAGGAGGGCGGCGATCACTTCTTCGCCTCCTGCTGCGCGCCCGCGGCCAGCTCGGGGCCGTTCACGTAGTAGTCCTGCTCGTTGTCGCCGAGCCGCATCGGGTGCGGCGGCTGCTCCATGCCCGGCAGCAGCGGGGCGAGCAGGTCTTCCTTGGTGTAGATGAGCCGCTGCCGGTCGTCGTCGGCCAGCTCGTAGAAGTTGGTCATGGTGAGCGACCGGGTCGGGCACGCCTCGATGCACAGGCCGCAGCCGATGCAGCGCAGGTAGTTGATCTGGTAGTCCGCGCCGTAGCGCTCTCCCGGCGAGTACCGCTCTTCGTCGGTGTTGTTGCCGCCCTCGACGAAGATCGCGTCCGCCGGGCACGCCCACGCGCACAGCTCGCAGCCGACGCACTTCTCCAGCCCGTCCGGATGCCGGTTGAGCTGGTGGCGGCCGTGGTAGCGCGGCGCGGCCGGGGCGCCGGCCTCGGGGTACTCCTCGGTCGCGACCTTCTTGAACATCATCCCGAAGGTGACGCCGAATCCCTTGATGGGATTGAGGAAGTCAGTTGCCGCCATCTTCCGTTCCTTCCTGTGCGGCCGCCGCGGTGACGCCGGCCGGCTTGCGCCGCGCGGCCTTCGCCTCGGCCTTGGCCAGCGCCTTCTGCCGCGGCGTGGCGTCCGGGACCCGCAGGTCGAGCGGCGGCAGCGGATAGCCGCTGCCCGCCAGGTCCACGTACTCCGATTCGGGCACCTTCTTGTCCGGCAGCGCGAGGCTCAGCAGCACGAGCACCACCAGCACGATGCCGACGCCGACGAGGATCTGCGGCCAGCTCCACTGGATCGTCTTGATCGCGACCACGACCACGATCCACACCAGGTTCACCGGGACCAGGACCTTCCAGCCCAGCCGCATGAACTGGTCGTACCGCAGCCGCGGCAGCGTGCCGCGCAGCCAGATGAAGCCGAACAGCAGGATGAAGGTCTTGGCGAAGAACCAGAGGATCGGCCACCAGTTCTGGTTCAGCGGCGAATCGTCGCCGACGAACGGGAACCGCCAGCCGCCGAGGAACAACGTGGTGCAGAACGCCGAAACGATCACCATGTTGACGTACTCGGCGAGGAAGAACATCGCGAACTTCATCGAGCTGTACTCGGTGTGGAACCCGCCGACCAGCTCGGATTCGGCCTCCGGGAGGTCGAACGGCGCGCGGTTCGTCTCGCCGACCATCGAGATCACGTAGATCACGAAGCTCGGGATGAGCATGTAGAAGTACCAGCCGTGCGTTTGCGCCTGCACGATTTCCGACGTCTGCAGCGAGCCGGAGTACAGGATCACCGCGACGATCGAGAGGCCCATCGCGATCTCGTAGGAGATCACCTGCGCCGCCGAGCGCATGCCGCCGAAGAGCGGGTACGGCGAACCGGAAGCCCAGCCCGCCAGCACGATGCCGTACACGCCGACCGACGAGCAGGCGAGGATCACCAGCACGCCGACCGGGAGGTCCATCAGCTGCAGCACCGTCTGGTGCCCGAAGATCGAGACCACCGGGCCGAACGGGATGGCCGACAGCGCGATCAGCGCGGGGACCGCGGACAGCACCGGCGCGAGGAAGTACACCTTGCGGTCGGCGGTGTCCGGGATGATCTGCTCCTTGAACGGGAGCTTGATCGCGTCGGCGAGCGACTGCAGGTAGCCGCCGGGGCCGACCCGGTTGGGGCCGGGCCGGTTCTGCATCCGGCCGATCGCCTTGCGCTCCCACACGATCAGGAAGATCGTCAGGACCGGCCCGATCAGCAGGACCACGACCGCCTTGATCAGGACGAGCCACCACGGGTCGTCAGCCAGTAGCCGGGCGCGTTCCGCCGCGTCCGGGTACTCGGCGAGGAACTGTGTGAGCTGCGGGCTCACTGGTCACCTCCGGAGATCTGCACGAGCGCGCCGTGTCCGGCGGCGAGTGCGGCGCGGACGGCCGAGCCGTCGGAGTTGCCGGGCAGCCACACCACGCCGTCCGGCAGGTCGGCGACCTCGACCGGCAGGGTGATCGACCCGCGCTCGTTCGACACCCGGACCGTGCCGCCGAGGCCCTCGGCGGTCTTCGCCGAAAGCCGGGCGACCGGCGGCCGCTGGGTGCCCTTGAGGTGCGGTTCGTCGTCCTGCAGCGAGCCGTTGTCGATCAGCTGCCGCCAGGTGGCGAGCACTGCCTTGCCGTTCGGGACCGGAGCCGCCGCGGCGGCAACCGACGGCGCGCTCACTGAGGGGGCGACCGGCGCGAGCTTCGCGAAGTCGCCCGCGGCGGCGGCCGGGGTCTGGGTGAACAGGTCGGCGTCCATCTCGACAGCCAGGGTGTCGAGAACTCGGCCGTCCGGCAGGGAACCGGTGCCCTCCAGCGTCGCGGCGAAGTCGCGGCGGCGGCCCTCCCAGTTGAGGTAGCTGCCGGACTTCTCGACCGCCGGGGCGACCGGCAGGACCACGTCGGCCCGTTCGGTGACCTCGCTCGCCCGCAGTTCCAGGCTGACCACGAACCCGGCGTTGTCCAGCGCGCGGCGGGCCAGGTCCGGGTCCGGGAGGTCGTTCGGGTCGACGCCGCCGAGCACGAGCGCGTCCAGCTCGCCGCCCGAAGCGGCCTGCAGGATGCCGGTGACGTCGCGGCCCGGTTCGGCCGGAAGCTCGGTGCCCCACTGCTTTCCGACCTCGGCGCGCGCCGCGTCGTCGGCGACCGAACGGCCGCCCGGCAGAAGCGTTGGCACACAACCGGTTTCGAGCGCGCCCCGGTCGCCGGCGCGGCGCGGGATCCACGCCAGCCGGGCACCGGTGCGGGCGGTGAGCCGCAGCAGCGCGGAGAACAGGCCGGGGATCTCCGCGGCCCGCTCGCCGACCAGGATCACCGCGCCTTCGCCGCTGAGCGCGGTGTCGACGTCGGCCGCGTGCTGGGCGATGCCGTCCACCGCGGCCGCTTCGCCGCCGGGGACGCAGGCCAGCAGTTCGCCAAAGGTCTTGCGCACCGACGAGGTCGTCCACTGTCCCAAGTGGACAACGCGGGTGCGGTTCTTGCGGGCCGCCTTGCGCAGCCGCAGGAACACGATCGGCGCTTCGTCCTCGGGCTCGAACGCGACGCACAGCACCGTCTTGGCCTGCTCGACCTCGCCGAACGTCACGCCGGTTTCCGGTGTGGTGCCCACGACCGTCGAGCCGAGGAACGCCAACTCCTCGTCCGAGTGCGCGCGAGTGCGGAAGTCGATGTCGTTGGTGCGCAAGGCGATCCGGGCGAACTTCGAGTACGCGTAGGCGTCCTCGACGGTCAGCCGGCCACCGGTGAGCACCGCGCCGCCCTTGCCCTCGCGGGCCTTCAGCAGCCCTTCCGCGGCGATCCGGAGCGCGTCGGTCCAGGACGCTTCCTCCAGCTCTCCGTTGGCGTTGCGGACGAGCGGGCGGCGGATCCGGTCACCGGCCTGGACGTAGCGGAACGCGAAGCGGCCCTTGTCGCACAGCCATTCCTCGTTGACCTCCGGGTCGTCGCCGGCCAGCTTGCGCTGGACCTTGCCGCGCCGGAAGTCGGTGCGCTCGGCGCAGCCGGACGAGCAGTGCTCGCACACGCTCGGCGCCGACACCAGGTCGAACGGCCGCGACCGGAACCGGTACGCCGCGCTGGTGAGCGCGCCGACCGGGCAGATCTGGATCACGTTGCCGGAGAAGTAGCTCTGGAACGGCTCGCCGCCGGTGGTGCGGGAGGCGAGGTCCAGCACGTCGGCGGTTTCCGCGGTGCCGATCTGCTGGTGCGCGCCGCGTTCGAGCAGCGCGATGAACGGGTCGCCCGCCACCTGGTCGGAGAACCGGGTGCAGCGCTGGCACAGCACGCAGCGTTCGCGGTCGAGCAGCACCTGCGACGAGATCGGCAGCGGCTTCGGGAACGTGCGCTTGGTGTCCACGAACCGCGATTCCGCGCGGCCGTGCGCGAGCGCCTGGTTCTGCAGCGGGCATTCGCCGCCCTTGTCGCAGATCGGGCAGTCCAGCGGGTGGTTGATGAGCAGCAGCTCCATCACGCCCTGCTGCGCCTTGTCCGCGACCGGCGAGGTGAGCTGCGTTTTCACCACCATGCCGTCGGCGACCGTCATCGTGCACGAGGCCTGCGGCTTCGGCATCGGACGGCCGCCCATCTCGACCTCGACCAGGCACTGGCGGCACGCGCCCGCCGGGTCGAGCAGCGGGTGGTCGCAAAACCGCGGGATGCTCGTGCCGAGCCGTTCGGCGGTGCGGATCAGCAGCTCGCCCTTGGGCGCGATGACCTCTTCGCCGTCGATGGTCAGCTTGACGTAGCCCTCGGGAACCGGCTTCTCAGCCGTTTCGGGCTTGTCGGGCGCGATCGTCATGCCTGCGCTCCCACCAATTCGCGCTTGTTGCTCTCACACAAGGCCAGGAACTCGTCCCGGAAGTACTTGATGCCGCTCTGGATCGGCGACACCGCGCCGTCGCCGAGCGCGCAGAACGAGCGGCCGAAGATGTTGTCGCACACGTCGAGGAGTGTGTCGATGTCCTCCTCGGTGCCGTGGCCCTCGACCATCCGCTCCAGGATCTGCGCCAGCCAGTACGTGCCCTCGCGGCACGGCGTGCACTTGCCGCAGGACTCGTGCTCGTAGAACTGCGTCCACTTCATGACCGCCCACGGCACCGAAACGGTCTCGTTGAAGACCTGCACCGCGGTGGTGCCGAGCATCGAACCGGCCTCGGCCGCGCCCTCGAAGTCGAGCGGGACGTCGAGGTGCTCGGCGGTGAACATCGGGGTGGACGAGCCTCCCGGGGTCCAGAACTTGAGCGGGATCCCGTCCTTCATGCCGCCGGCCAGCTCCAGCAGCTCGCGCAGCGTGGTGCCGAGCGGGCATTCGTACTGGCCGGGCTTCTCGACGTGGCCGGAGATCGAGTAGATCTTCGGGCCGGGCGACTTCTCGCGGCCCATCTCGCGGAACCAGGACGAGCCAGCGTTGATGATGTACGACGCGCTCGCGATGGTCTCGACGTTGTTCACCGTCGTCGGCGCGGCATACAGCCCGGCGGCGGCGGGGAACGGCGGCTTGAGCCGGGGCTGGCCGCGGCGGCCTTCGAGCGAGTCCAGCAACGCGGTTTCCTCGCCGCAGATGTACGCGCCGGCCCCGGCGTGCACGGTCAGCTCAAGGTCCCAGCCGGTGCCGAAGATGTTCTTGCCGAGGTAGCCCTTCGCGTACGCCTCGCGTGCGGCCGCGTTGAGCCGGCGGATGCAGTGCAACGCCTCGCCCCGGACGTAGATGAAGCAGTGGTGCGACCGCATCGCGTACGAGGCGATGATGCAGCCCTCGATCAGCGAGTGCGGGTCCGCCATCATCAGCGGAATGTCCTTGCAGGTACCGGGTTCGCCCTCGTCGGCGTTGATCACCAGGTAGTGCGGCTTGTCCTCGTTCGGCGGCATGAACGACCACTTCACGCCCGCCGGGAACCCCGCGCCGCCGCGGCCGCGCAGGCCGGAGTCCTTAACCACCTGCACGAGCTGCTCGGGCGTCGCGGCCAGCGCCTTGCGCGCCGCGGTGTAGCCCTCAAGTGCCTCGTACGTCTCGATGCGCCAGGATTCCGGGGACAGCCAGCGCTTCGTGAGGACCGGAGTGATGGGATCAGCCATTTACTTCTTCTCCACTTCAGGAAGCGGAACATCCTGTGCACCGGGGGCGGACCAGCCGCGGTCGGCCGCGATCTGCGCGCCGCGCAGGGTCTCGACCGCCTGCGACGGACCGTCCACGTCGCCGCGGTAGGTGGCGTCGTCCTCCGGCCAGAACCCGGCGAGCTGCCGCTCCGCGCCCTTGAAGTCCGACAGCGGCGCGCCACGCGTCGGCGCGGGCTTTTTGCCTGCCTGCAACGCGTCCACGAGCGCGACCGCCTTCTCCGGCGTCTGGTTGTCGAAGTACTCGTAGTTCACCTGGATGACCGGACCGAGGTCGCAGGCCGCGAGGCATTCCGCGTGCTCCAGGGTGAGCGAGCCCTGCTCACCGGGAGTGCCAGCGGTTTCCTCGTGCCCCAGCGGTTTCTCGGCGGAACCGAGGTGCGTCTGGAGCTTCTTGTAGATGTCGTCGCCGCCCAGCGCCGCGCACAGCGTGTTGGTGCAGACGCTCACCAGGTGCTCGCCGCACGGACGGCGCTTGTACATGGTGTAGAACGTCGCGACCGCGCTGACCTCGGCGTCGGTGAGGTCGAGATGCTGTGCGCAGAAGGCGATGCCCTCCTGGCTCACGTAGCCCTGCACCGACTGCACGAGGTGCAGCATCGGCAGCAGCGCCGAACGCGACATCGGGTACCGGGCGACGATTTCCTTCGCCTCGCGGTGCGTGTCGGCGTCGAACACGTCCACCGCCGGCGCGTCGGCGAGGATTCCCTCGGCCAGCGACGGGTCGGGCGCGATCGCGGCGACGTCGGTGTCGGCTCCCGCGGCGGCGTAGGTCTTCGTCGCGTCGTGCGGCCCCGGCTCCGGGACTGCGGTCGGGTTCGTCATCGGTCAACTCCCCCCAGAACCGGGTCGATCGAGGCGATCACGACGACGAGGTCGGCCACCAGGCCGCCTTCGGCCATCGCGGGCATCGCCTGCATGTTCACGAAACTCGGCTCCCGCAGGTGCACGCGCAGCGGCCGGGTGCCGCCGTCGGACACCAGGTGCGCGGCGATCTCGCCGCGCGGCGACTCGACCGGCGCGTAGACCTGGCCCGCCGGCACGTGGAAGCCCTCGGTGACGAGCTTGAAGTGGTGGATCAGGGATTCCATCGACTGGCCCATGATCTTCTTGACGTGGCCGAGCGAGTTGCCCATGCCGTCGCTGCCGATGGACAGCTGCGCCGGCCAGGCGATCTTCTTGTCCTCCACCATGACCGGGCCCGGCTCGGCCATCTTCGCGACCTGCTTCATGATCCGCAGGCTCTGGTGGATTTCCTCCAGCCGCAGCAGGTACCGCGCCCAGCTGTCCGCGTCGGTCGAGGTCGGGATGTCGAACTCGAGTTCGTCGTAGCGCGAGTACGGCTCGGTCTTGCGCAGGTCCCACGGCAGGCCGGCGGCGCGAAGGACCGGGCCGGTGATGCCGAGTTCGAGGCACGCGTCGAGCGGCAGCACTCCGACGTCCTTGAGCCGGTTGCGCCAGATCGGCTGGCCGGTGAACATCTTGTCGTACAACGGAAGCCGCTTGTCCATGATCTTGCAGAAGTCGAGGACCTTCTCGGCCCAGTCCTCCGGCAGGTCCTGGGCGAGCCCGCCGGGACGGATGAACGCGTGGTTCATCCGCAGGCCGGTCAGGTACTCCAGCAGGTGCATGGCTTCTTCGCGCTCGCGGAAGCCGAGCGTCATCGCGGTGGTGGCGCCGAGATCCATGCCGCCGGTCGCGATGAACACCAGGTGCGAGGTGATCCGGTTCAGCTCCAGCAGCAGCACGCGCAGCAGCTCCGCGCGCGGCGGGGCCTTGACGCCAAGCAGCTTCTCGACGCCGAGGCAGTACGCCATCTCGTTGGACAGCGGGGCGAGGTAGTCCGCGCGCGTCACGAAGGTGACGCCCTGGGTCCAGTTGCGGAACTCCGCGCTCTTCTCGATGCCGGTGTGCAGATAGCCGACGACCGCGCGCAGCTGCGTGATCGTCTCGCCTTCCAGCTCCAGCACGAGCCGGAGCACGCCGTGCGTCGACGGGTGCTGCGGGCCCATGTTGATGACCATGCGGTCGTCGTGCTGGGCGTCGCCGAGGACTTCGTCCCAGTCCCCGCCGGAGACGTGGTACACCGGGCCCTCAGTGGTTTCCCGGACTTCGGCGTACTCGGCTTCCGTCGTTTCTTCGTTGATGGTCACGAGTACGACCTCCGCTGGTCCGGCGGCGGGATTTCCGCGCCCTTGTATTCGACCGGGATCCCGCCGAGCGGGTAGTCCTTGCGCTGGGGGAAGCCGTCCCAGTCGTCCGGCATGAAGATGCGGGTCAATCCGGGGTGGCCGTCGAAGACGATGCCGAACATGTCGTAGGCCTCGCGCTCGTGCCAGTCCGCGGTCGCGTAGACCGGAACCAGCGACGGGACGTGCAGGTCGTCCATGTCCATGGTGACTTCGAGCCGGATCCGGCGGCGGTAGGTCATCGACAGGAAGTCGTAGACCGCGTGCATCCGCTGCGGGACGTCCACGCCGTAGTCGACGCCGGTCACCGCCATCAGCATCTCGAACCGCAGCCCGGCGTCGTTGCGCAGCACCTTCGCGATGCCGACGAGGTGCTCGCGGCTGACGTAGAAGGTGATCTCGCCGCGGTCCACAGTGGTCTGGAGGATCGCCGACGGCGGGATCTTGTTGTCCGCCAAGGCCGCCATGAACTCGTCGGCGAACTCGTCGAACCAGCCGCCGTACGGGCGCTCCGCGGGCGGCGGGCTGTACGCGGGCAGCCGCAGGCCGCCGTAGCCGGAGGTGTCCCCGCTTCCGCGGACACCGAACATGCCCTTGCGTTCGCGCCCGGCGACGACCGGTTCGGCCGCTCCGGGACCGTGCGCCTCAAGGCCGGCTTCGGGCCGCTCCGCGCTGGACTGCGGGCCGCCGGTTTCGGGAGTCTCTTCGGGGTTCTCAGGCACCGGTGCTCACTTCTTCGCGTACTTGATCGAGGACGGGATCAGCTCGGTACGGGCCCCGCTGGCCGCGCGAATCGCGGCGCGGCGGGCGTTGATCGGCTCGTCCTGGATCTTGGCGTGCAGCTTGAGGATCGCGTCGAGCAGCATTTCCGGCCGCGGCGGGCAGCCGGGCAGGTACATGTCGACCGGCACGATGTGGTCGACGCCCTGCACGACGGCGTAGTTGTTGAACATCCCGCCGGACGAGGCGCAGACGCCCATCGAGAGGACCCACTTGGGCTCGGCCATCTGGTCGTAGATCTGGCGCAGCACCGGGGCCATCTTCTGGGTGACCCGGCCGGCCACGATCATCAGGTCGGCCTGCCGGGGCGTCGCGGAGAACCGCTCCATGCCGAAGCGCGCGATGTCGTAGCGCGAACCGCCGACCGACATCATCTCGAACGCGCAGCAGGCGAGCCCGAAGGTGGCAGGCCACAGGGAGTTCTTGCGTGCCCAGTTGACCAGTCCCTCGAGGCTGGCCAGCAGGATGCCGTTGGGGAGTTTTTCTTCCAGGCCCATGGGTTCAGTTCCAATCCAGGCCGCCGCGCCGCCACACGTAGGCGTACGCGAACCCGACCGTCACGATGAACAGCACGATCTCCACCAAGCCGAACACCCCGAGAGCATTGGCGTTCACCGCGAACGGGTAGAGGAACACCATCTCGATGTCGAACAGGATGAAGAGCATGGCCGTGATGTAGTAGGCCACCGGCATCCGGCCGCCGCCGACCAGCGGCTGCGGCGAAGGTTCGATGCCGCACTCGTAAGCCTCGGTCTTCGCACGGTTGTACCGCTTGGGGCCCACGAGCGGTCCCAGCAGCACGGAGAAGACGGCGAACGCCGCCGCGAGCACGAAGAGCAGGACGAGCGGCAGATACACGTTCAGTCCGGGCGCTGCCGGTCCGGGATCGGCCTGCGCCAGCACGGGCACCATCAGCACGGGGTCTTCGCCATCCTTTCCGCGCCGCTGCGGTTGTTCTCGGGTGGTGGTCCGAGTCCTCGACGGCGACCCTAAGGGAGCTGGGTCACACCGCCGAGGGTCAGGGTGCCCTTACGGCCCGTGTCCGGACCACGGCACGCTTGTGAAATAGTTCACAAGCGACTCGTCGCGGTTGTGAAGCGATTCACAAAGCATGGGGGGAGTGTAGGACGTGAGTCACACTCTTGTCCCGAGGGGTTACGGACTAAGGCGGCCCTAACCTGCCCCGGCGGTCCCCCAGGCCCACCCCCACCCGCAATCGCGAGACCAGCGGTAAAGGCCTCTTCAAGAACCGCACCGGCCCAGAAGCGCGACTCGATCTTGTGACGTAACACACTGACCGGCCGGACAACCGATTGCTCCACCCGGGTAATGCTCACCGCGGGGAGCGCCCCAATGTGGCATTGGGTGCGTCAGATGCACCCAATGCCACATTGGGTGCGTCGCATGCACCCAACGCCACATTGGGGCGCGGGCGGGAGGGTTAGCGCGGGCTTGGAGTAACGCGGGCGAGAGCCGCGATCAGCCGGTCAACGCCGTCGCCGCCGCGGGCGTCGTAGCAGCCGGAAAGTCCCTTGTACACCAAGGGAAGGATCTTGTTGACCCGCAGCCCGTACTTGGTGGCCGCGTGCATGATCTTCGGCTTGCCGATCAGCTTCGCGAAGACGTTGCCAAGCCGGTAGTAGCCACCCATCAGCTCGCCGACCGCGCGCGGGTAGCCCTCCAGCGCGCGTTCCCGCGACGGCCCCTCCGGCCGGGCAAGAGCCTGCACCACAGCCTCAGCCGCGAGCTGCGCCGACTCCATCGCCGCCGAAATGCCCTCACCGTTGAACGGGCTCACCATGCCACCGGCGTCGCCGAGCAGCAGCAGTCCATTGCGGTAGTGCGGCGTCCGATTGAACCCCATCGGCAGCCCGGCCCCGCCGACCTTGCCGATCGCGTTCTCCTCGCGGTAGCCCCACTCCTCCGGAGTCCCGTCGAGCCACTGCCGCAGCAACGCCCGATAGTCGGTGTTGCGGAAGGAAGCCGACGTCGACAGCATTCCGAGTCCGACGTTGACCGTCCCGTCCCCAAGCGGAAACGCCCAGCCGTAGCCCGGAAGCAGCTTCGGATCGCGCGGATCAGACCGGTCCCACAGTTCGAGGTGGCCCTCAATGAACGGGTCGTCGTGCTTCGGGCTCTTGTAGTACCGCCGCACCGCGACGCCCATCGGGCGCTTCTCGTTCTTGTCGATGCCAACGCTCAACGCAAGCCGCGCCGACACCCCATCGCAAGCCAGCACCAACGGCGCCCGGTAACTAACCGGCGTCTTGTCCGCCCCGACCTTCGCCTCGACCCCAACCACCCGGCCGGACGCGTTGGTGATCGCACCGGTCACCGTGGTCCGCTCATACAACCGAGCCCCAGCCTTCACCGCGGTCTTCGCCAGCAGGTCGTCAAAGTCCTGCCGAGTACGAGACACCCCATACGGCGGGTAGTCCGTGAGGTCCGGCCAATCGAACTCCAGCGTCAGATCGCCGGTGAGAATCCGCAGCCCCCGGCTACGCACCCACCCAGCCTCTTCACTGGTGTCGAGACCAAGATCGATCAGCTGCTTCACCCCACGCGGCGTGAGCCCGTCCCCGCACACCTTCTCGCGCGGAAAGACGGTCTTCTCCAGCAGCAGCACGTCCACGCCCGCCCGGGCGAGGTAGGTGGCCACCGTCGAACCAGCCGGTCCCGCTCCGACCACGATCACTTCGGCGTCGTGGTCCGGGTTGCGGCGCGAAGTCGTCATACCGCCGAGTTTAGGCAGGCTTGCGCGCCCGGTGGATCGCGACGACGCCGAATGTGAGGTTCAGCCACTCGACCTCGGTCCAGCCGGCGCTCGCGATGATCTCGCCGAGGCCGCGCTGATCGGGCCAGGCGAGCATCGATTCGGCCAGGTAGGAGTAGGCCTCGGGGTTCGTCGAGGACCGGCTGCCGACCCACGTGAGCAGCTTCAGGATGAACCGCCGGTAGATGAACCGGATCGGGGCGAAGGTGGGCGTCGACACCTCGCAGATCACCAGCCGCCCGCCCGGTTTGACCACCCGCAGGATCTCCGCGAGCGCGCCCTTGGTGTCCACGAAGTTCCGCAGCGCCAGCGAGATCGTGACCGCGTCGAAGCTGTCGTCGGCGAACGGCAGGCGCATCGCGTCCGCGGCGACCATCGGCACGTTGCGGTGCAGGCCCGCCTTGAGCATCCCGACGGAGAAGTCGGCGGCGAGGCACCAGGCGCCGCCGCGCGCGTACTCGACGGTGGACACCCCGGTGCCCGCCGCGAGGTCGAGCACCTTCTCCCCCGTTTTGGCGTCCAGCACGCGCGCCGTGGTGGTGCGCCAGCGCCGGTCGAACCCGAACGTCATGAACGAGTTCGCCCGGTCGTAACCGGACGCGACGCCGTCGAACATCGCGGCGACTTCGTGCGGATCCTTGTCCAGGCTCGCTCGGGGCATGGGTCCGAGATTAGTCCGTCCGTGCCGAGCGGTCGCGCGGGAGCAGGACGCTGGCGGCGATCAGCCAGACGAGCCCGCCGAACCGGCCGACCGGTATCAGTGGATACAGCGCCGGCGTCAGCAACGACAGCGAGGCGAGCACCGCGGCCGCGGCGACCACCAGTCCCACGATCGGCATCCAGCGCGGCAACAGCTTCAGGAACAACGCGGGCACCGCGATCCCGGCGATCAGCAACGCCAGCGGCACCACGAACCCCGGCCCGCCGGACGCGAACGCGAGGCTGGTCAACGCCCGCGCCACCGCCGGGCTGTCGCTGGCCTGCGCGGCCGTCCAGGTGATCAGCCCGCTCATCGCGAGCGCGGCCGCGGACAGCACGCCACCGGTCAGCCCGATCACCGCGCCCGGTGCCGCTACCCCGAGCCGCCGCTGCCTGCGATAGGCCGTCGCGGCCCACACCGCCAGCGGGATCGACGCCCCGAACACCGCGAACGCGAGCAGTTGCACGACCCCTCGATTGCCGCCGATGTACTCCGCGATTTCCGCCGCGGTCGAGTCCGGCCGAGTCCCCGCCGCCCCGAGCACGGCCGACGCGACGGTCAGCGCCCCGAACACCAGCGCCGGGGCCAGCAGCGGCGGGCCACCCTGCGTACGAGTCATGGTCGTCATGACGAACCTCCAGGTCAATTAGTTTCACTGTTAGAACGATTACACTGGTGTAATGGATTGTCAAGCGATACGGTTCAGGGCATGCAAGGACCCCCGGCGTTCGGTAGCGCCTTCCTGCTGGCCCAGCTGGGCGCACACGCGACCCAGCGCTTCGC
This sequence comes from Amycolatopsis silviterrae, assembly GCF_042684085.1. Lineage (NCBI taxonomy): Bacteria > Bacillati > Actinomycetota > Actinomycetes > Pseudonocardiales > Pseudonocardiaceae > Amycolatopsis > Amycolatopsis silviterrae. Next base: position 505,242 of record NZ_JBHUKS010000004.1, read on the forward strand.
CGAACGGGTCTCCGACCTCGGCCTGACGCCGCCGCAGACCGGATTGCTCCGGGCGATCGCGCGCCGCCCCGGTGAGAGCCAGCAGGTGCTGGCCGCCGAACTGGGCACGCCGCCGACCCGCCTGGTCGCCTTGGTCGACGGTTTGGAGCAGCAGGGCCTCATCGAACGTCGCCGCAACCCGCAAGACCGCCGCCTCTACGCGGTCTTCCTCAGCGACAAGGGCCAGGAAACGATGGCCGCGCTGGCGAAAGCCGCCGCGGCACACGAGGACGAGATGATGGCCGCACTGTCCACAGAGGAACGTGCCACCTTGCGCGGGCTGCTCGGCCGGGTCGCCGCGGATCGCGACCTCACGCCCGGCGTCCACCCCGGCTACCGCACCTGACCGCCCGCCGTCCGTGAAGGACTCCTTGAGGGAATCTGGTTCCCTCAAGGAGTCCTTCACGGACCTTGGTCAGCCCAGGGCGGCCAGCATTCCGCGCACTGAGGTCGGCCAGGCGAATTCCTCGGCACGAGCCCGCGCGGCCGCTCGGCGCAGCTCCTCCGGGCTGTCCAGCAACCCGGTCACCGCACTGGCGAACGCGGGTGCGTCGTCATCGACCGCCGCCCCGCAGCCGGGACGCACGATCTCCCGCAGCGCGGACGACGCCGAAACCACCACCGGCGTCCCCGAAGCAAGCGCCTCCAACGCGGCCAGCCCGAACGTCTCATGCGGTCCCGGAGCCAGCGAAACGTCCGCGCTGGCCAGCAACCGAGCCACCTCGCCGCGTCCGGACAGGAACCCGAGGAACGTCACCGGCAACCCCCGGGCCCGCCGCTCCAACGCCCGTCGCCGCGGCCCGTCCCCCGCGATCACCAGCCGTACCCGTGCCCCGGACTCGGTCAGCTCGGCGACCGTATCCACGCTCCGCTCAACGTGTTTCTCCGGCGACAACCGACCACAATGGACAATCAACGCGTCCGCGCCACCGGCCAACGCCAACCGCCAGCCCGAATCACGCATCGACGGCGCGAAGGTCGCCAGATCCACGCCCAGCGGCACCCGCCGGACGTTCGGCGCGGCGATCCGCTCGAACTCCGCATGCGCGAACGCCGTAGTACACACAACCGTGTCGTACGACGCCGCCATCCGCCGGTTGGCGGCATCCGCGACGTGCCGGGCCATCGTCCCCGGCAAGAGAAACTGCTCCAGCAACCGGTCCAGCCGCTCGTGCGAGATCACCATGCTGGGCACCCCGTTCCGGCGAGCCCAGACGCCCATCCCTCGCAGCGTCAGCCGGTCGGACACCTCCAGCCGGTCCGGCTCCAGGCGGCGCAGCACCGCGCGGACCCGGCGCGGATCGACCGCGCGATAGCCGCCAGTGCACGGAATCTGCAAGGCGGGCAACGAATACCGGCGCACCCCGGTCGGCAGGGTTTCCACCGCGTACCGCGGCCCCGGCACGACGAGCGTCACCCGGTGCCCGCTCGCGACGTATCCCGCGCCGAGGTGGTTCAGCGCGGTCCGCAGCCCGCCGGACCGCGGTCCGTAGAAGTTCGCCAGCTGGACGATGTGCATGGCTCAAGCCGCACGCGCGACTCGGCCCTGTACCGCTTCGTAGTGCCCGACCAGCTCCCGGCACACCGCGGGCCACGTCCGGCCCAAGACCACTTTCCGCGCCTTCTCGCCCAGCCGCGCGCGCAACGCCGCGTCACGGAGGTCATCGACCTTCGACACCAGCGCCGGGCCGAACGATTCGCGATCGGCGGGCAGCAGGTAGCCGGTCCGGCCCGGCAGCACGAGGTCCTTGGGCCCGCCCGCGTCCGGCGCGAGCACCGGCAGCCCGGACGCCATCGCCTCCTGCACCGCTTGGCAGAACGTCTCATGCGGGCCGGTGTGCACGAAGACGTCCAAGCTCGCGTACGCGACCGACAGCTCGTCGCCGTACTTCGCGCCGAGGAAAGCCGCGCCAGGCAACCGTTCCCGCAACGCCGGCAGCTCCGGCCCGTCGCCGATGACGACCACGCGTATGCCCGGCATCCCGGCCAGCACGGTCAGCCGGTCGACCTCCTTCTCCGGCGCGAGCCGTCCGACGAAGCCGACGAGCAGCTCGCCGTTCGGCGCGAGTTCCGCACGCAGCGCCGGGTCCGCGTGCGCCGGGGAAAACCGGCTGATGTCCACGCCGCGCGCCCAGCGGTGCACGCGCGGAACCCCGTGCAGCTTCAGCTGTTCGATCGAGTCCGACGACGGCGCGAGCGTCCGGTCGGCCCGCGAGTGCAGGCGGCGCACCCAGCGCCACGCCGCCCGCGCGCCGATGCCGAAGCCGTACGACGTGGCGAATCCGGCGATGTCGGTCTGGTAGACGGCGATCGACGGCACCCGGAGCCGTCTGGCCGCGGCGAGCCCGCGTGCGCCGACCACGAACGGCGAAGCCAGATGCACGACGTCCGGGCCGAAATCGGCCAGCGCGGTCAGCACGGTGCGCGTCGGCAGGCCGATCGGCAGCGAGTGCACGCCGGGGAAATCCAGCGCCGGAATGCGGACGACCGGGGCGCCGCGGTAACTCGCCGGGCCCGGCCCCGGCGCGACGACCAGCACGTCGTGCGCGGATTCGACCAGGTGCTCGACGACCCGCAGCACGGAGTTCGTCACGCCGTTCACCTGGGGCAGGAAACTTTCGGTGACTATGGCGACTCGCACCGCGTCACTGTCGCAAAACCGCAGGCAGGGCGGGCCAATCCCGCGTAACTGACCGGCCAACGGTGGCGAAACACTCCGCAGCGTCCGCGTCCGGGCGCCGACCGTCGAAGAATTCGCGACGACATGTCATCTTCCGGTCGTGTCCCGGACACCAGGAACACCCAGACTAAGCAGGCATGACCCTCTTGTCCTCCAGGCCGTCGCGGCCCGTGGAACCCGGGCTGCTCTCCAAGGCACTCGAGGTCGCCGGGCGGCTGGCGAACGACGCGACCGACGTGATCACCGCGACCGCGGGCCGCGGCGCGCACCCGGCGACGCTCGATTCGCCATTCGACTGGGTCACCGACACCGACCGGATCCTGGAACGGCACACCCGCCGCGTGCTGACCGCGGAGTTCCCCGGAATCCCGGTGGTCGGCCACGAATTCGGCGCCGACCACGGCGCGGACGTCGCGGAGTACCGCTGGGTGGTCGACTCGGTGGACGGCACCGCGAACTACGTCGCCGGAGTGCCGTGGTGCGCCTACAGCCTCGCCCTGGTCGACGCGAGCGGGCCCGTGGTGGGCGTGGTCGCGGACCCGTACCGGGCGCAGATCTACGCCGCCGCCCGCGGCCGGGGCGCGCGGGCCAACGGGAAACCGCTGAAGCTGGTCGACCGGGCCGGTACGGCAGGGGCGATCGTCTGCACGGAGCTGGCGCGCAAGGGCCCGTGGCCAGGGATGGGCGAGTTCATCGAACGAGCGGCGGCCGCGCATGCCGGGGTGCGGGTGCTGGGCTCGGCGGCGTTGTCGATCGCGCAGGTCGCACTAGGCCACGCGGCCGCGGCGGTGCTGCACAGCTACCACGAATGGGACGTGGCGGGCTCGGTCGCGATGGCGATCGAGGCCGGGGCGGTGGTGCTGGACAAGCACGGGGAGGACACCGCGTTGCCTACGGACGGGCTGCTGGTGGCTGCTCCGGGGGTCGCGGACGAGGTGCTCGGCTGGTGGCAGGAAACGGCTGCCGTCGGCACCTGAGGTCCCCCGTGCCAGGACTCAAGGCGGGCTAAGAGTGCGGTTCAGCCCCCCATGCGCCCAGGACGAAGGGATCGCGCGGCTCTTACTAGGCCAGGGACTTGAGCCGGGCGGCCGCACACCGGCTGGACCATCCACAAAGGACGCCAGAACCGGCGATGTGCCCGTTTCATGCCCGGAGGTCCGTGAGGGGAACCCTGGGGGAATCAGAGTCCCTCAGGGTTCCCCTCACGGACGACCAAACCCGCACCAGTCGGCCCGCCACGAGCGGCCCCGGCCCTGGCCAGCTCAGTCCGCCAGCCGTGTCGGCCTGGGCGGACACCACTCGGCCGCACCCATAACGCCGCCTTGAGTCCCTGGCATGGGAATCCAGGTCCGTGAAGGGGCCCTTCACGGACTTGCCGGGTCACGAGCGTCAAGCCTTCGCGGGCACCGGCTCCGGAGCAGGCGCGGACCGGTCCCGCTTGATCAGCCGGCGCAGCCACCACAGCGACGGTCCCGCGACCAGCCACGTGATCAGCACCGTCATCCCCACCGGCAGCAGCGTCAACGTCGCCGTCCGGCCCGCGACCCTCGTCAGGTCCGGGTTGGTCGCGTCGTACTCGATCGCCACCAGCTGACCGGCGCCGAGACCCGACGGGTACAGCACCCCGGTGGCCGGACTGTGCACGATGCCGTCCGGGGTCTGGTACTGGATGATCGTGCGGTCGAACGCCACCGACTCCACCGTCGCGTTCGCCGTGCCCAGATGCGCTTCGATCGCGCTGTCGTTGCGGAACGCGGCGAACACGAGACTGACGCACATCACTGTGAGCAGCACAGCTACGCCCAACACGGCGAACCACGCGATCCGCCGCGCCTTCACACTCCTGGCTGCCACACTGAGAGTTTAGTCGGGTGCGCCGACCAGCTCGGCACTCGGCAGCCAGTGCGCCCGGTAAAGCACGTGAAAGCAGTATGTGTTCACCAGCGCTCCAGCCGACCAATGCAGCTCCGAACACGCATGGTGCGGCGATTCCTCGCCGGGAGCCGAACCCGGGGCACGGAACGCGAGGTCGAAGAAGTACTCCGCGGTGAACCGGAAGACCGCCGCGCTGCCGGTCAGGAACATCGTGTCGGCGTGGATCCGGTCGTACAGCCGGTCCCGGGTCCGCCAGTGCGGCCACTCCGCCGGACGCCGATCAGCCGGGATTCGCACCGTGTGCGGGCGGGCCGGGCCAAGCGCCGCCCTCAGCCGCGGCCAGTGCGAGGCCCGCAGTTGCGCGGTGTGCTGGCTCAGCACGAGATCCAGCGGACGACCTGGGTACTCCGGCTCAGCGGGAGTCCGGCCAGCGCGCAACAGCAGATGGATGACCGTGTGCCGGGACCGCGCGGCCAGCAGCCACAGCACCCCGATCCGGTACGCCGCGCGGCGGTCGACGCACATTTGCGGATACCGGTCGTTTTCGTACAACACCGCGGTATCCAGCCCAGGATCAGGGCGCAGCACCCGCCACTCCCGGCCGTCGAGCCGGGCGTGGCGGAGCTGCGCCCGCACTTTCATGGCCACCGAATCCTCCTTCAGAGAGCGGAACTCTCCAGGATCCCGCAGCCACGCAAGCGAATTAGTGCTCGCCAGCCTCCGCCAGCGCACGGTGGTTCGCCTGGATCTGGTCCCAGCCCTTCGGCTTCGCGGGCTTCGCATGCGCTGCGAGCGCCGTGACCGTCCCATTAGGACCGACCGAGGGCTTCCCCAACGTGTACAGCCAGGTCTGGAACAGCTCCTGCAGCGGCTTGCCCGACACCTTCTCCGCGAGCGCCACGAACTCCGGGATCACCGCCGCCTTACCGGCCTTCGCCGCCTGCCACTGCTGAAGGATCGCGAAGAACGCCTCGTCGCCGACCTTGGTGCGCAACGCCTGCACGGCCATCGCGCCCCGGTCGTACACCGCGCGGTCGAACTGCTTCGGCTCGCTCGGGTCGCCCGGCAGGACCTGCCAGAACGGGTCGTCGGCGGCGTAGGAGTCGTACGCGTACTGCGCGAGTTCCGCGGTCGTGCCCTCGCCCTGGTGCTCGGTCCACAGGTACTCGGCGTAGGACGCGAAGCCCTCGTTGAGCCAGATGTCGCTCCACTTGCCCAGCGAGACGCTGTCGCCGAACCACTGGTGTGCGTTCTCGTGCGCGATCAGCGTCGTGTTGGCGCCGGCGGCGAAGTTGCGCGCGCCGTAGGTCGGCCGGGTCTGGTTCTCCAGCGAGAAGGTGATCCCGCTGGTCACGACGCCGCCCTCGGCCTCGAACGGATACGGCCCGAACTGCGACGCCAGGAACTCGTTAACCTCCGGCGTCCGCTCCACGCTCGCCTTGGCCGCGTCGAGGGATGCCCCGAGGTCCGAGCCGTAGGCGGTGATGAACGGCTTGCCGTCCGGCGTCGTGGACTGGACCACGTCGTACTTGCCGACGATGAACGACGTCAGGTAGGTCGCCTGCGGCTGGGTGCTGCGCCAGTTCCACCGCGTCCAGCCAGCACGCTTCTTGGTCTTGCGGACCAGCGTGCCGTTCGTGATGGCGGAGAGGCCGTCCGGTGCCTCGATCGACACGTCGTAGGTCGCTTTGTCGGTGGGGTGGTCGTTGGAGGGGAACCACCACTGCGCGCTCTGCGGCTCGTCGACGCCCAGCGCGCCGAAAGCGCCCTTCTTCCACGTGTTCAGTCCGCCGACCTTCTCCGTCGACGGGCTGTCGGAGTAGCTCACGACGACCGTCGCGGACTGGCCCTTGAGCAGCGGCTGCGCCGGGGTGATCACCAGCTCGCCGTCGCCGTTCTGGTTCGCGAACTGCGCCGGCCGGTTGTTCACCAGCACCTTCGACGCCTTGAGCGCGAAGTCCAGGTCAAACCGCGAAAGGTCCTGCGTCGCGGTGACCAGCAGCGTCGTGGTGCCCGACAGGACGTCGGTCTCCGGCTGGTAGCTCACGCGGATGTCGTAGTGCTGCACATCGGTGCCGCCGTTGCCGGCGTTGGGGTAGTACGGGTCGCCGACGCCCGGCGAGCCCGGTGCCGGTACTGCCGAAGCGGTGCCAGCCAGCAGCACCGTCGCGACTCCAGCCGCAACCGCCCCGATCCCGGCCCGAGTTCTCGATCGCATTGTTCCTCCAAGGTGGGCAATGCGACCGAACGTATCCACGCGGGCGCCCCGCAGATACGTCCGAACGACGGGTTCTTACCCACTGGGAAGATCATCCGGACTCGGCGATCCACCACGCGATGGCGATCGGAATGCCGTACAGGATCGGGCCCGCGTACAGCCCCGGCCACGGCCCCCAGCCGCGCCGCACGGCCAGCCCGGCCATCGCGAACGACCCGGCGATCGCGGCGAACCAGCCGACCCACGGCAGCGAGGCGACCGCCTGCTGCCCGGCCGCGCTGCAGATGGCCCGGCTGTCCCCGCTGAAGCAGCTGTCGCTGGCCATCACCAGGAACGACGAGAAATACGAGCACACCAGCCCGACCAGGGCCAGCGCCGCCACCGCCGCGCTGAACCAGGCCCACCGGCCGCGCGGGCGCAGGTCCGCCTCGTTCAAGAAATCCCCCATTTTTCACCGGCACCCGCCGGTCAGACCGTCCCGACCGCTTCCGCGACCGCGGACTTCAGCCGCGAGTGGAGATTCCGGTGCTGCGCCCGGTCGACCCGGACCTCGACCACCCGCAGGCCCGGTGCCGGCCGCAGCGCGGCACGGAATTCTTCGACCGTCTCCGCCACGACGTGCGGCACCCGGTAGCCCGCGCAGAGCGCGCCCAGATCCGCGCCGTGCGGGGTGCCGAAGACGCGCTCGAAGCTCGCCGAGTGTTCCGGCGCGCCCTGCTCCAGCAGCGAGAAAATGCCACCGCCGTCGTCGTTCAGCACCACGATCGTCAGGTCCGGCAGCTGCTCCGCGGGCCCGGTGAGCAGGCCGGACGCGTCGTGCAGGAACGTCAGGTCGCCGAGCAGCGCGTACGACGGCGCGCGGTGCACCGTGGCCGCGCCGATGGCCGTCGACACCGTGCCGTCGATCCCCGCGACGCCGCGGTTTCGGTGCACCAGAACGTCTGGACGCAGCCGTCCGGCCAGCGCGACATCGCGCGTCGGGTTCGACGAACCGACCACCAGCAGCGCGCCTTCCGGCAGCGCGTCGACCAGCTCAGCGGCCACCCGCACGCCGCTCGGCCACGGCTCGGCGGCCAGCGCCGTGGAAACGGCCTGGCTGGCGGCCGCGTCCGCGCGCTGCCAGCTCGCGAGCCACTCCGGATCGGCGGGCTTCGTCGGTTCGGCAAACCACTGGCCGACCTGGCGGACGTTGTGCGCGGGAGCCGGCCAGTCCGAATCCGGACGCACCAGCAGCACCTCGACCTCGGGGTCCGACAGCACCTTCTGCACCTGCCGGAACACCGTCGGACGGCCGAGGCACAGCACCTGCTCGGGACGGTGCCGCGAGATGAATTCTTCGACGCCGAGCAGCCAAGCGCCGGACGACATCGCGGTCGCGCCGGACAGGCCAAGCCCGCCGGTCTCCGAAACCACCGGCCAGCCGTGCTGTTCGGCCCATTCGCTGGCCGCCTGCGCACCGGTGTCGCACGCGATCACCAGGCCGTGCCGCGCCGAGGGCACCACGAACGAGGGCAGCGCGCCGAAGTCCGGCAGCTCGGTCCAGCGCTCGCCGTCCGGGCGGCCTTCGAGCGATTCGTACCACTCGCCGTCATCGTCGAGGTCCGGCACCAGCGGCTCGCGGAACGGGATGTTCAGGTGCACCGGACCGCAGCGCCATTCGCCGTACGCGGCGTTCCACGCGCGGCAGATCTGGCTGCGCCAGTAGGAGTTCTGCCCGGCCCGGCGTTCGGCGACGGCCAGCTCGTCGAAGTAGCGGACCGCGTCGCCGTACAGCTCGTACTGGTTGATCACCTGGCTCGCGCCCGCGGAACGCAGCTCCGGCGGACGGTCGGCGGTGAGCACGATCAGCGGCACGCCCGCGCGGTCGGCTTCCAGCACGGCCGGGTGGAAGTTCGCCGCCGCGGTGCCGGAGGTGCAGACCACTGCCGCCGGACGGCCGGTGCGCGCCGCGATGCCGAGCGCGAGGAAGGCAGCGCCCCGTTCGTCGATGCGGACGTGCAGCTTCAGCCGTCCCGAGGCGGCCGCGTCGTAAAGCGCGATCGACAGCGGCGCGTTGCGAGATCCTGGACACAGCACCACATGCGAAACGGTGTTGCGGACGAGTTCGTCGACGATGACCCTGGCCTGCGCGGTGGACGGGTTCACCGGCGGACCTCCGCGTGAGCGCCGTCCGGCTGGCCCTCGTCGGAGGCGGCATCAGGCACCGCGATCATGTCCACAGGTCCTATTCTCCCAAACGTGGATGACGCCCGAGTTTCCGAGCTGTTCGACCCCGCCGCCTGGTCCGAGGTCGAAGGGTTCTCCTTCACCGACATCACCTACCACCGTTCGCGCGAGGCCCGCTCAGGCAAACGGGTGGTCCGGATCGCTTTCGACCGTCCGGAGGTCCGCAACGCCTTCCGCCCGCACACCGTCGACGAGCTGTACCGGGCGCTCGACCACGCCCGGATGAGTTCGGACGTCGGGTGCGTCCTGCTCACCGGCAACGGCCCGTCGCCCAAGGACGGCGGCTGGGCGTTCTGCTCCGGCGGTGACCAGCGTATTCGCGGACGGTCCGGGTATCAGTACGCGAGCGGGGAGACCTCCGACACGGTCGACCCGGCGCGGGCCGGGCGGCTGCACATCCTCGAGGTGCAGCGGTTGATCCGTTTTATGCCGAAACCCGTGGTCGCCGTAGTGCCCGGATGGGCCGCGGGCGGCGGGCACTCGCTGCACGTCGTGTGCGATCTCACCCTCGCCTCGGCCGAGCACGCGCGGTTCAAGCAGACCGACGCGGACGTCGGCTCGTTCGACGCGGGCTACGGCTCGGCCGGTCTCGCCCGGCAGGTCGGGCAGAAATTCGCGCGGGAGATCTTCTTCCTCGGCCGCGACTACACCGCCGAGCAGATGCACCGGATGGGCGCGGTCAACGAGGTCGTGCCGCACGCCGAACTGGAGCGGGTCGCGCTCGAATGGGGCTGGACGATCGTCGGCAAGTCGCCGACCGCGCAGCGGATGCTGAAGTACGCGTTCAACGCGATCGACGACGGGCTCGTCGGACAGCAGCTGTTCGCCGGCGAAACCACCCGGCTGGCGTACATGCAGGACGAGGCCGTCGAGGGGCGCGACGCGTTCCTGGAAAAGCGCGACCCGGACTGGACCGACTACCCGTACTACTACTGACCTCGTGAGTGTTTATCGCGGTTAGAACCGCGATAAACACTCACGACACCCCTGCGGAAGGCCCCCCGGTGCACGTTTCCTGGCTAGACGGCAGCCCCCATGCCCTGGCCGCCCTAGACACAGCCCTAGCCGCCGCCCTAAACGGCGGCCCCGCCGTGCTCCCCCTGAACTCCGCCGACCCGTCGGCCCCGGCCCTGCTCGAAGCCATGGCCCCGGACCGCCCGGCCGAACCGGACACCGCCGTGGTGATCGCCACCTCGGGATCCACCGGCGCACCGAAAGGCGTGCTGCTCTCCCCGCGCGCGCTCACCGCGTCCGCGACGGCCACGCACGCCCGGCTCGGCGGCCCCGGACACTGGCTGCTCGCCACGCCCGCGCACTACATCGGCGGCCTGCAGGTCCTGATCCGCGCGCGGCTGGCGGGTACGAAACCGGCGTTCCTGACCGGCACCGGCTTCCGCCCGGACGAGTTCGCCGCCGCGGCCGCGCCGGTGCTGGCGGAGAACGGCCCGCGCTACACCGCGCTCGTGCCGACCCAGCTAGTCCGGCTCCTCGACGACGGCGGCGCGGGCCTGGCCGCCGCGAGGGCGTTCGACGGGATCATCCTGGGCGCTGCAGCCACCTCGCCGAAGCTGCGTGCGCAGGCGGCGGAGGAGGGCGTGCGGATCGTCCCCTCGTACGGGATGAGCGAGACCGCCAGCGGCTGCGTCTACGACGGCGTTCCGCTCGACGGCGTCCGCGTGGAGCCCGACGCCGACGAGCGGCTGTGGATCTCCGGCCCGGTCCTGTCACACGGCTACCGGCTCGCCCCGGAACTCACCGCGGAGTCGTTCCAGGACGGCTCTTTTCGTACCTCCGACCGCGGCCGGGTGCTGCCCGACGGCCGGATCGAGGTGCTCGGGCGCGCGGACGACGTGATCAACACCGGCGGGGTCAAGGTCTCCGCCGCCGCGATCGAACGCCTGCTCGGCGCCCAGCCCGGGGTGCGGGACGCCTGTGTCGTCGGCCTCCCCGATCCCCAGTGGGGCGAGGCGGTGGTCGCGATGGTGGTGGCTTCGGCGGACGAGGCCACGCTGCGCGCCGCCGTCCGGGCGGAACTGGGTGCTGCTGCCACCCCGAAACGCATCGAGTTCGTGAGCGAGTTGCCCCTGCGCGGCCCGGGCAAGATCGACCGCCAGGCAGTGCGGTCCCGGCTCGTCCGTGAGGGGAACCCTGAGGGACTCTGATTCCCTCAGGGTGGCCCTCACAGACCTCCAAGCGGCTTAGGTTCCTGGCATGGGGCTCGGAGTCCTTCACAGCTTTTGACCGGGTACCGAACGGGTGAAGATCGCATGGCGTTGAATGGACCCCATGGCGACAGTCAGTGAGTGGATCGAAGGCGCGCGGCCGAGGACGCTGCCGAACGCGATCGCCCCGGTCGTGGCCGGCGTCGGAGCGGCGATCGCGCTCGACGCGTTCTCCTGGTGGCGTTCGCTGCTCGCGTTGCTGGTCGCGCTGTCGCTGATCATCGGCGTGAACTTCGCCAACGACTACTCCGACGGCATCCGCGGCACCGACGAGCACCGCGTCGGCCCGCTGCGGCTCGTCGGCTCCGGCGCGGCGAACCCGAAGGCCGTGCTCCGCGCCGCGCTGACCTCCCTTGGCCTGGCCGGCGTGCTGGGCCTGGCACTCGTCGCGTTGAGCGGATACTGGTGGCTGCTCGCGATGGGCGCGCTGTGCATCCTCGGCGCGTGGTTCTACACCGGCGGCAAAAAGCCTTACGGCTACTACGGTCTTGGCGAAATCGCGGTCTTCGTGTTCTTCGGCCTGGCCGGGGTCCTCGGTACGGTTTACGTGCAGGCTGGCCGCGTCAGCTGGGACGCGCTGGGCTGTGCCGTGGCGGTCGGCTCGTTCTCGATGGCCGTGCTGGTGGCGAACAACCTTCGCGACATCCCCACCGACATCGAGTCCGGCAAGCACACCCTCGCGACCCGCATGGGCGACGGCGGCACCCGAAAGCTGTACCTGACCCTGGTGACGGTGCCGTACGCGCTCACCGTGCTGATGGGGATCTGGCACCCGCTGCTGTTCATCTCGTTCGTGACCGCACCACTGCTGCTGAAGCCGATCAAGGCCGTCGGCGGGGGCGGCAAGGGCCGGGAGCTGATCCCGGCCCTGCGCGACACCGGCATGGCGATGCTGGCCTGGGCCGTGCTGAGCGCGGTCGCCCTGGCGATCTAGCGGCCCGCCGCGATCGCCTGCCACTCCACGAACTCCGCCAGCCCGTGCGAGCCGTACTCGCGGCCGACTCCGCTGGCCTTGAACCCGCCGAACGGCGCGTTTCCGTGTCGCGGCGCGCCGTTGACGTGGAACGTGCCCGTGCGCACCGCCCGCGCGATCTCGGCGCCGTGCTCCGCGTCCGCTGTCCATACCCCGCCGCTGAGGCCGTAGTCGGAGTCGTTCGCGAGCCGGATCGCCTCCGCCTCGGTGTCGAACGGGATCACCACGAGCACCGGCCCGAAGATCTCCTCGCGCGCGATCCGCATGTCGTTCGCGACGTCGGCGAACACCGTCGGACGCACGTAAAACCCGTTCGCCAGCTCAGGATCCGCGAACGGCTCCGCCCCGCCCGCCGCGATCCGCGCGCCCTCCTCGACGCCTAGCCGCAGGTACGAACGCACACGCTCGTACTGGTCCTGCCGCACGATCGGCCCGACGAACGTGTCCGGCTTCGCCGGGTCCCCGACCACGAGCCCGTCGGCCATCTCCGCCAGCGCGGTCACGACCTCGGCGTACCGCTCGCGCGCCACGAGAATCCGCGTGTGGGCCACGCACATCTCGCCGTTGTTGGCGAACGTCGCGCCGCGGATCCCCTCGGCGACGGTCTTCGGGTCCGCGTCCGCGAGCACGATCGCGGCGGACTTCCCGCCCAGCTCCAGCCCCACCCGCTTGAGCTGCTGCCCGGCGAGCGACGCGATCCGCCGCCCGGCCGTCGTCGAGCCGGTGAACGAGATCTTGTCCACGCCGGGGTGCGTCACCAGGTGCTCGCTCACGTCGCGGTCAGCCGCGAACACGCTCACCACGCCCTCGGGGAAACCGGCCCGCTCGAAGATTTCCGCCAGCACCATCGCGTCGAGCGCGGTTTCCGGCGCGGCCTTCAGCAGCACGGGATTGCCCGCCAGCAGCGCCGGAATCAGCTTCACCAGCGCGGCCGAATGCGGCGAGTTCCACGGGATCACCGCCGCCACCACTCCGACCGGCACGGCGCGCACGATCGTCCGGTTGCCCGCCTCGTCGGTCAGCGTCTCCTCCCAGGAGAACTCGCGCGCCGTCTTGAGCCAGCCGGCCGTGCGCTCCGGGAGGTTGTGCTGCGTCCAGCCGGTGAACCAGCTCGGCGAGCCGTTCTCCGCGGTGATCAGCTCGGCGATTTCGTCCGCCCGGGCGGCGTGCAGTTCGTTGAACCGCTCGACCAGGCGCACCCGCTCGGCCAGCGGAGTTCTCCCCCACGGTTCGAGCGCCCGGCGTGCCGCCGCCACCGCGCGGTCGACGTCGGCCGCCGAGGCCTTCGGCGCGACACCCACCAGCGCCCGGTCGTGCGGCGAGCGGATTTCGAAGGTGTCGGTCGTCGCGGGCCCGGTCCAGCGGCCGCCGAGGAAAAGCTGGTCGTAAGTGCGCATCGGGATCTCCTGCCGAGGTTAACGGAACACTGCTCTCTTCGGTCTCGAAGCTAACAGCGCACTGTTCTTTTATCAAGAGAGCAGTGTCCTGTTACACTCGCGGCGTGCCCGAGTTCCAGCGCGCCCGCAGCCCTGAGCAGGTGGAAGCCCGCCGCGAGGCGATCCTCGACACGGCGGAGCAGCTGATGACGGAGTCGTCCGTCAGCGAGGTCAGCATGCGCGAATTGGCCCGCCGGGTAGGCCTGTCGGCGTCGAACGTCGCGCGCTACTTCCCCACCCGCGAGGCCGTCTACCTGGAGGTGCTCGACCGTGCCCGCGGCGCATGGCTCGACTCGCTCGCCCTCGACGGCGATCTTTCAGAGGTCGCCGCGGCCCTCGCCCGTTCACTGGCGACGCGGCCGGTGCTGTGCGAGCTGATCAGCGTGCTGGCGAACGTGCTGGAGCGGAACGTTTCGGTGGAGATCGCGCGGGATTACAAGCTGCGGTCGGCGAAGCACAACGCCCGCACCGCCGACCTGCTGCGCGCCGCGCTGCCGGGCCTTTCCGACGAGACCGCGCTAGAACTGTCGGCCGCGATCTTCATGTTCACCGCGGGAATGTGGCCGCTGGCGCACCCGAACGAAGCCGTCCGGGAAGCCATCGAGGACCCCCGCCTGTCCGGCTCCCGCATCGACTTCGAGGACCGGTTGCGCCGGCTGATCGTCGTGCTGGCGCTGGGCTACCAGGACGCTAGGCGTCGAACCGGCCAGTGAGCAGGAATTCGTCGAACCGCGCCCGGTACGGCGCGAGGTCGATCCCCTGCTCGCCCAGCCAATCGTCTGAGTAATACGTGTTCGCGTACCGCTCGCCGCCGTCGCACAGCAGCGTCACCACCGAACCCGCTTGGCCGTCTGCCAGCATCCGCGAGATCAGCTGGAACGCGCCGTACAGGTTGGTCCCGGTCGAACCGCCCGCCCAGTGCCCGGTGCGCTCCCGCAGCAGCCGGATCGCGGCCAGCGAACCGGCGTCGGGCACCTGGAACATCTCGTCGATCACGCCGGGCACGAACGACGGTTCGCAGCGCGGCCGTCCGATGCCCTCGATCCGCGACGGCATCCCGGTCGCGTAGTCCGCCGCGCCGGTTTCCCAAGCGCCGTAAAAGGACGAGTTTTCCGGGTCCACCACGCAGATCTTCGTGGTGTGCCGCTTGTACCGGACGTAGCGGCCGAACGTCGCGCTCGTCCCGCCAGTGCCCGCGCCGACGACGATCCACGACGGCACCGGATGGCGTTCGGCGCGCATCTGCGCGAACACCGATTCGGCGATGTTGTTGTTGCCGCGCCAGTCCGTCGCGCGCTCGGCGTAGGTGAACTGGTCGAGGTAATGCCCGTTGCACTCGGCGGCCAGCCGCTCAGCCTCCGGATACATCGCCGGGGCCGCGTCGACGTAGTGGCACTCGCCGCCGTAAAACTCGATGAGCGCGATCTTTTCCTTGCTGGTCCGCCGCGGCACGACGGTCACGAACCGCAGGCCGAGCATCCGCGCGAAGTACGCCTCGGACACCGCGGTCGATCCGCTGGACGCCTCGACCAGCACGGTGTCCGGGCCGATGTGCCCGTTGACCAGGCCGTACAGGATCAGCGAGCGCGCCAGCCGGTGCTTGAGCGAGCCGGTCGGATGCACCGACTCGTCCTTCAGGTAAAGGTCGATGCCCCATTCCGGTGGCAGCGGGAAGACGTGCAGGTGCGTGTCGGCGCTGCGGTTGGCGTCGGCCTCGATGATGCGGACGGCTTCGCGGACCCAGGCCCGGCTGTGCGGTTTGCTCATGCCGCGGAATCGTCGGCCGAGGTCTCGCCGCGCAGCTGCGAGCGCAGCTGGGCACGAGCGCGCGCACGGGATTCGTTGCGCTTGGCCAGACCGGCCGTCACGCGCTGGTTCAGGCCACGCAGAAGCAGCAGGCCGAGCGGGAGGCCGACGACGAGGCCGATCAGCAAGGAGACCAGCAGCGGCACGCCGACCAGCGACAACACGACCGCGACCGCGGCCACGAGGGCGAACCGCGCGATCAAGTACACCGTCAGGTCACGGGGCAGGTGGTCCGGTGTCTCGCTCACACCGAAACAGGCTACGCCCCGGTCGCCGGGTCTTCGTCCAGGCCCGCGTTGTTGGGGCGGCCCTCGAACCGGGTGGAGAGCACCACCGTCGTATTGGTGCGGCCGACGCCGGGGATGCGGCGCAACCGGCCGAGGCTGATCTCCAGCTCGTCCACCGTCGAAACCCGCACCTTTACTACGAAGGCCTCGTCGCCGGCGACCGCGTAACAGCTCTCCACCTCGGGCAATTCGCCGAGCGCGGTCGCGACGTCCTCGTCGGTGGCGGTGTCGGTGGGATGAATGCCGACCAGCGCGGTGACGCCGAGGCCGACCGTGTTCGGGTCGACCATCGCGTGGTACCCGGTGATCACCCCGGCCGCTTCGAGCTTGCCGACGCGTTCGTGCACCGACGACGCGGAGAGCCCCACCGTCCGGCCGAGGTCGGCGTAGGTAGCGCGGCCGTTGGCCCGCAGCTCGGCGATGATCTTCCGGTCCAGCTGATCCACTGGCTCATTATGCGGCGCGCGCCCGCGACCGGCTCATCCCGGTAGGTCCCGGATTGTCTCGTGCGTCACAGCAACCTCGCCGCCGGACGCCGCCGAAACGTGGCCTTTGCCTGTCCTTTACCCAGATCGCGGCGCATCCGGTGAGAAAATGCCTGGTCAGCGAGGCGCGAACGGGCCCTGAGCGATCCTGAGAATCTGCTGAGTTATGTCCCTTTTGCACTTTAAGGGCTCTTTACCCAAGGACAACCGTTCGAGTACCCGACGGGTGAAGTGCCACGATTGCGGCGTTGGCCACCCGGGCGCGACGGGCGAAATCGCCCGATGCCCCCGGTATAGCAAGTTGGGCGTTAAGGAGGCGGAAAATGACCGCAACCATGGGCGGACGGTTGCTCACCCCGGGTGAGGTGGCCGCTCTGTTCCGGGTGGACCCGAAGACCGTGACCCGCTGGGCCACCGCGGGCCGGATCGGTTCGATCCGGACCCCCGGCGGACACCGCAGGTTCCGCGAGTCCGAGGTGAACGACCTGCTGGCCGAACTCACCACGGACGCGAGCGAGCCGACCCGCAAGATCTGAACCGCGGGTTTCACACGCCGAAGGGTCGTGACTGGCAAGGGGCTTCTCCTTGCCGGTCACGACCCTTCGCCGCGTCCGGGGGCGGCCCGCTCCCCCCGATCCGGCCGGATTGCGGCTAACCTGGGGGGCCAGCACGACGGAAGGACCCCCGGGCATGATTCCTTTGCTCGCAGCGGTGGGCGCGATCACCATCGCCGTTCTGTTGTGGCGGGCGCTAGGCGCGCAGCGGATCAGCGTCCCGCAGCGCCGCCCGGCCGTCGCTCCCGATGACGATCCCGAATTCCTGCGCAAGCTCTCAGAACAGCAGCGCAAGCGCCCAGACGACGAGTCCTGACCCGGCCGCGGCTCAGCGGTACTGCTGTCCGCTGAACCCGTCCGCCACGGTCGCCGCCAGCTCCAGCAGCGCCAGCCGGGTATCCCCGCCAAGCCGCTCCAGCTCGATCTCCGCGCCCTCCTCCAGATGCGCGTCGAACGGGATCCGGCACACCGACCGGACCTTCGCGCCGAAGTGCGCGGCCAGCTTGTCCAGATCGACCGAACTGCCCTTGGGCCGCACCGAGTTGATCACCACGACCGAGCGTTTCACCAGGTCGCCGTACCCGTGCGCCTCCAGCCAGTCCAACGTCGCCGACGCACTGCGCGCCCCGTCGACCGACCCGGACGACACCACCACCAGCGAATCCGCGACGTCGAGGACGCCCTTCATCGCCGAGTGCATCAGACCGGTCCCGCAGTCGGTGAGCACGATGTTGTAGAAGTGCTCCAGCAGGTTCACCGTGCGCCGGTAGTCGTTCTCGGAGAACGCCTCCGACACCGCCGGATCCTGTTCGCTCGCAAGGATTTCCAGCCGGCTGGAGCCCTGCGACGTGTACGACCGGACGTCGCTGTAGCGGGTGATCTTGTCCGCGTCCCGCAGCAGATGGCGCACGGTCGCGGTGGTCTCGATGGCGATCTTCTGCGACAGCGTCCCGCGGTCCGGGTTCGCGTCCACCGCCACCACGCGGTCGCCGCGCAGGGACGCGAAGGTCGCACCGAGCGTGGTCGTGGTCGTGGTCTTGCCGACGCCGCCCTTGAGGCTCAGCATCGCGATCTTGTAGCACCCGCGCAGCGGCTGGTTGACCCGCGCGATCAGCTCGCGCCGGCGCGTGTCCGCGGGGCTCTCGCCCGGGTTGACCAGCTTGCCGGTGCCGCGATAGAGCACCTTGCGCCAGCCCGACTGCGGCGTCCGCTTCTGCTGCTTCACCAGGTGCGCGGTGGCCAGTTCGTCCGCCCCGGCTGCGGGCTGCGGAAGCCCCTGCGCCGCGGGGGCCGGAGCGGCACCGGGGGCGGGAACGGCACCAGGAGCCGGAACCGGCGTGCCAGCCGGAGCCGCCGGCTGCTGGTACCCGCCCGGCGCGGCGTGCTGCGGCTGGTGCCCTGGCGGCTGCAGCGGCGGCAGGTTCTGGTCGTAGTGCGGCTGGTATCCGCCCGGCTGCGGCAGCGGCTGGTACGCGCCCTGCGGCGGCGGGTCGACGACCTGCGTCGGCTGCGCGTCGTACGGTCCGGTGCCGGGGTGCGGCGTCGAATCGGTGCGTTCCTCGGAGAACATGGCAGCCGGTTCCTGGGCCTGCTCGGACTGCTGTTCCCCGGCAGTCTCTTCACTGGGTCCGGTCACCGTTGCCAACCTCCCGGGTACGTCGAAGGGCCCCTGGCGACGACGGTAGTCGCCCGGGGCCCGGTCCGGGTGGCGGACCCCCGGCTCAGCTCACTCCGGCGTAGGAATGCAGTCCGACGGTCACCAGGTTGACGAAGAACAGGTTGAAGATCGTCGCCGCGAACCCGACGATGTTGATCACCGCCGCGCGCTTGCCGCGCCAGCCCGCGGTGGCGCGGGAGTGCAGATACGCCGCGTAGATGACCCACGCGATGAAGGCGACGGTCTCCTTCGGGTCCCAGCCCCAGAACCGGCCCCACGCGGCCTCGGCCCACACCGCGCCGCACAGCACGCCAAAGGTGAAGATCGGGAACGCGACGATGGTGGCCCGGTAGGCGATCCGGTCGAGCACGTCGGCGGCGGGCAGCTTCGGGCCGAAGCGGGCGAACTTGGCCGGGTCGCGGTCGTGCGCGGTGCGGAAGAGGTACAGCACGCTCGCCACGCCGGGCACCAGGAACACGCCGGAGCCGATGATCGCGGCGGACACGTGGATCACGAGCCAGTACGACTGCAGCGCGGGCACGACCGGCGCGGCCACCGTGTACAGCATCGTGCCGTTGACGAACATCAGGATCACGACGGGCAGCAGCAGGAAGCCGGTGAGGTGGCGGACCGGGAACTTCTTGATCACCACGAGCCAGGCGACGACGGTGATGAAGGTGACCGCCATGCCGTACTCGTACATGTTGCCCCACGGCGCGCGGTGCACCGCGAATCCGCGCAGCACGATCGCCGACAGCTGCAGCAGCGCGCCGAGCACGAGCAGCGCCGCGCCCATCCGGCCGATCCGCTCCGCGCGGCCGACCGCACGCGGGGCCTCCGGCTCGACCGGCGCGTCGCCGTCCTCGATCGAGGAGGACTCCGGCCCGCCCGCGCCGACCAGCACGCGCTGGCGGCTGCGCTCGGCGGCGAGGCGGCCCTTGGCCCCGAACGCCTGCTCGAAGAGCGTGAACAGCAGCGCCAGCACGTAAATCGCCACTGTCGTCGTGTACAGCAGGTCGCTGTACTGCGAGAGAGTCTCGTTGATTTCCATGCCTCAGCTGCCCTTCCGGCCCGTGACCAGCTGTTCGCTGATCCGCTGGAATTCCTCGCCGTATCCGGCTTGATCCGTGCGCGCGAGCCCCGCGACCTCGATCACGGTACTCGTGTCCTCGTCCTTGCCCGGCCGCACCCGCACCCACACGCGCCGCCGCTTGACCAGCAGCGATGCCCCGAGCCCGGCGAACATCACGATCGCGAAGCCGAGCACGAAGCCCTGCGTCGGATCGTGCGAGATCTGCAGGTTGACCCATTTGTTGACGCCGTCGAAGCGCACCTTGGTGCCGTCGTCGAGCGTCACTTCCTGGCCGATCGCGAGGTTCTTGCGCGCGACCCGCTTGAGCCGTCCGTCTTGGATGCGGGACTGGTCGACCGAGAACACCGACTGGCCGCGGCCCGCGTCGAGACCGAGGTCGCCGCGCAGCACGTCGACCGCCACCATCGGGTTGTTCAGCTGCGGCGCGGTCGAGGTGAGCACGCCGCCGTGGATGAACGACGACGGCGCGAACAGGCCGGTGATCGCGAGCTGCTTGGTGCGCCGCTGGACCTCGTCGGTGACGCCGGGCTGGTCGAACTTCGTCGCGCCCTCGGACAGCATCGTCGCCGGGTTGCTGTACATCCACTGGGTGTTCTGGGTGCGCTTCTCCCCGTTCGGGAAGGTCACCGTGAACTGCGGCGAATAGCCGTTGCCCAGCAGGTAAACCCGGTCGCCGACGGTCCGCAGCGGCTCGTTGACCTCGAGGTCGTACGGCTTCCACGTGCCGGTCTGCAGGTCCTCGCCGGACTGGTACTCGATGTGCGAGTGGTAGTAGTCGGCCTGGTTGGTCGCGGTGTAGCGGGCGGTGAAGTCGTTGACCTTCACGCAGAACGGGTCGAGGTCGGTGCCGTCGACGCGCAGGCCCGCCTCGAACGAGTCGTAGTTGTAGATCCCCGAATTGCAGAACTGGCCGCCGTTGGCCTGCACGATGACCTGGCCCTCGTAGCTGAACAGCTTGCCGAGGGCGAAGAAAACGATCAGGCCGAGCATGCCGAAATGGAAGAGCAGGTTGCCGGTCTCGCGCAGGTACCCGCGTTCGGCCGACACGCTGAACCCGCCGCCGTCCTCCTCGCGCTCGATGCGCCGCCAGCCGGACAGCTGCTTGCGCACGTCCTCGCGGACCGTCTCCGGCGTGCGCGCGGTGCGGGCGATCCGGTGGTGCGGCATGCGCGCGAGCTTGCGCGGCGTCAGCACCGGCTTCGCCCGCATCTGCTTGACGTACTCGAAGCTGCGCGGCGTGAGGCAGCCGATCAGCGAGATCATCAGCAGGATGTAGATCGCGGAGAACCAGACGCTGGAGTAGACGTCGTAGAACTCCAGCTTGTCGAGCAGCGAACCCCACCAGCCGTGCGCGCTGATGTACTCGTCGACCTTCGGCGCGTTCAGCCGACGCTGCGGCAGCAGCGCGCCGGGCAGCGCGGCGAGCGCCAGCAGGAACAGCAGCACCAGCGCGGTGCGCATGGACGTCAGGCCGCGCCAGGTGTTGCGCAGGAAGGCCAGCACCTGCTTGGCCGCGGACGGCCGGTACGGCTTCGGGTTCTTCGGAGGCGCTTCGGTAGTGGTCACAATGGCAGCTCGAGATCGGAGGCGACGGAGTTGCGGAGCCAGCCCATGACGTCTCCCCACAGCCCGGTGACCAGCAGGATGCCGACCACCATCAGCAGCGCCCCGCCGAAAATCTGCACGCGGCGGCCGTTGCGGCGGAGCCAGTCGGTGGCGCGCACGGCCCAGCGGGCGCCGAGCGCGATCAGCAGGAACGGGACGCCGAGGCCGAGGCAGTACACGAGCACCAGCACGTACCCGCGGACCGCGGCCCCGCCGGTGGCGCTGGCGAGGCTGGTGACGGCCGAGAGCGTCGGCCCGATGCACGGCGTCCAGCCGAGCCCGAACACCGCGCCGAGCACCGGCGCGCCCCACAGCCCGCCGCCGGGCACGTGGTGCGAACGGACCTCGCGCTGCAGTCCCGGGATCCAGCCGAGGAAGACCAGGCTCATCAGGATGGTGAGGATGCCGCCGATGCGCTGCAGCAAGTCCTCGTTGACCAGCAAGGTGTTCGCGAGCCAGACCAGCGTGCCCATGGTCGCGACGAACACCACGGTGAACCCGAGCACGAACAGGCCCGCCGCGCCGAGGACGGCGTAGCGGCCCTTCTTGCGCTCCTCGCCGTCGCGCACCGCCGGGGCGTCTGCGCCGACGAGAGCCGCGAGGTAGGCGAGGTACCCGGGCACGAGCGGCACCACGCACGGCGACGCGAACGAGATGGCCCCGGCCACCAGCGCTACCCCCGCGGCCAGCAGCAGCGGCCCGGAGAGCGCCAGCTCGGACACGGAGTTCACGGACTTGAGAGTAGGCAGTGAGCTGGACGTGAGGCGGGCGGGGCCTGCGCACAGGACCTACGCCACAGCCGGGCCGGGACCTTGGTCCTGCCTCGTGAGTGGCAATCACGGTTCTAACCGCGATTGCCACTCACGAGGTCACTTCTCCGCGCTGAGCCGCTGCACCACCGGAACCAGGTCCGACGCCAGCACCTGCCGCAGGAACACCGCCGCCACCCGGTGCTGTTTGTCCAGAACCAGCGTCGACGGGATGATGTTGCGCGGGTATCCGGCCAGCTGCAGCAGCACACGCCCGGACGGGTCCCAGATCGACGGGTACGTGAGGCCGCGGTCGCGCACGAAGTCCTGAGCCACGTCGCGCGCCGGGTCGCGCACGTCGAGGCCGATCACCTGGGCGCCGAGCGGGGCCATCTGCTTGCTCGCCGTCTCCAGCTCGGGCGCCTCGGCGCGGCACGGGCCGCACCACTGGCCCCACAGGTTGATCACCAGCGCCTTGCCGGGGAAGTCCGCGATCGAGAGCTGTTTGCCCTCGTGCATCAGGTCGTCGCCGGCCAGTGTCGGGGCCTGTTGCCGCTCGTTCACCGGATACGTGATGTCGACCTTGCCGCCGGGCGACACGAAGGTGAAGGTGCCGCCCGAGACGACCGCGTCCTTGCCTGCCGAGCAGCCGGTCACGACCAGCGCGGCGGCCAGCAGTACCCCGAGCAGCCGCCGTTTCATGCGCCCGTCACCTTGGGATCGGTGGTGCCCGCGGGTTCGCTGTAGACGATCTCCAGCAGCTCTTCGCCGTCGAACACCAGGCTGGTGAGCGACGCGAGCGAGCACTGTCGCTGTCGCGGGTCGTGCCACAGCCGCTTCGCCTCCAAGAAGCGGCGAAGCGTCCAGATCGGCAGCTGGTGCGACACGCACAGCGCTTCGCGCCCTTCGGCCTTTACGCGCGCACGGTGCACCGCGCCGAGCATGCGGTGTGCGATCTCGACGTACGGCTCGCCCCACGACGGCTTGAACGGATTCACCAAGTGCGGCCACGCTTTCGGCTGCCGCAGCGCTCCGTCGCCCACAGCCACGCGCTGGCCCTCGAAGACGTTCGCCGCTTCGATGAGACCGCCGTCGGTGGCGATGTCGAGACGGTGTGCGCCCGCGATCGGCGCGGCAGTCTCCTGTGCGCGCTGAAGCGGCGAAGCGACGACGTACGCGAGGTCGTGCCCAGCCACTGCTTCGGCGACAGTGAGCGCCTGACGCTGTCCACGCTCCGACAGCCGGAAGTTCGGCAGCCGCCCGTAGAGGATCTTCTCCGGGTTGTGGACCTCGCCGTGCCGCAGCATGTGCACAACCGTGGTCACGGGCGAACCGCCTCAGCCGCCGCGCGCGCCGCAGCCGGCAACGCGGCTTCGATGACGCCGAACGCTTCGTCGTCCATCGCGGCGTTCACGAACCACGCCTCGTACGCGCTCGGCGGCGGGTACACGCCCGCTTCGAGCAGCGCGTGGAAGAACGCCGGGAAACGCCACGTCTCGGCGGCCTGCGCATCCACGTAGTTGCGTACGGGCTTGTCGGTGAAGAAGACGCTCACCAGGTTGCCCGCGAACTGCACAGTGTGCGTGACACCCGCTTCGCTGAGCGCCTTGTCGAAAAGCCCGCCGAGGCGCTGGGCGTTGGCGTCGAGCTTCGCGTACACAGCGTCGTCGGCTTCACGCAGCGCGGTGAGACCGGCGGCGACCGCGACCGGGTTCCCGGACAACGTGCCCGCCTGATAGACGGGACCGCCGGGCGCGAGCTTCGCCATGATGTCCGCGCGACCGCCGAACGCCGCCGCGGGCAGCCCGCCGGACATCACCTTGCCGAACGTGTAGAGGTCGCCGGCCACGCCTTCGAGGCCGAACCAGCCAGCGCGCGAGACGCGGAAGCCGGTCATCACCTCGTCCATGATCAGCAGCGCGCCGTTCTCGTGCGCGAGGTCACGCAGTGCGGCGTTGAAGCCGGGGTCCGGCGGCACCGCGCCCATGTTGCCCGCGGCTGCTTCGGTGATCACCGCGGCGATCTGGCCGTCGTTCTCCGCGAAGGACTTCCGGAGCGCGTCAAGATCGTTGTACGGCAACACAATGGTGTCCGCGGCCTGCGCGCCGGTGACGCCCGGCGAAGTCGGCAGGCCGAGCGTCGCGACGCCGGAGCCGGCTTCGGCGAGCAGCGCGTCGACGTGGCCGTGATAACAGCCGGCGAACTTGATGATCTTGGCGCGGCCGGTGAAACCGCGGGCCAGCCGGATGGCGCTCATCGTGGCTTCGGTGCCGGAGTTGACCAGCCGGACCTGCTCGACCGGGGCGACCCGGCCGATGATCTCCTCGGCCAGTTCGACCTCGCCGATGGTCGGCGTGCCGAAGGAAAGCCCGTGCTCCGCGGCCGCGCGGGCGGCGGCCACCACCTTGGGGTGCGCGTGCCCGAGGATCATCGGGCCCCACGACGAGACGAGGTCGACGTAGCGGTTGCCGTCGGCGTCCCACAGGTGCGGGCCCTCGCCGCGGACCATGAACCGAGGCGTGCCGCCGACCGAGTTGAAGGCGCGCACCGGCGAGTTCACCCCGCCCGGAACGGCTGCCTTGGCGCGTGCGAACCATGCTTTGGACTGCTCGGTGCCAGTGCTCACCGTCCCAGTCTTGCAAATCCTCCGTTCGGGTGTCGGCGGCGCCCAAGCTGCCACCCGTTTGCCACCCGGCACACCGGCCTTGCCCCTCTTAGGATGGGCGCGCATGGACGGGGCGAGCCATGGAGGAGACGTGACGGCGCCCACACACCGTCGGAACCCGTGGCTGATGCTCGCGGTGTTCTTCGGGCTGGTCGGCGTCATCGCACTGGTGGGCGCGCTGGCCGCGACGACCGCGCCGGACGCCTACAACCGGTACGTGCTGCCGGAGTGGGCCCCGCCCTCGTCCCTGTTCAGTCCGGTGTGGACGGTCCTGTACGTCGTGCTCGCCTTCGCCGGCTGGACTTATTGGCGCACCGACGGCGAGAACCAGGGCTTCGCCGCGTACGGCATCGGCCTGCTGTTCAACCTGATGTGGATCTCGCTGTTCTTCGCCGGCGGCTCCACGCAGGTCGCGTGCGTGGACATCGTGCTGCTCGATTTCACCGTGATCGTCACGATCGCGCTCTTCTACCGCCGTTCCCGCATCGCCGCCCTGCTGCTCCTGCCGTATCTGGCGTGGCTGCTCTACACGACCGCGCTGAACGTCGCGATCATCGCGCTCAACGACGTTCCCTAGCGGCCCGGCCGGGTTGCGGCGACCGGCGCTCTGTCCGAAGTGGACACATGCGCCCCGCCGAACGCCGCATGGGTCCACGCACCACCGGCGAACGCCAGCGCCAGCAGGAGCAGCCCGGCGAGCACGAGCGTCAGCTTGCTGAACGGTCGCGCGACCTGCTTCAGCTCAGCGGTCAGATCCCCGTCGACGGCGGGCTCGGCGATGAGGTCTTCCGGGGAGCGCGCGGGCTCTTCTGGAGGAACGGGCTGGGTGGTCGACGCGGACATGACGCTCCTACTCGTGCCGGAGGGCGTCGATCGGCCGCAGCCGCGAAGCCCGGTTCGCCGGGAAACTGCCGAAGAAAAGCCCGATCAGGGCGGAAACCGCGAACGCGAGCGCGATCGACGACGGCACCACCACCGGCTGGATGCCCGCGATGCTGAACCGGCTGCCGACCACGCCGATCAGCACGCCGAGCAGTCCGCCGAAGAGGCTCAGCATGGTCGCCTCGGCGAGAAACTGGCCGAGGATCGCCGAACGCGGCGCGCCGATCGCCTTGCGGATGCCGATCTCGCGGATCCGCTCGGTGACCGTGACGAGCATGATGTTGGTGACGCCGATCCCGCCGACCAGCAGCGAGATCGCGGCGACCGCGCCGAGCAGCACGGTGAACGTGTCGATCGCCGACGTGCGGGTCTGCAGCAGCTGCGCGGAGTTCTGGATCTGGAAGTCCGGGCTGGCCGAGGCCTGGGCGCCGTGCCGGGCGTCGAGGATCGCGGTGACCTCGGCCTGTGCCAGTCCGATCGTGTCGGCGTTGGTCGCCTGCACCGCGATCTGGTTCAGGCCGCCGTAGCCGGCGAGCGAGTTCTGCACCGCGCTGATCGGGGCGATCGCGACGTCGTCAGCGTTCTGCGACCCGGTGCTGCCCTTCGTTTGCAGCACGCCGATCACGGTGAACTGGATGCTGTTCACCAGCACGTTCTTGCCGACCGGCTCGGCGGTGCCGAAGATCGACTGCGCCGTCGTGGGCCCGAGCACCACGACCTTGCGCGCCTGTGTCACGTCCTCGGCGCTGAACAGCTGACCGTCGGCGAGCTGGCGGTTCGTGGTGGTGAAGTAGCTGGGTTCGGTGCCGACGACGCTGGACACGTCGTAGGAAGTCTGGCCGTACGTCGCGGTCGCGGTGGTGCTCACGACCGGTGCCGCCGCCTTCACGTCCGGTGCGCCGACCGGGTCGACCAGCGCGTGCGCGTCCTGCACGGTGAGCGGCCGGACCTGGCTCGACTGCCCACCGCCGCGGACCGGCGACACGGTGACCACGTCGGTGCCGAGCCCCTGGATGCTCGCGGTGATCGCCGCAGAAGCGCCGTTTCCCACTGCCACCAACAAGATCACCGACGCGACCCCGATGGTGATGCCGAGCGTGGTGAGCACCGAGCGCAGCTTGTTCGAGGCGAGACCGCGCACCGCGAACCGCATGATCTCGACAAAGTTCACGCGACCACCCCGGCGCGCGCCTCGTCCGACACGATCCGCCCGTCGCTGACCCGCACGACGCGGTGTGCGTGGCGCGCGACCTCGTCCTCGTGCGTGATCACGACAACCGTGCGGCCGAGCGCGTTGAGCCGATCGAAGACGCCGAGGACGTCAACAGTGCTTGCGTGGTCGAGGTTTCCGGTCGGTTCGTCGGCCAGCAGCAACGCCGGACCGGCCACCAGCGCCCGCGCCACCGCGACGCGCTGCTGCTGCCCGCCGGACAGTTCGTTCGGCAGATGCTTGGCCCGATCGCTCAGCCCCACCATCTCCAGCGCGGCGAGCGCACGGCGTCGCCGGTCACCCCGCTTCAGTCCGCTGTAGACCATCGGTAATTCCACATTGGACAACGCATTGGTGCGCGGCACGAGATTGAAGGACTGGAAGATAAAGCCGATCTTTCGGTTGCGCAGCAAGGCAAGCTGGCGTTCATTGAGATCGGCGACGGAGAAGCCGTCCAGCAGGTATCGGCCGGAGGTAGGCGTGTCGAGGCAGCCCAGCATGTTCAGCAGCGTCGACTTTCCGGAGCCGGAAGCGCCCATGATCGCCACGTACTCGCCCGGCCACACCCGCAGATCGACCCCGCGCAGCGCGTGCACCGCGGTTTCCCCGCTGCCGTAAGTCTTGCGCAGCCCGGAGACCGCGATCACCGGCTTCATCCCCGGCCCCCGCCGCCGATGCCACCCTGACGTCCGCCACCGAATCCGCCGAGACCGCCAGTGCCGCCGGTTCGCTGCTGTCCAGACCCGCTCGATGTCGTCGGCGACGCAGCCGTCAGCACCACCCGGTCACCCTCCGCGAGCCCGGACTTGATCTCCACAGTGGACTCTCCGCGCACCCCGACCTCGACCTTTCGCGGCACCGGCTGCCCGTTCTGCTCCACCGTCACCACGTTCGTCGTCCCGCTGGTCCGCACCGCGGCCGCCGGAACGCTAAGCACACCATCGGCTTCCGCGACGGTGATCACGACGCTCGCCGACTGTCCGGGCCGCAACCCCGACGGCGGATTCGCCAACGTCAGCTTCGCGCCGTAACTGACGACATTGCTGCTCGTAGTCGGCGTCAGGTCGATGCTGGAAACGGTCGCCGGCAACGGTTGATCCGGCGTCGCATTCAGCGTGACGGTGGCTTTCTGACCGGTTTTCACTTTGCTCACGTCAATTTCCGCCACCGAAGTGCTGACGACGAGATTTCCCATGTCCGTGATGTCGATAAAGCCCGTGCTGCTACTGCTAGTACTGGCCGACGACTGCTGCCCGGATTGCCCATTAGAACCAGACGCCGCCGAACTGTTGCTGGACCCACTGCCCGTTTGCTGCCCGACAGTCCCGTTAACCGCCGTGACAGTCCCCGCCCCCGGCGCGGTCAACGTCGTCGCGGCGAGCGCCGCTTCCGCGTTGTCGACGTCCAGCTGCGCTTGATCCACTTTGGCCTGAAGCGCCGTAGTATTGCTCTGCGCGTCCGCCGTGGCGAGGTTGTCTTCGGCGACCGCGAGATTGGCCTTGGCGACCTGAAGTTGTTTGCTCGCCTGGGAAGAGTCGATCGTGGCGAGCTTCTGCCCGGCACTCACGACGTCGCCGACCTTCACGTCGATGCTCGTGACCTTGCCGGCCGTCGTGAAGTTCGCGACGCCGGAGTACGTGCTCGCGATCGTGCCCGCCGCGGAGACGGTCTGGGCGACGTTCGCGCGCCGGACCGGCGTCGTGCGGGTTTGCGCCTGCGCCGTCGAACTGGCTGGCGAAAATGCCTGATAAATCCCGAAAGCCGCGCCGCCGAGCAGCACGACGAGGACTCCGTTGACTACCCAAGCGCGTGTGCGCGGCCGCGTCATGGCCGCAAGACTGCGGGGCCCGCTTAGCAGTCAGCTGTTGGTTCCCTGTGGGACAGCTGTGTAATCAGCCGGGAATCAGTCTTTCGGCTTTTTGTGCCGCGCCCGCACCGCCAGCAACAATTGCCGGACCGCGTCCACCACCAATACCGCGGACAACGTCCCCAGCCCAAGCGCCCCCGCGATATGCCCGCCGAAGTACCGCTGCGACGCCAACGGCGTGCCGTCGCCCGCGGTGGTGACGACCGTGACGACCCCGGCGTGCCACAGCGCGAACGCCGCCCACAGCACGAATCCGGCCACCACCACTTCGCCGAGCGCGACGAACCCGCGCCACGGCTGGTTGAGCTTCGTCTGCGGCTGCGTTTCCTCCGGCGGCCAAAGCCCGGCTCCGGTCGGCTGGGGTAGGTCGATCACGGGGTCCAGCCTTTCAGGTTCGCCGTCGTCGCGCTTCCCTCGTGCGGGTTCAGTTCCGGGAGTCATCGGCGTGCTCCTCGGCCTCCGGGCGGTCCTTCCCGGCCAGTTCCGCGAGCGCGGCCTGCAACGCCTCGACGTCGCGGGCCCAGGCGAGCACCACCGTGCCGTCGTCCAGCTCCACCGGCAACTCGTCGTACTTCCGCGGCACCGACCAGCCGCCGCCCAGCACGCGGGCCCCGACCGGCGCCCCGACGTCGGTCACCGAGGCGACCCGCTCGGCGGCCAGCTTCTCCCGCCCCTGCCGCAGCCCCTCAGTGGTGACCTCAAGCGAAAGGAACCGGCGTCGCGCGTAAACCCACGGCAGCGTGAGCCCGCACAGCGCGGCCCCGATCAGCACCCAGCCGACGACGTGCGTCGGGCCGCCGGTGGCCAGCTCCGCGAGCGCGCCCAGCAGCGCGAACAGCGGGCCCCAGACCAGCGCGGACCAGCCGACGCCGGGCTCGGAGTACAGCGTCCTCGCCGCCATTACAGCTTCTTGCCGACCTTCGGGAAGTAGTCCGCGACCTTCGGCAGGTACAGCAGGATCAGCATGACGACCAGCGCCAGCGACGAGGCGAGCGCGAAAATACTGCGGATCACGCCGAGTTCGAACACGATGCCGAGCACCGCCAGCAGCGTCGCGATGCTGCGCGCCGAACGCGTGCCCTCGCGGGCTTTCCAGGCGAACAGCACGAGCAGGGCACCGAAGCACAGCGCGCCGATCAGCATGGCCCACACGAGGGTGTTGGCGTTGGACTGCACCTGCGCGACGTCGACCTTCTGGCCGGACTTCTGCACCTGCTCGATCGCCCGGTCGACCAACTGCTGCTTGAGCAGCACGGTGACGACCTGCCCGGCCACGACGACGACCGCCGCCACGATGGCGAGCACGAACGCGACGTGCACCGGCGTCGGCGGCTTGGCCTTCGGCGCGCTCTCCCCCGGCAGCACCGGATCCGGCGCGCGCCCGCGCTTGCGGCGCTCGTCGTCGGTGAGCCCGGAGAGGTCGTCCGAGGTCACGCTGGCTGGCTTCGGGGTGTTCTCGTCCTTCTCGGCCACCCGAAAGACCCTACCCGGACTCAGTCCAGCCAGGCCGCGGCCTCGGCCGCCCAGTAGGTGAGGATGAGGTCGGCCCCCGCGCGGCGGATCGAGGTGAGCACCTCGAGCACGGTGCGCTCGCGCTCGATCCAGCCGTTCGCCGCGGCCGCCTCGACCATCGCGTACTCGCCGGAAATGTTATATGCCGCAACGGGAACCGGCGAGAACTCGGCGGCCGCCTTGATGATGTCCAAATAGGACAGCGCGGGCTTGACCATGACCATGTCCGCGCCCTCGGCAAGATCGAGTTCCAGCTCCCGCAACGCCTCGCGCGCGTTGCCGAGGTCCTGCTGGTAGGTCTTGCGGTCGCCCTTGAGCTGCGAATCGACGGCCTCGCGGAACGGGCCGTAGAACGCGCTGGCGTACTTGACCGAGTAGGCGAGAATCGCGGTCTCGCTGTGCCCGACCTCGTCGAGCGCCCGGCGGATCACGCCGACCTGGCCGTCCATCATCCCGCTGGGCCCGAGCACGTGCGCCCCGGCTTCCGCCTGCGCGACGCCCATCTCGGCGTAGAGCCGGAGCGTGGCGTCGTTGTCGACCACGCCGTCCGCGTCGAGAACGCCGCAGTGCCCGTGGTCGGTGAACTCGTCCAGGCAGGTGTCGGCCATCAGCACGGTGGAATCGCCGAGTTCGCTGCGCAGATCCCGCAACGCGACGTTGAGAATGCCGTTCTCGTCCACCGCACCGGACCCCTGCGCGTCCCGCTTCTCCGGAACGCCGAAGAGCATGATCCCGCCAACGCCGGCATGCACCGCCTCGACGGCGGCCTTGCGAAGCGTGTCGCGAGTGTGCTGGACGACGCCCGGCATGCTGGCGATCGGGCGCGGTGCGTCGAGGCCCTCGCCCACGAACATCGGCAGGATCAACTGCCGTGGCCGCAACGTGGTCTCAGAGACCATCCTGCGCATAGCCGGAGTAGTACGAAGCCTGCGGGGTCGCTGCTCAGGGAACACACATCCAAGGTACTCCGGCGGCTCGTGAGTGTTCACGCCGGTTAGAACCGGCATCGCCACTCACGACCCCGAAAAGCAGCGAGGGCCCCCTGAGACTCAAGGGGCCCTCGTCGGGTCAGCTGCGCCGGGTGCGCTTCGCCTTGCGCGGCGGAGGCAACGCCCCCTCCGCACGAAGCCGCGCGGCATGCTCAGCCAGCGCGTCCACCAGATGCGGCACATCAGCCTTCTCCGGCTGAACATCCACCCGCAGCCCGAACTCCACCGCGGTCTCGGCCGTCTTCGGCCCGATGCACGCGACCAACGTGCGCGTGTGCGGCTTCCCGGCGATACCCACCAGGTTCCGCACGGTCGACGACGAGGTGAAGCAGACCGCGTCGAACCCGCCGGTCTTGATCATCTCGCGGGTCTCGGCTGGCGGCGGCGCGGCCCGCACGGTCCGGTAAGCCGTGACGTCGTCCACTTCCCAGCCGCGTTCGACGAGGCCCGCCGACAGGATCTCCGTGGCGATGTCCGCGCGCGGCAGCAGGACGCGGTTCACCGGGTCCAGCACGTCGTCGTACGGCGGGAACTCGGCCAGCAGGCCCTCGGACGACTGCTCGCCCGTCGGGACCAGCTCCGGGATGATGCCGAACGAACGCACCTTCGCCGCAGTCGATTCGCCGACACAGGCGATCTTCACGCCGGAGAACGCCCGCGCGTCAAGGCCGAACTCCTCGAACTTCTCCCACACCGCGCGCACCGCGTTGGTGGAGGTGAAGACGATCCACTGGTACCGGCCGTCGACCAGGCCCTTGACCGACCGCTCCATCTGCGCCGGGCTGCGCGGCGGCTCGACCGAAATGGTCGGCACCTCGTGCGAGGTCGCGCCGTGCCCGCGCAGCCGGTCGGCCATCTCGCCCGCCTGCTCCTTGGTGCGCGGCACCAGTACCTTCCAGCCGTACAGCGCCCGCGACTCCCACCAGGACAGCTTCGACCGCTGCCCCGCTGCCTGCCCGACCGTCACGACCAGCGGGCCGACCAGCTCGCCCGCGTCGTTCGCGACCGAGGCGAGGGTGGTGTCCAGCGTGCGCTGGGTGTTGATGGTGCCGTTCGCGGTGACCGCGACCGGGGTGGTCGCGGGCAGCCCCTTCTCGGTGAGCTGGCTGGCCGCTTCGGCGAGGTGCGCCGAGGTCGCGTGCAGCACGATCGGGCCGGGGACCGCGGCCAGCGCGCCCCAGTCGACCTCGCCGCGGACGTCCGCCTCGGTGTAGGTGCCGCCGAGCGCGACCCCCGCGTACGCCGGCACCGCGGTGCCCGGCGCGACCCCGGGGATGACGTCGAACACGGCCGAGGTGCGGGCGACGGCCTGGACCTCGGCCACGACGGCCGGGCTGGTCAGCGGGTCGCCGGAGACCAGCCGCAGCGCGAGCCGGCCTGCCTTGGCCTCGGCGGTCAGGTCCTTGGCGACGTCGGACGGTTCGCCGACGGCGGGACGGACCTCGGCTCCGGCGGCCGCGGACGCGAGCACGCTGGCCGGCACGTCCGGGTCGGTCACCACGACCTCAGCCTTGGCCAGGAGTTCCTGGGCGCGGACGGTGAGCAGCCCGGCGTCCCCGGGGCCCGAGCCCACGAAGGCGACGCGCCCGGCGGTCTTGCGAGCAGGGGTCATCGTTGGTGTTCTTCTCCTCTTGGGCGGCCGGTGCTCCGGCCGCTGGTGTCGGGCAGGTCGTGCGGGTGCGTGACGGCTGGCGTCACAGCGCGGGGCCGAGCAGCGCGCCGGCTCCCAGGTCAAGCAGTTCGGCGGCCAGTTCGCGGCCGAGCTTCTCCGCCTCGCCGATGCCGGCGATCGCGGAGGCCCGAACCATGTCGACGCCGCCGTTCTCGCCTTCGACGGCAGCGGTGCCGCGCAGCGAGATGCGTTCCACCGCCGCGCCCTCGTCGTCGAGGTCCTCGACGATCTCGGCGAGCGCGCCCACCGGCGCGCTGCACCCGGCTTCGAGCGCGGCGAGCAGAGCCCGTTCGGCCGTCACCGCGACCCGCGTGCTCTCGTCGTCCACCGCGGACGCGAGCAGGTGCTCGATGTCCACGTCGGCGGCCCGGCACTCCAGCGCCAGCGCCCCCTGCGCGGGGGCGGGCAGCATCTGGATCGGGTCGAGGGTTTCGGTGATCTCGTCCACCCGGCCGACCCTGGCCAGTCCGGCACGCGCGAGCACCACGGCATCCAGCTCGCCGTCGGCCACCTTGCGCATGCGGGTATCGATATTGCCTCGGATCGGCACGATTTCCAAACCGAGACCCAGCGCGCGCAGCTGAGCCATGCGCCGCGCGGCCCCGGTGCCGACCTTCGCGCCCGGCGGAAGCTCGCCGAGGGTGAGGCCGTCGCGGGCGATCAGCGCGTCGCGCGGGTCCTCGCGCGGCGGCACCGCGGCCAGCACGAGGCCGTCCTCGGGCGCGGTGGGCAGGTCCTTGTACGAGTGCACGGCGACGTCGATCTCGTTGCGCAGCAACGCTTCCCGCAGCGCCGAGGTGAACACGCCGACGCCGATCTGCGCGATCGGGGCGCTGGAGAGGTCGCCGGGCGTGGTGACGGTGACGATCTCCACCTCCGCCCCGGTGGCGCGGATGGTGTCGGCGACGATGCCGGTCTGCGCGAGGGCGAGCTTGCTGCCTCGCGTGCCGATGCGAATGACTCTGGTCACTTACCGCTTCTTCTCGGATTCCGGCGCTGTCGGGCTCGCCACGGCCGCAGGAGCCTGCGGGTCGAGGCAGAACAGTTCCCGCAACGCGTTGGCGTAGTCGGTGTCGGCCGTCTCGGCGGCCAGCTGCTTGACCCGCACCGTCGGCGCGTGCAGCAGCTTGTCGACCACCCGGCGAACCGTGCGGCCGACCTCTTCGCGAACCTGGCTGTCGAGTTCCGGCAGCCGGTTGTCCAGGCGGAGCAGCTCCGCGTCCACCACCTCGGCCGCGCGCCTGCGCAGCGCGGTGACCGTGGGCGTGACCTCGGCACTGCGCTGTCCGGCGAGGTACTCGCGCACCTCGTCGAGCACGATGCCGTTGGCTTTGGCGGTCTGCCGTTCGGTGGTCGGGGCTCCCGCGTCGCGCATGCGGCGCTGGATCGTCTCCAGGTCGACCACCGTGACGTCGGCGAGTTCGGCGACCGCCGGGTCGACGTCCTTGGGCAGCCCGAGGTCGCACACGACCAGCGGACGCCCGGCCCGCGCGGGCACGTGCCCGGCGAGGAAGACCGCGTCCTGCGCCCCAGTGCACGCCACCACGAGGTCGGCGAGTTCGACCGCGCCGGCCAGCTCGGACAGCGGCACCGACCGCGCCGGGATGCCCTCCGCGACGACCTTCTCGGCCAGCCGGACGGCGTTGGCTTCGGTCCGGTTGGCGACGGTGATCTCGGCGATCCCGGCCTTGCGCAGCTGCGCCGCGGTGAGCGCGCCCATCGAACCCGCCCCGACGATCAGCGCGTGCTTGCCCGCGATATCACCGGCCGCGGCCAGCGCCTCGGACACGACGGACGCGCCGAGCTGGTCGAGCCCGGTCTCGGAGTGCACGCGCTTGCCGACGCGCAGCGTGGTCTGGATCAGCTCGTGCAGCGTGCGGCCGACCGTGCCGGCGTCGCGCGCGGTGGCGTACGCGGACCGGACCTGGCCGAGGATCTGCGTCTCGCCGACCACCATCGAGTCCAGGCCCGAGGTGACGGAGAACAGGTGCTCGACGGCCGCGCCCGCGTAGTGCACGTACAGGCTGTCGTACAGCTCGGCGGGCTCCATCCCGGCCTTGCGGGAGAGCACGTCCGAGACGTCGTTGACGCCGCCGTGGAACGTCTCGACCACGGCGTAGACCTCGATGCGGTTGCACGTCGAGACGAGCATGACCTCGCTGATGTGCTCCGCCTGCTGCAGGTCGTGCAGGACCTTGGTCAGCTCGTCCGCGGGGATCGCCGCACGCTCGAGCGTGCCGAGATCCGCACTGCGATGGGAGAGCCCGACCGCCAACACGCTCATTCAGCGCACCACCATTCCGAGACCGCCGTCCGTTCCGGCGCCGTTTCGCCCGCCGCCCGTGCTGCCATTGTCGGCGGACCCGCCGGTGCCGGGTAACCCGGTATTTCCCTGGTTTTCCCCGGCGGAACCCGCGCTTGCCGCGCTGTCCGCGCGCCGAGCCACGTGGAACGAAAGAATCTGCAGCTCGACGGCGAGGTCGACCTTGCGGACCTCGACGTGTGCCGGCACCTGGAGCACTACCGGCGCGAAGTTGAGGATGCACTGGACGCCGCCTGCTACCAGCCTGTCGCACACCGACTGCGCGGCGGTAGGAGGTGTGGCGATGATCCCCACGGAAATCTCCCGTTCGGAGCAAACGCGAGGAATGTCGTCCATGTGCGAGACCGGCAGACCCCCTACGGGAACCCCGATCAAGTCGGCGTCGAGGTCGAAGAGCGCCTCGACCGGGAAGCCGCGGCCGGGGAAGCCGCCGTAGTTGGCGAGCGCGTGGCCGAGGTTGCCGATCCCGACCACGGCGACCCGGTGCTGCCGGGTGAGGCCGAGGATCCGCTCGATCTGGCTGACCAGCACCTGCACCTCGTAGCCGACGCCGCGGGTGCCGTACGAGCCGAGGTAGGAGAGGTCCTTGCGCAGTTTGGCGGAGTTCACGCCGGCCGCGGCGGAGAGTTCCTCGCTGGAGACGGCGGTGGTGCCCTGTTCGGCCAGCCCGGAGAGAATCCGCAGGTAGACGGCCAGCCGCGCGACGGCGGCCTCCGGAATCTGCTTCGCGCGGACGGCGGTGTCCTCCGCGTCGGAGACGGCGGGCATCTCGGCGGTGGGCGCGTTGTCGGCGTCCGGCGCGGGGCGGGCCGTCCGGGCTGGACGGCGGGTGCGGGGTTTGGAGTCGGTTTCCGCGGAGGCTTCGGGGCTGGTGTCGCTCTGCGCGGCGGCCCGGGTGGTTGCCCGGCTGGCGCGGCCGTTGCCCGACGCTGCCCGGCCGTTTCCGGCGACGCGTCCGTTGCCCGCGGCGTGCTCACCACCGCCCGCGACCTGGTCACCGTTCTCGCGACCGGCCTCCGGGGAATTCCCGTTGCGCGCCAAGCCGTTCTCGCTCGCCGAACCGCGGCGGCGGCTGCCCGCGGCGTGCCGTCCGCCAGACCGGCGCGGGGCGGGTTCGGCGGAGTCGGATTCGTCGCGGGGAGGCGTGGCCGGCGGTTCGGCACCGCTGCGCCCGCCCCGCTGTGTCACCACGCTGACTTCTCCTCAATCCGGCTTCGTGCCCGCGCTGGCCCCCGCCTGCCAGTCCGGCAGTGGAAAACCAACCCTTGACCCCACGGCTTCCGTCCGGTTCGATGCCGGTCCTCGCGGGGACGGGTTACTACGGTAGTCCACTTGTGAACGCATGCACAAAGTCACTGGTCACCCGCATGACCAGAAGCACATCCCGGGCTCTTCGAGAGTCCAGCCCAGCGCCGAGAACCTACGCCGCTGGGCACCTTGAGGGAACCTGATTCCCAATGCCAAGGACTTAAGCCGGGCGGCCTCAGCCTGGTGACCATCCACAAAGGACGCCCAGGTCAGCGAAATGCCCGGTTAACGCAGGTATGCCCGTTTCTTCAAGTCCGTGAGGGGAACCCTGCGGGAATCTGATTCCGTCAGGGTTCCCCTCACGGACGGCAAACCTGCGGGTGCGAAGCCCGGGTTGTCCCGCGGATTCAGGCCGCGGTGAACGGCACCGTGTGCCACCCGGCCGCCCCGTCCGGCACGGGATCCGCGGGCCGGTCCGTCTGGGTGTAGCCGGACTGGTCCGTCGCCCGCACCGTCACCGTGTGGCTGCCCGGCGAGACCGGCAGCTCGGCCCACCACATCCGCCAGGTGTCCTTGTTGACCTCGGCCGAAAGCGTCGCCGGAGTCCACGGGCCCTGGTCCACTCGCACTTCCACCTTCGCGATCCCGACGTGCTGCGCCCACGCCGTCCCGGCCACCCGGACCCGGCCGCCGCGCACCGACGTCCCGCTGACCGGTGCGTCTATCCGCGACTCGGTCTTGATCGGGGCCTGTTCCGCCCAACCACGCCGCAGCCAGTACGCCTGCCGTGCGTCCCAGGTCGTGAACTCCAGGTCAGTCACCCATTTGGTCGCCGAGACGTACCCGTACAGCCCGGGAATCACGATCCGCGCCGGGAACCCGTGCTCGACCGGCAGCGCCTCGCCGTTCATGCCGATCGCGAGCATCGCGCCGCGCGCCGGGTCCAGCGCGACGTTGGCCGGGGTGCCGCAGGTGAAGCCGTCGACGCTGGTCGCGAACATCTGCTGCGCGCCCGCGTGCACGCCGGCCGCGGCCAGCAAATCCACCAGGTCGACGCCGATGAAATTGGCCGTAGAGATCAAGTCACCGCCGACCTCGTTGGAGACACAGGTGAGCGTCACGGTCCGCTCGACCAGCGGCCGGTTGCGGATGTCCGCGTAGGAGAAGCTCACCTCGCGGTCGACCATGCCGTGGATCTTCAAGGTCCAGTCCTCGGCCCGCACCTGCGGCACGACGAACGCAGTGTCGATCCGGTAGAAGGTCCCGTTCGGTGTGATGAACGGCGGCGACCCGAGCTTGTGGAAGTCCGCGTCCGGCGGCAGCGGCGGAGCCTTCCGGGCCGCCACCAGCGGACCGACCGAAGCGCGCGATCCCGATGCGCTGCCGGTGCTCGACACGACCTCGCCGACGATCGCCGCCACCCCGGCACCGGCCGCGATTCCCGCGCCGCGCTGCAGCACCTGACGACGGCTGAGTCCTTGCCGCAGCTCGGTTTCCGGCGGCAAGGCACGCTTGTGCAGCCAGCTGAAGACCAGCAGCGAAGCACCCAGCGCCAGTACTGGAGCCAGCAACGCGAGCTGTCCGACGTCCGTCCGCTCGAAGACCGCGAAGATCCCGAACGCGCCGACCACGACTACCAGCAACTGCCCTGGCAACGGACGGCGCCGCGAAAGCTGTCCGGCGAGCACCGCGAACCCCAGCAGCACCACGGCC
Organism: Amycolatopsis silviterrae; assembly: GCF_042684085.1. NCBI lineage: Bacteria > Bacillati > Actinomycetota > Actinomycetes > Pseudonocardiales > Pseudonocardiaceae > Amycolatopsis > Amycolatopsis silviterrae. The sequence goes on from NZ_JBHUKS010000004.1 coordinate 543,228, forward strand.
AGACCGATCTTGAGCACGGTCTTGTCGGCGGTCCCGATCGTCTGTTCCGCCCACACCACGACGGCGTGCGGGCTGTGCGCGATGACGAAGTCCGCGACCGCCACGAACGGCGACGCGTTGTACCCGACAAATCCCGCGATCAGGTGCCCGACGCCCAGCGCGACCGCCAGCGAGACCAGCCCGATGAACGTCGCGACGCCCAGCGACAGGCGCGGCTGAACGGTCGGCGGAGCTTCTTTCAACGCACTCACCCCACCATCATCGGCGGGTCCGGCCGTGTCTGGCCCATGCAAAGCGCTTACGGGTTGCTTACCGCAAGGCCGCGCGCAGGCGTTCTTCCTCGACGCGCCAGTACCCGTGCTCGACGCCGTCGATCAGGATCACCGGCACCTGATCGCCGTACTCGGCCCGCCATTCCGGGTCGCTGTCGACGTCCGCGGTCTCCCACGGCACGCCCAGCTCACCGCAGATCCGCGCGACGTCCGCCTCGGCCACGTCGCACAGATGGCATCCCTCGCGGCTCATCACGGTCACCTTGTGCACGAAGCCAGCCTAAAGCTCAGCGCAGCTTCAGCCGTCGCAGCTTCCCGGTCGCCGAATGCGGCAGCGTCTCGGCGAACTCGACCGTGTGCGGCACCTTGTACCCAGCCAGATGCGCGGTGCACTGATCCACCACCTGCTGCTCCGACAACGCCGCGCCTTCGGCAGGCACCACGACCGCCTTCACCGCTTCGCCGCTTCGCTCGTCCACCACGCCCACGACGGCGGCCTCGGCCACCCCGGGCAGCTGCGAGATCACTTCCTCGACCTCGTGCGGAAAGACGTTGAAGCCGTTGACGATGATCAAGTCATTCGCCCGGTCGACCAGATGCAGGTCGCCGTCGGAATCGAGATAGCCGACGTCGCCGGTCCGGAACCAGCCCTCGGCGTCCGGTCCGTGTGCGCCGTCCGGCCAATACCCGGAGAACAGGTTCGCCCCGCGCACCGAAACCAGCCCGGTGCTGCCGCCTGCCTCGAACACGTCGTCCGGCTCCTCCGGATCGAGCGGCAGGTCGTCGGCGGACCCGTCGGACTCCACCAGCCGCAGCTCGATCCCGGGCAGCGGCCGCCCGACCGAACCGGGCTTCGGATACCCGGTGACCAGCGTGGACGTCACCACCGGCGCGCATTCGGTGAGCCCGTAGCCCTCGTACACGTCCAGTCCGGTGGCCTCGCGAAGCGCCGCCAGCACCTTCGGATGCAACGGCGCGGCACCGGACGTCAGCCGCTTCACCGTCGCCAGCCCGCGGCCCAGTTCCTCGTGGTCGAGCGACGCGAATTCGTTGTACATCGCGGGCACGCCGGTGATCGCCGTGACGCGATGCTCCGCGCAGTCTTCAAGGGTTCGCCGGGCTTCGAAGCGTTCGGACAGCACCAGCGTCGCGCCGACCGCCGTCGCCAGGAGCAGGCCAGGACCGAGGCCGTAGACGTGGAAGAGCGGGATCGACACCAGCACCCGGTCGTCGTGCTCGGTCACCCCGTCCACTTGGGACAGCTGATCGAGGTTCGCCAGCAACGCGCGGTGCGACAGCAGCACTCCACGCGGCGGGCCCGTCGTGCCGGAGGTGTACGAGATGACCGCGATGTCCTCACCGGAACGACCGAGGTCAACCGGGTCGCCCGCCTCGTCACTGCGCGGCGGCAGGCCAGCGATGCCCTCGGGCAACTCGGCGTCGTCGCGCTGCACCACGCGTTTCGCACCGCAGTGCTCCAGCAGCCGCTCCAGCTCCGGCGCAGGGGCCTGCGGTGACAACGGCACGGCGATCGCGCCGGCCCGCAGCACCGCGAACAGGGCGACCGCGAAGTCAGCCGACGTCGGGAGCCGCAGCACCACCGGGTCGCCCGGCGCGACGCCGGAGGACACCAGCCGGCGTGCTTGCGCGTGCGCCGCTTCGTCGAGCTCTCGCCAGGTCAGCGTGGCACCCGTGCCCGTCTCGGTGATCGCCGTGCGGTCCGGCCAGCGGCTGGCCGCAGCGGCGAGCAGGCCGGCGACGCCGTGGGCAGTGCTGATCCGGTCCACCCGCGCCCCTCTCGTTCCGTTGCGGATTCGTCATCTTGTCACCCGTAATGGGGATGCCGCGCGATCGTCGCACCTCTGCCTGACCGGGACACTACCTACTTCGCGGTAACAACACGTATGCTGCACTGCGTCGCCGGGTGGCGTTGATCACTACCGGGTGACCCGAGCAAGGGAGTCGTCGTGCCGAAGCTGCCGCTCCACGAGGGTGTGGGACACGCGCCGCGGCACGCCTTCGCGCCTTCGGGACCACGCCCGGCAGCACCAGGGACAGCCGGAGGTGCCGCTCGATGACCCGTCCGATCACCCTGTCCGCCGCCGCGCGCCGCGGCCCGGTCGCGATGTTCGCCGACCGCGTGTTCGGCTCGTCCGCGGCCGCCGTGCCGCTTCCGAAGGCCGACACCGAACCGGACCCCGCCGAGGTCGCCAAGGCCGAGGCGTGGGAGCTGGTGCGGTCCGCGCAGGCGGGCGACTCCTCCGCGTTCGGCCAGCTCTATGACCGCTACGTCGACGTCGTCTACCGCTACGCGCTCTTCCGCCTCGGCGACCGCGACCTGGCCGAGGACGTCACCAGCGAGACCTTCCTGCGCGCGCTGCGCCGGATCACGTCGGTGAGCTACCAGGGCCGCGATGTCGGTGCGTGGTTCGTCACCATCGCCCGCAACCTGATCCTCGACCACGTGAAGTCCAGCCGGTTCCGGCTCGAGGTCGTCACCGACGAGGTGGCCGAACCCGGCGGCGTGCCCGGCGGCCCGGTCGGCCCGGTCGCCCAGGCCGGTCCCGAACAGCAGGCGATCGCCGGCGCGACCCGCACCGAACTGCTGCGCTGCGTCGCCGAGCTTGGCGAGGACCAGCGCGAATGCATTGTGCTGCGGTTCCTGCAGGGGCTGTCGGTGGCCGAGACCGCGCAGATCATGGACCGCAACGAGGGCGCGGTGAAGGCGCTCCAGCACCGGGCGGTCCGGCGGCTCGCGCAGCTGCTGCCCACCGGTCTGCGTTGATCGTTCAACGAACAACCGTAACTTTTTCGAGTTCTTAATCGTTTCTCTCCCAGACCGGCGGTCAGGGCCGGGCGTTGGGTGGAGACGGAGCAGCACCGTGGGCGTGCCCGGGTGGTTTTCGCGTGGTCGGACCGAGAGCGAGCGGTTCGACGACGCGATCAATGCTTCCCCCGGCCAGCAGCCGGACGAGTTCGCCGAGGAGCTGGCCGTCGTCGGTGCCCTGCGCGAACTGGGCCAGGCAGGCGACCCTGACCCCGCCACCCGGGCCCGGATCCGCGCCGAGATCGAAGGCCGCATCGGCGAACCACTTCCGCGTCGGCGGTGGCGGCCGCGAATGGCCGACCTCGCCGCCGCCGGAATCGCGCTGATCCTCGGCCTCGGCGGGCTGACGCTGCTGCTTTCGCGAGACGCCGTGCCCGGAGACGCGCTGTACAGCGTGAAGCGAGCCGGCGAAGTCACGTCGCTCGGCCTGACCTTCGGCGACGAAGCCAAGGCCGAGAAGCACCTGAAGTTCGCCACGAACCGCGTCACCGAACTGGGCCGGATGAGCGACGCCACCCCGGCGGCGTACCAAACCGCGTTGCACGATTTCAGCAGCGACGTCCGCGCGGGCGTGGCCGAACTCACCGAACTGGCGACGACGAGCGGCAACCGCACGCGGCTGACGTCGCTGGAGTCGTGGGCGCAGAGCCGGGCGCAGGAGCTGGAATCGGAGCAGGCCGACATCCCGGCGTCCGCCCGCGAGGACTTCCAGCGGGCCCGCGGCCTGCTCGACCGCGTCCAGCAGCGAACGACCGCGCTCGGCTCGCGGCTGAGCTGCTACCAGATCACCACCGGCACCACGGACGAACTGGGCCTGCTCCCGGCGGACGGCGCCTGCACGCAGCAACCGCTGTCCCCCGGCGGCTCCACGCCGAGCAGCCCGCCGCCGGTCGCGCCGACCGCCCCGTCGACGGACTCCCCGCTGCCGATCCGGTCGGTGTCGTCGCCGACCCTCAGCAGCACCGGGATGCCGACCCCGACCCCGACGTCGACGGAGGTCCCGCACACCGCGACCCCGCCGAGCGTCCCGCCGCCGATCACCGCGCCGACCCCACCCCGGATCCCGACCCGGCCCGCGCCGCCGCCGGTCGTCTCGATCCCGCCGCTGCTGCCCGGGCTTCCGCCGATCGTCATCGGCTGACGCACGCCGCGGTGCTGCTCACGCCACTCGCGCCCCGGTGCCCGGCGGAGGTGCGAGCAAGCGCCCGATCAGCGCACTCCATATCCACTGCAACTGGCCACCCGACCCCGCCTCGCCGAGCGCTGCCCCGCCGACCCCGCGCCGGATCCCGGCCCGACGACAGTCGCCCCCATCCCGCCGCTGCTGCCCGGTCTTCCGCCGATCGTCATCGGCTGACGCGACTTTCGCCACTCCCCCGCGCCATGATCAGGGCGAGTGGGCAACCCCTATCCGAGGTCCGGGCCACATCTCCAACGGGTGAGTCGGACGGTCGCTACCCTGTGCTGCAGGACCCGGTCGGCGTCGTCCGCCGGGACGTGCCCGAACCTGGAGGCGGTGTGCGTGTCAGCTTGGCGTGGCAAGGATAAGAGTCAGGAACTGGAGCGGCTCGCCACGCTCGCCGGAGAAGCGTCGGCGGAGGCCGCGGCCTCGTCGGCGCAGCTGGCGACGACGGTTCCGCCCGCGCCGCCGGACCTCACCGCGGGCGCTTTCTTCGACGTGGACAACACGATGATGATGGGCGCGTCGATCTTCTACTTCGCCCGAGGGCTGGCCGCGCGCAAGTTCTTCACCTCGGCCGACCTCGCTGGTTTCGTGTGGGACCAGGTCAAGTTCCGCATCGGCGGGCGCGAGAACAAGGCCGACATCAAGACCCACCGCGAGCGCGCGCTGTCCTTTGTGGCCGGTCGCACGGTCGAGGAACTCACCACGATGAGCGAGGAAATCTACGACGAGCTGATGGCGGACAAGATCTGGTCCGGCACCCGCGCGCTCGCGCAGATGCACCTCGACGCGGGTCAGCGGGTGTGGCTCGTCACCGCGACGCCGATCGAACTCGCCGCGATCATCTCCCGCCGCCTCGGACTCACCGGCGCGCTCGGCACGGTCGCCGAAACCAAGGACGGCGTCTACACCGGACGCTTGGTCGGCGACATGCTGCACGGCCGCGCGAAGGCCCACGCCGTCCGCGCGCTCGCGTCACGGGAAGGACTGAACCTCAAGCGCTGCACGGCTTATTCGGATTCGCAGAACGACGTGCCGATGCTGTCGGTCGTCGGCACTGCGGTCGCGGTCAACCCGGACAGCGGCCTGCGCGACGTCGCCCGCGCCCGCGGCTGGGAGATCCGCGACTTCCGCACCGGCCGCAAAGCCGCCCGCATCGGCGTCCCGTCGGTGCTCGGTGCGGGGGCCGTGGCGGGGGCGGTCGCCGCGGGGATGGCCTATCGCCGCCGGTAAGGCCTCGTGAGTGCTGATCACGGTTAGAACCGCGATCAGCACTCACGACCTAGTCCAGCACCGCAGTCGCCTCAACCTCCACCAACAAGTCCGGCTCCGCGAGAAACGCCACGCCAATCCCGGTCAACGGCGCCTGCACGGTGACGCCCAGCTTCTTCTCCGCCCGCTGCACGCCCTCGACGAACTCACCCATCTTCTCCGGCGACCACTCGACGAAATACACCGTCAGCCGCGCCACATCCGCGAACGTCGCGCCCACCTCGGCCAGCGCCGCGGCCACGTTCAGGTAGGCCTGCTCGACCTGCGCGGCCAGATCGCCTTCCCCGACGCGCCCGCCCTCGGCGGTCCGCGCCACCTGCCCGGCGATGTACACCGTCCGCGAGCCAGTCGCGACGGACACCTGCCGATAGAGGCCGACCTGCGGCAGCGCGGCGGGGTTGACCAGGGTGACGGCCATGATTCCTCCTGAAGGATCCTCGGTCCCTCAAACATAGCATTGCAATGCTATAGAATGCCGCCATGGCGAGGGCAAAGGATCCGGCAGTGCGCACCTTGCTGCTCGAACGGGCAGCCGGGATGCTCCGCACCCGCGAACCGATCACCCTGCGCTCGCTCGTGGCCGGGACCGGAGTGTCGACGATGGCCGTCTACACGCACTTCGCCGGCATGGACGGTCTCTGGAAAGCCTTGCGCCAGGAGGGTTTCACCCGGCTGGCACGGCGCATGGCCGCGGTCCGCCCGTCCGCCGATCCGGTGCGCGACCACGCCGCGCTGATCTCCGCGTACCTCGGCAACGCAGTGGATCATCCCGACCTGTACCGCGTGATGTTCGACGCCAACTTCGAACTGGAAGACGCCCAAGCCGCCGACGACACCCTCGAATACTTGGTGCAAGCCGCCGCCCGGGGACGCGACACCGGCCGGTACCGCGAAGGCCTCGACGCACTCGAACTCGCCACCCAAAGCTGGGCGGTCGCACACGGCCTGGTCTCGCTGGTCGCAAACGGCCCCCTGCCGCGCAGCACACTCGACCACGGCGCGCCCTTGCTGACCGCGCTGTTCGTGAGCGTCGGCGACGAACCCGAGCGCTGCGAACGCTCAGTGCGCCGCGGCTGGCGGCTGCCCGGCTAAACCCCTCAGCCGCGGAAAACGCCGCGCCGCCGGGAAAGCCGGAGGTACAACGCGTGCTGGATCGACTCGCGCACCTGGTCGGTGAGGGTGAACACCAGCATCGGGTCGTCGACCGCGTCCGGGCCGTACTCGTCGGTGCGGATCGGCTCGCCGAACTCGATGGTCCACTTCGTCGGCAGCGGCACCGCGCCGAGCGGGCCCAGCAGCGGGAAGAACGGCGTGACCGGGAAGTACGGCAGCCCGAACAGCCGGGCCAGCACCTTGAGCTCGCCGATCTTCGGATACGTCTCCTCGGCCCCGACCACCGACACCGGGATGATCGGCACGCCCGCGCGCATCGCCGCGGACACGAACCCGCCGCGGCCGAAGCGCTGCAGCTTGTACCGCGCGGAGAACGGCTTCCCGACGCCCTTGAACCCTTCCGGCCACACGCCGACCAGTTCGCCGTTGGTCAGCAACCGTTCGGCGTCGGCGTTGCAGGCGAGCGTCTGCCCGGACTTGCGCGCGAACGACCCCACCAGCGGCAGCTTGAACACCAGGTCCGCGCCGAGGCCGCGCAGATGCCGTCCGCCGGTCTCGTCGTGCACCGCGACCGCGGTCATCAGCGCATCGAGCGGCAAGGTGCCGGAGTGGTTGGACACCAGCAGCGCGCCGCCCGCCGTCGGCAGGTTCTCGACGCCGAAAGTGTCTACGCGGAACCACTTCTCGTACAACGCGCGCAGCGGCGGCAGCACGAGCGTCTCGGTGAGTTCGGCGTCGAAACCGAACTCGTCCACCGCGTAGTCGCCGGTGAGCCGGTGGCGCAGGAAGGTGAGCGCGCTCCGCACCGACTCGGACAGCGGGTCGGCCGCGGGCTCGCGCACCGGACCGGACGGCTGCGCCGGGAACTCGACGACCGGCGCGTCCGCCCTCGGCTCGGCCTGCTCCGGGACCTCGGCTGGTTTCTCCCTGCCGGGCCCGTGCAGCGGGATGACCTGTGCCTCGGCACCGTTCACGGGATTCGCCTCACTTCCGGCCCTCGCGTGGTTCATCGGCGCGCCTGCCCGGTGGCGGCGGCCTCGAGCACTTTGCCGGCCAGCCCGGCCAGTGCGCCGCCGTCGAGCACCGGACGCAGGCCGCGGCCGGCCACGTAATCGTCGAACGCCTCGCGGGTGGTCCAGCGGGGCGTGTACCCGAATTCCTTCTTGAGCTTGGTGATGTCGATCGCGCGGCCAAAGTTCAGCAGCCGTACCTGATCAGCGGAGAAATCGACCAGCCGGGCTCCGCGCAGCAGCTTCCCGACCGAGGGCACCACGGCGCGCGGCATCGGCAGCCCGACCCGGCCCGCCCGGCGGATCGCCTGCGACAGCGTGAGCACGCCCTCGGAGGCGACGTTGAACACGCCCGGCCGGTCTTCCAGCGTCGCCATTTCCAGCACCGACAGCGCGTCTGAACCGTGCAGCAGCTGCAGCCGGGAGTCGTACCCGAAGACCGTCGGAACGACCGGCAGCGAGAAGTACCGCGCCAGCACGGTGTCGACCTCGGGGCCGATGATGTTCGCGAACCGGGCGAGCGTGATCGTCAGGTCCGGGCGGCGGCGGGCGAGCCCGCGCACGTAGCCCTCCATCTCGACCGCGTCCTTCGCATACCCGCTGGACGACGGCGGGATCAGCTCCGAATCCTCGGTGAACACCGCCTGCGAACGCGCGCCCGCGCCGTACACCGCCGCGCTGGACTTCACCACGAGCTTGCGCACCTTCGGCGCGCGCTGGCACGCCGCGAGCAGCCGCATCGTGCCGATGACGTTGACTTCCTTCACCGCCGCGCGCCTGCTCGGCCCGGCCGGATGCGCGGTGCACGAGGTGTGCACGACGGTGTCCACCTCGGCGCTGCTGATCACCTTCGCGATGAGCGGATTGCGGATGTCGGCGCGGACGAACTCGGCGCGGCCCATCCGCTGCTGGACGTCCTTGGAGGGTGGGGCGGTGTCGACGCCGATCACCCGCTCGAGATCCGGATGGGCACCGAGCCGGGCGAGCAGCTTCCCGCCCAGGTCGCCGGCGACCCCGGTGACGAGCACGATGTTCGAGGCCATGGAACTCCCTGATCGGCAGCAGTGTGCAAGACGGAGTGATCACTCGGGGTGCGCGAACCTGCACTCGCTGGAAGCATCGCGCTGATGCGCCTGCCATGTTACCGGCCCCGGACGCCCTTCTGACCAGGGCTTACCTGGTTTTAACAGCGACGCCCGGATTGCGATACGCGCCTCACTCGATCGGGCGTAGGAGGGTCCGAACATGAGTGTGGCCCGTCCAGAGACTGGACGGGCCACGAAACCTCAACCGCGCGGACGGCTCACTTGCCGGCCTTGCGCCGCTGCACGCGCGTGCGGCGCAGCAGCTTGCGGTGCTTCTTCTTGGACATGCGCTTGCGGCGCTTCTTGATCACGGAACCCATGGGCGCTCCTCTTGTCGTCGGTCACGCTGCCCGGCGCAGCGTCCAACGGGTGGAGCGCACAGGCACGAGCGGTTTACCAGGCTACTAGCGTCCCGGCGCGGGCTGGTCGGCGGGCATGGTTTGACACATGCCCGGCGACCTCTCAGCCCACGTCGAAGTAAGCACCCTGCAGATACTCGTGCACCGCTTTTTCCGGCACCCGGAAGGACTTCCCGACTCTGACCGCGGGAAGTTCACCCGAGTGCACCAGGCGGTACACGGTCATCTTCGAGACCCGCATCAGCGTGGCCACTTCGGCGACTGTCAAAAACTGGACCTGCCCTACCGCGGGCAAATCCTCCCTCTTGTTCGGCGACATGTTTACCGCGTCCTTCGACACGTGTCGCGCCACGAGGCTTCCCCACCTGTGGTATCGACACGCACGTGCTCTTCCGAGGGTAGCGGGACAGGTGGGACTAGTGCGACGCCTGTCACCAGGATGGGCCCTCACCTGGGCCTTCGCGTAGCCCGGACGGCGCAGCCAGATCCGGAATGCCCGACTTGCCCGACTGGCTCCGCCCCCGCAGATGTCCGTGAAGGACTCCTTGAGGGAATCAGATTCCGTCAAGGGTCCCCTCACCGACACCCCAAACCGCACACCGAGCCCACCGGGTCAGCGGAAAGAACCCCCGCCCACCGACAACACCGCACCCGCCGCTGAAGACCCCAATGTGGCATTGGGTGCGTCCCACGCAACCAACGCCACATTGGGTGCGTCGCATGCACCGAACGCCACATTGGGGCGGTCCGGGCGAAGGCGGAGCAGCCGCGCCGGATCAGTTTTCGTGGGCGCGGCCCAGCTCCTCCGAGCGGTCGCGGGCGGCCTCGATCGCGTCGAGCAGCGCCGCGCGCACGCCGTGCTTCTCCAGTTCGCGGATCGCGTTGATGGTGGTCCCGGCCGGGGACGTCACCGCCTCGCGCAGCAGCACCGGGTGGTCCTGGCCCTCGGCGAGCATCTTCGCCGCGCCGACCGCCGACTGGATGATCAGCTGTCCGGCCAGCGCACGCGGCAGGCCGAGCAGGATGCCCGCGTCGATCATGGCCTCGACCAGGTAAAAGAAGTACGCCGGACCAGAGCCGGACAGTGCGGTGACCGCGTCCTGCTGCCGTTCCGGGACCTCGACGACCTGGCCGACGTGCGACAGCAGTTCCTTGACCGTCGCGAGGTGCTCGGGCGTCGCGTGCTTGCCGGGTGAGATCGCGCTCATCGCCTCGCCGACCAGCATCGGGGTGTTCGGCATCACGCGGACCACCGGGACACCCGCGGCCAGCCGGCGTTCGTACAGCGCGGTCGGCAGCCCCGCGCACAGCGACACGACCAGCGACGCCGTCCCGAGCAGCGGGGCCAGCTCGTCCAGCACCGGCTCGATGTCCTGCGGCTTCACCGCGACCACCAGGATGTCCGCGCGCCGGGCGGCGTCCGCGACGGTCGCCGCTTTCATGCCCGGGTAGCGCGTCTCCAGCTCGCGCGCCCGCTCCTCGTACCGCTCGGTGAAGAGCAGGTCGCCTGGCTCGTGGCCGCCGTTGAGCAGGCCCGACAGCAGGGCTTCGCCGATCTTTCCCGCACCCAGCACCGCGATCACACTCATGCGGCCAGCGTGCCAAACGCGCGTCAGCCGCCTGGTGCCGGGGCGAGCGCCAGCTGCCGCACCTGCGCGATGACCCTGCCCTGCGAGTCGGCCACCGTCGCGTCCGAGTCGAACCACGGCTCGTGCACCGACCGCGCCTCGACGAGGATCCGCAGCCAGCCGGGGGCCGGGCGGGCCCGCACGAGCGAGGTCATCTGGACGGTCGGGGCCCAGCCGTGCCTGCCGAGGTTCGCCACCACCGGCGGGTTGAGGTCGCCGGCCAGCAGCGCGAAGTACACGTCGGGCTGGCCCGCGCGGGGACGGGCCCACATCCGCAACCGCGGCGGGTCGCCGGTGCGGCCGGAGACGAATCCCGCGGTCATCGGGTCCAGCCGCACGTCGCAGGCCGCGGACAGGTGGAACGGGCCTTCCGGGGTGTCCTTGCCGAGCTGCAACGCGCTGGACGGCGGTTCGGCGGGCAGCTGCGGCAGGTCCGTCCATTCGGAACGGCGCACCGGCAGCCTGCCGACCGTGACCCGCGCCTCGACGCACGCGCGGCCGCGCTGTTCGAGCGACACCGCGACCACCGACACCCGGCGGCCGACTTTGCGCACGTCGGCGCGCAGCAGCACCGGGCCGAGCGCGGGCGCGTGCAGGAATTCGGTGCTCACCGCGAGCGGTTCGACCGTCGCGTCCCCGCGTTCGTGCAATGCGGAAGCGGCGGTTTTCGCCAGCAATGCCACCAGAAATCCGCCGTGCGGATGGCTCCCGATCGCCCATTCCGCTCGCAACGTCGCGGTGAACGTGCCGTCTCCGAGCGACCGGACTGCGGTGGCCGTGGCGAAGGCGGTCGCGGTGTCGTCGGCCGCGCTCACGGACGACCGGCCACGGCGATACGGCGCGTGGAACCGGGTCCGGGGAAGGCTGGAGACGGCGATGGCAGCGAGGTCACGCCCGGCACTTTACGGTGCGCCGCCGCCTTTGCGAGCGGTGCCGGGCAGGGACCGCCCGGACAGCCGAGCAAGATCACCCGCGGATCACTGCCCGAGGTGCAACCGGGCGAACAGCAACGCCTCCGCCAGCGCACGGGCCCGCGACGCCGCCCCGGTCGCGTGCCGCGTATTCACTTCCAGCACGACCTGCCCGGAAAACCCGTCCCGGACAAGCTTTTCCAGCAACTCGGCACACGGCTGCCCGCCGTGCCCGGGAATCAGGTGCTCGTCCTTGGGGATGCCGGTGCCGTCCGCCAAATGGACGTGGCTCAGCCCCGCGCCCATCCGGTCCGCGAGTGCCAGCGCGTCCATCCGCGCCGCGGCCGAATGCGACAGGTCCAAGGTGTAGTGCCGGAATCCGACGTCGGTGGGGTCGATCGAAGGCCGGAACGCCGAAACGCGCGCGTCGCGCGATCCGCCCGGCGGACGGACCTTGAACATGTTCTCCACCGCGACGTCGACCCCGCTGGCGTCCTCCAGCTCGTCGACGAGATCGCCGAACGCGTCGCCGTAGCGGCGTTGCCAGCGAAACGGCGGATGCACCACGACCGTGCGCGCGCCGAGTTCCAGCGCGGCGTCCACGGACCGGCGCAGCCGCACCTCGGGGTCCGGCGACCAGATCCGCTGGGTGATCAGCAGCGACGGCGAATGCACGGACAGCACCGGCATTCCGGTGCGCCGCGACCAGCGCCGGATCGCCGAGACGTCCTGGCTGATCGGATCGGCCCAGACCATGACCTCGACGCCGTCGTAGCCGAGGTCCGCGGCCAGCTCGAACGCCGCGCCCGCGCGCAGCGGCCACACCGAGGCAGTGCTCAACCCCACGGGGACGGGCGCGCTCTCACTCACGCGCCCATCCTGCCCCAGTGCCCTTGGCGGCGGGCTACTTGGCCACCAGCAACAGCGCCGCGGGCGACACCGTCACCACCAGCCCGACGAGAATCGCCAGCAGCGTCGTCTGCAGGTCCTCGGCGCGGCGGATCTTCCGCACGATCCACACCAGCGCCACGATCACCAGCAACGCGCCCACGAGCGCGGCGGGCGCGAGGTTGACCCACAGCCAGTTGAAGCCGAGCCACACGCCGGCCCCGCCGACGACGCCCAGCGCCAGCTGCCCGGCCAGGGTCAGCCACTGCTTGCCCGCCGACACCGCGGGTTCCGGCTCGGCTTCGGCCTCCGGAGCCTCCTCGGCTACGGCTTCCTCGGGGTAGTCGTCGTACTCGTCGCCTTCGGCGTATCCCTCGGCGTGCTCGTAGCCCTCGGCCCGCTCGTACCCGTAGCCGTCGTCGCCCTCGAAGTCCGGCTGGCCCTCGGGGTAGCCGCCGGGTTCGGCGAACTCGCGCTCGTACTCGGCCAGGTCGTCCTCGACCGGCTCGTTGCCGCCCGGCGCGAACGGCATCGGAGCCGGGTAGCCCGCAGTCGGCGGGCCCGCGTCGTAATCCGCGGCGGCGGGCGGGTATTCGTCCTCGTAACCGTCGTCGACGTAGTCGTCTTCGACGTAATCCTCAGCTGCCTCCGGCTCCGCACCGGCGGGCGGCACGGCCGGCATCATGCCGACCTCGGTGTCCTCCAGCTGCTCCGCCTGCCGACGCTGGCGCCAGCCGGCGAGACCCGCGGGCGGCGCGTCTTCGGCGACGCCCTCGGCGGGCGGGCCGTCGACCGCGTCGAACTGCTCGGTGTGCGGCTCCTGCTTCGGCGCCGGACGGCGGGCCGGTGCGCGCCGCGGCCGGTTGGGCGCGGCGGGAGCCGGGAACGCGCCGCTGGCCATCGGCGTCGCGGGCGGTTCCGGGGCGTCGCCGTCGAGACCGTCGAGCCGGGCGGCGAGCCCGCCGTCCGGTGGGGGCGGCGGGGCCTGCGGCGGCTGCGGGGCCGGACGGCGGCGGACCGGCGGCACCGCGCCGCGGGTCTCCTCGCCGCCTGCCTGCGGACGCGGCGGACGGCCGCGCGGCGGCACCGGCATCTGCCCGGATTCCTGCGGAGGAGCCGGGGGACGCACGAAACCGGAGTCCTGCGGCGCGGCGGGACGCAGGTAGCCAGTGCCCTGCGGACCGGCCGCGGGCGGCGCGGGGCGGGCGAACTGCCCCGACTCCTGCGGCGGCGCGGGCGGGCGCACGTAGGCCGAATCCTGCTGGCCGTTCGCCGGCCGCGGATACTGCCCGGACTCCTGCGGAGGAGCCGGGGGACGCACGTAAGCCGAGTCCTGCTGGCCGTTCGCCGGGTACTGGCCCGACTCCTGCGGAGCCGGGTACTGCCCGGACGGCTGGCCGTTCATCGGCGGCGGCCCGGCGTCCTGCGGCGCGGGGTACTGCCCCGAAGGCTGCTGCCCGGGACGCGGGTACTGGCCCGATTCCTGCGGCGGCGCGGGCGGGCCGGGCGGCGCGGGTCGCGGTGCCGCGTCCGGACGGCGACGGCCGCCAGGGGGACGCGAAGGAGGCGGCGGGGTGCCGCCCTCTGCGGCCACCCGGTCGATGATCGCCTGTGGTCCGGTGTCGGTGAGGCTCGAGCGCCGCGGGGCGGCCTCGTCCTCGTCATCGGCCGCCCTGCGCCTGCGTCGCCGTCCGCCGTCGACCTGCTGCCCGTGCTGGGCGAGCAGTTCGGCCACGGTCTTCTGGGGCTGGTCGCCGCCGGTCTGGTCCGTCATACCGTGCTGTCCAAAGCGCGCTCGGGGTTTGTTGTGGTCACTCGGGCACACCTGCCTTCGGCGCCGCGCGCGATCGACACCGTGCAGTGCATGTCCGTCACCTCTTCACCGTGCCTGGTCTTCGTCGGCCAAGTCCAGTCCGCTGCTGTCACCGGTCCTCCCCACTCGCCGAAACGCCGGCGACCGCGGCTCCAGTGTCGTCCGACCCATTGGCGTGGTCCAACCGCCGCAGGATGACACCCTCTCGCAGCGCCCAGGGGCAAATCTCCAACTCCGTGAGGGAGAGCGCCCGCATCGCGGCCTGCGCCACCAGCGCGCCGGCCACGAGCTGGTGCGACCGGCTCCCGCTGACACCTTCCAGCTGGGCCAGATCCGCGGCGGTCATCCGCGAAATGAAGGCGATGAGCTGGCGAAGGGCAGTATCGGTGAGCGTACGGCGCACGCGAGGGCCCGCCGCCGAGGGGGCCGCTCCGGTCAGCCGGGCGAGCGAGCGGAACGTCTTGGAAGTTGCCACGACCCGGTCCGGAATGCCCTGTCCGGCAACCTTTTTCGCGAGCCCGGCGAGCTGGTCCTCGAGCCAGGCCGACGTCGCGACGACCTCGGAGCGCGTGGGCGGGTCGTTGCGGAAGCGAGTACGGGTGGTGCGGCCCGCGCCGAGCGGGAGCGACGCGGCGAGTTCGGGTTCCTCGTCGCGGCCCATCGCGACCTCGAACGAACCGCCGCCGATGTCCAGCACCAGCAGCTTCCCGGCCGACCAGCCGTACCACCGGCGCACCGCGAGGAAGGTGAGCCGCGCCTCGTCCTCTCCGGACAGAACCCGCAGGTTGACACCGGTCTCGGCGGTCACCCTGGCGAGCACCTTCGCCGAGTTCTTCGCCTCGCGCACCGCGGACGTCGCGAACGCCAGCACGTCCTCGCAGCCGAGCCGCGCGGCCGCGGATTTAGCCGATTCGACCGCCCGGACCAGGCCGTCCTCGCCCGGCCGGCTCAGTTCGCCGGACCCGGTCAGCTGTTCGGCCAGCCGCAGCATCGTTTTCTCGGAGTGCATCGGGGTCGGGTGGGCGCCACGGTGGGCGTCGACCACGAGCAAGTGGACGGTATTGGAACCGACGTCGAGTACCCCTAGGCGCACGAGGATTCAGCGTACCGGTCCCAGGGCCAGGTCTCGAAACTGTAACCAACTCCACTCGGTACGACACCAACTCAGCGTGCGCGATCCGGCACGGTGTGCGCTGAAATCCGGACAAAAGCCGTGAAGGACTCCTTGCGGGACCTAGATTCCCATGCCAGGGACTTAAGCCGCGTGGCCGCACACCGGCCGGGCCATCCACAAAGGACGCCAGAACCGGCGATGTGCCCGTTTTATGCCCGTATGACCATGTCCGGAGGTCCGTGAGG